>JADKBB010000012.1 GCA_016715195.1 Candidatus Villigracilis proximus
CCTTCGACCTCGGAACTGGTTCCGTTGCTGATAAATTATCCAAGCTGAAAAAAGACCACGACGACTTCCGTACCACCGTCCTCAACGAACCCCGCGGCTCAGACGTCCTCGTCGGCGCATTGCTCGTCGAACCCGCCGACCCGACCTGTCAATTCGGAGTCATCTTCTTTAACAACGTCGGCTACCTCGGCATGTGCGGACACGGCACTATCGGTCTCATTGCATCTCTTGCATATCTGGGAAAAGTCCAACCTGGCGTGATTCGGGTGGAGACTCCTGTTGGGGTTGTTGAAGCTACCTTACACCGAGGGTCGAGTAGCCGCGAAGCGGCGTATCGAGACCCGTCGTTATATCCCAATAAAGTCTCCGTCCAAAACATCCCCGCTTATCGCCACTTGACTCACGTCCCTGTCACCGTTGACGGCAAAACCATCCACGGCGATGTAGCATACGGCGGCAACTGGTTCTTCCTCTGCCACGACCACGGACTTGAAATCAACATGCAAAATCTCGAAGCGTTAACTGAATTTTCATGGCGCGTGCGTGAACAATTCATTGCAAACGGCATCACCGGCGCGAACGGCGCAGAGATTGACCACGTGGAATTATTTGCGGCAACGGATGAAGCCGACAGCAAAAGCTTTGTCCTCTGCCCCGGCAAAGCCTACGACCGCTCTCCCTGCGGAACAGGCACCAGCGCAAAACTCGCCTGCTTATATGGCGATGGAAAATTACAAGTGGGTCAAATCTGGAAACAACAAAGCGTCGTCGGCAGTATCTTTGAAGGCAGCGTGCAATTGGATGGCGACCAAGATTATCCCGACCATCACTGGCGAAGCATGGGTCATGTCTCGAAGGCACGATTTTGGTGGATGACCGCGATCCGTTTTGGAAAGGGATTTAGTAGAAAAAATGAACCGCAAGAGGCGCAGAGCGCGCAGAGATTTTAAAGTTCTTCTCCGCGTTCTTTGCGCCTCTGCGGTGATTTCTTTTGGAGTTACACATGACAACAAAATCAGATGTACTCATCATCGGCGGCGGACCTGTAGGCTTAAGCTGCGCGTATTACCTTTTGAAATCGGGGCGCAAAGTCACAATCATTGATGCGAAAGAGATCGGCAAAGGCAGCGGATCAGGCAACGCGGGGCACATCGTGCCGAGTCATATTATTCCGCTGGCGGCGCCGGGGGTGGTGACCTCCGCTCTTAAGTGGATGCTCGACCCGGCGCACAGTCCGTTTGGGATGAAGGTCAGCCTCGACCCGAATTACATTTCATGGCTTTTGAAATTTGTGCTTGCCTGTAATGAATCCAATGTGCAGCGCAGTATCAAACCGTTGAATGACCTTGGTCAACTCAGCGCGAAGAATTTTGCGCAGATCGTTGCCGAAGAAAAATTTGATTGCTCGTATCAGGAAAAAGGTTTGCTCTTTTTATATAAAACCGAAAAAGCTTTTCATGATGGACAACACGAAGGCGAGTTCATGCAGAAGCATGGAATTCCTGTCAGTGTGTATGACAAAACGAAAATCCACGAGATCGAACCCGCCGCACTGGACGACATCATCGGCGGCGTGCATTTCACCGGTGACTCACATCTCAACCCTGCGGTGTTTCTCAAACTATTAAGCGACCGTGTCCGTGAGATGGGTGCAGAGATGATCGAGCATACGCCGGTCACGGGATTTGAATCAGCGGAGGGGAAAGTCAAAGTTGTAAGAACAGGCTCGGGGACGTTTGAAGCGCAGCATGTCATCCTCGCAGCTGGTGCGTTGACTCCGTCTGTTGCAAAAGATTTGAAGTTGAATATTCCCATCCAACCGGCGCGCGGATATAGCATGACGATGTCTGCGACGAAGCAGATGCCAAGCCATGCGCTCATTCTTGGCGAACGCAGAATCGCAGTCTCGCCCGTAGACGGATTGCTCCGTTTCACTGGCCGACTCGAAGTGGGCAACTACAGCATGGAACCAAATCCCGTTTGGATTCAACGCATCGAAAACTCTGCGCGTGAATATTTGCGGCTGGATGAAAAACTCGATGTGAAAGAAACATGGGCCGGACTGCGCCCCACCACACCCGACGGTGTACCGATCATCGGGCGTTCGCCGAATCATAGCAATTTGATTCTCGCCACAGGCCACGCCATGTTGGGGCTGTCACTTGGTCCGGGCACAGGTCAGGTGGTGGCTGAGTTGGTCAATGGGCAGGAACCCGCTTTCAGTTTAAGTCCGATGCGTTTGGAGCGTTTTGGATGAGCCAAAAGTAGCAGGGAAATCCATCCTTGAGTATGGGGTGAATACAGTTCCATACCTCTATAATCCTTCCAACTTCTTGAGGAGGAAGGCACATGAGCAGAGTATTGATTGCTGTTTTCTTGAGTACGCTTTTATTGGCTGCGTGTGGGGTGCCCGAAACGATTGCCCCAACTTCCACATCCGAATCGAATCAAACTCCTGTGATTGAGGTGACTGTGACCCCTGAACCACCAGTTGAGGTCGTGATCAGTACGGAAGGAATGAAGGATCCGTATGGCGTTGCTGTCAATTCGCTTGGACATATTTATGTCAGTGATGCGGGAAGTAAACGCGTGCTTGTTTTCGATGCCGATGGCAGCCTGCTGGCGAAGTGGGATAAGCAGGGCAGTGGTGAAGGCGAATTCAACACACTGGGCTTTGGCGGACTGGCAATCGACGCGAATGATCAAGTTTTCGTGGTGGATAACGCCAATTTTCGTGTTCAGAAATTTGATAAAGATGGGAACTTCCTTGCGCAATGGGGCAGCGAAGGCACTGGTGATGGGCAGTTCGTGCGCGCCATTGGTATTGCGGTGGATGTGGATGGTAATGTATATGTCACAGACGACGGCAATCCTTTTGTGCAGAAGTTCGATAACAATGGAAAATTCCTGATGAAGTTTGGTGGTGAAGGCGAAGGTGATGGAAAATTTAAACATGCCACCGGTATTGCTGTTGATCTGCAGGGGAATATGTACGTTGCTGATTATGAAACCAAATTTGTTCAGAAATTCGCGTCTGATGGCACGTTCCTGACCTCCTGGACGATGAGCGCAGATGCAAGCATCAAAGGCACGCCGGAAGGCATTGCGGTGGATGCAGACGGTAATATTTATGTCACTGATTATGATCTGGGGCGTGTGCAGGTCTTCGATGCTGAAGGGAATTTCCTTTGGGCGTTGGATAATAAACTCATTCTGGATAGCCTCTTCAAACGTCCCACTGCGATTGCTTTTGGCAATGGAAAGATGTATGTCGTGAATCAATCTGGTGATAATATCTCGGTGGTGGAGTTTCCGTAATCAGTTTTTTGTGAATGCATGTTAGATCGTGGAAAGTGGTAAGTGGAAAGTATAATCAGCCGCTCATCACTTTCCACTTACTATTTAATCACCTTGCCTCCTTCTTTCTTTATCATCCTCGTTTCCGTTTTTGTAGACATGCTCGGCTACGGCATTATGCTGCCGCTGCTGCCGTTCTTCGTGCAGGCACACGCCTCAGCGGGCGGCGCCGCCATCGCGGGCGGGTTGATGTCGATGTATTCCACCATTCAACTTGTCTCCGGTCCCATCCTCGGTGCGCTCTCCGACCGTTACGGGCGCAAGCCCATTTTGCTGCTTTGCCTGCTCGGCACAGGCACGTCCTACCTTCTGCTTGGACTGGCGAATTCACTCCCCATCATTTTTCTTGCGGTCTTCATTGATGGACTGACCGGCTCGAACCTGACCCTTGCCCACGCCTACGTGGCAGACACCACCAACGCTGAAAATCGCGCCAAAGGACTCAACTATTCGCAACTCGCTTTTGGATTGGGCATCATGGCCGGCCCCATCCTCGGCGGCACCCTCAGTGGATTTGGTCTCAGTGTTCCGGCGCTCATCGCATCTTTCTTCGCCTTTGCCAACACCGCCTTCGGATTCTTTTTCCTCCCCGAATCTTTACCTCCCGAACGACGCGAGACCAGGCCGATCACACAAGTGTTTTCGTGGGCAGGCCAATTTACAAGCATCTTCCGTCAGAAAAATATTCAAAATTTTCTCGTTGTGCTTTTTCTGCTCAACCTCGCCTTTGCCGGGTTGCAGACGAATTTTCCACTTTACTCCAATGCCCGCTTCGGCTGGACTCCTGCGCAAAATAGTTATTTCTATTTATATGTCGGTTTGTGCGGCATTTTGGTTCAAGGTGTTTTGTTCGGTAAACTGCAGACCCGTTTCGGTGAACGCAAACTCATCCCTGTGGGACTCACTTGCATGGCCATCGGTTTGGCTGGCATGGCATTTGTCCCTGCGGCATGGATGATCTTCCCCCCTGTTGCAGTCGTTGCTCTGGGAACGGGCATCAGCATTCCTTCACTGACAGCGCTGGTTTCGTTGCGCATTCCCGATAGTGAGCAAGGCCGCTTGATGGGCGGTAACCAAACCTTGCTTGCCTTAACAAACATCTTTGGCCCCGCCATTGCAGGCATCTCTTTCGACGTCGTCGCCATCTCAGCACCCTATTGGCTCGGAAGTTTACTTTCCATTTTTGCTTTGATGATTGCATCTGTTGGATTTTCGACTCGATCAGATTCATCCACCCCCTGATATTTTCTACACCCAATCACGCATCACCCTCACCGCAGCCTGGACTCCGTTTTCTGTGACCAATCTTGCGCTGAGAGTTTTTGCTCTTTCGCGCATGTCAGCATCATGCAGCGACTCTTGAATCGCGTTCGCAAGTTTCTCCGCCGATAAAGTCCGCTGTGGAATCGGTTTCGGCCCGACGCCGATTTTATGAATCCGCTCGCCCCAGAAGAATTGATCAATCGCCAGCGGCATCGTGATGGTGGGAATCCCGGCATGTAAACTCGCAGAAGTTGTCCCTGCGCCGCCGTGATGTGCCGCAACTTTAACTTTCGCGGATACAACCAGTCATGCGGCGCATATTCAATGGGGAAAATATTTTTTTGATTTAATTTCACCGTGATATTTTTCAGGGATGGTTAATACTGCCTGAGCATTTGTAAGTTGCAAAGCTTCTTCGAGCATCGGCAAATATCCCTGCGTGCCGGGGCTTCCGAATCCAATGGCGATGGGGTTGGGGGAAGAATCAATAAATCGTTGAATTTCTAACTCGTCAACTTGTTTACTTGTTAACTCGTTTCTTCTCCAATAACCAGTGATGACCTGCTTCTCATTCCAATCTTGCGGACGGGGGACAATGTGTTTGCTGAATCCATTTAGGGTGAGAGGTTGGCGGGAAAATGTTTGAAGTGAAGGGTCTGCCCATTGGGCACGCGGCAGGCCAAAGTCCGCGTGACGCGCGTGGTTTATTTCCGAGCGCCACGAATGCCAGATGGCTTGAGTCACTGCCCAATGCGAGAACCAATTCCCGATCCCGGAAAGTGAGAAGTAAAAAGGGAGAAGTGTAGAAGGGAAACTGCGGGTTGGCGCAAGTGGCTGCAACACCGCGCGGACGGCGGGAATGCCCAAGCCTTCGGCGATGTGCGCGCCCCAGATCGTCGGCAGCCCGTGGACGAGAATATCCGAGCCGCGGCAGGCTTCGGCGGCGGTGTGTAACATGCGCCGGTAAAGCGGACGCGCTTTCTTTATAAAGTTTTGGGTGGCGCGAATCGAGTTGATGAAGTTGCGCCCAAGCGTGAGCGGAGTCTGGTCGCCTTGTTCCACAAGCAGATCAGATGGATTGCCTTCGAACGGTACAAAAGTTATTTTGCTTTCCCGAAATAAATTCGCAAACCCAACCGGCGCAGCCACGCGGACGTTATACCCCGCATCTCGCAAGCCTTCACCAAGCGCAATATACGGAGTCACATCGCCGCGAGTGCCGCTGGTAAGAAGAGTGATGGTTTTTTTCATAATAGTTCACATCCTGAGCGGAGCCGCCGATCTTGCGGCGTAGTCGAAGGACGGCGGATATCTTGCTACTTGTCCTTCGGCTGCGTTCCTCGCTATCGCTCGTCTCTCCGCTCAGGACGTGGGGGTTAAATTTTTTCAAACACCAAAAACCGATATTCAACAATGCCCATATGCAGACATTGCTGCAAAGCCATGCTCCCCAGCATGGACGGCAGAATCGCGTGCTTGATCGGTAAAAGATTGCCAAGAAAAAGAATCGCGCGCGCCAGAAGATCAGGAAGATTGCGCAGACGCAAATGCGGAGTGAGTTCTTCGTTTTTGACCAAACGCAAATTATATTTTTCAGCCCACGCGGATACCTGCTCCACGGTCCGCACGCCGGGGACGTACCAGCCTTCGATGTAGGCCTTCAGCCAGTTGGATTCATTTCGCGAAAGCGGACGCGGCGTTTGGTAATCATCCACGAGGATTAATTTCCCGCCGCTGTGCAATAAACGGGCAGCCTCGCGGAAATATTTTTCAGGGTCAACAGCATGACAAACCGCTTCGACCGAATAGACCGCATCCAGATGATTCGCGAGCGGCACGGAGGTAAAGTCACCTTCGGCAAAGAGGATTTGATCTTGTAAATTTAATTCTTCGGCTGATCCGCGTGCCAGTTTGGCTTGCACCGGGCTGAGCGTTAATCCAAGTGCGGATTCGGGGTTTTGCAATCGCGGATAAATATAGAAGAGACTCGCGCCAACTCCGCAGCCGAGGTCTGCGAAACGCGCATGTTCGGGCGCAACTGATTCTATTTCCTTGAGAATGCGCGCGTTGGATACATTCAGCGCTTCTTCAAGAGTCTGCGCACCGTCTGTCCATAAGGAGCGGTGGATATTTTGCGCTTTGGTGGAGCTGCTGAATTTGAGAAATAAATTTGTGTTCTGATCGTAATACGTGCGGACGGAATCTGTTGTAGTAGGCATGTCAAAAATTATAATGCACGGAGCAGACGAACGAACTTCGGAAGTCTGCAATTGCAAATATGAGTCATGAGGTTATTAAAAAGACTTCCGAAGTTTTTGTTGCAGGGCAAGACCCCTCGAAGTCTTTTTGTTGACTCTTGGCTGAGAATTCCATGCAGACTTCGGAAGTCTGGGTGAGCCCTTCCACGTAAAACTCTCCCCGTTTATACTGACCATTGCCTCTAAAAATTCTGACAACCGGAGAATCCCATGTCTCATACATCCTTCGCCACCACCACCCGTGGACTTAACCGCGACCTGCCTCCCATGCGTTTGTATGAGAAGGCCAAGAAACTCGGCATTTGGAATCCATCGGATATTGATTTCTCAAAAGATAAACAGGACTGGTCCCGTTTTACAGATGAAGAAAAAGATCTGTGTCTCTTGCTTTTGTCCATGTTCGTGGCAGGCGAAGAAGCAGTGACCCTCGACCTGCTCCCGTTGATCCAAGCCATTGCACAGGAAGGACGCCTCGAAGAGGAAATGTTTCTGACCACTTTTCTTTTTGAAGCCAAACATACAGATTTCTTCCGCCGTTTTATGGATGAAGTGGCCGAAGCAGGCGTGGACTTAAGCCGCTACCATGGCGATAATTATCATCAGTTGTTCTATGAATCACTACCATCCGCGCTAAATGCCCTGCGGACAGATGCTTCGCCCGCGAATCAAATCGCCGCCTCTGTCACATACAACATGGTTGTGGAAGGTGTCCTCGCGGAAACCGGCTATCAGGCTTTCTTCACCATGCTCGAACGCAACGATCTTATGCCCGGCTTGCGAAAGGGAATCTCATTGCTCAAGCAGGATGAATCCCGTCACATTGCCTATGGCGTTTATTTATTGTCACGCCTGATCGCGGAACATCCGCAGGAATGGGATAACCTGCAAATGCAAATGAACATGCTTTTGCCTTCGGCCATTGGCGTGATCGGTGATGCCTTTGCGCGTTATAAAGTTGTGCCCTTTGGCCTGGTGGAAGAGGACTTTGTCAATTACGCCATGAGTCAATTTAGCAAACGCTTTGAACGTTTGGAAAAAGCCAAAGGCCAATCGTTGGATGAAATTAACCGCGCAACCAAACAGATCATCGAATCCGGAGATTCGTAAGTCATGCCGCTGAAACCGTGGAAAATTCTTGAGTCGAATTACGTCCGCCCGAGGTATCGGTTTGATAAAGTGGAATTGCCAAATGGTAAATTTCTCGAAGCCACCGCGCTTGAATTCCGCACCTGGGCATCGGTGCTGGCGCTGACAAAGAATCAGGAAGTTGTTTTGGTCCGGCAATTTCGGCACGGCGCTCAGGATATTTGCTGGGAATTCCCCGGCGGAGTGGTGGAAGATGGCGAGAGTCCGCTGGTTGGGGTGCAGCGTGAACTTTCTGAAGAAACAGGGTACACAACTTCAAACATTATCGAAGTTGGAAAGTTCTATCCAAACCCCGCGCTGCAAACAAATCTCATGTATGCTTATCTGGCGTACGATGTTGAAAAAACCGCCATTCAGGAATTCGATGATGCCGAAGATATCGAAGTGCATCTTGTGCCATTGGATGAATTGATCGCCATGACCAAACGCGGAGAATTTCTGCACGGATTACAAGTTGCGGTTTTGTTTCACGCCCTCGCTTATTTGGATCGCATTAAATAAATGAAATCAAAAATATTAACCGGCCTTAAATTTCTACGTCAGCTGGGACTTCGTCCGCTGGCGCTGTTTGCGTTGTATAAGTTCGGGTTGAAGATCGGGCATTACAAACGAGTAACACCTGTAACTCCTGCTTCCCTAATTCCTAATTCCTATTCCCTGTTTACCTTGCCTAATCGCGATCACCTCGCTCAAGTTCTCAGCGAAAATGGTAAAGCGATTCTCTTAAAAGAAGCAAATGAAATCGTCAATGGAGAAATTCGCATCTTTGGCGAAAAAATTCCGCTCGATTTCACCATCACCCAACCGCTCCAACACTGGACAGCATACGAATCCAATCACAAACTACTTTCTTCTTTCATCTTTCTTCACAACGACATCAAATATCTCTGGGAGCCTGCCCGCTTCGCATTTGCCTTCACCCTCGGCCGCGCCTATCATCTCACGCAAGATAATCAATACGCAGAATCTTTCTGGAAATATTTTGAGTCATTCACGCAAAACAATCCCGCGAACCTCGGTCCGCACTGGATGAATGGACAGGAAGTTGCCATTCGGTTGATGAGTCTCGTCTGGGCTGATCATGTCTTCGAGACTGCACCAGCTTCCAGTTACGAAAGACGCGCGGCTCTTCATCGATCCATTTTTGAACACGCGTCGCGCATTCCGTCCACGCTGGTGTATGCCCGTTCGCAAAATAATAATCATCTTGTCACCGAGGCCGCGGCAATTTATACAGCGGGTTTATTTTTCAAAAATAAAACATGGCGCGCGCTCGGTTGGAAGTGGCTCAACTGGGCTTTCCAAAATCAAATTGGAAGTTACGGCGAATACATTCAACACAGCACAAATTATCATCGTGTAATGCTGCAAACTGCGTTGTGGATTAATTTTATTAAACAGGATGTCTTTTCGATCAGCACTTCACAAGCGATCGGCCGCTCTGCCCATTGGCTTTTTTCTTTGCTGGATAACGCATCAGGCCTAACCCCGAATCTGGGTGCCAACGATGGAGCTTTGATCTTCCCTTTGAGCGCTTCCGCCTTTGACGATTACCGCCCAACCGTGCAAGCCGCCGCGCGCGCATTTTTGCGGACCAGTTTGGAATCAGGCGTGTGGGATGAAATGTCTTTGTGGTTTGGCTTGAAAGCCACCGAGCGCATCGCAGACTCAAGTGCCTATCTCACCGAGAATCTGCGCGGACAAAATTCATGGGCCTATCTGCGCGCTTCGCATTTCAAGAGTCGACTCTCGCACATTGACCAGTTACATCTCGATCTCTGGTGGCGCGGATTAAACATCACGCAGGACGCGGGTACATATTTATACAACGCCGCAGCGCCCTGGGACAATCCGCTCGTGACCACGCGTGTGCATAACACCGTCACCGTGGATGGCCGCGATCAAATGACTCGCGCCGGAAGATTCCTCGTGCTCGATTGGGCCAATGCATTTTCCAAAAACATAGTCGAAGCAGACGAAAATATTCTAGGCCGCGCACGTGCCTATCATCGCGGATATCGCAACATTAAACATGAGCGCACAGTCACTGTTTATCAAAACGAACGCTGGGTCGTGGAAGATAAATTGTCTTCACGCAGCAAAACTCCGCGCACCTATCGCCTGCACTGGCTTTTACCAGATTACGAATGGAAGATAGAAGATCGAGAATCGGGAATCGATCTTCGTCTAAACTCCCCACACGGCTGGATAGCGCTATCACTCCATTCTGCATTCTTCATTCCTCATTCTTCATTCTCCCTCGTCCGCGCCGGCCAACTGCTCCACGGTCAACGGGATGTGCAACCCTACGAAGGCTGGGCTTCGCGAAATTACGGACAAAAATCTCCAGCCCTCTCACTCGCCTTCGAAGTAACATCCGCATTTCACACAACACTCACAAGCGAATTCGTTTTTTCATCCTGATAAAGTATCTAAAACTAAGACACAAAGTCACCAAGACTCCAAGTCACAAAGTTTTTTCTTGGTGTCTTCGTGCCTTTGTGTCTTGGTGGTAAAAAAACAATATATCTCTTATGTATTTCCTAAATCTGAAATACGTTAATCCATCCAAGGTTGTCTGATTCAACTAACGGGCGTAAAATAACTCAGCCGCAAAGGCAAGGAAATGATGTATCACACAGACGAGAGCGACCTTAGTTCTTCCGATAGTAACCCGCCCAGTATAAAAGGCGGAAGTGACGTATTTAATTCAAGTATCACCATCACGTAGGTGCGCGCGCGCCTCTGCGTGATGTCATATCACGCAAGGAGGCAGCCATGCTGAGCATTTACAAAACCACTGAGCAAGGGCTCGAAACAATCGAAACGATCGCCAACGGCGCATGGGTCAATGTTGTAGACCCAACGCATGAAGAGATCGAAAAGCTCATCAACTGGGGGATGGATATGGACTATATTAACTATTCCCTCGACCAGGACGAAATGGCGCGCATGGAACGCGATGATGATTACACCTTCATCCTGCTTCGCATTCCCATGCATCGCCCCGAAAGCGACGTGCCATATAGTACCGTCCCATTGGGTATCATGATCCTTGGCAATAAGATCATCACCGTGAGCCGTTACGACAGCGACATCTTCCGGGTGCTTGCCAATGGAAAATATCGCCTCATGAAAACAGGCAAGCGTTACCGCCTTGCGCTGTATATCTTCCTCGAAACCTCCGCCCGCTATTTAAACTTATTGCGTGAGATCAACCGCGCAACAGAGTTGGTTGAAGACCAACTGCAAAAGTCCACGCGTAACCGCGAAGTTTTGGAATTGCTCAAGTATCAAAAGAGTCTCACCTATTTTGCAACCGCGCTGCGTTCAAACGAAGTGATGATGGAACGTGTTCAAAAGACACAGCTCTTTAATTATTACGAAGAAGATCAGGACCTGCTCGAAGATGTGCTGACCGAGAATCAGCAGGCCATTCAAATGACCAGCATCGCCACCGAAATTCTTTCAGGCATGATGGACGCCTTCGCATCCATCATCTCCAACAATCTCAACGCCGTCATGAAAGCGCTGGCCGCACTCACGATCATCCTCAACCTCCCGTCACTGGTCGCAGCCTTCTACGGCATGAACGTTGCCCTGCCCGGCGAAGGTCAGCCGTTTGCCTTTCTTACCGTTATCGGCATCTCGGTTGGGCTCACTGCGGTCGCAACCTATATCTTCTACAAAAGGGATTGGTTCTAAATGCAAACTGAATTATTACTCGACGCCAAAGCCACCCTCGGCGAAGGTCCCGCCTGGGATTCAAAAACGCAAACCCTTTACTGGATCGATATTCTTGAAAAACGAGTTTATCGAAACACGGAAATTCTTGCCGAACTGGATGATCTCATCGGCTGTCTTGCTCCGCGCAAAAACGGTAATCTCATCTTAGGCACCCGCTTCGGCTTCGCGGACCTCGAACCTGATTCTGCTCAATTAACAGTTCTTGCATCTTTAGATGAACTACCAACCAATCGCATGAACGATGGTAAATGTGACCCCGCAGGCCGCTTCCTCGCCGGCACCATGGATATGAACGAGAGTGACCCGAACGGCTCGCTTTATTCATTTGACGGAAACCAAGCCACACGCCTGCTGGATGGCATCACCATCTCCAACGGCCTCGCGTGGAGTGTGGACCATAAAACTTTTTACTACATAGATACACCCACACGTCAGGTCAAAGCCTTTGATTATGATGTAACCACCGGCCAGATCGCAAATCCGCGCGTGGCGATTACGATTCCCGAATCACTCGGCTGGCCCGATGGCATGACCTCCGACACCGATGGCAATTTGTGGATCGCACTCTGGGGCGGCGCGCAAGTGACCAAATGGAATCCGAACACAGGCCAACTGCTTGAGCAGATCCCCGTGCCGGCATTGCACTCGTCCGCTTGTGTGTTTGGCGGCAAAGACATGAACGAGTTATATGTCACCTCGGCCCGCAAAGGGATGAGCGAAGAAAATCTAAAAAAATACCCGCTCTCTGGCGGGCTGTTTAAAGTTGTTACAAATGTGGCAGGGATGCCAACATTTGAATTTGTCAATAAAGAGAAAGAGGAAAGAAGAAAGATTTTTAATCTTTCTTCTTTCCTCTTTCGTTAATTCCAGAGTTTCTTCGTTAACTCAACAACATCCTTGCATTGATCTTCTGACAATTCAATAAACGGGGAATTTTCAACAACCGTATCGCGGTTTTCCACGATCAGCACGCGCGCATCTTCGCTGAATGTATGCGAATGCCAAACGTCTCTTTTCACGTTATACAATTTGTATAATTCCATATCCACCGCATGGACTTTTATCACGCTTTCTTCGCCTTCGCCGAGAAACAAGATACAGTGTCCCTTCATTAACACAAAAACCTCATCGGTCTCTGTGTGCTTTTGCATGCGGTTGATCTTCTCAGGCAGCAGGTCTGCTGTGTAGTTCATCAGCGCCACGCGCCACGACTGATAGTCGATCATTGGCATGTAGTCTGGTTCGTTGTGCTCGCGGATTTCGATCAGGGATTCAGGAACTGCGGTCATAAATGTATTTGCTCCAGTGCATTTTTTTAGTAGGATTGCGGACTTTAGTCCGCTTGTTTGGCATAATGCAGACTAAGGTCTGCGATCCGAATCGCCGGTCATTAACTCGTTGATGAATTTCCAGCGTTTGGTTTTTGTGTAGTCCCCGCTTTCAGGGTAGAAATAGCCTGCGTAGTCAGACCAGTTGTCGGCGATGTGATAGACCGGGTCTTTCATCCCGTTCGGCAGAAGATACCGCTCAATTCTACCGTGAGCGGTTTTTGAAAGCGAGTTGTTGCGTCCCCAGCCGCAATACATCACAACTGATTCTGCAAAATCCTCTTTGCGGTTGAAGCGCCAGTTTGCGCCGCTGGGTTTGTCACCGTAGAAATATCCAGCGGCATTGACGCCCGGCTTCCTGCCGTAATGCCCCGGTTTGCTTTCTGCGCCGCGCGGCCCCGCGTCCCATTGACCGGGAATCCGCTTTTTGATGGAAGATAATAATAGATTAGTGTTTCCGCCAGTGAATTTTTCCAAAGCCAGTGATAACTTCCACTGATTCTTCGCATCCCAGACATGCGCCAGTTCGTGGATCACCGACCATGCGCTGAATTGGCTGTGTTTGCTTAGCTTGATGCGGTCTTTATACGCCAGACCTAAACTGGTGCCTGTATCTGTTCTTTCGAACAGAACTTCTCCAAGCTGGCTTTTGAAATTTTCATTTCCGCCCAGAGTTTCTGCAAACAAGGCTATGGATGTATGTAGTAATTCCAGATCGCTTATTTGCCAATTGCCATTGTCTGTGATCTTTATCTGAAAATCTGCGTGTAAGCGTGTTATATGTTCCATGGCGGAAGTATAAACCAACATGAAAGGAAGAAAAAATCCGCCTGTCATGGCGGATGAGTCCCCAAGGGGCAGTCACAGTGACTGCCCCTTGAAAAAAATTTCCGAAGCGCTTTCCCCTATGGATGTCCAGCAGGCGCCATCGGCTGCAGTGTCAAGAAATTCAATCTGCCATGCCCCTCATGTGTGCTTTGCCTGTAAAGAGCAGGATAAATGGCACAAATTCTTCATAATTATCTCCCGTGTCTTGATATTGTCAAAAAAAAATGTTATATTTTTCTCAAAGGAAAATTCGAGCAGACTCGAAGATTTTTATAGTTTTTTATACGTAGGAGTGCAATGAACCGTTTTGAATTTGGCTCGCTTGTGGCGTCTTTGCGGGAAGATATGCGATGGACGCAAATGGAACTGGCCGAAAAATCAGGTGTGGATGTGTCGGCGATCAGCAATATTGAGCGCGGTGCAAGGAAAACGCTGCTTAAAGATAATATGCTGGTGAAACTGGCAGATGGTTTTCAATTAACTTCCATGGAACGCCAGGAGTTTTTGTTTGCCGCGAGCGGGGTGACGGAGCTTGAGGCCGTGCGCAAGGAAAACAGCCGTGAAAAGAAGCAATTTGATCCACAGGCTTTCCTCAAAGAAATTGGGGAACATATTGCCTGTATCACTTTGCCTGTGCTTGTAACAGATGCCTTTTGCGATATCCTGATTGCCAATCACTGCCTGATCGATTTTTACGGCACGCCGTCTGCTTTGCTGACCAATGCGGATCATATTGTCGGTGGATATAACTTGATGCGTTATATTTTTGATCCACTTTCAAATTTTCCCGAGATCATTGGCGAGGATAGTTTTGAGCGGCTGGCGTTGATCAATGTCCACTATTTTCGCAGACGCACGCTGCGTGTTCGTTCCAAGCCGTATTTTTCCAGTTTAATGAATGAGTTGCTGAATAATAAAAAGTACCCGTCTTTTGAGCGTTACTGGCGCAGGATGATGTTTGAGGATTATGACGATTTCACCACTCCCATCAAACGCTCCGGGCCTGAGTACGATCATTCATTTGTGGCAGTTGAATCATTGCTGGCGCTTACCCCTTACGGCGAATTGTATTTGCATCAAATATTGCCGCTAAATAAAAAAACCGCAAAAAGAATTGAAGGAATAACCAATAAAGTAGGGGAGGGTTACGCATTATTCGCGCCTTTTCCTGATAAGAACAAGAAATAAAAAAGCACCCGCCAGCGCCGGAATTTGATCCTGCTTTGGCGGGTGTTTTGATTCGTGATCTGTTGAGCGTTATAAGGTTAATGTTTCCCCGTTTTCACGCAGCCACTTTCTGTGCTTTTTATATTCAGGAGCAATAACTTCAACTGCGCCCCAGAAATTTTTAGAGTGGTCTTTTACACGTAGATGAACCAACTCATGGACAACCACATAGTCGATCACTTCCAGCGGAGCCATGACCAGCCGCCAGGTGAAATTAAGCGTGCCGCTTGAACTGCATGATCCCCAGCGGGTTTTGGCAGAGTTGATCTTCACTTGTTTTGGGGTGAAGTTATATTGCTGCGCATATTGTTTGACGCGTTCAGTGATGACTTTGTATGCCTGTTCCTTATACCAGCGGGTGAAAGCGGACTCGCCTTTTGACCGGGCAGTTTGGCTGAGGGTGAATCCGTTGTCAAATTGCAGGGCAGGTCGTTGAGACTGAATCAGTTTCAGGTTAAAGAATGAACCGAGATATGGGAATTTTTCGCCGTCTGCATATTGTCTGACGGGCGGCGCTTCAATCGCCTTGACCTTTTGGCGGGTACGTGTGATCCAATCCGCTTTTTCGCTGATGAATTTTTCGATCAAGGCCTGCGGCGCGCGCAGCGGTGCGCGTACGGTAAGTGTGCCGTCGCGTTCAATAATGAGCGCAATTGTTTTGCGTTTGCTGCGGGTGAGTTTGTCGATTTGTATTTGCATGTTCGTCTGGATTTAATGGCGTTCTTTTGCCCGTTTGGCGGGAACGTTCCATGATAACGTATAAAATCAAACAAAAAAACAACCCGTTAAAATAATGGGTTGTTTTGAGTGCCGAGGGAGAGATTTGAACTCTCGACCGAAGGCTTATGAGTCCTTTGCTCTGCCACTGAGCTACCTCGGCATTATCCAAATGGCGCCCCAAATATTACTATGGGAGGGGGCATTTGTCAACGTGAGCTAAATCTTTTCATATTAAAATCAGTTCAGGAAAAAAATGGGTGAAACGGGCGGGATAACAGACTGTATAATAGCCAAAAAGGACATCCAATGAAAATACTGGTGATTGAGAATGACCCAAAAGAATTTGCTCTGATCCAACAGGCGTTGAGCGGCAAAAGCGTGGTGATTCAACTTGCTTCGAGTGAGCAGGTCTGGCCGTATGTCCATTCGGGAGAGGCGCGATTTTTGATCGCGAATTGGGATACGAGCGATCTGCGCGGCACACAGTTTATTCCGCGGGTTCGTGCGGCAAAGACTTCCATTCCCCTGTATATTTTGTTGACGACTTCAAAAAATGCAGAAGATGATCTTGCGCCTTCGGGCGCAGACGATACGATTCAGCGGCCTTTTAAGAATCAGGATTTGAAGAATCGAATTGGCATGGCGGAGCGGATCGTGTCTTTGGCGAGCAATCTTGCGATGGCACGTGATCAGTTGGAGCATCAGGCGGCGTTCGATGCGCTGACAGGGTTTATGAATCGCGCGGCTTTCTTCCGCCAGTCTACGGGGGAGTTGGAGCGTGCGCGGCGTTCATCGTTGCCGTTGAGTTTGATCTCGCTTGATATTGATAATTTTAAACTGATCAACGATACGTTTGGCGTGGATATCGGGGATGAGGTGCTGCGGGTGGTGGCGCAGGCCATTCGTGAGAAGAGCCGTCCGTATGATTGCATTGGACGTTGGACGGGGGATGAGTTTGTGATTTTGCTTTCGGGGGTGATCGGCGCGGATGCGGAAAAAGTAACAGAGAGGATCATTGCCGGGGTGCGCGGCACCCGCATCGAGGTTAAGGGTGAAGCGCCGCTTAATGTCAAGATCAGTGCGGGGATTGCGTCTGCGGCGCGCATCAGCACATCCACTGAAGTGGAGCCGTTGATCCAGCAGGCGCGGCAGGCCATGTCGCGTGCGAAAGAGGCGGGCGGGAATCAAATCTTTTTAATGTTTGTGTAGTTTTTATATCAATTGCAAAATTAATAACGCGATCATGCCTGCCAGAATGGTGAGTAGTGTATTTTTTGTGAACCATGCGGCTAGAATGGCGATGATGCCCGCGAATAAACGGACATTGTCAAAAGATAGATCGAGGCTGTTTGCGCGATACAACAATTCGGGGAAGATGATGGCAGAGAGGACTGCGGGCGGGACGTAATGCAATGCCTTGCGCATCGTCTCCGGGACTTCAAACCTGCCAAATAAAAAGATCAGAGAGAATCTCATTCCAAAGGTGGTTAACCCGCCGATAAACATGATCAGCCAGATATTCATTTTCTACTCTCCATGATCGTTCCAACTGCAATGCCTGCCAGTGCGGCGAGGATCAATCCCAACTTGAATGGAAGACTATAAGCCAGCAAGGCAACGATTCCTGCGGTTAATGCAGCCGCGATCATGGGACGGTTTTTTAACGCGGGTACGACCATGGCGATAAAGGTTAAGGGCAGGGCAAAATCCAATGACCAGGATTCAGGAATGGCAGTGCCAAGAAAAATTCCGATCGCGGTGCTGATCTGCCAGATGAACCATAAGGAAAATCCCGCGCCCAGTAAGAACCAATGATTTGTGGGTGTAACGCCTTCTGCTTCATAGTTTAGGATGCTTGGCGCGTAGGCTTCGTCGGTTAGGAAATAAGAGAGAATGACTTTCCATTTTAACGAAAGATTTTTTAAGTAAGGCGCGAGCGATGCGCTGTATAACATGTGACGCAGATTCACAACTGCGATGGTGACGATGATCACGAAGCCGGGCGCTTCATCGTGAATTAACTGTGCTGCCACAAATTGCGATGAGCCTGCGAACACAATCGATGACATGAATTGCGAGGCCAGTGTGGAGAGTCCGGCTTTGAGTGCCAGGGTGCCGTAGATCATGCCGAATGGGAATACGCCAACCAGTAATGGAAATTCCGCGCGGACGCCCTCGATAAAATTTCTTCTTGCTTCACTCATAAATTCTCCGTGATCTTTTTGGGCGGCTAGGATGTAATGCCGATAATATTTTGTGCGGCGCGTTGACCACTTTCCGCCGCGCCTTCCATAAAGCCTTGATAGATCGTTGCGTGTTCGCCCGCGAAGTATAAATGACCCGCAGGCGCAAAGAGGGTTTGCCAGTGTGAAGTCACCTGGCCGGGAGCGAGCGCCATGTAGGAACAGCGTGAGTAGGGTTCGTTGATCCATGCGATGGTGGCTGTATTTTCGATCAGGTCGGAGGAACCGGGGAAGATTTTTTCGATGACGGAAACAGCGAGGTTTATCCGCTCCTGGTCTGATAAGGCGGATAGCTTCGCGCCGGGGCCGCCGCCAGTGTAGGCGGTGAGGATGCCGTGTTCACTTTGTATATGACTGGTCGCTTCCCAGGTCAGAACGATTTGCTGGTCGGTCGACAAGCGGCCATTCCACCCTTTGGCTTTCCAAAAGCGTTTGCGATATTCGATCATGACCTTGGTCACAGCACCGTAGGAGATCTCATTGACCATGCGTTGATGTGCCTGCGGCAGCGGTGGATTAAACTCGATCAGCCGCGCTGTTGTCAGCGGGATGGCGAGGATTGCAAATGAAGAGGAGATGGTTTGAAATGAATTTCCCTGTTTATAGGTGACAGTGACTCCATCGGTTTGGTCATTGATGGAAGTGACTTCCGCGTTTAAGCGCAGGTCTGGAAGGACGGAGGCGATGGCGCGTGGTATTTGGTCATTGCCGCCGATGACACGGTAGGTTGGTTCGTAGAGTCCCGGTTTGCTGTAATACATGGCGGAGTTGCGCGCCAGATCAAGCAGTGAAAAATTTTCAGGCTCGCAGGTATATTCCGAGCGGATATGATCCGCGAAGGCCATGCGTGCCAGCGGATGCGCGGCTTGTCGGTTGATCCAGTCTGCGGCGGATTGTTGATCCAATTCTTTTGCATTCGGCGCGGATTCAGGATGCTGCGGGTCGGGGACTTGCTTCGACAATTCTGCGAGTGCCGTCCAAATGGAATCAACTTCCTTTCCCAGATCAAAGCCCCAGATATTTGTGTCGTTTGAATTTCCGGCTTTGCCTTCGTATGCGTCCCAGTCGTCGGCTTGTCCCTGCCAACTGCCGACTTCGCCCAATGGCAGATGAAACTCTTTTGCAAAACCCAGCATACGTGTGTGATCTTTATCAATGAACTCGGCGCCGCCCTCGGCGATCAGTCCGTTTGAAAAATTATGCATCGAAAAAACACGTCCGCCGACACGGCCTCTGGCTTCAAGTACTGTCACCTGCCAGCCTGCACGATGTAATTCATAGGCGGCTGAAAGGCCGGCCATTCCTGCGCCGATCACAGTGACTGATCTATTTTTTTTCATGGGACTCACTTCTACATTGAATTTAATTTGGGCCTGTATTGCAGCGCCTCTGCCAGATGCGTGGGTTGGATCTCGTCACAGCCGCCGAGGTCTGCAATGGTGCGGGCGAGTTTGAGCACGCGGTGATAGGCTCGCGCGGACAGTTGTAACTGTGCCATGGCGGAGCGCATCAGGCTCTGACTTTGATCGTCAAGTTTGCAATGTTCGCGGATTTCTTTCACGCGCATATCTGCATTCGACACCACATGCTTTGAATCTGAATTTGCATAGCGCGCAGTTTGACGATCTCTCGCGGCCTGAATACGGGCGCGGATGGTTTCGGATGATTCGCCGACTCTGTCTCCGCTCAGTTTTTCATAATCCACACGCGGCACTTCGATGTGAATATCGATGCGGTCGAGCAATGGGCCGGAGATTCGTTTTTGATATTTGGTCACTGTAGATGGGGAGCAGGTACACGGCTTTTGGCTGTCTCCAAAATATCCGCAGGGACAGGGATTCATGGCGGCCACGAGCATAAAATTTGCAGGGAAGGTGGATGAGCCTTGCGCACGTGAGATCGTAACTACTTTATCTTCAATCGGCTGGCGCATGACTTCTAAAACACGTGAGCCGAATTCGGGAAGTTCATCTAAAAATAAAACGCCGCGATGTGCGAGTGAGATTTCACCGGGGTGCGGCCAGTTGCCGCCGCCGACTAATCCCGCGTGGCTGATAGTGTGATGCGGCGCGCGGAATGGACGATGACGGATCATCGGCGTTTCGGGAGGGAGCGCATCAGCTACCGAATAGATGCGGGTTACATCGAGAGATTCGTCCACGCTCATGTTGGGGAGAATGCCGGGCAATGCGCGTGCAAGTAATGTTTTGCCGGAGCCGGGCGGGCCGACCATAATTAAATTATGTCCACCGGCGGCGGCTACTTCAAAGGCGCGTTTGACATGTTCCTGACCTCTGATTTCCTGAAAGTCAGTTGCAACTGTGGCAGCGGACGTGTCTACTTCGATGGTGGGGTGGGGATTAATCTCGCGGTTGCCGCTTAAGTATTCGTAGAGTTCGGAGAGAGATGCGACAGGGATGACTTCTAGATCGGGGATCAGAGCAGCTTCCGGTGCGTCAGAAGCGGGGACGAAGATTCGTTTAAATCCCTGCTGACGGGCAGTGGCTGCCATCGGTAAAATTCCGCGTGCGTGGCGCACGGTCCCATCTAAAGATAATTCACCGACGATCATGGTTGATTCGATTGACTCAGCGGGGATGGCTCCGGTCATTGCCATCACACCCACGGCGATGGGCAGATCATAATATGGCCCCTCTTTGCGGACGGATGCGGGCGCGAGATTTACGATGACGCGTTTGCGTGGAAAAGTTAAGCCGACATTGCGCACCGCAGAAAAGACACGCTCGCGGCTTTCCTGCACGGCGGCATCAGGCAAGCCAACGATGGTGACACCGCCTTTACCCGCGGTGATATCCACTTCCACTTCGACGACGACGCCTTCAAGGCCAATGACTGCACAGGAATATACGCGGGATAACATGGGGTTATTGTAGCATTCCTTTTTTAGAATTGACTTGTCTTTTTGCTCTTTAGGAGTTAAGTGTGACACTTCGCGGAAAGGTTTTGATCACGGCAATTCCCGGAGACCCGATCTATTAATTTTCTACTGTCCTGCTGTCTGAGATCGTAAAGCAAAATGTTGAACCTTTGCCCAGCCCTTCTGATTCGACCCATATTTTTCCATTGTGGACTTCGATGATGCGTTTGACGAGCGCCAGCCCGATGCCTATGCCTTCACTGTCTGCGTTGAGCTTTTCGAATAGTCCGAATATTTTTTCGTGGAAGCGGGGTTCGATCCCGATGCCGTTATCTTTTACATAGATGATGGTATCAGTTTCGCTTTGCCGTTTGCCGATCTCGATCTGCGGCTGTGATTGGCTGCCCATATAATTGACGCAATTTTCAATTAAGCCTTGCAGAACCTCCAACAATCGTTTGCGATCTCCATAAACAAGGGGAAGGTCATCTGCGATATGTACAGCGATCCCTTGTTTTGTGATTTGCTCATGCAGCAAATCAATGGCTTCATCAAACAAGGTGCGTAATGATATTTTTTCAGAGGGATTGACAACCCGCCCAATGCTCAAGAGTTCAAGCAGTTCGTTGATAAGGCGCTGCATCTTGTCGGCCCCGTCGCTGATTCGTTCGATGTCCGTTTCAAGGCGGGGTATATTTTTGTCGAACAAGTCCTTGCGTAATAAGCCCACAAAGCCTTTGATCGTGATCAGCGGTGACTTTAATTCGTGTGAAAGTGTGTAGGCGAAGCGTTCCAGTTCGGCATTCCTTTGTTCGAGTTCTCTGATCAATTTTTCGCGTATTTCTTCGGCATGTTTACGTTCGGTGATGTCTTGAAAAATACCAATGGAGATGAGCTGTTCGCTCTGCTCGTCGAAGCCTTTTACCGATGTGTCGGCTATCCAACGCACCTGACCATCTCGTGTACGGATGTGGAAGTCGCACTCCCAAAGAATGGAAAGATCTTCATTGGTGAGGCGATCAGCTTCCTGCAGAGTGAGATTCGAGAGTCTGCCGCGCGGAAAGGCTTCCAGTATCAGTGAGTTCCAAAGGTCGGAAGTTATTTCGGCGGCGGAGTAGCCGGTCATGGAGAGGATGCCTTCGCCAACGAATGTAAGTATGAACGTGTGTTCACCGCTGTGACTAAGAACATAGGGCACCAGGCCTGCGGAATCAATGGCGCGGCGATACATATCATCCAATTGTTGCAGGGCAAGTTGTGCTTGTTTGCGTTCGGTGATCTCGGTTTGTAGTTGTTTGATGTTGACTTGTTGCAGGTGCAGGGACTTTTCCATTTGTATGCGCAGGTAGCGGACGATTAAGACGATGGCGCTTTCCTGCACTGCCAGGGTGATGAACATCTTCCAGAAAACAGCAACAGGTTGACCCGAGGAGAGAAGCGGCGGGTTGTAATGATTAATATCCAGCCAGTTGCCCCATAGTCCGATTGTGGAGAGTTGAAAGATCATAAAGGGCAGGATGGCGCGGCTTGGCAGGAATAGTGTGCCGAGTAAAGCCTGAATGATGATGGAGATTTGATAGCCGGCGTACCAGTAGCCTTCGGCGGGCAGGCTGAGCATATCGATCAGATACCAGTGCAGGAGAAAACTTGCGCCAGCCCAATTCACTTTTTGGCGCGCTAGAAAGTAAAAGGTGAAGAGCAGGGGGATAATAATGAATGAAAGGCTGACCCACAGCGGCGCGTAAGGCTCGGGCTGATCGGGCGCGCCCGAATAGTTTTGGGTCATACCGAGCACGCGCAACAGGATAACGATCGGCAGGAGTGACCGCAGAGCACGCTCGCGATAGGCGATGGTGGGATCGGTGGAACGCGGCGTGTACCACCACTTCCACGCGCGGACGAAGGGATTGGTCAATGAGTTCCTTCTGGCATTTCCTTGATGATCTTCATCGTCTCCACGCTGACCGTACACACACGCCCCAATAACTCAATCACCTGTTCTTTATACGCTGCGAATTGATACGTGTTGAACTTCTCGGCAATGGTTGTGTCTTTGGGTTTCTTTTCTTTACAGCGTTTCAAAATCCATTTTGGTAAGACCCTAATGGATTCTGAGACAATTAGGTCTCTCAATGGAGAATAATGTAAACGGAAAAGGTGTGGCAGTTTCTTTTGGAATTTTACCCGGCTGGTCTTTTTGCAATCAGAGTCGTCACTTGATTTAAATCGGTTGCTCTTTCTGGGCTGGATAATAGTGATTTTGTGCCACCCATTATTACTTCCCACCCCTCTTGTCCAATAAGCGAAAGATACTCGTCAAGAGTATATAGCTTTGACGATGATAATCCCTTTGCAGGTATTTTGTTGATAATTTGGTTGTTCACTTGATTGACCATTCCATTTATCACTTCAATCGTTTGGTATTCCCATTTCTGCATTTTGACCTCCATGAAGTTCTTTATGAAAATGTGTTAGTGACAACTACATAAAGTTTAGACGAGGTGGAAAAAAATGTCAACAAAAATGGATATAATCGCCCGCATGGAAAATCAAAAACAACCTTTCTGGACGCGCGACTCATCCATTTTGTTGAGTGGGTTTCTGCTTACCATCTTTTTGATCGTTTATATCTGGTGGCCGCTCGCCGAAGAATATCTCGCCTACATCGATTGGAACGGCCCGTGGTGGCTCTACATCGATTGGCTGCTGCTTGGCGTTTTTCTTTTCATGTCCATTACCATTGTGGCGCGCGCGAATCTTAAGACCGATGTGTTGATTGTCTTCGTCGGCATTTGCGGCGGCCTCGCCATTGAATCATGGGGCACACAAACCAATCTCTGGCATTACTACACCGCCGAACGTCCGCCGCTTTGGATCATCCCCGCCTGGCCGATTGCCTCCCTTTCGATTGACCGCATCTCAAGATTTCTAAACCAACTTTTTGAACTGACGACTCAACGAACTAAATCTACTGTTGGCAGTTCACTGGTCACTGCACTTTACTGGCTGACATTCGCATCTTTCCTAACCCTCATGCTGGTCTTTGTTTCTCCAACATTCGACAAGTCCTATACATGGCTCGCATTGACGTTATGCATCCTGCTCATCGTCACACCCAACGATCAACGCTTCGCCCTATTGACATTCATCGCCGGTGCCGGCCTCGGCTACTTTTTAGAATTATGGGGCACCACCCGTGAATGCTGGATATATTACACAAATCAAACGCCGCCATTGTTCGCCGTCCTCGCGCATGGCATGGCCGCAGTCGCATTTTGGCGCGCGGGGTTGTTGATGAAGTTGGTATGGGGGAGAGTGGTGAGTAATGAGTAAAAAGTAATGAGTAAAAAGTAAAAAGTGAAAAACTGTCACTTTATTAACTCACTTTACGCAACACAACTCCGAAGGAGTGAAATGATTCTAGAATCAACGCAAAAATTTGTCCAACCCCGAAGGGGTGTCATGTCATCCCTTCGGGATTTGGGGATTCTGCGCCACAATTCTATAATCGTGCCATCCCTACGGGATTGTTTACTGCGTAACATCACTTTATTAAATTATGTCGTATGAGTTGGTTCTAGTTTAAATAAAAACAGCGCGGACGATAATCGTCCGCGCTGTTTTTATTATATTATTTTTAGTCTAAAAGAGACTGGGGGATGTTTCCGCCATTGGCGGCGATCTGCTTCAAAACTTCCTTGTGAAGCCAGACATTCATCTTGGCCGAGTCGCTCATCAGATCTTCGGGGCAGCCAAGTTCTTTTGCCAATTCGTTGCGGGCTTCGCGGCTGCTGTCAATATCGAGGACTTTGAGCAAATCCACGATCGAGACTTTCCAGTTGTAATCTGAGCCAGCGGAAAGTTTTTCGAGTTTGGCAAGCACGTCCACTTCTGAAACGGCGGCTACGACAGGTTTCGCAGCTTCGGCAGTGCGGATAGAATCGAAGTCTTCCTTTTCCACCGGAGTTTTTGGTTTTGCGGCAGGTGCAACGGTCATTGGTTTGACAGTGGCTGCAGGTTTGGCCGCGGCGGGTGTAGCGGGGGCTGCTGCGGTTTCGGCTTTGTCTTTCTTGAGTCCAAGTTTTTCGAGAATATTGCTGAAGAATCCCATTGTAGTAACTCCTTTTTTGAACGTTTGATATGATGAAATATAAAACTGATTACAAATAACGTTTGATAATCAATATATTTATTATAACCTGTTGTCTGTTGTGCAAGGTTAAAAAAAGCGTTAAAGATTTATTTGTATTTCTTCCACGCATAAATATAAAAATAGTCCGCAAAGTACAGAAAAAAATAAGACCAGATGTCTGTCACATCGTTCCCGGCGGAGAGGCTGAGGAGAGGTGAAATCCACTTGACAAAAAACTGAATCGTCCTATAATGTGACCTCGCGGTCATGTGACCGTAAGGTCATGTGACTTGGAGGTCACTTTATGCCAAGGCAAACATTTCTCAATCTGCCCCAGGAAAAACGCACCATTATCACCAACGCCGCTGTCGATGAATTCGCGGCCTATGGCTTTGAAGCCGCTTCCATTAACCGCATCGTCGCAGCCAGCGGAATTGCCAAGGGAAGTTTCTATCAATACTTTGAAGACAAAATGGATGTCTTCCGGCACTTGCTTGATTTGCTGACTCAGGAAAAAGTTGAGTTCTTTAAAGACAAACATCCACCGAGTCCCAGCCAAAGTGTGTTTGATTATTTCCGCTGGGTGACAAAAGCAGGCATGGAATTTAATTCCGCCAACCCGCTTATGGTGCAGGCGATCTCTCGCGTATTATTTGTCGAAGGGTTGTACTACGGAAAGCTCTTTGCTGAATATCATCAAATGACCCGCGATGGCATCACCGATATGATCCAAAAAGCCATGAAACAGGGTGAGCTCGATCCGAGCATTGATGTTGAATTGGCGGTCATGATCATTGAGATATGGACCAACGCGATCACCACTTACGTCCTTGATGAAGGCATGAAGCAAAAGGACATTATGAAATGGGTCCGCTCGGCGAAGACCCAGGAAAAAATTGACAAGCTGTTATATGTAATGGAATATGGTTTACGTAAAACAGAATCGGAATTTGTAGCGAGCTCTTAGAAAGGAAATCCAAATGACTCTATTTTTGCGTATAGCATGGCGTAACGTCTGGCGGCAACGCCGCAGGACATTTTTGATAGCCATCGGTATGGGAGTGACGATGACTCTGTTGGTCTTCTACGACGGACTCATCGGCGGTTTCGAACAGGCAATTTATGGCAATGCCATCCAGTTGCTTGGCGGTAATCTTCAAGTCCATGCGCCTGGGTATAACGAAAAGCTGGGACGAAAACCCTTACTGCCAATGCAGGACCCCGATCTCGTTGTTCAAGCGGCAGAGGCACAATCCAATGTGGTCGTTGCTTCGAAGCGCATTGTCACCGGCGGATTGGTCACCAATCGCGAAGGCGCGTTTGCGGTCTCGGTCATCGGCGTTGAAACTGACAAGGAAGGGCTGATCACTCCAGTTGCAGATAATATCTCCAGCGGACGGTACTTAAATCCCGATGATGGCGACCTGATCGTCATCGGTCAGGGACTTGCCACAGCCATGGATATCAAAGTGGGTGACCGCATCACCATGGTCGGTAACTCGACCCATGAACAAACCCGCCAGCGGACAATGACGGTTGTTGGAATTTATGATGTAGGCGTTCCGTCTATTGAGAAGACCACAATTTATATTTCACTTGCCGAGGCGCAGGGACTTTTCGGTCTTGAAGGGCAGGTAACCGAAATTGTTATTTCCCTGAAACAGATCGGGCAGGAACCGCCTGTGATCAAAGCCATCAACGAATTGGCGCCCGGTTATGAAGTGGAAAGTTGGGAAACAAGCATCCCCGACTTGAAAAAAACAATGGATATGAAAACCGGCGTAATGGGTTATCTCGGCGTATTTATGCTGGGTATTGCTGCCATTGGTATCCTTAACCTGTTGATGATGGCTGTCTTTGAACGTACACGCGAGATCGGCGTGATCGGCGCAATGGGATTAAAACCACGCGAGATCACATTCCTGTTTTTGCTGGAAGGGACTTTAATTGGCCTAATGGGCGCTGCGATCGGAGCGGTGTTAGGCACCACGATCAATGGAATCTTTAGCGTAGTCGGAATGAACTACAGCCAATTTGCCGATCTGACTGAATATACCGCCCTGATCAGCGGGAGCATATACACCCAACTCGTGCCGATGAAAGTGTTGCAGCACGCCATCACCGTTGCTGTCATTTCCGCGCTTGCTGCGTTGTATCCCGCCATGGAAGCATCAAGGCGTGAACCGGCTGAAGCGCTGCATTATGTTTAATAAAAACCTAACAGGTTTTCACGGAGCCTTTCCAAAAAGAGTTCTGCGAATACAAAAGTGTCTGCTCGTCAGATACCTAAATAAAACCTGTCAGGTTTGGAGAAAAATCTTATGATGAATTATTTTAAAATGGCATATCGCAATTTAGGCAGACATCGCCGCCGCACATTTCTTTCGACGCTGGCACTTGCCATGGGAACAGCGTTATTAATGTTCATTGCCGCTTTCTTTCAAGGCGAAATGCGCAGTTCCATGGAAACCACCCTGCGCCTTAACACCGGTCATCTTCAAGTTAAGAATGCAAATTACGATCCCGATAAACTCAGCGTCGCCTGGGAATATCTGATCGAGAACCCGGAGCAGGTTGCAGCGCAGATTGAAGCGTTGGGTCAGGTCCAGTCTGCGACTCCGCGCTTGCTCGCAAGCGGAATCGTATCAGCCTCAGATGAATCGGTTGGCGTCCAGATCATGGGCATTGTCCCTGATTCTTCAGCAAATGATCCCTATCGTGATGGTCTGGTATCTGGTGATTTTTTAACTGCGGATGATCGCGAAGGAATCGTGATCGGATATCCGCTGGCAGAGAGTTTGGGGCTGAACGTTGGCGATCAACTTAATCTGCTGGTGAATACATCCGAAGGCAATGTGGATGAGCAAAAATTTACGGTGCGCGGCATCTTTTCAACTGGCACAACCTCCTACGATAAAGGCGTTGTCTTTCTGCCGCTCGCCAAGGCGCAGTCGTTTTCAGGTGCAACGAATCATGCCAGTATGATTTTCATTCTTTTGAAAGACCGCGAACAGGCAGATGTTGTTGCTGCCGCGATTCAAGGTGAAGGATATAAAGTTGAGACCTGGCGCGAGTTGAACGAACTGCTTGTGCTGGTCAATGATTTTTCAAATGCCTATCTCACGATTATCAATTTGATCATCCTCGGCGTAACCGCTACGGTCATCGTCAACACCCTGCTCATGTCTGTCTTTGAACGCACACGTGAGATCGGAATCCTTTCTGCGATTGGCATGAAGGGACGGCAGATCATCGCTCTGTTTCTCGCGGAAGCCACCTTGCTGGCTTTGAGCGGAATCACTTTTGGCTCGTTGATCGGTTGGGCGCTCTCTGCCTACTTTAGCAAAGTCGGTGTTTACTTTGGAGATCTGGGTATGAGCAAGGACATGCTCCTCAATGACCGCATCTACACCGAGCTGACACTTGACTCTGCAATTAATTTGATCGTCACCGCATTTATCATTACCATCATCGCTTCACTCTATCCCGCGCGGATGGCTTCACGTATGGAGCCTGTTGAAGCTCTGCACGGCGCACAATAAAGGAGAAATATCATGGAAGTCGCAAAATTAACAGATGTCACCCGCGTATATAAAATCGGTGAACTTGAAACTCGTGCCTTGAACGGCGTCAGCATAACCATTAATGACGGCGAATTTACCTCTTTGGTAGGTCCTTCCGGCTCGGGCAAAACCACTCTTTTACAACTCATTGGCTGTCTTGACCAGCCAACATCGGGCAAGGTCATTATCAATGGAAAAGAAACCACTAACTTAAATCGCAACCAACGCGCTGATCTACGCAAAGAGGCGATTGGTTTTGTGTTCCAATTTTTTGCACTGATCCCCACACTCACTGCCTACGAAAACGTGGAAATGCCGCTTCTGCTTAACGGCAAGAGTCCCGCAGAACGCAAACAGCGTGTGATGGAATTACTCGCAGCAGTGGATGTGGCGAATCGTGCGCATCATCGCCCCGATCAACTCTCCGGCGGACAACAGCAGCGCATCGCTGTCGCCCGAGCGCTTGCTACAAATCCCAAGCTGATTCTAGCTGACGAACCCACTGCCAACCTTGATACTGAAAACGGCAAGCAGGTGATGGATCTTATGCAAAAGCTAAATAAAGAAACAGGCGTCACTTTTGTATTCGCCACACACGATCCGCGCGTTATCAGCTACGCCAATCGTGTGGTGACTTTACAGGATGGCTTGATTACCAATGACTCAAAGGCATAAAACGGCTCCTTGATAAAACCTGTGCAAAACCTGTGCAATCTGGTAGAATTTATTTATAACTTACAATCACGCTAGAGATAGCGCATGGAGAAAAAATTAATGAAAAAAGTATTTTGGGTATTAACCACCACACTGGCGCTTGTGCTTACCGCCTGTGGTTCGTCTGCTACACCAACGGCTATTGCCACAGTGTCGCTTGATTCGGCTTCGCAGCCTTCCTCTTCATCCGGGAATGCATCTGCTTCGGCGGTTGTCGTCCCAATGCAAAAAGTGGAGTTGGCTTTCCCGACCCTCGGCGCTGTTAAAACTGTTGAGGTCGCCGAAGGTGATTCAGTAACCGCGAACCAGCCTCTGGTCACGTTGGATACGTCGATCCTTGAGTCGCGCATAAAAGAAGCTGAGTCCAATGTCATTATCGCGCAGACCAACGTCACCTATCTTAAGCGTTCAGGCACAACCCCTGAAAGACTCGATGCCGCGCTGGCCGATGTGCAGCGTGCTCAAGCCGCAGTGGATATTGCCAAAGCGCAGCTCGCACAGACCACACTTGCCGCGCCTTTCGATGGCACAATCGCTTCGGTTGAAATTTCACCCGCTGAAATTGCCAACCCCGGCCAGATCATCATTGTGATGGGCGACCTTTCAAAATTCCAGATTGAAACCACCGACCTCAGCGAAAAAAATGTAACCTCGGTGCAGATCGGTCAGAGCGTAACCATTTTCATTGATGCGCTCGACACAGAATTCAGCGGCAAGGTTAGTGATATTGCGCGCGTTTCTGAAACCGTTGGCGGCGATGTTGTTTATAAAGTAACCATTGATTTTGACTCTCAACCCGAAGGCTTGCGCTGGGGCATGAGTGCTGAAGTGAATATTGAAACGAAATAGCGAGACTCCCATGAAGAAATTTTTTTGGACTGTGCTGCTCGCCCTGACTGTGACACTCGCAGCTTGTAGCAGCGCGCCAACCGCAACTCCGCTTCCTTCCGCGCCGGCAACTGCTTCTGCTCCAACAGGCTTGATCTTATCTGGGGGTGTGGTGGCATCTGCTGAAGCCGTGCCCGCGCAGGATACACAGATGAGTTTTCTGGTCTCTGCACCAGTGCAGGAAGTGCTCGTCAAAGAAGGTGACATGGTAACAGCCGGACAACCGCTGTTGACCTTGTATTCCCCTGATCTTGAGCTATCCGTTACCTCAGCTGAACTTGCTGTGCAGTCTGCCGAACTCGAACATCAATATTGGATTTTACGCAATGACCGCACGCCAGAACGGCGCGATCGGGCCAAAGCCGAGCTTGATGGTGTGATCGCAAAACTGGAAACAGCAAAGGCTTCATTCGCTCAAACCACACTCGTTGCTCCTTTTGACGCAACAGTGATTAACATTAAAATTCAACCCGGCGAATTTGCGCAAGCCGGCCAGGTTGTGATCGTATTGGGCGACCTTGCACACTTGCAGATCAAAACTACTGACTTAAGCGAACGTGATATTCCTTCTGTGCAGGTGGGTCAAAATGCAAATATATACATCGAAGCATTGGATGTCACTGTCACAGGCAAGGTTATACATATTTCTCCCGTTGCCGAAACCGTTGGCGGCGATGTTGTTTATCCCGTAACCATTGAGTTGGATGAACAGCCCGCTGGTTTGCTCTGGGGCATGACCGCCGAAGTGGAGATCGTGGTTGAGTAGCTAGCGCGGTAATTAGTAAATAGTAATTAGTAATCAGGTAGACAGGTAATGTGTGGATTAATTTTCATGCACTCACTTGTCTACTTTTTTCTTATCAACTTTTTACTTATTTACTTTTTACTTTCCTTGTATACTTTGACCAATAAAGGAGAACTCACATGACCATTATCACTGTCATCGGCGCAGGCAGCGCATCATTTGGAGAGAATACACTCTCCGCTTTATTGCGTTCCGAAAAACTAAAAGGCTCCACGCTGCGACTTGTAGATCGTAACGCGCAAAGTCTTGATATTGTTTACAGACTCACGAATCGTTTAAACAAGGAATGGAATGCAGGCTTCACAGTCAGCGCGCATACAAATCATAAAGATGCACTGGATGGCGCAAATTTCGTTGTCTCGGCCATTGAAGTCGGTCCGCGCGAAGAATTGTGGAAATCAGATTACGAAATCACCTTGAAGTACGGCGTGCATCAACCCTACGCAGAAAACGGCGGCCCCGGAGGATTTATCCACACGGCACGCAATATCATGCCGCTCATGGAAATTGTCCGCGATATGGAGCAGGTTTGCCCCGATGCTTGGTTCATTAATTTTACAAACCCCATGGTGCGGATTTGCGATGCGGTTAATCGTCACAGCAAAATAAAAGTGGTTGGTTTGTGTCATCAAATATATACCGGCTATACAATGGTGGGCGTTGCGCTTGCAAAAGAACTCGGCATTCAAATTCCCGATGGCCTTGAAGGCATGCACGCCGATATCATGCAGCATCCGCTGCAGCAGATGATTCGGCAGCAAGTCGTCCCGTTGATCGATATCCGCGCCGCAGGGACAAATCACTTTTCGTGGATACTGTCTGTTCACGACAAGCGCACAGGCGAGGATTTATATCCGCTTTTGCGAAAACGTTTCTTCGAACTGGATGAAAAATTCGAGCCGCTCACACGCCGCATCTTTCGTGACTTTGGCCTGTTCCCCGTCCCTGGAGATACTCACCTGTGTGAATACCTGCCGTGGATGAGCGACCCCGTCACAAAGCCGTGGGATAAGTTCAATATCCGCTTGTATGATTGGGAAATGATGGCGAGCTTGCGTGATTTCAGCCTTGATCGACTAAATGAAATGGCAAACAGTGAAATGACCGTTGAAGGCCTGCTCGATGCCGATTCTGAAGGCGCGCTGGAAATGATCGAAAATATTTCACATGCGAGTAATCATTATCACCTTGCTGCCAACCTGCCGAATGTGGGACAGATCAGCAACCTGCCTCACGGCGCAATTGTTGAAACACCGGTCATGGTGGATGGCTCAGGGATTCATCCCGTGCATATGGGTGCGCTGCCTGAACCGATCGCGGAATTATGCCGCCGTGAATTGATGGTCGCGCAGTTGGGCGTTGATGCCGCTGTTGAAGGGAGTTATGAAAAGGCATTGCAATGCCTTTTGCTTGATCCTGTGATCCGCGATCTTGATTCTGCAAAACTTATTCTGGATGATTATCTAAAAACATACAGAGAACATCTTCCGCAGTTTTGGAGATAGTACAAATTTCTTTGAATGCCTTACAGTTAAGGCATGTTTATGTAAGAGACACGGAGCGATTCTTCGTGTCTCTTTTCTTAAAAACGTTAAAGACCTTAAAAACCTTAATGAAAAAATATGAATAAAAATAAAAACAACTCATGATATTTTAAGATAATTGTATATTCAAAAACCTTTACATAAATCAATATATAGATACAATGGATATGTAGATAATAATTTTTTGTGTTTAATAACTTCAATTGTAAAAAATATTAAGTGATAAAAATAAAATCATGCAATTGAATAGATAATAAGATAATAAAAATAAAAAGAAAACAATAAAGGAAAGATTATGTATATCTGTGTATTAACAAGCACTCCGGATGAAAATGATATTCCGTACGATCCATCTCCATACATGAAGGGCTATCGTTGGAAGCAGCATCTGGTTGGACCAAAAAATGTAGACAAGCAAATTCGCGATCTGATGGACGAAGGTGTTGATGCATTTATCAATTTGTGCGATGGCACTCCCGATGATGCGCTTTCAGGGATCGCACTTGTCAACGCGCTCGAAAAATATAATGCAGCCTTTACCGGTGCGGATTCAAAATTCTTTGACCCCACACGTGACGAAATGAAAAACGCAGCGCGTCGTGTGTCTGTCCCCACACCGAATTGGATATTTGTGAATCGCATTGAAGATGCTGAAAAGGTTGTCAAGCGTTTGAAATTCCCAATGTTGGTCAAACCGCCGCATGGGTACGCCAGCGTGGGCATCCGCCGCAATTCGCGCGTTGAAAATATTGACCAGCTCCGCGAACAACTTCAACTTGAGATCAATGAATTTGGTCGCGCGCTGATCGAGGAATTCATCGAAGGCCGTGAGTTCACCTGCCTCATCGCGGAAAATCCTGTAGACCCCAAGAAACCGCTTACCTTCACTCCGGTCGAGTTTATTTTCCCGAATGGCGAATCCTTCAAGCATTACGACATGAAATGGGTCGAATACGAGAAAATGTCAGTGGCTGTTGTGGATGACCCGAAGATCCAGAAGGTATTGCGCGAACAAACCATGCGCGTCTTCAAGGAATTGGGCGGCAATGGTTACGCTCGTTGTGACTATCGCATGGACGCCGATGGCGTGATCCACATGCTGGAGATCAACCCCAACTGCGGTATCTTCTATCCGCCGCATGAGCCGGGTTCAGCAGATTTCTCATTGCTCAACGACCCGACCGATCATACAAAATTCATGAAGTTGATCATTCGCAATGCGCAGATGCGCCAGACCCGTATCGCCGCAGAAAAGATCATCAAGCGCCAGCCTCGCAAGCGCACCATTGAAGTTGAACAGATGGCATACAGCTAAAACAGATAAACAAAAGTGGACACGCAAACGTGTCCACTTTTTATTTTAATCGGCGAATAGTGTACTCTCTATTCTTTGATGATACTCGCGCCTTCGCTTGCCTTGCAGACGTAAACACTCGCATCCAAACCTGACTTTTGCCTGTATGCGGCGGAAACAGCATGGGTGAACTCTTCGGCTTTTTCTTCCTGCACCAGCGCCACTGCACATCCGCCAAAGCCTGCGCCTGTCATACGTGCTCCGTAACATCCGGGCTGTTCCTGTGCGCACTCAACGATTTGATTAAGCGCTTCGTTCGTCACTTCAAAATCATCGCGCAGACTGATATGGCTGGCATTGAATAACTCTCCCAATCGTTTTACATTCCCGGCTTTCATTACTTCAACAGCTTCCAGTACGCGTGCATTCTCTGTGACAATATGCCGCGCTCTCCTGGCTGCAATTTCACTTAATCCGCTTTCTTCTTTTGTCTTTCTTTCAAAATCTTCCACACTCACATCACGCAATGCCTTTACACCAAACCAGCGCCGCTTCTTCGCATTGACTTCGTCTTTCGTTGTAGGCAGAATCAACCAGTCCGCGCCTTGTGGATGTATCCAATATCACCACGGATATGTTTTTCGGTAAGGGCGCATGTTGATATTCAAGTGTGCGGCAATCTAAAAATAAAGCATAGCCCTCTTTTGATGCCGCGCTTGCCATTTGATCCATGATGCCGCAATTGACTCCAACCCATTCATTCTCAGCTTTTTGTGAGAGTTTCGCCATTTGAGCTGCATCCCATGTGATGTCACAGATCGTTGCAAAAGCGCGCGCAGTTGCAAGTTCCACTGCGGCAGAGGATGAAAGACCTGCGCCGCTTGGTACATCGCCGGTCATGACTGCGTCGAATCCTTTTAATACATGGCCCGCTTTTTGTAATTCATAGGCAACTCCCTTTGGATATTCAGCCCATCCTTCACCTTTCGTGAGGGAATGCAGATCGAAGGCCGCATCAGTTTCCAGGTCCAGAGAGCGGATGCGGATCTGTGAATCCGTTCTGGGGGAAAGCGCGATCCATACGGCGCGGTCAATTGCCATTGGCAGAACAAATCCATCGTTATAATCGGTGTGTTCGCCGATCAGATTTACACGTCCGGGAGCGCGGACGATAAATTCGGGATTGGCGTTAAAATAGGTTTTGAAGAGTTGCGCGAGGGTTTGAGTTTCCATAATTGCGTTTATACCATAGAGGCCGTGTGACTGAGCTTGAATTGCTTGAAAAATATGAACCGGTTTTGCGCTTTGCAAAGAGTGAGCGCTTTTTTCCAATGGCAGTGGAACACTACGTGGAGAAATGTTCGATCTTTGCGAGCGGGCCGCAGGGTGTGTTGGAGTTGCTTGCTCATCTGCATGAGCCGTTGATCGCCCGCATTGGCAAGTTGCAAAGCGAGCAGTTTTATTTGCGCTTTGTGAATAAGCCGTTGAATGATTCTGATGCGTGGGTCTGGTGGGTGATTCTGTCGCTGGCAGGGATTGTGGGCGGCTGGTTTTTTTGGGGCGTGATCGCAGTGGAGACAGTACTTGCAGTTTCGTTGACCGCCGCGTTGATTATTTTTATGCTTGCATCTCCGGTTCGATTGCGAATCATTCCGGCGGCGTTGGCCGCTTTGTTTTTTGTTGCGCTTGAGATTGCGCCGGTCTGGTTTTTTCTTCATCAAAATAAATATATCAGTTTGGCAGTGGAGTATCTTATTTTACTGCCGATCTATTTGATCGTTCTGTTTTATCTTTCGGTGCGCACGATGAAATTTGTTCTTGATCGCGTGATTCCAGAAGGCCCGGGAATGATGATGGATGTTCTTTCGCAGGCCACGGAAAAGATCGCGCAGGAATCTTATTTTGAATATGAAAAGATCCTTGAAAAGGATTCCCAGCCCGTTTATTACGGACGTGTTGTCAATGAAGTTGACAACGAAGCAAATCAATGGACGATCCTGCAATATCATTTCTTTTATGCTTTCAACGACTGGCGTTTGGCGGCCAATGGCGTAAACCATCACGAAGGGGATTGGGAAATGGTGGCGGTTTATTTAAAAAATGACGTGCCGTACTCGGTTTTGTTTTCACAGCATGGCGCGGGCAATATCGAAAAATGGGATGCAGTCCGCGTGGCTGTGGATAAACTCGGGAATGCTACGACTCACCCGGTAGTCTATGTTGCGTTGGGATCGCATGCCAATTACAGCAGGCCGGAAGTGATCCGCTCGCCAGGGATGTATAAGCAGGGAAAATTGCAACGTCTCCTTTTCTGGACCGATGGCCTGATCCAGTATATATTTTTATTACTCAACCCGAATCAAAAGGCGCGTCAGATCGCGTTAAAAGAGATCGCTGTCAAGCGGACGCATTTTCTTGAAGAGGATGCGTTTATGTATCTGCGTGATGAAACTGATCATTATATAGTCAGCCTGCCGATGGAGTTGGCAACAGGCGATGGTTTTCGGCTTGGGTATCAGGGAGACAATGCGCGCGAAGGCGTGCTGAAATCAAGCAGTTATTTGAGGCGGATCATGTCAGACCGCAAGACGACGCGTCCAAAGATAAAAGAGTGGAGCCGTGTGCTATTGAATTCCGGGTTGGATTGGGTACAATATAAAGGATTGTGGGGGGTAAAGAGTTTGCTTAAAGAAGAGTCTGGTCCGCCGGGTCCAAAATGGGATCGCCCCCGGAAAAATCAAGTTGGCGTGGACGAAAGAAAGCGCTGGAGCAAGCCTTTGGATTGGCTGGCAGAGTTGGAAAGACATTCACACTAGGAAAATCACAAGGAGAAAACCATGTCCATTTCACAAGCGCTCGATGTTGCTGTTGGTCTTATTGTTGTTTATTATTTACTGGGCTCCGTGGTGTCAATTGTGACACAGTGGATCAATGAATCGCTCGAGTCGCGCGGGAAGGCGCTTGAGCAGTATTTGATCAAGATTGTCGGCGATAAAAGGATTGGCGATCTTTTGAGTCTGCCTCAAATGCAGGCGCTGCGCCCGATCCGTTACAAGGATTTTTTCAGCGTCTTTGCCTCGGTGACTGAGCCGAAGCGAATCGAAAAGATTCCGGTCGCCACGCTGGTGGATGCTTTTTTTGATCTTTCCGGGTTGACGACAAAAAAAGAAATGGATTTGCTGCAATTGGCTGAACTGGTTGATAAGCTGCCTGACTCTGACGGCAAGAAGGCATTTATCAATTGGATCAACCAGGGCGTGACCAGTCTCGCTGATCTGCGAACACGTACCACAGCTTACTTTAACGGAATGCTGGAACAGGCCGCAGAAACCTTCCGCGCGCGTGCCCGTAGTTTTGTGATCATTCTTTCCATCGGCATTACCGTTTTGTTTGGAACCGATACCATTCAACTCGCCAAAGCGTTATGGTCAAGTGCTGAACTGCGCGCGCTTGCCGCTGCGCAAGCGGACGCGGTTGTGGCGCGTGAGGGCGCAAACGCAGACCTCTCAGATATTATTGACGATCTCGGCGCATTTTCCATTCGTCTCGGGTGGTGGCAGACTCAGCAACTCCCGGAAAATGGGAATGTAGGAGACTGGGCTTTGTTCATTGTTTTGAAGGTGATCGGACTTGGCTTAACTGCCGCGGCAGTTTCGCAGGGAGCTTCCTTCTGGTATGACCTGTTGAAGAAGATCGCTTCGCCCGCTACAAGCACCAGCAGCAGCAAGAGCAGCGGCGGAAGCAGCAGCAGTGCAAGCAGTAGTAGCAGCGGATAAAGAAAATCAGGAGACAAAAAATTCCGAGGTGATGAGCCTCGGAATTTTTTTGTCTTTACTTGGAAGACCATCTCGCGTAGACCGCTTGTGAGAGCAATCTGTTCGCGCTGGTTTCGCGCGTCACCAGTTCACCGCTGTCTATGTTTCCTTTGTGATTTTTCATTACCTCATCCAGCGCCTGCGCCACGTGGATTGCGGATGCGCGCACTGCGTACAAAGTGGCGATCACAAAAAGCGGATTGTCGCTCAGGCAGGCGCGGCAGATCTCAAATAGATTCGGCAGGGATTTATATACTTCCCATACTTCGCCTTTTGGTCCGCGCCCGAATTTTGGAGGGTCAAGAATGATGCCGTCGTATTTCATGCCGCGTTTTTCTTCACGCTGCATGTATTTGATCGCGTCTTCCACGATCCAGCGGATGGGTTTTTCGCTCAGGCCGGAGAGGGACTGGTTATCACGCGCCCAACTGACAGACTTCTTGGATGCGTCCACGTGGGTTACCTGGGCGCCGGCGGCTGCGGCTGCGAGAGATGCCAGTCCTGTGTAACCAAATAGGTTGAGCACTTTCACGGGGCGGCCTGCCTTTCGGACGAGATCAGCCATAAAGTCCCAGTGAGATGCGACTTCAGGAAAGACTCCCAGATGGCGGCCGGGCGTTGTCATCACTTCGAATTTAATGTCGCCTACATTGGGGAGCGGATAAGACATTTCCCATTTGGCGGGTAAATTCTTTTTTTCGATCCAGTGTCCGCCGCTTTCTTCAGCTGTGGGTTGGAAGACCGCGTGCGCGGCATCCCAATCTTTGTGCGGCAGGGCGCGGCTCCACATGGCTTGTGATTCGGGGCGCGCAAAAATATATTTTCCGAAGCGTTCAAGTTTTAGTCCGTCGCCTGAGTCGAGTAATTCATAATCTTTCCAGTTTGTAGCTTCGAGCAGGGTGTAAGTGGGGGAGTTTTGCATGGTTAATACCTAATCTTTAATGAGATGGTAATGAAATCACTCTTCGATTCACTTGATTAATCGCCACAAAGCTGTATAATGTGGTAAGAAGTGGTAGAAAGTGGTAAGAGCGCCGGGTACATCCCTGGCGTTCATTGTATTAAAAGGAAAAGTAGCACAAATGTTCTTAGGTCAATTCCAACACAACCTCGATGATAAAGGACGCTTGATGATTCCGGCGCGCTTCCGTGAGTTGTTGGAAGGCGGCGCCTTCATTACACAAGGCTTTGATAAATGCCTGATGGTGATGACGGAGAACTATTTTAAACAGGTTTATGAACGCATTGAAGCCATGAACCTTGCTGACCCTACCGCCCGTCTTTTGCGCCGTTTGATCTTATCGAATGCCTATCCAATTGAAGTGGATAAGGTCGGGCGCATCCTGATGCCGCAAAACTTGCGCGCTTTTCTCGGTATAGAAAATGGCGAGTTGATCGTGGCCGGGCAGGGCGAATATTTTGAAGTGTGGACTCCTGCTTTGTGGAATGAGCAAATGACTCAATTGCAGGATGTTGAAGCGAACAATCAACGCTTCTCCACGCTTGATCTTTCATCGAAACCATCTGCGTAGGGGCGAACCCTTGTGGTCGCCCGTGCAGGGCAACCACAAGGCCAGCCCCTACGAACCAATATGACACATATACCTGTACTTTATCAAGAGATTATACACGCACTGCAACCTCAACGCGGTGGTCGTTATGTGGATGGCACTCTGGGCGCGGGCGGACACGCTCGCGGGATACTGGAGGCCTGCTCGCCTGATGGGCTTCTGCTGGGTCTGGATGTTGACCCGCAGGCGCTGGCGCTCGCTCGTGAGACCTTGGCTCCTTACGAACAGCGTACACATCTCGTGCAGGCCTCCCACATCACCCTCAATCAACAACTCGCCGCGCTCAAATGGGATTCGATCGATGGCATCGTACTTGACCTCGGTGCCTCGTCCATGCAGTTTGATAATGCCGAACGCGGATTTTCATTTATGCAGGATGGTCCGCTGGATATGCGGTTCGGGCCGAGCGCTTTACAAAGCGCAGCGGATCTGGTCAACACATTGGATCAGGATGATCTGGCCGACTTGATCTTCCGCTACGGTGAAGATCGTGACGCGAGAAGAATTGCACGAGCCATTGTGGAGAACAGACCGTTTCATACGACCCGTGAACTGGTTGCTGTGATCGAGAAAGCATCTCCCCGACGAGGTGACCGTATGCACCCCGCCACGCAGACTTTTCAAGCCCTGCGTATCGCCGTCAATGACGAATTGGCCGCAGTGGAGAAAACGCTTCCGCAAGCCGTAGCAGCTTTACGGTCAGGTGGAAGATGCGCGGTGATCTCCTTCCACTCGCTGGAAGATCGCATCGTCAAGGATTATTTTCGAGAGTTGAGCAAAGACATTATTAATCCGCCTTACGAAAGAATTTATGAAGTGGAACGCAAGGCAATTATAAAAAGCATAACAAAGAAACCGATTATTGCTACTGATCTGGAAACAAAGGATAACCCGAGAGCGCGCAGCGCAAAACTTAGAGTTGTAGAAAAAATATGAACATACAAAACGTCAACCAAAATTTCAATCACATGGTCCACGCCTATAAGGTGGCCCCCTGGCGCATTCAACGTCAGTGGATCGGCAGCGCTTTCGGCGTGGTAGTTGTGCTTGCAATGGTTGCCACGTTGTATTTGGATGTCACTTCAAAGGCTGCGATCGCCGGTCGTGAAATTCAAGATCTAACTGCTTCGATCACCATCAGTCAGCAGGTCAGCGCGGATCTGCAAACAGAGTACGCTACATTAACTTCATCCAGCGTGATGAAACAACGCGCGCTTGAACTTGGCTTTCGCCCCATGAAATCACGTGAAGCGGAATATCTGGTGGTGGCGGGATACACAGTGCCCCAGCCTGATATTCTTTCTTCGGCGCCGTTGCCGCAATTAAGCGTTTTGAGCATTCTGCCCGAATACAATGAGTCACTTTTAGATTGGGTGGATGAACAGATCGCTTTGTCTTCACGAGGTTTGCGATGAGACAGCAATACGCGCGCCGTACACAAGTATTGACTCTGGCAATGGGTTTGATCGCACTTGCCATTATTGTGCAAATGACGCGTATTCAAAACAGCGCTGAGGCTGCCATTTTCCGTCAGCAGGCATCGAATTATGCCTATGAGTTGCGCACCTTCTATCCGGATCGCGGTGAAATTTATGACCGTAACGGTCATCTGCTTGCGGGCAATAAATCTGTCTACGAGATCGGCGTGGACTTGAATATCGTAAAAGATCCGAATGCCATTGCCACCGCCGTCAGTGTGGAGCTTGGGATTGATTATTCGCAGATTTTAGATACGATCCAGAATCCGCCTGAAGGACTCTCGTATGTGGTCATCGCGGATTTTATCGAAGCAAAGCAGGCTTCGAATCTTCAAGAGTTGAAAAAAACCCTGGAGGAACAAGCTGCGCAAGGTGTGCGCGGCGGTTTGACCGGACTGGAATTCAAATCACATCCACAGCGCAGTTATCCTGAAGATGCTTTGGCATCCAATATCATTGGATTTGTGAATCGTGAAGGACGCGGTTATTTTGGCGTTGAAGAAAAATACAACACCCTGCTGGCGGGGAATCCGGTGCAGGTGCTGGTTCCTACTGATCCGAACAAGGCATCTGAAATTACACGCGTACCAGACGGCACAACGCTTGTCCTCACGATCAATCGTGATCTGCAAGCCGCCGCTGAACAAATTTTGGATGAAGCGCTTATTACTTATGAAGCGCAAGGCGGCACGATCGTTGTCATGGATCCACGTAATGGCGAACTGCTCGCCATGGCTGTCACCCCGCGCATGGACTTGAATCAGTTTTGGAATTATGGCGTGATCTACGACAGAGCCAATGAATTCAACCCGGCCATCTCCATGCCTTATGAACCCGGTTCGGTGGTTAAGATTTTGACCATGGCCGCTGCGCTTGATAGCGGAATTGCAACCCCGGGCACAACCTATCTCGACACAGGCTCCATTCTTGTCGGCGGCGCTACCATCCAAAACTGGGATCAGGAACTGTGGGGCGTGCAGGATATGACCGGTTGTTTACAGCACTCGCTCAATGTGTGTATGGCAACCCTTTCCACGCAAATGGGCGCGAACGCTTTTTATAGTTACATGGATAATTTTGGTTTGGGTCATCTAACAGGTATTGATATGTCTGGTGAAGCGCCGGGCAGGCTCAAGTTCCCGGGTGATGCGGATTGGTATCCTGTTGACCTTGGCACAAATTCATTCGGTCAGGGGCTTACCGCCACACCGATCCAGATCATGATGGCCGCATCCTCTGTAGCCAATCATGGACGCACTGTCACACCTCATGCTCTTTTTGCAATGGTACGCGATGGACGTCAGTACAATGTCCCCGCGCAATTTGCAGGCTCGCCCATCTCCACCCAAACTGCCGATATGCTTTCAGGTATGCTCGCTGTCTCACTTGAATTAGAAGATTCACTTGCGCTTGTTCCCGGTTATCGTATCGCTGGAAAAACAGGTACCGCGCAAATTCCTGTGGATGGGTTTTACGACAATACGCAAACCAATGCATCCTTTATCGGTTGGGGTCCGATTGACGACCCGCAATTTATGATCTATGTCTGGCTTGAACGTCCTGCCACCTCGATCTGGGGTTCTGAAACCGCAGCCCCGGTCTTTGGTGAAATGGCCGAAAAAACCATCATCCTTTTGGATATTCCACCCGATAGCATCAGACAACAAATCGTAGCCAAATAAAATGCTTACTTTAGCAGACGCCCTCGAAGCAATTACCCGCAACGCGGTTCGCCTCGCGAATGCGACCGCTATCATCACCGAAGCGGCCATAGACTCGCGTCAGGTAATTCCAGGCTCGCTTTTTATTGCGATCCCCGGTGAGAATGTGGATGGGCACGACTATATTGCAGACGCATTCAAGAGGGGGGCGACTTTTGCTTTAATTCAAAAGGAAGTTCCCGCATCCTTCCGGACCCTCGACCTGCGTGCCGATCTAGCTGCAGAATCTACCCTTGACCTTTCCCAACCCCTCTGCCTGCGCGTGGACAATACCATCTCAGCCCTGCAGCAGATCGCGCGTTTCTGGCGCCGCAAACTGAATTTACGTGTGATTGGCATTACCGGCAGCGTTGGTAAATCCACCACAAAAGAAATGATCGCCGAAGTGTTAGGCACCCGCTATCGCACCCTGCGCAGCCCCGGAAACTTAAACAATGAAATCGGACTGCCTCTCACCATTTTAAGACTTGGCCCCGGTTATGAACGCGCCGTTTTGGAAATGGGATTTTTCGTCCCCGGTGAAATTCAATTTCTGTGCGATATTGCCCAGCCGCAGATCGGCGTCGTGACCAACGTGGGCACCGTTCATGCAGAGCGTGCCGGTTCACAGGAAGCCATCGCACGCGGCAAGAGTGAATTGATTCAAGCGCTCCCATCAGATGGAGTTGCGATTCTTAACTTTGATGATCCCTGGGTTCGCAAGATGGAAGAGAAATCCAAAGCGCGTGTTTTCTTCTATGGGCTTTCTCCTGAGGCTGATCTTTGGGCCGACCAGATCGAAGGCCTCGGCCTTGATGGCATTCGCTTTCGTCTGCATTACAAAGGCGAGGCCGTTCATTCCCGCATCCCCATGATTGGGCGTCATTCCGTGCATACCGCTTTGCGAGCCGCCGCCGTGGGACTCAACGACGGCCTCACCTGGCAGGAAGTTTTTGAAGGCCTGTCACATGGACACGCCCAATTACGCCTTGTAGCGGTCCGCAGTAAGACTGGCGCATTGATTCTCGACGATACCTACAACGCCTCACCAGAGTCCATGCTGGCCGCGCTCAACCTGCTCGATGAAATGGACGGACGCAAGATCGCTGTGTTGGGCGACATGCTTGAGCTGGGACAATATGAAAAACAAGGCCATGAGATGGTCGGTATGCGTGCCGCGCAGGTTGCAAAGGACTTGATTACACTGGGCCCGCGCGCGCACATGATCGCAGATGCCGCCCGCCGTGCCGGTATGAAGGCTTCCCATATCATCGAGTTTGAACAACCCGAGGCTATTTTGGATTGGTTGAATAAGAACCTGACAGAGAAGGATGCTGTACTGATCAAAGGTTCACATGGCCTGCGTATGGACCGCATCACTGCTGCTTTAGAGGTACAGTCTTGAGACAGATCGCTCTTTCCCTCAGCCTTGCCGGGCTGGCCTTTTTGATGACCGCAATTTGGGGCGGGCCTTTGCTTCGTATTTTGCGCCACTACAAGATCGGCAAGATCATCCGCGTGGAAGAGCCTGGTCATCATCGCGTGAAGATGGGCACACCCACCATGGGTGGTGTGATGTTTCTCCTGCCGGTGTTGTTGTTAAATGGGCTGCTCAATGCTGTGGCGTTGATTGGCGTGACCTCAGGCGGGGTGGGGCGCTCTGTGCTGGTGCCGATGGCGGTTATGCTTGGGTATGCTCTGCTCGGCGCAGTTGATGACTGGGAAGGCATTCACGGAAAACGCAAAGGCGATGGCATGCGCGCGCGTACGAAATTTTTGTTTCAAGTGCTTCTCGCGTTTGGCACCGCCTATGTTTTGAAATACATGATGGATGTGCCCGAACTTATTTTCCCCGGCTTGTTCTTTGAGATCGAACTCGGCTGGTGGTATGTGCCGATCGCAGCCTTCATCATTGTCGCAGAATCAAATGCAATGAACTTTACAGATGGGCTGGATGGTCTGGCTGGCTTGATCGCTGCCACCGCCATTGCGGCTTTTGGCGGCATCGCACTGATTCAGGAGCAGGTTTATCTCGCCCGTTTTTGTTTTATTCTGGTGGGCGCGCTCTTTGGCTTTTTATGGTTTAACGTTCATCCCGCCGAATTATTCATGGGTGATACGGGTTCGCTTTCTCTTGGCGCGGTGTTGGCAGTCATTGCATTAATAACAGGCCAATGGCCGATGTTATTGATCATCGGTATTATTCCGCTTAGTGAAATGTTGAGTGTAGTGATCCAGATCGGTTATTTCAAGTGGACAAAGGGCAAACGCTTTTTCAAAATAGCGCCTGTTCATTTACATTTTGAAATGCTTGGCTGGAGTGAAACTCAGGTTGTACAGCGTTTCTGGCTGATCGGCCTGATGGCCGCCTTGATCGGAATAGGTTTATCGCAAGTGTAAGTGAAACGTGAAAAGTAAGAAGTAAAAAGTAAAAAGTAGCATACGCTTTATAAAAAAATTATGAAAAACTGGAACGGAACTCACACACTCATCCTCGGCGCGGCGAGACAGGGAATTTCCCTCGCTCGCTGGCTCTCACGTCACGGTTCAAACGTGACGTTGAGTGATTCTCGCAGTCTGGAAGAGCTTTCCTCCGCTCGGGCATCTCTCACGGATACGAATGTGACTTGGGCAGCGGGCGGACATCCATTGGAATTGTTGAATAACGTTGATGTGCTTTGTCTTTCAGGTGGTGTCCCGTTGACTTTGCCCATCGTGCAGGAAGCAGTCAAACGCGGTATTCCACTTTCGAACGATACACAAATCTTCATGGAAGTGGCGCCCTGCAAAACGATCGGCATCACCGGCTCGGCAGGTAAGACCACGACTACAACGCTGGTTGGGAAAATGGCGGAAGCAGACTATGGACGACAGACCGTTGACCGTGAAAAAACACCGTCCACCGTCCACGGTCCACGGTCTTTTGTCGGCGGCAACATTGGCGATCCATTAATCAATTACGTCGATGACATGACCTCAGATGATCTGGCAATTTTGGAGATTTCATCTTTTCAACTGGAGCAGATGACCATCTCGCCGAACATCGCGGCGATTCTAAATATCACGCCTAATCATTTGGATCGTCACGGCACAATGGAAGCGTATGCAAATGCCAAGGCGCGGATTTTGGATTTTCAAACTGAAAAAGATACAGCTATCCTCGGTCACGATGACAAGGGCGCGTGGAATTTGCGCAACAAAGTAAAAGGGAATTTGTTGACCTTCAGCTTGAACGATTTGGATCAGGGTTTTAATGGCGCATATTTACACGATGGATTATTAAACCTGCGCGATGGAAATGCATATTTACCATTGATGCTGCGCGAAAAGATCAAACTGCCCGGTAATCATAATGTGGCGAATGTGCTTGCCGCATTCACCATTGGTCACGCGGCCGGATTCAAACTGGATGATATGCTCGAAGTGGTTGAAGATTTTCGCGGTGTGTCGCACAGGCTGGAGTTTGTCCGCGAGCTGCATGGTGTGCGTTGGTATAACGGTTCGATCGCGACTGCACCAGAGCGAAGTATGGCAGATATTAATGCGGTCAGTGAGCCGATCGTGTTAATGCTTGGCGGGCGTGACAAGAATTTACCCTGGGATGAAATCGCAAAACTGATTCACAAACGCGTGGATCATGTGGTGCTTTTTGGCGAAGCGGCAGAAATGATTCAGAAAGCCATATCAACTGTCGGCGCGGGGCGAAGCGTTGATCTTCGTCGCGCAAAGAATGTGAAAGAGGCGGTCGCACTCGCAGCAGAAGTTGCCGAAGCAGGAGATGTCGTCCTGTTTTCGCCGGGCGGCACGAGCTATGATGAGTTTAAAGATTTTGAAGAGAGAGGAGAAACCTTTAGAAAATGGGTACTGGAACTTTCGTAAACGAACGACCTTATAGCCGCCCCAGATTTTCTGGCGGATTCGATATGCCATTATTGGTTGCAGTTGTGGCGTTGATCGTTTTTGGTTTGGCGATGCTTTATTCCTCTTCATGGGATTTCTCTCTCGGCGCGTATGGCGATGCGATGTATATGTTCAACCGCCAATTAATGTGGCTGGGCATTGGATTGGTGATCGCTGTCATCCTTGCATTTTTTGATTATCACAACTGGCGCAAATTTGTTGTACCTGCCATGGCGTTGACCATTGGCCTGCTGATCGTTGTTTTGCTGATGAATGAAATTCGCTTCGGCGCGAAACGCGCGATCCTCGGCGGTTCGGTGCAGCCTTCAGAGTTGGCGAAACTGGTTTCGATTTTATATCTCAGCGTGTGGTTGTATGCGAAGCGCGCATACCTGCACGACCTTTCCTTTGGTTTGATTCCGCTGGGCGTGATCCTCGGTGTGGTGGGTGGGTTGATCTATCAACAGCCCGACCTGAGCGCCGCAGCTACGGTGTTGATGCTCGGCGGTTTGCTCTTCTTCCTCGCCGGCGGTGATTTGAAACAGATCGGCGTTTTGTTGATCGTTGCCACGGTTGCGGCATGGGCAGTTGCTTCGGTCAGCTTGACAGGCCAGCAACGTGTCGGTGATTTTCTTGCCGGTCTCAAAGATCCGTTACAGGCTTCGTATCATGTGCGCCGTTCTTTTGAAGCCATCGTCAACGGCGGATGGTTTGGTGTGGGGCTGGGTCAATCGCAATCCAAGCTTACGGGTCTGCCCGTGCCTCCAACGGATAGCGTCTTCGCAGTCGTTGCAGAAGAACTGGGTTGGTTCGGCGCGGTTGGATTAATTTCTTTATATGGTTTTCTCGTCTGGCGCGGATTGGTCGTTGCGCGCCGCGCGCCTGATATGCTTGGCACACTTCTCGCTTCGGGTCTTGTGATCTGGATCGCATTTGAAGCCTTGATCAACATGGCCGTGATGGTTGGGCTTTTGCCCTTTGCAGGAAACGCATTGCCTTTTATTAGCGCCGGCGGTTCAAATCTTGTAGCCACATTGGCCGCGCTCGGTATTCTCTTTAATATTTCCCGCCAAACTGGCGAAGGTACGATTTCAGACGACGAATGGAGGTCTTATAGTGCGGTTGTTAATCTGCGCTGGTGGAACGGGCGGCGGAGTGTATCCCGCGCTCGCCGTACACAGCGCGCTAACCAGTCAACACCCCCATCTTGAAACCCTGTGGGTGGGCGGTGAAGGCGGCATGGAAGAGGAACTCGTGAATCGCGCGGGCATCTCTTATCGTTCCATACCTGCGGCAGGTGTGCATGGTGTGGGTCTGCGTGCGCTGCCGGGCAACATCGCAAAACTTACGCGCGGCGTTCTGGCTTCGCGCCGCATCGTGCATGAGTTCAAACCCGATGTGTTATTCTTCACTGGCGGCTTTGTGGCCGCGCCCATGGCCGTGGCTGGTCGAAACATTCCAACCGTATTGTATGTCCCTGATATTGAGCCGGGACTCGCACTCAAATTTCTTTCACGCTTTGCAGATGTCGTCACTGTGACAGCGCCCGACTCAAATAAATATTTTCCACATCCAGAAAGAATCGTCCTCAGCGGCTACCCGCTTCGCTCTGACCTTTCAAACTGGTCCCGCGAAAAAGCGACTCAGCACTTCGGGCTGGATTCTGCAAAGCCCACCCTGCTCGTCACCGGCGGAAGCAAAGGCGCGCGCTCGATCAACATGGCCGTGCTGAAACATCTTGATCAATTATTAGATGTGGCGCAGATCATTCACATCACCGGCACTTTGGATTGGCCGGTTGTAGAAAAAGCGGCGCAGGAATTACCCGCAGAATTAAAGTCTCGCTATCATGCACTGCCGTATTCGCATGAAATGGGTGCCGCACTTGCCGCCGCAGATCTGGTCCTCTCGCGCGCGGGTGCATCGTCATTGGGTGAATATCCCTTCTTTGGCTTGCCCGCCATCCTGGTTCCATATCCGTATGCATGGCGTTATCAAAAAGTAAATGCAGATTTTCTCGCTGAAAAAAATGCGGCCATTATCTTGCAGGATGAATCTCTGGAAGATAAACTCGCAATGATCGTAAAAGACCTTTTATTAAATAAACATAAACTTGAGGCCATGCGCAACGCAATGAAAAAAATATCACACCCCAAAGCCGCAAGCGTGATCGCCAGCCAGTTGGTTAAACTGGCAGGAGAACAATCCCTATGATGAGTGTTGTTTATATCTTCTGGATGTATGTTTTTCTTTTTGCAATTGTCGGCGCAATGCGCGGATGGGCAAAGGAACTGCTCGTTATATTCAGCGTGATCACTGCGCTCGCGGTGAACTTGCTGCTGGAAAAATATATTCCGCTGGTCAAGAATCTTGTCAACCCTCTCGAACCCAATCAGGATGCGCTCAGCGCGCTGTTTTGGATTCGCACCCTCATTCTGATCGCGCTCGTTTTCTTTGGATATCAAACTGTGGCGATTGCGCGGTTTGCCTCCAAGGCTGCGCGTGAACGTTTGCAAGATTCTCTTTTCGGCGCGGTGTTGGGCGGCTTTAACGGCTATCTCGTGGCAGGGACAGTCCTTTTTTACAATCATGTGGCGAATTATCCATATTCAAACATCATCAGCCCCGCCACAGACCCGGCCATCATTCAGGCAATTGACACGATGATGAAATATATGCCCCCGCGTTTTTTGGGGGAACCCAGTATATACTTCGCTGTCATCATCGTTTTGATCTTTATTATTGTGGTGTATATATAGTCAGATAGTTGCGTAGTTTTGAAGGCTTGTGCTGATCGATAAACTACCAAACATCAAACTAACTAACTATCAAACTAACTATGACAAGAGTTCACTTCATCGGCATTGGCGGCTCAGGACTTTCTGCAATCGCGCGTCTGCTCAAAGAGAGCGGATACGAGGTAACAGGTTCTGATCGCGCGCTTTCACAGTTTGCAGTTGATCTGCAAAACGATGGCGTATCCATTTACATCGGACATCATCCGCGTAATATTGCAGGCGCCGATATGGTGATCCGCTCCTCTGCCATCGCCGAGGATAATCCTGAAGTAGCCGCCGCATTGCAGGCGGGAATCCCTGTTTACAAACGCGCTGATTTCCTTGGCCGATTAATGTCTGATAAAACCGGCATCGCCGTGGCAGGTACACACGGCAAGACCACCACCACTGCCATGATCGCATGGACGTTATACGCCATGCAGCGTGACCCGTCTTTTATTGTAGGCGGAACGTTGAATAATTTGAAAGTCAACGCGCGCGCTGGGAGCGGTACGCCCTTCGTGATCGAAGCGGATGAATATGACCGTATGTTTTTAGGTCTCAAGCCGCATATTGAAGTGGTCACGAATTTGGAACACGATCATCCCGATTGTTACCCAACCTTTGAAGATATGTACGGCGCTTTTCAGGGATTTGTAGATCTGCTTCCGCCAGATGGCACGTTGGTTGTCTGTGCTGAAGATGAAGGCGCCGTGTCGTTATTGTCTTATGCCCGTAAAAAAGGATTGAATGTTATTTCATACAGCCTGCAAAGTGAAATGACCATCAACAGTCCGCAGTGGATGCAGGCACGTACACCCAAGCCCAATCAACGCGGCGGCTTTGATTTTTCTGCGATGACCAACATGGGTACAGCTGCGGCTTCCATTGTAAATGTTTCGCTGCAAGTACCGGGCGAACATAATGTCCGCAATGCGCTTGCCACGTTGTCTGTGATCGCCACGTTGGGACTTCCGCTTCAGGAAGCTGCCGATGCGTTAAGTGAGTTTACAGGTACAGGCCGCCGTTTTGAAGTGCGCGGCGAACGAAAAGGCGTGATCGTGATCGATGATTATGCTCATCATCCAACAGAGATCCGCGCTACGTTGGCGGGTGCGAAAGCGCGCTACCCAAATCATCGCATTTGGGCGGTCTGGCAGCCTCATACATATTCACGCACGCAAACTTTATTTTTTGAATTCTCGCGCGCATTCAGCGACGCGGATGAAGTACTCGTGACTGAGATTTACGCGTCCCGCGAAGCCAAACAGGAATTTTCATCGGCCGAAGTAGTTGGGTCCATGCCGCATTCATCAGCGCGTTACACCGGCTCGCTCGAAGATACAACGAAATATTTGTTGAAGCATCTGCGTTCGGGCGACGTACTTCTTGTTCTTTCCGCTGGTGATGCAGACCAGATCAGCACGGGAGAGTGAGCGCCAGGCGGAGATCAGCCAGATCGGTCTGAACTCATTGCTTTGCCGCCTTTGAAGATGGTGCTGGCGCATATAAATGACACTCATGTGAGTAAGGCCGCGCTTGTCGCTGCCGTTAGAAAAATTTCACACTCATCTGCCGCGATAGAAATGAATGTTGATCGGCAGACAGTGAAACGATTGATCGTGTATTTGGAGAAACATCTGTAATTCAAAATGATGATGACAACGACCGCCCCTTTTATCGATGTGCTGCGCCTTCACTTTGGCGATGCTGTGCAGGAGAATATCTCTCTTGCGCCGTATACTTCTGCGCGCATCGGCGGGCCGGCGGACATTTTGGTCACCGTGAAATCTGCGGATGAATTCGCAGCCGTGATGAAGGTCATCTGGGATTATGGGATGCCTTATTATATTTTGGGCGGCGGATCGAATGTACTGGTCAGCGACAAAGGTGTGCGCGGGGTGGTGGTTTTGGATCGGGCGAAGGAAGTGCAATTCGAAAACGGCGACCAGCCCACAGTTAAGTGCGAAGCGGGCGTCATCTTTAGTAATCTCGCAAACCGCTGTGCATCCAAAGGGCTGGCAGGTTTGGAGTGGGCGGCCACAGTCCCCGGTACAGTGGGCGGCGCGGTGTATGGAAATGCAGGCGCGTTCGATGGCGATATGTCACATAATTTAATTTGGGCAGAAGTGTTGACATTAAATGGCCGTGTGAAATTATCGGTTGAGCAAATGAAATATGGTTATCGCACGAGTGTATTGAAGCGCGGCGAAATTAATGCAATAGTACTTTCGGCTATGTTGAGATTAAAAATTCAACAAAAGAGGAAGTGTCTGTTAAAATTGATGAATTCAGCGAACGCCGAAAGGCCACGCAGCCGCCTGGTGCGAGCATGGGTTCCATGTTCAAAAACCCTGCAGGCGATCATGCGGGCCGTTTGATCGAAGCCGCGGGTCTCAAAGGGACTCGCATCGGGAATGCTGAAATCAGCACGAAGCATGGTAATTTTTTTATCAATCATGGCGAGACCAAGGCGGAAGATGTTCGCGCCTTGATTCGTTTGACGCAACAAACTGTGCTCGAAAAATTTAATGTTGAGCTTGAATTGGAAGTTGAACTTGCAGGAGAATGGTAGTTTGAAGAAACTTCGTATTGCAGTGTTATTTGGCGGCCGCTCTGGTGAACATGATGTTTCACTTATGTCTGCGCGCTCGGTGATCGCCGCTCTCGATACTGCGCGATATGAAGTGATTCAGATCGGCATCACACTCGATGGGAATTGGTTGACTGGCGCCAATACGCTCGAAGCTTTTGAAAGTGGAAATATTCAGGATCTGGATCGCGTAGTGCCGCCTTCAGAACCTGCTCACCAATCTCTGTATGTTGTGCGTTCCACAAAGACAGGCGATGTGCTTGAAACGCTGGCAGGCGTGGATGTGTTCTATCCCGTTCTGCATGGACCGTTCGGCGAAGATGGCACGCTGCAAGGCTTGCTTGAATTGGCTGATGTGGCTTATGTGGGCGCGGGCGTGGCAGGTTCTTCTGTGGGCATGGACAAAGGCATCTTCAAAGATGTCATGCGTGCTAATGGAATCCCAATTGTGGAATCGATCCTTGTTTTGCGCGGTGAGATCGAGAATGATATGAATGCAGTGATCGAGAAGGCTGAGAAATTAGGTGCGTATCCTTTATTCGCAAAACCTGCCAATCTCGGTTCCTCTGTTGGAATTAGCAAATGCAATTCACGCTCTGATCTTGGTGAAGGTCTGATGGAAGCCGCACGATATGACCGCCGGGTTGTGATCGAACGCGGAATCGGAAACGTGCGCGAAGTGGAAGTCAGTGTGCTGGGCAATGAAGATCCGCAAACATCCGTCTGTGGTGAAGTTTTACCGAGCCGTGAATTTTATTCCTATGAATCAAAATATGTAGACGGTACATCTGGATTAATCATCCCATCGCAATTACCGGTGGAAGTCACTGACAAAATTCGTGAATACGCTGTGTGTGCCTATAAAGCGATTGATTGCGCCGGTATGGCTCGCGCTGATTTCTTTGTAGACAACGATACGAATCAAATTTATTTGAATGAACTAAATACATTGCCCGGTTTTACTTCGATCAGTATGTATCCGAAATTATGGCAGGCCAGCGGGGTGACCTATCCCCAGCTTGTTGATCGTTTGATCGAACTTGCGCTTGAGCGCAAAGCCCAGCGTGATCACACAGAGCGCCGGAGGACGGCATGAGCGATAAACAGGAACTCACCCGCTCCGAGGTTGCCCGTCAACGCCGTGCCCAGCGCGCAGTAAAAGAGTTGGAGCAGACCAGCAAACTTGCGTTAAAGCCGGTTGTTTCACGAACGCCCCAAAGTGTCGGGTGGTTTGAAACTCAAACGCATGGACAATCGCCGTCGTTTTAATGTCGCATTGGGGCTGCCTGAGATTCATTTGCATAAACCCACTTTTAACCTGCCCAGTTTCCGGTCGGGTTGGCGGCCTGTTTCTTTGATCACCGCGCTTGTGATTGGCGTTGCAATTTATCTTGTGTTGACTCTTCCATATTTTCATATTCCGAGTGTCACTGTGCTTGGTAACGATCGTTTGACACGCGAGGAACTCAGCGCGGCAATGGGAGTGGTCGGCCAGTCTGTGTTTATGGTACAGCCTGAAGAGGCGGCCGCACGTTTAAGTATGAACTATCCTGAACTGGCTTCTGTGCAAGTTAGTGTTTATTTGCCAAACCATGTTTATGTCACTGTCAGCGAGCGTGAACCCGTTATTTTTTGGCAGCAGGGTGAAGGGTATACATGGATCGATGCTTTCGGGTGTGGCATTCCGTCCGCGTGGAGTGGCTACTGGGCTGGTGTCCGTTGCCAGTGTGACCAATCCACCTGCTGGAATTTCATCCACAGATGACTTATCCAGCCCTCCGCCATTTATGCAAAAAGAATTGGTGGATGCGATTCTCGCTCTCGCGCCGAGTGTGCCTGCTGGCTCGACTATGACATTCAATTCCGCTGACGGGCTTGGTTGGACGGATCCTCGCGGCTGGAAGGCTTCCTTTGGCATGAGCGCTCAGGACATGCCTTTGAAAATACGTGTATATCAATCTCTGGTTGACTCGCTTGTGAGTCGCGGCAAGTCTCCTTTGGTTATTAATGTGGTGTATCCTGATGCGCCTTTTTATCGAATGGCTGAAATTAAATTTGAAGAAGTAACTGTGGATAGTGGACAATAAAAAGATGGATGAAATTGTAGTTGGTATTGACGTAGGCACTACGAAGGTCTGTACTCTCGTTGGACGGGTGGACGAAGAAAAGTCCATTCGTATTCTTGGCGTGGGCATCGAACCTTCGGATGGGATTCGCAAGGGAATTATTGTGGATCTGGCCGCGGCATCAAAAGCTATTAAGCGTTCCGTTGAGAAAGCAGAGAGTACATCCGGTTTGGAAATTACCACCGGGTTGGTCAGCCTCGCGGGCGCGCATGTTTCATCTGTGAATAGTCGCGGTGCAACCGGTGTGCCTGGCGGAATTATCAGCGCAATGGATATCAGCCGCGCGCTTGAACAGGCGCAGGCAGTTGCCATTCCGCATGATCGCGAGATTGTGCATGTCATTCAACGCGGCATGACCGTGGATGGGCAGGAAGGCGTGCGTGCTCCAGTGGGTATGCACGGATATAAAGTTGAAGTTGAAACACATATCATCACAGCCGCAGCCGCCACAGTGGATAATCTGCGACAGTGCGTTGGCGCGGCCGGCGTTGAAATTCAGCAGTTCGTTTTGAATCCGCTGGCATCCGCTGAAGTGGTGTTGACCGAGCAGGAACGTCAGATGGGCGTGGCCGTTTGTGATATTGGCGGCGGCACGACTGATCTGGCGATCTATGTCAACGGGGATGTGTGGCACACAATGGTTCTGGCTGTGGGCGGCAATCACGTCACACAGGATATTGCACATGGCTTACGTCTGCCAGTCTCTCAGGCTGAGGAAGTGAAAAAGCAGCAGGGATACGCCATCCGGTCCGAGATCGGAGCCGAGGAATATTTCTCCATCCGCCCGTTTGGTGAAGATAATGATGTCAGGATCAACCGCCAGGATCTGGCGCATATCATCGAAGCCCGCATTGAAGAAACATTCGGGTTGATCATGCAGGAAGTAAAACGCTCCGGCTATGATGGTCTGCTTCCCGCAGGCATGGTGTTGACAGGCGGTACATCTGCGCTGCCCGGCATCAAACGCATTGCCAGTGAAGTGTTGGGAATGCCTGTGCGTACCGCACAACCGGAAAACCTAACCGGACTTGTAGATAAACTTGGTTCCCCTGCGTACTCCACAAGCGTTGGCTTGTTACGCTGGGCAACAACCATGAGAGATCACGATGTTGTTGTGACAAGCGGCAAGGATCGCCGCAGATCGAGAGGAGAAAGTAGTATGAATTTTGATGCTGTAAAAAATTGGATGAAGAGACTGCTTCCTTAGTTATCGTTTCATGCTGAGCGGAGGTACGCTTTTCTTTGCGCCGCAGCCGAAGCACAATTATCCTGCCCCTCAGGATGAATTATCAAAACGAATTTCTTATTAACCCTTTTAAAAATCGACATTCTCGTTTAAGATTGGCATATCCTTGCCAGGAGGAACACATGGACTCAAATAAAAGAATTCCGAATTCCGAAGCTTTCGCCCGCATCAAAGTGATTGGTGTTGGTGGAGCTGGTCAGAATGCCGTCAACCGTATGATGGAAGAAGGCATTCAAGGCGTTGAATTTATTTCCTGCAACACAGATGCGCAAGCGTTGACATTGTCACGCGCGCCCATTCGTGTGCGCCTCGGCGATAAACTCACACGCGGACTTGGCGCCGGCGGTGATCCTGAGATCGGCCGCAAAGCCGCAGAAGAATCATCCGATGAACTTTATAACGTGCTCAAAGGCGCAGACATGGTCTTCGTCACAGCGGGCATGGGCGGCGGTACCGGCACAGGTGCGGCTCCTGTCGTTGCACAGGTCGCCAAGGAATGCGGCGCGCTCACCATTGGCGTGGTCACACGTCCCTTCACATTTGAAGGCGGCAAGCGCACACAATCTGCAGAAGCCGGTGTGCTAAAAATGAAAGAACACGCGCACACCCTCATCTCGATTCCGAATGATCGTTTGCTTCAACTTGCAGATAAAAAATCCTCCTTGCAGGATGCCTTCCGCATGGCTGATGAAGTTCTGCATCAGGGCATTCAAGGCATCTCCGAACTCATCACCATCCCTGGCTTGATCAACCTCGACTTCGCCGATGTACGTGCCATTATGTCTGAAGGCGGCGCAGCATTAATGGCAGTGGGTCGCGGCTCCGGTGATGACCGTGCCAAGACTGCCGCTGAACAGGCCATCTCCAGTCAATTGCTTGACATCACCATTGATGGCGCACGCGGCGTACTCTTCAACGTGACCGGCGGCTCGAACATGACTCTCTTCGAGGTCAATCAGGCCGCAGCCATCATCCGCGAAACTGCTCACCCCGATGTCAACATGATCTTCGGTGCAGTCATCGATCCAGAAATGGGAGACGAGATTCGCTGTACCGTCATCGCCACCGGATTTGAACGCGCTGGTGTACCGCGCCGTGCATTGGAACGCCCCACCCGTAACGATAAGCCTGTTTCTGTTTCCAATACGCCTTTTGCCCGCTCGAACGAATCTATCAGCGTCGGCGCTGAGGTAAAGCCGTCCACTGAAACACGTTCATCCTCTTCACAACCCAGCATCAACAGTGACGATTTGGACGTCCCAACCTTCTTGAGAAATAGAAGATAGTAACAAGAACATGAGCCCCTAAAGGTTAGCAAAAACCTTTAGGGGCTTTTTTTATTAATTCTGCGATAAAATACAGTCAATGAAAGCACAACTGCCACACCCCGAACAGTACTCATATCTGAAGCATCGTAAACAGCGCACCACACAGATCATTTTGCCTGTGATCATCAGTACGCTCTTGATGGTCGGGTTGATCGTGTTAATCAGTTTTTCCACCTTCAACTCCGGCGGCGACGTGAGCCGCTGGGCGGCCATCTCCACGATCTGGATCATTATCCCCCTTCTGCTTGTGGGGTTGATCCTGCTGGCTGTGCTTGTCGGCCTGATCTATCTCATGGCGCGCGCCTTAAGCGCTTTGCCATACTATACAGGCATCGCACAGGACTATGTCTACATTGCACGCGGATATATCATTCGCGGGGCGGATATGGTTGCAAAGCCCGTCATTGCACTTGAGGGTTTTATTGAAAACATAAAGGAATTCCTTGGAAGGATAACCAAATCATGAACAAAAATAAAATTATTCTCGGCGGCGCATTGATCGGCGCAGTTACAGGTCTTGTTGCTGCCATTCTGCTTACCCGTCGTGCTGAAAAGACCGAACGAGAAACCGCCATTACCTCTGGTGAAGGATTGAAATTGGGCGTGTTGATCATTGGATTATTAAGGGCGATTTCCTCGCTTGGCGATGATTAAATTTTTTAGTAAATAATATGGGTTGGCGGACGTTCTTTTTTCCAGACCTGGAAGAAAAACGTCCGCTTATTATTTTTAAGTTTACACACATCATTCGGTGTAGTTAATAAAAAAACAGTAGATCTGTGTCATGCATTTTGTAAATGACAATACCGTTTGAAAGAGGGGGTGTCCAATCTGAATGCGATAAAATGCGAGAACTTCAATATAAATTTTACATAACGCTATACTAGATTAACGTTCATGGAACAAGAACCATTATTAATACCTGACCCCGCCTCAAATATTCATGATACCCTGTTTCAAGATGTGTTTGGAAAACAGGATGTCATTATGCTTTTAATCGACCCGAAGGCGGGCCGCATCGTGGATGCGAATCAAGCCGCCGGTCGTTTTTATGGATACGAGTTGAGTCGGCTCAAAGCCATGTCAATCTCTGAGATTCGTTACCAATCGCCGGTGCATGAAGATGTCGATTCTTTTATCCAGCAGCACAAACTCGCAGATGGCGAGATCCGCACTGTGGAGGTGCGTTCCTCCCCTGTTATTGTTAACGGAAACTCCGTCCTCTTTTCCATTGTTCATGATATTACAGAATATAAGCAGGCGGAAAATGAATACGCGCGCTTGCTGCAGTCTGAACAGCAGGCGCATCAGATCACTGAAATTTTTCATACCGCAAATTTGGCGCTTACCCGTGATCTCAATCTTGATGCGGTGTTGGAAATATTTCTGGAGTATTTGCAGCAACTTATTCCCTTTGACAGCGCCAATGTAATGCTCCTGCAAGAGGATGCCCGCTTCGCAATTTTTGCGATGCGTGGTTATGAAAAATTCACAGATCCGGCCCAAACGCACGCCATTATTTTTGATCCCCGTGACCATCAGGCGTTCAATCCGATCATTAATCAACAGCATAGCATTGTGATCGCGGATACCCGTACATACCCCGGCTGGGACCGGCTGCCGGGGACGGAGCATGTCATTAGCTGGATGGGCGTGCCGCTGATTGCTGGCGGACAGCTCATTGGCATATATTCAATCGATAAAGTTGAGGCAGGGTTTTTCACTCCCGGACATCAAATTCTGGCTGAGACACTCGCAGCACAGGCAGCGGCGGCGATTCAAAACGCGAACCTTTTTACCCACATCCAGACCGAGCTTGTTGAACGCAAACACGCGGAAAATGCTTTGCGTGAATCTGAAGTGCGTTACCGCTCCCTGTTTGATAATATGGTGGACGGCATCTATCGCAGCACCGCCGACGGAAAATTTCTGGATGTCAACCCGGCCATGGTCAAAATGTTTGGCTACACCAGCAGAGATGAAATGCTGAATGTGGATATAAAGAAAGAACTCTACTTTTCGCCCGAAGAGCGCGGCAGCCATGTTTTGGATGACAGACAGAAAGAAGTGGAAGTGTTTCGAATGCGGCGAAAAGATGGGACTGAAATCTGGGTTGAGGATCATGGAGATTATGAACGTAATGAACATGGTCAGGTTATCTATCATACAGGAATGCTGCGGGATGTCACCGAGCGGGTGTGGGCTGAAGAGGCATGGAACAGACAATCGGAAAAAGTACGTTTAATATATGAAGCCTCGCGTCAGTTAAACGCCTCATTTGAATCACAGCATATCTATGATGTAGCCTATCGTGGAATTTCGCAATTGATCCCATGTAATACGCTATTCATCTCGTCTTTTGAAAAACGTACCGGTATGATCTCGCTGGTTTGCGGCTGGCACGATGGCAGCCCGGTGGATGCAAAAGGGTTTCCGCCGATCTCTTTGGAAGAGGAAGGTCAGGGCGCGCAGAGTGAGGTGATTCGCACGGGGAGACCCCTGCTTCTTTCAGATTATCAACAGCGTCTGCGCGAGACACGAACCATTTACACTTTTGACGATCAGGGTACTCAGGTGTCAGACACTTCCGATCATGGGCAGATTCCACGTTCGGCATTGATCGTGCCGATGGTTGTGGAGAATCAGGTGGTGGGTGCCATTCAGGTTTTTAGCTATCAGTTGAACGCCTATGTTGAAAACGATTTAAATCTTCTTAACGCCTTTGCTTCACAGATCGCCGTTGCGCTTATTAATTCAGATCTTTTTCAGCGGGTTCAGCGCGAAAATCGTGACCGCACACGGGCTGAAACTTCACTCCGTTCACGCACGCGTGAGTTGGAGACTCTCTTCTCCATTTCCAATCATATTAGTTTTGTGCAAACAGAGACAGAGATCCTGCCTCAGATCCTCAAAGAGTTGGAACGTGTCATTCAGGCAGATTCCATGTCGGTCATTCTGCTTGAGCCGGATGAAACGCATCTGGTCATTGCAAATGCCAGTGGAGATTTGATTCCCAATATTGGTTTTAAATTTAATGCATCTGAAGGTATTAGCGGATCGATCCTGCAATCACGCCAGCTTTATCAGACAGATGATCTTTCAAACGACCCTTTGCGCATTAAAACAGTCCACGGAATGGATCATCTAGGCCCGGCCATATTTACCCCTTTGTTGTCAGGCGATCATATGATCGGCGTATTACTGGCTGCCCGCAGAAAAGGCAGGCATACCACCCCGTTCACATCTGAAGCAACCCGTATGATCATCACGACCAGTGAAATGTTGGGGAACGCGATCAATCGTATGCGCCTGCATGCACAGACCATGCGCCGTCTCGACCATTTGCAAACGTTGCGCGCCATGGATCAGGTGATCGCGTCGAGTCTCGACCTGCGCATTACACTTAATATTTTACTGAAGCACACCATTGCCCAATTAAATGTTGATGCCGCAGATGTGCTTTTACTTCACCCGTATCAACAGACACTGCAACACGCCGCCGGTCAGGGATTCCGCACCCATGCAATTGAAGGCGCTGAAGTTCATCTGCATGATGCCTTTGCAGGCCGCAGCGTGATGGAGCGATGCCTTGTTCAAATATTTAACTCGGCGCAAATTGTGGAGAATGAACCTTTTGCCCGATTGTGGGCAGAGGAAAACTTCTTAAATTATATTTGTGTGCCTCTCATCGCCAAGGGAGAAGTAAAAGGCGTTTTGGAAGTCTATTGCCGTTCGGAATTTACACCAGATGAAGAGTGGATCGAATTTCTTGAAACCCTCGCGGGCCAGGCTGCCATCACAATTGATAACTCACAAATGTTCGACAATCTTCAACGCGTTAACATGGAACTTGCCATCGCGTACGATGCCACCATTGAAGGCTGGTCGCGTGCCATGGATCTGCGTGATAAGGAAACCGAAGGCCACACCAGGCGTGTTACTGAGCTTACCGTTTTACTTGCCCAGGCCATGGACATAAAAGACAAAGAGATATTAAATATTCGGCGCGGCGCACTTCTGCATGACATAGGCAAAATGGGCATCCCCGATCACATCCTGCTTAAGGAAGGTCCGCTGACCGAGGCGGAATGGACGATCATGCGCACGCATCCTCTTCTGGCTTATGAAATGCTGCAACCCATCCGCTATCTGCATCAATCGCTCGATATCCCCATGTCGCATCATGAAAAATGGGACGGTACAGGTTATCCGCGTGGATTGAAAGGCGAAGAGATCCCATTGGTGGCGCGTATCTTTGCCATCGCAGATGTCTGGGATGCCGTTACCAGCGAGCGCCCATATCGCAAAGCCTGGACCAAAAAGAAGGCACTGGCTTACATCAAGGATCAAAACGGAAAACAATTTGATCCGCAAGTTGTGGAAGTTTTCTTAAAGGTGATTCAATAACGCCATGACAATCGACTCAATCTCAAAATTAACCCACCGCCGATTCCTTCTCGGATCACAAGCACTGTGGCCTGGCCGCCGTTTCGAGGGGCCGCTCAGCACTGAATCCGCTTTGCGCCAGATGCAAGCCTTGCAGCTCGACCCGTTGACCATGGTCGCGCGCAGTCAGGATATTGCCATGTATGGCCGCGTGTTGAATTACAAGCCCGATCATCTTTATCAAATGGCGTATGAGCAGCGCAAAGCTTTTGATTACGGCGGCTGGCTGATGATGTATCCCATGCATGAATTTCCATATTGGCGTTTGCACATGAAACACCGCAAGGCGCAGGGCTTGCATTATGAATCATTCACACATCCGCCAAAGGACCTTTTGAAATTTATCCTCTCTGAATTGCGTGATCGCGGCCCTTTGGGAAATCGTGATTTTGAGGGCGCACAGGTCAAAGGCTGGAGCTATCGCGGGCGCAAGGAAACCTCAGTCGCATTATTTTATTTATGGTTGATCGGTGAAGTGATGATTACCAATCGCAAAGGCTTCGACCGCATCTACGATCTGCGCGAACGGGTGGTACCTTCAGAGTTTGATTATTCTGTTAATAAAAGAGAAGCAGTGGAGTTCATGGGCAGGAAGGTGATTGCCTTTCTGGGACTGGTTGGTGAAAACCGCTGGCGTACCGAACTTTCGTATTATATTCATCAGGATCTGACGCGCGAGGAAACCAAAAAACTGGCAGAACGGTTAATCGAACAGGGCCTTGTTTCACGTGTGCGGGTGGAAGGCTCAAAGGATGAGCATCTCTTTTTAAACAGCGACCAGCTTCATCTGTCTGAATTGGAAGCGGGGCGTATTCCCAAAAAATGGAAGCCGCTGGACACATCCACTGCTGAGGAAGTCACATTCCTTGCGCCATTGGAAATTGTCAGCGCCAGAGGCCGCGCAAAGAAGATTTTTGATTTTGAATATTTATGGGAAGTGTATAAGCCTGTGCATCAGCGCCGCTGGGGGTATTACACTCTGCCCATTTTATACGGCGATGATCTCGTTGCCCGCCTCGACCCGAAACTGGATCGCAAGACAAACACGCTTCACATCCTTGGCTTCTGGCTTGAAGATGACGCGCCGAAAGATGAAGCTTTTGCCAGTGCCCTCGCCAATGGACTTAAACGATTTGCAGATATGGTCGGTGCTGAAAAAATTGACTTAAGCGGCATCAAAACAGTAAAACTGCGTTCGTATCTGAAAAGCAGGTTGAAATAAAATTACGAAAAATTATTTTTCACTTTGTGCAGTTTTTTTTGAAATGACAGTTTCTTAAAGATTTTTTGGACACACGGTTAAAAATCTGTGTTCAAAAATATTTGTAGCGTAAGAATTAAGGCTGTTACTACTACTTAAGACATATTATTTAAGTAGGTTTGGTTTCTACGGTTTGGCTGGAACGTAAGGTTTCCCAGGTTTGGGAAAATGATGTTCTTTATGGAAATAATGCTTGACGAGAGACTGGAACCAATATATATTAACTTATCTTACGCAAACTTCTTTGACAAAATTTTCATTAACCTGGTTTCGCCGCGTAAGATTACATATTAACTTCTAATCCGCTGAATACAAAAGACTTCCAAGTCACCATTTTTTGTTGGCAATTATTATTTATGAATGCAGCGGAGGCGAAAATTTATTTTTGATTCGTTCAATTCAGTTAAAACTGAATTTTTTTGCTTGTCAAAGTAAGAAGGCAAAATACACGAATTCAAGTGGATTGTTTCAATGATTGAAAAGCATTCCCGAAAAATAATAGAAAGCCCATTGCTGGATGTTCGCAGCCATAGCCGTGATCTTTTGTTGGCGCTCAGCCGTGCCGCGCAAGCCATTCAGCAGGCGCATACTGCCGTGGATTTTTATCGCGCAGTGGGAGATGCGATCAAGCCATTAGGGGGCGAAGTGACTTTGTTGATGATTAATGAAGACAGGCAATCGTTATCCATTGCCTATACATCCTATTCTCCAACATTGATCCGCAAGGCTGAAAAATTAACGGGGTTATCACTGCTTGAGTATCGCATCCCATTTAGTCAGGATAGTGTTTATGGGCGTGCCATGGACGGTGGAAAAACAGTATTTTCTGATTCGACCAGCGAAGCCATTGCAGAAATTCTTCCCGGGATTCTCCGATCCTTCACGCCTCTTTTGGTGAAGATGTTTAAACTTCAACAGGGAATTCTTGCGCCTTTGCGCGCGGGCGACAGCGCACTGGGATTGTTAAAAATAAACGGCCTGTTTCTGAATGAAGATGATGTGCCAGCCATGGAATCTTTCGCTGGGCAGATCGCAGCAGGCATTCAAAATGTGCGCCTGATGCAGAAATTACAGGATGAATTAACCGCGCACAGGCTGGCGGATGAACTGCTTAATCACAATCGCAGCCTGCTTTTGGCGCTCAGCCGTGCGTTTCAGACCATTCAACAGGCGCATACACCAGAGGATATTTACTGCGCAGTGGGCGACCAGATCAAATCTCTGGGCGGTGAAGTTACTTTGCTCATGGTGAATGATGATCGTCAATCACTCACTGCGGCCTATACCTCGTTCGCTCCCAAATTACTTCGGCAGATCGAAAAATTGACAGGCTCTTCAGTTCTTGGGTATCGCCTCGTGTTTTCACCTGATAGTATTTATGGGCGTAATATCGCCGCAGGCAAAGCGGAATATGTCCATTGGGTAAGAGATCATGTTTTTGAAGGGCTGCCAAAAGCGCTCCGTCCGCTCACCGATCAATTTATCAAGATCTTGAAGATCGAACAGGGAATCCTCGCACCTTTGCATGTGGAAGGTGAAACCCTGGGGCTGATGCTGGTTAGCGGGTTGTCGTTAAACGAAGGTGATGTGCCGGCCATGGAATCTTTTGCTGGACAAATTGCGGCGGGTGTCCTTAATGCACGGCTGACACAGCAAATGAGAAACGAATTATCCGCGCGTAAACAGGCGGAAGAGGCGGTCAGACAGGCTGAGAATCGTTTCAAGGCATTGATCGAAAAAGCATCCGATGGGATCGTCCTGGTCGGATTGGATGGGAAGATACAATATGCAAGTCCTTCAGCAAGGAACATGTTCGATTATGACAATCAGGCGGATATCCTCTCCAACCCGTTAACATTCATCCATCCTGACGATCTTGCCATTGTGTTGAATGCCATGAACGACCTGATACATAATCCGGCGTATATTCCCACGCTTGAGTATCGTTATAGATATAAGGATGGTTCTTATCATTGGGTGGAGAGTACATTTAGTAATCTGCTGGCAGAGCCCGGCGTGCAGGCTGTTGTGATCAACTTTCGCGATATTACCGAGCGTAAACGGATAGAGCAGGCGCTCCATGAAAGTGAAAAATATTATCGTGCGCTGATCGAAAATGCGACAGATGGCATTCTCGTTTTGGGTATGGATGGAAAAATTCGGTACGAAAGCCCTTCTGTCACACGCATGTTGGGATATGCCCCTGAGTCTCTGATCGGGATGAGCGCTTTTGATCTGATCAACCCGGAAGATCTTGTGCAAATTGCCGGGGCATTTATGGAGGGATTAAGTACACCCGGCTTTATACATCGGGGGGAGTATCGTCTTCTTCATCACAGCGGGGAGTGGCGTTGTTTTGAAATTGTCAGCCATTATTTAATGGAAGATCCTGCGATCGCGGGCATCATCATCAACGGGCGCGACATTACCGAACGTAAATTGATCGAAGATGCCCTGCTTGACAGTGAGGGTAAATTCCATAGTGTGATCTCGGAATCTTCAGATGGTATTGTTCTTTCAGACGAAGCTGGGCACGTTATAGAATTTAACAATGCCATTGAGCAGATCATCGGCTTAAAACGGGAAATAGTGTTGGGACAGTTTTTGTGGGACCTGCAGTTTCAAATTATGCCTCGCGAGTTGAGGACAGAGGAGAATTACGCAAAATTAAAGGATTCGATCATTAAGACATTGGAAACTGGACAATCCTCATTCCTTCACAAAATGCTGGATGCGCCATTTCAATATGCAGATGGCTCTACGCGATTTGTCCAACAGCGGGTATTTTCTGTCCGCACGGAAAAAGGCTGGCGGCTGGGAAGTATTTCACGTGACATCACAGATAACAAAAGGGGCGAAGAAGCCCTGCGCGCCAGCGAGGCAAAATCGAAATCCCTTTACCAGATGCTGCGCCTGATGACCGATAATCTGCCGGATCTGGTTTGGGCCAAGGACATGGACGGGTGTTATACCTTTACCAATAAGGCCATGATTGAAAAATTGTTGATCGCACAGGACACAGAGGAGCCGATCGGTAAAAACGATCTGTTTTTGCAGAAAGACAACGGGCCTTGCATCCTGAGATTTCCGATTGGCATACTTTTGGCGAGATCTGCATGGATTCAGAAACCAGCATTCATACAAATAAGCGTCCGGAAAGATTTGAAGAATTCGGAAACATAAAAAATAAATTTTTGTTTTTGGATGTTTATAAAGCGCCGTTTTGGGATGAGTACGGCAACATGATCGGTACGGTGGGAATTGGCCGTGATGTGACACATGAGAAGGAAATGGAGGAAGAACGTAAACAGGCGCAGAAGACTTTGGCGGCTTCTGACGCGGAACTGCGCGCGCTTTTCGCATCCATGCAGGACGCGGTATTGGTGATTGATCGCGATGGAGTCTATCGCAAGATCGCGCCTACCAATCCAGCAGTGTATTACATTACTCCACAGGAATTGATCGGCAAAAATCTAGTGGATATCTTCCCGGCAGATCAGGCTGAAGTGTACATCCGTGTGATCCAGCGTGTGTTGGAGACACAGCAGACCCAGCATATTGAATATGAACTGGCAGTCAATGGACATGTACCCTGGTTTGAGGCTTTTATCTCGCCAATGGGCGCGGATCAGACGCTTTGGGTGGCACGTGATATTAGTGAACGCAAAAAAATTGAAACTGCGCTGATTCAATCCGAGCAGGCCTATCGGACTTTATTTGAAAACATGCCCATCGGTTTATATCGCACATCTGCAGATGGGCGCATTCTGGATGCCAACCCGGCGCTGGTCAAAATGTTTGGGTATCCTGATAGTTCGTCTCTGCTGGCCATGAATGCCAGAGACTTATATGCCGACCCGGCTTCAAATGATAGATTTAAGGATGAGGTGTTAAACAAGAGTGTTCCCTTTGCCTTTGAGTCTGAGTACAAACGTTATGACCACAAGTCATTTTGGGCGGAGGATTATGTCCATATTATTTATGATAAAGAGGGCAGCCCTTTATACTACGAAGGCAGCCTGATCAATATCACTGACCGCAAACTGGCTGAACAGGCTTTAACAGAAAGTGAAAAGCAGTATCGGTTGTTGGCGGAGGGGATGGCGGATGTCGTATGGGTTTTGGATGTAAAAAGCATGAAATTTAAATATGTCAGCCCATCGGTGCAAAAATTACTTGGCTATACAGCGGAAGAGATGATGGGCATGTCAATGGAAGAATTGATTGTTCCGTATTCGATGGAACAGATCGATGCGAATCTTCCGCACCGCCTTGCCCGTTTTATACAAGGCGCCCCGATGGTCGTCACTGAAATGAGCACAGTCGATCAATGGCATAAGGATGGTTCCCTGGTTTCAACGGAAATTGCAACCACACTGGTTCGAAATGAAAAAATGGAAATTGAAGCGATTGGAGTATCGCGTGATATTTCCGAGCGCAAACGGGCTGAGGATGAATTGCGCCGTGCAAATAAATCCCTTGAAACAGTCCATTATGAGCTTAAGCAAATGTTTGCTCATGAACAAATGCTGGCGCGCACTGATGGTTTGACCAATTTGTATAATCGACGTTACTTTTTTGAGCTTGCCGTTCGTGAGTTTACCGCAGCCCTTCGTTATGAGCGCCCACTGACCATTTTCCTGTTTGACATAGACGGATTTAAACAAGTCAACGATACTTTTGGGCACGCATTTGGCGACACCTTGTTGGTACAAGTTGCGCAGACTACCGCTGCTCAAGTGCGTGACGTGGATATTTTTGCGCGATATGGCGGTGATGAGTTTATTATCCTGCTGCCTGAAACCAACGCGCAACAGGCGTTTATGATCGCAGAACGCATTCGGGAACATGTTGCCTCCACACGCATTGAGACGGAAAACAGCCCCTTTATTGTTACGCTTAGCATTGGCGTGGCCGAGACCATTCACACTCCGCAGGATGAATCTGTTGAAGATGCGATCCGGCGTGCAGACAAAGCCTTGTATATGGCTAAGCAAAAGGGACGTAATACCACCGTGATCTTTTCTGAACCCTGACCTGGCCCTTTCTACGGCAGGCGGCCACACTCTGTTAAAAACGCTAAACAATGGCGGTGTTCGCTGCGAAAGTATAATGGCGCTGTCTATTCTCAGAGTCGTGAAAATGGCAAAGCTGGCTGAATAAAGCACAACTTAATGTTAATCATTAAACATACATCTATAAACAGACTTTATAACCTTATATGGTATTGCCTGCGCAGTTTAATTTCATTTCTCATGAGGCCATATGTCAAATCTAAACAATGCGATCCAGTTAATTCGTGAAGGGCGGAAGGACGAAGCGCGGCGAATCCTTGAACCCTTGTTGCAGGCGGACCCCGCAAATATTTCAGCATGGTTTTGGTATGTGGATACCTGTCCAACCCTTGAAAAGCGTATCCAGACTTTGGAGTTATGCCTGAAGAGAAACCCCGGTAATTCTCAGGTGATGCAGGCATTGCTGGCTTTGCGCAGTCAGAGACCCCCGCAAACCAGATCAGTCCCGCCTCCTGTAGAAACGCCAAAGCCAGCGGCAACATATTACGACCCCGCCCCATATTCTGCGGCTTATGAAGAGGAGCCTCAAAAATCTAGCGCCTCTTCCAAGTCCAATTTCGATTATGACTACGGGACGCCGTATGCTTCTTCTGCGACAGAGTCTGTCAAACAACAAACACCAGCTAAAAAGAAAAATGCATGGGAGGAAGATCTCTCCTCGTATGTTGACTCATCCATGCTTTCAAAACCCAGGCCTGCGCCAAAGTCCTATGCGTTTTATGAAGTTTGGATGACGGCACTGACCATGTTGGATATTGGGTCGTATGAAAATATGCTTAATGACCCCGAAGCAGGGACAGGCCGTGCCCTTGAGTGGGTGGGCTATGCGGGCATCATCAGCGGATTGATCACGGCACTTATACTTCCTTTCAATCCGCAATTTTCAGAACTCACAAGTTTGCCTGAATTCAATGCTCTGTATAGAAGTAGTTCACTTATATTCATCGCGGTACTGGCTTTGGCGATGGCTTTGCTTTATCCCATTATTAGCATCATTGGGCTTTCCATCGGTGCCGGTATTCAAAATTTTCTTGCTGTTTTATGGGGAGGAAATGGGTACTATAGCCGCACTCTGTATGCCCTGGCGGCATACGTGGCGCCGTTCATGATATTAAGTGCGATTCTTGGCGCTATTCCAGTTGTGGGACAATGTTTATTAAGCTTTTTTGGAATTTACAATTTTGTCCTGAATGTGCGCGCACTAAAGGCGGCTCATTCATTTTCAACCTGGAAGGCGGTGGCGGTTATGTTCACCCCGACCATCGTTATTTTTATATTTGGATGCCTGCTTCTTATTGTTATTGGCTTTCCCGGTGGTTCCAGATAAGACCATTATCCCTTTACGCACACCAAGCCCTTTAAGTATGTCCCTTCGGGAAAGTGCAGGCTGACGGGGTGATCGCTGCCTTGTGATAAATGTTCAATGATCGTTGCGTCTACGTGTGCATCAAGTGCTGCGGATGCGACGATCTTTTGAAATAAGGCGGCGTCGATTCCGCCGGAGCAGGAGTAGGTGAATAATAATCCGCCGGGACGTAGTAATTTGAAGGCGAGCAGGTTGATATCTTTATAGGCGCGCGATGCTTTTTCAGCGTGAGCGGCGGTGGGTGCAAATTTCGGGGGATCAAGAATGATCATGTCAAATGAACGATTCGCATCGCGGAATTTTCTAAGCAGTTGAAAGACATCGCCTTCAAGCGAAGTGTGACGGTCTGCGGGAAGATGATTAAGCGCGATATTTTCTTCAAGCAAAGCCAGCGCATCAGCCGATGAATCGACAGACAGCACAGACTTTGCTCCGTTTGCCAGCGCGTGGATGGAGAATCCGCCGGTGTAGCAGAAGCAATTTAACACATCGCGGTCTTTTGCAAATTCGCCCACACGGTGACGGTTAAGACTTTGATCAAGATAGAAACCGGTCTTGTGTCCGTGTTGAATATCAACGTTGAATTTTAAGTCGTATTCGGTGATGGGAAAGACGAAAGAGGAAAGAGTGCCGCGTAAAATTCCGATGATGGGTTGTAATCCTTCGAGTTCGCGCACATCGGCATCGGAACGTTCGTAGATGTTTTGAATGCCGGTTTCTTCGACCAGAAGATCGGCGATGGTTTCCTTCCAGAATTCGGAGCCGGTGGTTAGGGATTGCAGGACAAGCACATCGTTATAACGGTCAACGATCAGGCCGGGGATGCCGTCTGATTCGGCGTGTAATAGGCGATATGAATTTGAATGACTCTCTACCTTTAACTTTTGACGCATTTCAATTGCAGACTTTATTTTTCTGCGAAAGAATTCCTTATCCACTGGCTCGTCGTTGAATGTCCAGACACGGGCGCGGATTTGCGAGGTGGGTGAGTAGGATGCCCGGGCAAGAAACTGCCCATCGGACGAGAGCAGGTCAACGGTTGAGCCGGAGGCGGGGTTTTCATCCACAGATTTAATTGCGCCGGCAAAGACCCAGGGATGACGTCGCAATAAACTTTTTTCACGGTTTGGGTTAAGGGTAATGGGCATATGTCTATCTTACCGCAACCAAGCGTATAATGGAATTATGATCTCGCGCGTGAGAATTAACTCAGTGTTATTGCCTTTGTTGACGATCGTGCTGCTGGTGATGCAATTGCTTGACCCGTCCAAAGTTTGGCAGGCGATGCTGGCTGCGTTTGGCGGGGCTTTGTTGGTCAGTTGGTTATGGGCGCGTTCGTTGCGCGATCATCTGCATCTGACGCGCGAAGTTCGTTTTACATGGGCACAGGTGGGCGACAAACTTGAAGAACAATTCACGTTGAAAAATAATGGATCGGTTCCGGCCACATGGGTTGAGGTGGTCGATCATTCAACGCTGCCCGATTATTCTGCGGCGCGGGCCATCGGTGTGGGTAGTCAGGAAACGATCAAATGGCGCACGAAGGGACTGTGCTCGCAGCGCGGCGTGTATGTGCTCGGTGGGACAACGCTGCGCAGCGGCGATCCGCTTGGTATTTTTACGGTTGAGGTATATCAGCCGGAAAGTGTTTCGATGATGGTCGCGCCGCCGGTGATTCCTTTGCCGCAAGTGGAGGTTACGCCTGCCGGTTGGCTTGGAGATGGAAGGCCGCGGCCAAACTCACCGGAGCAAACGACCAATGCGCTCACTGTCCATGAATATCAACAAGGCGAACCGTTAAGACAGATCCACTGGCCGACAACTGCGCGGCGCAATTCACTTTACACACGGGTGATGGATAGCGCTCCCGCACACGACTGGTGGATCATATTGGACGCCGAAGAAAATGCGCAGGCCGGCCATGATTGGGAATCCACGCTTGAACTGGGTGTGATCCTTGCCATGTCGCTTGCTGACCGTGGATTCCGCGCGCATCATTCGGTGGGTCTGCTTGCAAGCGGTGATGAAACGATCTGGTTGAAACCAAAACTTGATGATGAAAGCCATCGCATGCAAATGACGCGTGCGCTGTCCATGCTCAAACCTGGTCATCTGCCTCTTTCAGATCTGCTCAAGCGCGCCGGCCCAACGCTGGGTCATCACACGAGTCTGATCATCATCACACCTTCACTCAACAATGAATGGCTCACACCATTGACCTCCCTCATCTGGCGCGGAATTATTCCCACCATTCTGATCATGGACCCCGCATCTTTTGGCTCAACGAATCATGCGGATGCCTTTGCAGAGATTCTCGCGCAGATGGGAATTTCGCGCTTCATCCTTAACCGCAGCCTGCTCCTGCAACCTGAAGCTCGTCCAGGCTGGCACGGCCAGTGGGACTGGCGCATCATGCCCACTGGCAAAGCCGTTCCCATTCGTCAGCCCGGCGATCTATCGTGGCGGAGATTGAAATGACCCGATCTCTGATCCAACTATTGCGGATTCGCGGAGCGGGCTTTTTCCTTTCTCTTGCAGTGCTGGCCTGCCTGCCTTTTGCATTGACCAATCTCCTGCGCGGCGTGGATTTTAACTTGCTGCTTCCGATCACATTGTTGGGCGTGTTTATCGCGCTGGTGCTGAGCTTATCAAATGTAAACGTGATCTCAGCCTGCATTATTCTTTTGGGTCTTGGGCCTGCGGCATTGATCATCGGCATCGGCGGGATATGGAGTTCTCTATTTGAAGCTGTAAAAAATTCATTTGGCTTTGTTGCAGCATTATTCAAAATGCTTTTCTTTCATCAACCGATGGACACATCTGCGCTGCTTGCTGCAAGGGGAGAACTGGTTGAAAGAATCCTGGGGCTTGGAATCCGTTTCGGTCTGTGGTTCTCAGGTTTTTTGCAGGGAATTCAGATCGAAGATCCGGTGATCCGCACTTTGATATGGTGTATGGCTCTCTGGCTGGTTGCGGTTTGGGCGGGCTGGCAGATCAGCCGAAAGAATCGTTTATTGGTTGGCGTATTTCCAACTACGCTCTTGCTGGCTTTTGTCATCAATTACACGGGGAAAGAGATCGAAATCCTCTGGCTGCATCTTGGCTTGTTGTTATTCCTGCTTGGGCTGACCGGTTTCTCAGAACAAATGAGTCGTTGGAATCTTTCAAAAACAGATTACTCCGAAAGCACGAGTGTGGATACGCTTGTGGTTGTCGTTGTATTGACCATCACACTGACTGCTTTTTCATCCTTTGCATCCTCGGTCTCGATCAAAGAACTTATTGACCGAATGCGTGAAAAGCGTGAGCAGACAACATCAGCGTCTCAAGGTGAGGCGCTGGGTCTTGAGCCTGTGAAGGGCAATGCGAATATTACCGGTATCGCAGGCGGTCTGCCCCGTTTCCATTTGGTCACAGGCGGACTTGAACTTTCGCAGCAATTGGTAATGACAATATCAACTGATGAATTTCCTCCCATGCCCGAAATTGCGAATGAGTCTGTTCCACGTCATTACTGGCGCACGCTTACGTATCAGTCTTATAACGGCGTGGGCTGGTCAAACCCTTCCGCGTTTGGCGGCGATATATTACCCAATGAAAATCTGGTCGATGAGATTCCATCCGGGTATCAGGTACTGACACAAACAGTGACCTTCCCCGACGAAGCGGAAGAACGTTTGTACTGGGCTGGTACTCTGCAAAGTGCGGATGTGCCGTTCGAGGCTGTCTGGCTGCGCAAGGCGGAAAGTACTCCGCTGCTTTACTCCAATATGCTCGCGGCATTGGCGTCAACGGAATCGTATCAAGCCCGGTCACTGGTGCTGAATGTGGATATGGAGACATTGCGCAAATCCCCCAGTGTTTATCCAGAGTGGGTCAGCCGTCAATTCCTGTCGCTGCCTAAAACGGTGCCTGCCCGTGTTCATGGATTGGCGCGTGACCTAACGGCCTCCGCATCAACTCCATATGACCGTGCGCTCGCCATTGAAAATTATCTGCGCACGTTTCCATACACACTTGAAGTCGGTCCGCCTCCCCCGGGCCGCGATGTGGCTGATTATTTTCTCTTTGATCTCAAGCAGGGATATTGCGATTATTACGCCACTTCGATGGTAGTTTTGGCACGTGCGGCGGGCCTGCCTGCGCGGCTGGTGATCGGGTATGCCAATGGCACTTACGATTCTGAACGCGCACAATATATCGTCACTGAAAATTATGCCCATTCATGGGTCGAGATTTATTTTTCAGGCATCGGCTGGGTGGAGTTTGAACCAACCGCCAGTGAGCCTGTCATTCAATATGAAGAGAAAAATGAGTCTATTGCTTCTCCGTCCGAGTCTCTCCCGGCAGAGCGATCTTTTGTAGAAAAAATTGTTCCGTTCTTGCAAAGTATATTTGCAGGTGCATGGCTCCCTGCCATCATTTTATTTGTTTGTGGTTTGCTGTGGATCGGATATGACTCATTCCGCCTGACCCGGCTTGAGCCTTCGCAAATTGCTCTTCTTATATATGGACGTTTTCGCCGCCTCGCCCGACCCGTTACAGGGTCCGCTTCGAGGAACCTGACAGCCCACGCTTATGCATTTGTGCTCGTGCAGCGTCTGTCATCCATGAAAGTGATTCCCCGTTTTCAAAACTGGCTTGCACCTGCCCGATCTGAGATCGAACAATTGACAGAGCTTTTCTCACGTGCCTTGTTTGCGCCATTGCCTCCAACCCGTGCGGAAGTGAATGACGCAGTCAGGACCTGGTCACGCTTGCGCTGGAGATTATTGCTCGCAAATGTGTTGTCGATTCAAAAAAATAAATTGATTCGGTGGATACAGCCGAAAGGTTGATCGTATTATTCCCCCGCGAAGGGACGCAAACGATGCATCCATTTTTCGGGCTCAGCCAGTGGTTCAAAATCGAATTGTTGGTACAGTCCATGTGCGTCATTGGTGGCAAGCAGCCAGCGGCGGACTTGTTTTAATTGCGGGTGATCGAGAACGCTTTGCACGAGCCATTTGCCAAGACCATGTCCGCGGTAATCTTCGTGGATGAAGACATCGCATAAATAGGCGAAGATGGAATAATCAGTCACAACACGCGCCATGCCGATCTGACGGCTGCCCGCGTATATGCCAAAGACCAGCGAGTTGGCAAATGCGGTTTCAGTGCGTTCGTGCGGACGTCCCTTTGACCAATAAGCGCGGGAGAGAAAATCATTCACGGTATCCATATCCAGACGGTTTGGATCGGTGCTCAGGGTAAATGTGTCACGGTGGGTTTCAAAGATTTGGGCCATGCGGGGAGTTTATCACATCATGGTATCATGGCTGAGTCAAAGGAGAATTATGTTTAAACCTATAAAATGGGAAACGTTCCCACGCGATTTTCTTAGAATTCAAATTGGATTCTTGCTGTTTGGATTGGCGATCACATTGATGATCCGCGGTAATTTGGGCACGAGCGCATGGGCGGTTTTGGAAGTGGCGCTGGCTTATAAACTCGGTATTTCGATTGGGGCGATGACCGTGGCGATGGGCTTTTTTGTGTTGATCGGTGCGTTGTTAATGCGTGAAAAATTAGGATGGGGCACACTGGCGAATATTTTGTCGATCGGGCCGTGGGAGGATCTTTGGCTTTCGATCATTCCATCTGTGGAAAATGACCTGCTTTTACAAACGGGAATGTTACTGTTGGCCATCTTTTTAATGGGACTGGCCAGCGCAATTTACATCGGTGTGGATGCGGGCGCAGGTCCACGGGATAGCATGATGCTGGCGATCAAACGCACCACCGGCGTCAGCATCCGCGTGGCGCGTGCCATTATTGAAGTAACCGTCGTGACCATCGGCTGGCTGCTGGGCGGACCTGCTGGCATCGGCACTCTGGTTTTCGCAATACTCGTGGGACCTTCGGTGCAGTTTGGCTTTAAGTTATTTAACGTTCACCCGCACGGACCTGAGGCGTTAATTCCGCAGGCTCCGGAAGATTAGATATTAGGGTCCAAAATCGGATTAAGGATAGCGAACTGAAGTCCGCGATCCAAGGAGAAGTTATGACAGAATCAATTCCTGAAACACCAATGGTTGAGCCGCAGAATCGTTCCACGGGTGCGTTGATCCTCTTTTTATTTATTGCACTGCCAATGCCGTTGTGTTTGTATATTTATCATTTTATTGTCTGGTCAACAGAACAAAGCGCGATCATATCTTCAAGTTTGAAAAATCTCGAATGGGCCGGGTTGATCGGTTTGGCTGTGCAAGCCTTTGTGATGACGGGCATCATGGCCGCGCTTTGGTATTTCACAAAAGATGACCGCTTCAAGCCGGTCTATGCCGGTCTGTTTGGCGCGGCGGTTGTGGCTTTCCCTGCTTTGCTTTTACGTCTGCTCGGACCAAACAATGATCAAGTCGGTTTCATCGCGCAGTTTTTACTTTGCATTATTGGCGCGTTGCTCGTCATTCGCTTGCGAAAAATAAAATTGAATGGGGACGTGCTGCTCTGCCATTTGGATTGTTGGTGGCGGGCATTGGTTTTGCGCCTTTCGCAATTTTCGGCGCGTTCGGTTCCTTTGGCGATGCATTTCTAAGTTTGCTGGCGAGTCTTGCATTTGGATTCTTCGCCGCCACCTTGATCGAATCCACGACCGGGAATTTATTGTTGGATGGTGTGGGCGTTGGCGCGGTGCTTGCCTTGCTCGGCTCGGCCATTGGTTATGACGGCTCACAATTAATTTTGCTCGCCATTCTTCCTTCGTTCGCGTTTGCGATTTCAGCAGTGCTGCCTTCCAAACTCGCGGCGGGCGCGGCTGCTTCTGTGTTGACCTTTGCGGCGCTGGCGATGTTTGATCCCACCGAGTTGACAGTTGTCCTTAGCGATATTGCGGGCATTGCGTCGAAGACAACTGTCGTCGTGATCGGCCTCGGTTTGGTCACCAGTGTCATTGCGCTGATTCTGCGTTTCGTAACAGGAGCAGGCTCAACGTCGGGAGTGATGCGCACCATCGGTTGGGCAGGCGCCGGCGTGACGTGGATCATCGTCATCGCGCTCTTCTTCATCTTCGGTAATCCCGGAAATTATGGCGACCGGTTATTTGTCATCTTAAAAGATCAAGCCGATATTTCTGATGTCGTAAAAATTAAAGACCGTGATGAAAGATTGAGCGCGGCGTATGAACAATTAACGGAACACGCAAATTCAACTCAGGCGGGCCTTCGAAATTTCTTCGATAAGACCGGCATTGAGTACACACCTTATTATTTGGAAAATGCGATGGAGGTGCGCGGTGGGACGTTGATCCGGTTGTATTTGTTGACCCGTCCCGAAGTGGACCGCATCATTCCCAGCCCGCGCCTGCGTGCTGTTCCTGACGATGAATCTCAGCCCGGATATTTGACCGAAGTCGATGGCGGCGTGCAGTGGAATATTTCCATGATCGGCGCGGACAAAGTATGGGACGAGTTTAATGTGCGCGGCGAAGGCATCGTGATCGGTCAATCTGACTCAGGCGTGGACGGGAATCATCCGGCCATTCACGATCAATATCGCGGCGTGACCGAAGGCGACGATTACAACTGGTTCGATCCATGGGATGATACAACTTCGCCCAACGATGAAGGCGGACATGGCACACACACCACCGGCACCATCCTCGGTGCGGACGGTATCGGTGTTGCGCCCGATGCGCAATGGATCGGCTGTGTGAATCTGGATCGCAATCTCGCAAACCCCGCTTTGTATCTGGATTGTATGCAGTTCATGCTCGCGCCATTTCCGCACGGCGGCGATCCGTTGACCGATGGCGACCCAACCCGTGCCGCGCATGTATTAAATAATTCATGGGGCTGCCCGAGCATTGAAGGCTGTGACCCCGATGCCTTATTACAGGCTACAGATAATTTAAGATATGCGGGCATCTTCGTGGTTGTCTCCACCGGCAATGACGGGCCAAATTGTGAAACCGTTGAATCTCCGCTCTCGTTGTATGACTCCGCTTTTTCAGTGGGCGCAATTGATCAGCTTGGAAACATGGCCGATTTCAGCAGCCGCGGCCCGGTGATGGTGGATGGGTCTGGCCGCATCAAACCTGATATCGTCGCCCCCGGTGTGGATATTCTCTCATCGCTGCCTGATGGAACCTATGGCTCGAACAGCGGCACCTCGATGGCAGGTCCGCACATTGTGGGCGTGGTAGCTTTGATCTGGTCTGCCCAGCCCGAGTTGATCGGCGATATTGATGCGACAGAACAACTCATCATTGACACCGCTCAACCCTACACAGGTGACAAATCCATTGGATGTTTCAGCGGCAGCACACCCAGCAATGCATATGGTTATGGCGTTGTAGATGTGTACGAAGCTGTGAAGCAGGCATTGGGCAAGTAAAATAATATAGTCTTGAATTACAGAGACACAGAGTTATTCTTCTGTGTCTCTGTTTTATAAATCAGAGGAGATTTTATGAGTCGTTTATCGAAAATTATATTAAGCGCCATCGCAGGGATTTTGATTTTGGGATCTGTCGGTTTACTGTTGAAGACCCGCTCTGAAGCATATAATTTGCTCCATGCTCCCATGTCCACCCGTAGTTTGATCACCGATACACCCGATGATTTCAAACTTGAATTTGAAGATGTGATCGTCACCAACCCCGACGGTATGAAACTCGTCGGCTGGTTTATCCCCGGGGAAAATGACGCGGTCATCATCATGCAGCATGGATATAAATCCACGCGCTCTGAATTGCTGAACGAAGCCGAGATGATGCATCGCCACGGATACAATGTGCTGGTCACATCCATCCGCGCGCATGATGACAGCGAAGGCGAACTCATCACTCTCGGCAAATACGAAGTGGACGATATGGAAGCCTGGTATCAATACCTGCTGACCCGTGACGAAATTAATCCGGATAAGATCGGCCTGCTCGGAAATTCCTACGGCGGAATGTTGTCCTTGCAATATGCGGCGCAAAACGAAAATATCAAAGCCATCGTTGCCAACTGCGCCTTCTCTTCCATGACCGACACTGTTTCAACCAGTGTCACACATTTTACCGGTCTGCCGGAATTTCCATTCGTGCCGCTGATCGTCTTTTGGGCCGAGCAAAGCACTGGCGTCAAAATGGAAGAGATCGATGCGACCCAATGGATTCCGCAGATTAGTCCGCGCCCGGTGTTTTTGATGCAGGGCGGCATGGACACAGTCATCTCCCCCGAAAGCGGACAGCGCCTGTACGATGCGGCCGGCGAACCAAAAGGAATTATGGTTTGACCCCAAGCTCGGTCACGTGGAATTTGATACACAGCGCGCTTATGAATATGAAAACAGAGTCACCGCATTTTTTGATCAATATTTATTAGGAGAATAAAATGCCAAAAGTTTCCCGCCCCAAACTGCCAAAAGGCTATGTCGATAATCCCATTTCTGAAGTGCCGTGGGCGCACGTCGAAACCCGCCTGACTGAGTCGATCAATTACTGGTTGTGTACCGTCTACCCCGACGGACGTCCGCATGTGGTTCCGCGCTGGGGCGCATTTCTCGATGGCAAACTTTATTATGACGGCAGTCCCGAAACACGTCACGCCCGCAATCTTGAAAAGAATCCAAATGTGACTTTGCATCTCGAAAGCGGAAATGATGTGGTCATCATGGATGGGACTTCACACCCCGCATCCAAACCGGACCTCGAACTGGCTCAGCGACTATCGGCAGCCTACTGCGCCAAATACGAATCTGACGGCTACGCCCCCAAACCCGATCAATGGGATGCCGGCGGACTATACATCTTCACCCCGCGTCAATGTTTAGCGTGGACAACGTTCTTCGAGAATCCCACGAAATTTATCTTTGAGTAAATAATACAACTTCGGAAGTCTGCCTGGAGGCATCCCCATTTGAATTCCTCTAAAAAGACTTCCGAAGTTTGAATTAAAATTACAACATGTGGATTTACTTATTTCAAGGCGCCGTCTACGGACTGACCGCCGCTTCACAACCGGGTTCATTCCAAACCTACCTCATCTCGCAAACTCTCACCCGCGGCTGGAAGCGGACCCTGCCCGCTGCGCTCGCACCGCTCATCAGCGATGGGCCGATTATCCTGATCTGTTTGCTGCTGCTTAGTCAGGTGCCTGATTGGTTGAAACGTTTTCTGCACATCGCCGGCGGACTGTTTATTTTGTATCTGGCCTATGGCGCATACAAAACCTGGAAAAACTTCAACCTGTCCGTTCCTGCGGTTGAAACAGAAACCCGTCAAAGTGTGCTGAAAGCCGCGATGATGAATGCATTGAATCCCAACCCATACATCTTTTGGACTCTTGTGACCGGCCCCATTCTTTTACAAGGCTGGCACGAATCTCCGCTCAACGGGATTGGGTTCCTTGCAGGTTTTTATCTGACCATGGTCGCTTGTCTGGCAGCGATCATCCTTATCTTTGGCACAGCGCAAAAACTGGGGCCAAAGGTCAACCGCATGATGCTTGGCGTTTCAGCTATTGCATTGTTTTGCTTTGGCTTGTATCAATTATGGCTTGGACTATTTCAAGGAGGAACCATATGAACACAAAAACAGATCTACTTATTATCGGTGCAGGACCATTTGGGTTATCGCTTGCCGCGTATGCCGGATCTTTGGGCATCGATCATCTTGTGGCAGGCAAGTCAATGGAATTTTGGAAGCGGAATATGCCCGACGGCATGTATCTGCGTTCCGCATCAGACTGGTCTCTCGACCCGACAGGGAAGGCCAGTATTATGAATTATCTGGAAACTCAGGGGAAGACCCCCGCAGATGTGGAACCGCTCTCCCGTGATTTTTACCTTGCGTATTGTCAATGGTTTCAAGAGCAGTCCGGCATCGAAACCATACAGCATTACGTGACGCAACTCGCAAAGAAAAACGACAACTTCTTTGCACAGTTTGAAAATGGCGACGTGGTTGAAGCAAAGCAGGTAGTCATAGCCATTGGCATGAGATATTTCAAGAATCAACCGTCAGACTTAACTGCGCTTCTGCCAAAGGGAAGATACAGCCACACTTGTGATGCGGTACAGTTGCAAGGTCAAAAGGAAAAGCGGGTTCTTATCCTCGGCGGCAGACAGAGCGCGTTTGAGTGGGCTGCTTTATTAAATGACGCGGGCGCGGCGGAAGTGCATCTGGTACACAGACACGAGTCACCCAAGTTTACCGAGTCAGATTGGTCGTGGGCGGCTCCAATGGTGGATGGAATGGTCGCTGACCCTGCGTGGTTCCGAAATTTGCCGCAGGAAGAAAAAGATGCGATCACCAAACGGATGTGGGGGGAAGGACGTTTGAAAGTGGAACCGTGGCTGGAAAAGCGCGTTATGAAAGCGGGTACATATATTCATGAGAAAGCAGCGCTGACTTCATGTGTTGAATTGACCGACGGCTCAATGAGTGTCACACTTGATAACGGAAACACTTTTGTTGTGGATGAGATCATCCTTGCCACAGGTTATAAAGTGGACTTAAATCAAATCCCGTTCCTTGATAAGAATCTGTTGAGCGAAATTTCAACGCGTAACGGCTTCCCTGTTCTCGATGAACATTTTCAAACCAGTGCGCGCGGTTTATATTTCACAAGCATGCCTGCTGGCCAGGATTTCGGTCCTTTCTTCGGGTTTACAATTTCAGTCAGAGCTTCGGCACAGATTATCGGAAATGCGATCGCAGGCAGATAAAGGAGAAAAATGAATATCGTTCACGTGCATGTGCATGTCAAACCTGAGTTTGTCGAAGTCTTTAAACAAGCCACTCTTGAAAATGCATCCAACAGCGTGCTTGAGGAAGGCATTGCGCGTTTTGATGTCCTTCAACAAAATGACGACCCGACCCGCTTTATTCTCGTTGAAGTTTATAAAACTGTCGAAGCGCCCGTCGCGCACAAAGAGACTGCACATTATGCAAAGTGGCGCGACACGGTTGCAGAGATGATGGCTGAACCACGACAGGGAATCAAATTCAATAATATTTATCCCGAAGATTCGGGCTGGTGAGTGATGTCCGCTTTTGAATTCGCCACCGCAAACCGAATCATCTTCGGGGCGGGAAAATTAAATGGGTTAGCCGATCAGCTTGCGGGTCGTGCGAAGCGTGTGCTTTTTGTCTGTGGAAATTCCTCCGATGCGATTCCGCGTGTGAGGGAGATTCTCTCTGCGCATGAAATTCCCTTCGACGAATTTCACGTTCGGGGCGAGCCGACAGTTGCCACTGCCTCCGAAGGAGCGGACCTTGCGCTTCAACATGGTTGTGACCTGGTGATCGGGCTGGGCGGCGGCAGTGTGCTCGACGCCGGCAAGGCCATCGCCGCGCTGACAACGAATCGCGGCGATGTGTTTGATTATCTCGAAGTGATCGGCAAAGGCCGCCCGTTGACCAACGCACCGCTGACGTATATCGCCATCCCCACCACCGCCGGCACAGGCGCTGAAGTGACGCGCAATGCTGTGCTTGGTTCGCCCGCGCATGGCGTGAAGGTCAGCTTGCGCAGCCCGATGATGCTGCCCGCGATCGCACTCGTCGACCCCGAGTTGACATATTCCCTGCCGCCCGCAATTACCGCAAGCTCCGGTTTGGATGCGTTGACGCAACTGATCGAACCGTTCGTTTCTGTCAAAGCGAATCCCATGACCGATGCCATTTGCCGCGAAGGGATGCGCCATGCGGCGAAGTCATTGCGTTTGGCATATCACAACGGCGCAGATAAATCTGCGCAGGAAGGCATGGCGCTCGCAAGTTTGTTCGGCGGACTGGCTCTGGCAAACGCCGCACTCGGAGCCGTGCATGGCTTCGCCGGTCCGCTGGGCGGGATGCTGCAAGCCCCGCACGGAGCACTGTGCGCGAAATTGCTTCCGCTGGTAATGGAAGCGAATATCAAAGCGTTGACTGGTCACGCCGCAATCAAAAGATATGATGAGATCGCCCGCATCGTCACCGGCGATCAAACGGCATCCGCGCAAGATGGTGTGCAGTGGGTGAGTGATCTGGTGCGTGAACTAAACATCCCATCACTCTCCGCGCACGGAATGAACGAAACCCACATCCCTGAAGCCGTGCAAAAAACTTTGAGCGCCAGCAGTTATAAAGGGAATCCAATTGCATTGAGCGATGGGGAGTTAAGGGAGATTTTGGAAAAAGCGTTGTAAGAGAGTGGTCATATTTTTGATATTTACCACGGATAAACACAAATGAACACAGGTTTTTCCTTCCATCCCTTTTATCTGTTTTCATCTGTGGTGAAAAATGTCCCATGAGATTTTTCACCGTGATCTCCGTGGGTTCTGTGGTGAATGCTTTTGTTGTGAGCGCGGGGGATTCGAATATCATCCCTCCTGCGGGGACCATCAACAAAAAGTCCTTCCAGAAGGAAGGACTTGCTACTGTGAGCGCGGGGGGATTCGAACCCTCAACAAATGGCTTAAAAGGCCACTGCTCTGCCATTGAGCTACGCGCCCATTTCTAAAGCGGATTGCATTCTATCACGTGAAATTATTTGCGTCAACGTAATAATGACAATTAACACAGCGTCTATTTGGCTGGAGGCAAAAATGACAGATGTAAATTATGTAACCGAAGTGGATTTTCAGGAAGAAGTAATCGGATCAGCTCTGCCCGTTCTTGTGGATTTCACAGCTACCTGGTGTCAGCCGTGCAAAATGATCGAACCCATTGTGAAGCAGCTCGCAGGCGAATGGGAAGGGAAGGTCAAGGTTGTGAAGCTCGATGCTGATCAAAACCCAAACATCATGATGAAGTACGGTGTCATGGGCATTCCGACCTTGATGCTTTTCAAAGACGGTGAAATCAAGGAACGAATGACAGGTTTTCAGTCAAAGGAAAAATTGGCGGCAAAAGTCACCACACACATGCTTGCCGGATAGTACTCATAGGGTCGAGGCATCTCGGCTCTATTTTTTTTATTAATTGGATTCATCCAGAGTACCTGGGTTTTTAGCTCAAAGTAGTTTACTGCGAGTTACCAAAAAAACAGCGATGCAGGCCAATCAAAAGTCAGTTCAAGCTTCGGGTATGTCAACATTGTTCAGATTCTGTGGAGCAGTTTTAGGCAAAATAGAGGAGATGCTCCAGCTTTAAAAATCACATTTCATTGACGATTCGCCGTTGAGCATGGTATTATTCGTCCGCTAAAAAACCAGCCGTGAAATGGCTGGATTTGTTTCATAGATAATGAGGAGTAGCATATCAGCGCCAACGAATTTCGAGTAAATGAGGGCATCCGCGTCGCGGAAGTTCGCCTGATCGGCCCAGATGGTGGTAATGTGGGCGTCGTGCCGATTCGCCAGGCTTTGCAAATTGCACGCGATGCCGAGATGGATCTTGTGGAGGTTTCTCCCGGAGCCACACCGCCTGTTTGCCGTGTAATGGATTTTGGTAAATTCATTTACGAAAAGGCAAAGAAGGAACGCGAAGCCAAGAAGACTCAGACCAAGATCGAGATCAAGGAAATCCGTCTGCGCCCCAAGACCAACGGAGCTCACCGCGGTTTCAAAGTGGATGATGCACGCCGCTGGCTGAATCAGGGACACAAAGTGCGCGTCACGATCAAGTTCCGCGGCCGCGAAATGGATTACCCTGAGATCGCGCTTGAAGATCTGCGCGAGATCGTCCAGGACCTTGTGGATGTGGCTGTAGTTGAAGTGCCGCCGCAAATGGAAGGCCGCACCATGCTTGTGGTTTTGGTTCCTGCCAAAGCTGCGGCAAAGAAGAAGGAAAAGAGCGAGCAGGCCGAAGTTAAGAGCGAAGCGGCTCCTCAAGCGTAGTAAAGTTTCAAACAGGTTGATCGTCTGCGGGTGTGGTTAAATCCCGTGGTTAATTTTCTGAAAGGAGTGAATTAGCAATGCCTCGCAAAGCAAAGAAATCAGGCAAAATCAAGCTGAAGACTCACAAAGCGACATCCAAAAGATTTCGTTTAACTGGTTCAGGCATACTCGTGCGAACCAAGGGCGGTAAGAGCCATTTACGCCGTCGTACTTCAGACCGAACCAAAGCGTTATTGAGCGAAATGATCGTAGTGAAGGGTCGTAAGTTCATCAAACGTATCAAGCGCCTCGCGCCAAACATGGAATAGGATTTATTCCGGTCATCGTCAATTTTTAGTTGCGGCTTTCGGGTGTACGCAACTGGTGTACGCCTCTGGCGCACCGACGCCCGTGGGTTTGCAGGAGGTATAAGATATGCGCGTAAAAGGTGGTCCGCAAGGACATCTTCGTCACAAAAAAGTTTTAAAGATCACAAAGGGCCAGCGCGGTTCCAAGCATTTGCTGTTCAGACGTGCGAACGAAGCCATGCTCAAGAGCCTGTGGTACGCCACACGTGATCGCCGCGTTCGCAAACGCGATCTGCGCAAGTTATGGATCGCCCGTATCAACGCGGCCGCCCGCTTGAACGGCACCACCTACAGCAAGTTGGTGTCTGCGCTCAAGAAGGCAAATATCGAACTCAATCGCAAGATGTTGTCCGATATCGCAATTCGCAATCCGCAGGCTTTCGCCGCGGTTGTGGCAAAAACAAAATAAATGAAATTGGCCGGGATTTTTATCCCGGCTAATTTTTTTAGGGGGTAAAATAAATGCATGAATACCATTTTGGTTGAACGCAATCTTTCAACAGGCCAGACCCAGCAAATTGTTCAAGGTGATATCACCATTGAAGAGGTGGATGCCATTGTCAACGCGGCCAATGAACATCTACAGCATGGCGGCGGTGTGGCCTGGGCGATTGTGCGCCGCGGCGGGGATGTGATCCAGACGGAAAGCGATAAGTGGATTAAGAAACATGGTCTCGTTTCACATGCGCATCCAGCATGGACTTCGGGCGGGGCACTGCCTGCGAAATACATTATCCACGCTGTGGGCCCAGTTTGGGGCGATGGCGATGAGGATAAAAAACTTGCAGATGCGGTCACTGGTTCTCTGCGTGTAGCAAGTGAGTTGAAATGCGCATCTATTTCCATGCCAGCCATTTCAACCGGAATATTTGGCTTTCCAAAAGACCGCGCGGCGAAGATCATTTTTTCTGCCATTGAAAAATATTTTATAAATACACAAGATTCAACGCTGAAAAATATTCGTATTGTTTTATTTGATGATGCCACCATTCAGCCTTTCCTAAAAGTATGGGACAGTTAATTTCCATGATTACCTCCACGCACAACCCGAAGTTAAAACTAGTCCGCGCTTTGCTGGGGCGGGCAAAAGAACGCCGTGATGCGGGCGCATTTCTCGCGGAAGGAATCCGCCTTGTAGAAGAAGCGGCCAGTTCAAACTGGCCGATGCGATTTGTGTTGTTTGACGAAACGCTGAATGAAAGAGGGAGATCACAGGTCGAAGCCTTAAAGTCGCGCGGTGTGGACGTTGAGGAAGTTTCCTCGAGTTTGATGAAGTCATTGAGTGATACAGAATCTCCGCAGGGAATTCTGGCTGTCCTCAACGAATTCCAACTCCCGATTCCCAACTCCCCGAACTTTATTCCTCATTCCAGATCAAATCCGTGACCCTGGTAATTTGGGAACTTTGTTGCGTACTGCGGCTGCGACCGGTGTGCAGGCTGTGCTGCTTCCGCCTGAAACAGCGGATGCATTTGCGCCGAAGGTGGTCCGCTCGGGGATGGGCGCACACTTTAATTTGCCGATCCATTCTTTAACCTGGGATGAGATAGATCAAATTGTAAAGACGGCAGGTTTGCAGGTTTTTATCGCAGACATGGACGGTCAATCGTGTTGGGATATTAACTTGAGCCAGCCGGTTGCGCTGGTCATCGGTGGGGAAGCGGATGGCGCGAGTGAACAGGCACGTGGACTGGCGCATGGAAAGATCAGCATCCCAATGCCCGGGCAGGCAGAATCGCTGAATGCGGGTGTTGCGGGAAGTATATTAATGTTTGAAGTGATACGACAAAGACAACCTAAAAAGAGTTAAAGAGGAATTATGAGCAAGTTATGCAGTCAGGTACATTTATTATTTTCTTCGAAACAGGCGATCCAATTCCCTTTTAATCCTTCAAAGCTGCCGAAGAATGGGATCTATGTTTTGTTTGAAGATGGAGAGACAGCACACGGAACAAAAAGAATTGTCCGCGTGGGAACGCATACGGGAGATGACCATTTACGTTTGCGTTTGCGTAATCACTTTATGCAGGATAGCAAAGACCGCAGCAGCTTTCGTAAAATGATCGGCAGTGCTTTATTACAGCGCGAATCCGATCTGTTTTTGCAGCAATGGGAATTGGACTCATCCACTCAGGAAGCCAAAGAGAAAAATGTAAATATTGATCTCAAACGATTAGCGGAAGTTGAAAATAAAGTAACCGAATATATCCAAAAACATTTTCAACTCGGTGTGATCGAGGTGAAAGAAAAGACAGACCGCCTTGAGTTGGAGTCGAAGATCATTTCAACGATCTCAAGATGTGAAGAGTGTAAACCGTCTGCAGGATGGCTGGGGTTGCAGTCACCAAGAGAGAAAATCCGTGAGAGCGGACTTTGGCTGACGAATGAGCTTTATAAGACACAGCTTGTTGAAGCTGATATTGAAAAACTTAAATCCTTTGGGTGAGATATTATGAAAATCCGTTCAATCACTTATTTTTTGAATCCGAAATATCCGCTTGATGAGAATGCCTTGCGCAAGGCTGGTGATTTTCTAGCGCAGGCCAAATCCACTTATGAGGCGGCGGGATATGAAGTGCAGACGACCCGTCTGGCGACGATTCCGTTTCCGGTGCTGCTGCATGGCAGGCTCGAAGAGACTCCGCTTTTCGCGCAGAAAATGTCTGAGATGTTGAAGCAGATCGGAGTTGCGTATGCGGCGCTGGGTCCGGCGTTGATCGAATTTCCGCAGAGTTATGAAGTCATCCCCGAAGCCATATCCGCAAGTGAAAATATTTTCTTCGGCGGCGTGATGGCAGATAAGAAGAACGGCATCTCGCTTCAGGCGATCAAGGCTTGCGCAAAGATCATGCAGCGCGCATCCACGATCACAGCGGATGGATTTTCCAATTTGCGATTTGCAGCGCTGGCGAATGTGCGAGCGGGCGCGCCGTTTTTTCCCGCAGCGTATCTTGATGGTGACGTGCCCGCGTTTGCAATTGCAACTGAGGCGGCTGATCTGGCAGTGAATGCGTTTGCTGAAAATCGGACGTTGGATGATGGACGGCGCAGGTTGATCTCTGAAATTGAGAAGCATGGACAGGCGATTGCCCAGATTGCAAATACTGCGCTGCCTTATAAAAAATTTGTTGGCATTGATTTTTCATTCGCGCCTTTTCCTGATGATGCGCATTCGCTGGGCCGCGCCGTGGAAAATTTAGGCGTTCCGAAAATTGGGTTGCATGGTTCGCTGGCTGCCGCTGCAATTTTGACCGAAGCCGTTGACCGCGCTGATTTTCCTCACACGGGTTTCAGCGGATTCATGCAGCCGGTGCTTGAAGATTCTGTCCTCGCGCAGCGCGCGGCGGAAGGAACCTTAACGATAAAAGATGCCCTGCTTTATTCTGCGGTGTGCGGCACCGGGCTGGATACAGTTCCGCTGGCGGGAGATACGACCGCCGAACAGATGACACCGCTGCTGCTGGATCTATCCGCGCTGGCGATGCGACTGGACAAGCCGCTCACTGCACGGCTGATGCCTGTTCCCGGTAAAAAGGCAGGGGACGCCACTGAATTTGACTTCACCTTCTTTGCCAACAGCCGCGTGATGGCTCTTGATTCTGAGCCGTTAAACATGCCATTAGGCGGCAATGAAAGTTTTGCACTTAAAGAAAAACGCTGACCACAGGTCAGCGTTTTTCTTATTCGCGCCAGTAATCTCCGCCTCCGCCTTCGCGTTTCATTAATCCATACCCGACTAATTCACGCCGTAAGCTGGCTGTGTCTTCATGGTACCGGCTCAGTATTTCATTTACCTTTTTCTCACTATATTTTTTATTGATCTCAAAAGCCTGCACTACATATCGCAGAACTGCTTCCAGTTTTTTGCGCTGGGCCGGGATGGTTTTCAGACTGCCGTCTTTACGTGAATAGTCTGCAATAACTTTTTGATCATAGGCATTGGCGTTTACATCTACAACAGATGCGGCGAGGTTTTCCTGCGAGAACAGATTTTGTGATTTGCTTTGCAGTGCTTTTTCATCGAGTTGATACACGTTGTAGTAACTTTCTGTCCTTGCGCTGACCAGTCCGATCTGCGCAAGTTTTGCAAGATGATGTGAAACCGTGGATGGTTTGAGATCAAGCAGGGCGGCGAGTTCCTCCACGCTGTAGGGCTGCTGCGCCAACAAGCCAACGATCTTGAGGCGATTTGCATCTGCCAGGGCTTTGAAAAAAGTGACAACTTCATCGCTCATGTTATTTCTCCATATCAGGCTTCACGTATCTTTTCATTAATGTTGTAACCGCGTTCCCCAAAAGGTTGCAATTCTTCCAGCCAGATCTGTTCCAACAGGGTCAATTCATCTTTTAGGTTAAAGTTTGGGTCGTCTTTGATCTTTACTTCTTCCAGAATTTCGAAGACAAAACCATCCGGCCCGAATTCGTCCCAGTCTTTTTGCAGTGCTTTATTGGTATGACTTCCAATTTTGAGCATAAACTTGTGGCGATTCAATGGTCCTTCGAGGTTCAGGCTGCTTCCCAGCAGTATCCTGCCATTTATCTTGTTTTTCACCTGATAGACTCCAGCAGGGATAGACCGCTCTTTGTATTCCCGGTGAATGTCTTTTCTGGTTTTCATTGTACTCTCCAATATCTTGAACCATCGCTTTCGCGGTCCATCATTTTTGCATCCACCAGATCACGGCGCAGGCCGGCTGTGTCTTCATGGAAGCGGCGCAAAATTTGATTTACTTCCTTTTCGGTGTAGTTTGTATCTGGAGCAAAAGCCTGGATCAGATAATTTAAGATCGCCTGCAGCTTGGCGGGCTGATTTGGGATTTGCCTGATACTTCCATCTGCGTTTAAATAGGCTTTGAGTACCTTTTTAGATTTATCATCCAGATCGGGCGCAGGGACATAGACCGGGCGTTCTTTTTTAAAATTATCACGTGCAAGGGTGGCAAGCTTCTTATCATTCAATTCGTACAGATCCTCGTTCTGGCTAAGGACACCGACGAATTCAAGGAACGCCAGATGGTCCACGACATCCCGCAAGGGCAGGTTGAGTTTTTCAACGATGTCAGCGCGGCTGGCGCGTCGCTGGGTTAACAGGCCAATGATGCGTAAACGATCGGCATCAGACATGGCTTTCAGAAAATCGAGCATTTCAGACTTTTTATCCATGGTTCACTTCCGTAAATCTAATTTGATGAGTATCGAATTAGATTTTATACAGAAAACAGGTGTGTGTCAAGGGGGTGATGTTTTGCCTGTCAAAAATGACCCGGTTTGAATGGGTTATAATTTCTTGGCAGTATCTGATTTTATAAATTCAATCTGGAGGTGTCTAGTGGATCTCTCGAAGCATGCGTTCTTTGAGGGCAAGATCGTCCCACTGGCGGACGCGAAAATTAATATAGCCACTCATGGCTTTTTATACGGAACTGCTGTTTTCAGTGGTATGCGGGCATACTGGAACGAAGAGAAGAAACGCCTCTTCGTTTTTCGTCCTTATGATCATTATCATCGGCTATTAAATTCGGCGCGCATGATGGCGATGGATGTTCCGTACGATGAGCAGGGTCTGATCCAGCTCACGCTTGATCTTTTGCGGACGGATAACTGGCAGGAGGATGTGTATCTGCGTCCCACCGTCTATAAAGCGGATATGGGGATTGGTGTCCGATTGCATGATCTCAAGGATGAATTTTCCATGTTCGTTATGGCTTTTGAGAAATATGTTAAGAATGATTCAAATGCCCACCTGACCTTTTCCTCCTGGCGCCGTATTGACGATAACGTCATCCCGGCGCGCGGCAAAGTGGCGGGTGCGTATGCAAATTCCGCGCTGATCAAGACCGATGCAAACCGCGCCGGCTTTGACGAGGCTATTGTGCTGGATAACAACGGTCATGTCTCTGAAGGCTCGGCCATGAATATCTTCATGGTGCGCGATGGGATTCTGGTCACACCGCCTTCAACCGATAATATCCTTGAAGGCATTACCCGCCGCTGTGTGATCGAACTGGCACGCAATGAGCTGGGACTTCAAGTGGTGGAGCGTTCCATTGATCGTACAGAAATATTTGTCGCGGAAGAGTTGTTTATGACGGGAACTGCCGCTCAGATCGTGGCCGCCACAAAAGTGGACTACCGCCCGGTTGGCGGCGGCGTAATGGGACCCGTCACCACAAAACTCCGCGCGCTATTCGATGACGTTGTCCGCGCGAAAGTTCCAAAGTATCATCATTGGAACGTGGAAGTGGGATAGGCGGAAAGGTATACAGGTATACAAGAAAAGAAGTCCGTTGCTCAATCAGCAACGGACTTCTTTCTCATTTCTCACAGATTATGGATTCTTTACGAAACGAACCAGTACCAGGTTTTTAGAACATTCCTTCGAAAGATCAATGTAGAGATTATCTGAAAGCGGCAGGCCTGCCTGATCCAAAAGCTGCAAATACAACTCGCCTTTGGAGGTGATCGGAACATCTCCTAAAAAGAATTCAAAACCAGATTTTCCATAGGCCGGAGCAATACTACTTACGGTCAATTCATTCTTCGACTTGCCGTTATACGTCCCCACCAGGCGAATGGTCATTCTAAGCATGTCCGCATTATTTGCATCGACAACGGTGCCGCCCACACCCTGCCATTTACAACCCAACTCTGGGTGAATGATCGTACTGTCAATTCCCTTGAAAGAAGCAGAAAAGGCCGCTTTGGGAGTGGCGGTTACCGTCAGCGTTTTTGTGGCAGGTACTAGCGAGAAAGGCGTTGGCGAAGGCTCCAGTGTGAAAGTTGGCAATAAAGTGGGAGTTTCGGTCAACAGCGCGGGCTGTGTCGCCGTCCATGTGGCTTCCGGCTGAATCTGGGTAATGGTCGCTGTGGGAGTTGCATTCGGGTCAATTGGATTCGGAGGGAAAGGATTTAAAGCTGAATTAGGCATAATAAAGATCGTAACAAAATATATGCCAATACAAAGCGTAAGCAACAGCAGGATAATGCTCAACATATCCCAAACTTCAAGCTTTCCACCTTTTTTCGACGTTGTACCATCATAATCATATTTACTCATCGTGCGGCTCCAAATAATGGCTTTTACCACAGCAAGTGTGGCGTGTTATTTATGGGACTAAAGTAATTTCGCTTTTTGCGCGTTGTTCCGCGATCCAATTTTTTAGCGTGAGCTCCTGCACGGTCAATAAGGCATCCGGCGTTAAGAGGTGATCTGCGCGTTCCAGAGCTTTGAAAATATGAAAACCTGCATCAGTTGCAACCACATCGCTGTAGGCGCCAGCTTGTAAAGCGAATACGGCTTCATCGGCTTTTGCGTCAAGCAGGTATCCGCGCGGCACCCAGCCCAACTCTCCAAGTGTGATCGGATCATATAATGCGGCCAGCGCGTCAAAATCTGCTCCGCCATTCAATTGTTCCAATGCGGCGCGCGCAGTTTCCTCATTATAGGTCAAAATCTGGCGCACATGGATTTGCTCCACCGTTGTCGGCGCATCCGCAATGATTTTGTCACGCATCCAGGCTGCTTCGGCAGAACGCTTTAATGCAATTCGGAAGGAAGCCTCGTCATACCCGTGAGCTGACTGCCATGCAGATAAAGCCTCTACGCCCCCCACAGACGCTGCCAGCGCATCTATTCTCGACTGTAGGTCTGCTTCTGTCAAAGTGAAATTCGCTTCTCTGGCAGCTTGAGAGAGCAAAACCTGCGCGATCATATCCTCAAGGACAGCTTTATTCGCATCCTCATCTGTGAAGGAGAGTCCCAATGCTGTTTGAGCAGACTTGTACCGCTCCAGTTCTGATTGAAATTCAGCGTTGGTAATGTACTCGCCGTTGATAACTGCTACAGATGGCGGGGGAGTGGCAGTAGGAGGCACGGGCGTAAGAGTCGGCAATTGGGGAGTGGGCGTGCTCGGGTTAAAGACAGAAGCGCAGGCACTTAATCCAAAAGCAAAAACAGAATCAAAATAAGACTCAGACGGAAGCCTTTTTGATCTGTTTCGGGTCGAGAAATCTTTTAGAACTACGGGGATGTGAAGACATTGCCGAAATTATACCAACTTAAAAAGTTCGAGGCAGGCTTGAGACCTGCCTCGAACAAAAAATCTGGGATTAGGATTTAGTAATCCATGCCGCCCATGCCGCCAGGAGGCATGGCAGGAGCGTTTTCCTTCGCAGGAACATCGGTGATCAACACATCAGTTGTGAGGATCATCGCGGCGATGGAAGCGGCGTTCTCAAGAGCGCCACGCACAACTTTGACGGGGTCGATCACGCCAGCTTTGATCATGTCGGTGTATTCGCCGGTGAGGACGTTGAAGCCGATGTTCGGGTTCTTCTTCTCGGCAGCGGTGCGGCGGACGGTGTCAATGATGACAGAGCCATCCTGGCCGGCATTTGCAGCCAGTTTACGGATCGGGGCCTCGAGCGCCTTCTTGACGATGTTAATACCGACCTTGATCTCTTCATTCTCGTCTTCGGCATGTGCCTTGGCGAGTTTATCAAGTTTGTTAGCGGCATTGATCAGGGAGATCTCACCACCAGGGACGATACCTTCTTCTACAGCGGCGCGAGCAGCTGAGAGAGCGTCTTCCACGCGGTGCTTCTTCTCTTTCATTTCAGTTTCGGTTGCGGCACCCACGCGGATGATGGCAACACCACCGCTGAGTTTGGCCAAACGTTCCTGAAGTTTTTCCTTGTCGTAATCGCTTGTGGATTTGTCGATCTCGATGCGGATTTCCTTGATGCGGGCTTCGATATCACCCTTCTTGCCTTTGCCGCCGATGATGGTGGTGTTCTCTTTGTCAGAGACAACCTTCTCAGCGCGGCCGAGGTCCTGAACGGTGGCGGTTTCGAGCTTGCGGCCGGTCTCTTCAGAGATGACCTGTCCACCGGTGAGGGCGGCGATGTCCTGAAGCATGGCCTTGCGGCGATCACCAAAGCCAGGGGCTTTGATGGCGAGCACATTCAACATACCGCGGATCTTGTTCAAGATCAGGGTGGCAATCGCTTCGCCGTCGATATCTTCAGCGATGATCACGAGTTCGCGCTTGCCAAGTTGGACGAGTTTTTCGAGCAAAGGAACGATGTCCTGAGCAGCGGAGATTTTCTTGTCATAGATCAAGACATAGGCATCGCTGATCTGGGCTTCCATCTGATCGCCGTTGGTGATGAAGTAAGGCGAGATGTAACCACGATCGAACTGCATACCTTCCACGAATTCGGTTTCGAACTGCATGGTCTTGGATTCTTCAACGGTGATGACGCCGTCTTTACCGACCTTGTCCATCACGTCTGCGATCAATTCACCAACTTCAACATCAGCGGCAGAGTTGGTTGCCACGGAGGCAATTTCTTCGCGGGTGTCGATCTTGACAGAATTCTTCTTGAGTTCGGCCACGATGGTCTCGGTGGCGAGTTCAATGCCCTTCTTGAGCAGCATTGGGTTGTAACCAGCTTCAAGAGCCTTGAGGCCTTCGGTCACAATGGCATAAGCCAAAACGGTGGAAGTGGTTGTACCGTCACCGGCGATGTCATTGGTCTTCTGAGCGGCTTCCTTGAGGAGCTGGGCGCCCATGTTCTCGAAAGGATCTTCGAGTTCAATTTCCTTCGCAACGGAAACACCGTCGTGAGTAATGCTGGGGGAACCGAACTTGCGGTCAATGGCCACATTGCGGCCTTTGGGTCCGAGAGTTGCGGAAACAGCGTTTGCAACAACTGTCATGCCGTTCTTAAGCTTGCGGCGGGCTTCTTCTGAAAATACGATCTGTTTGGCTGCCATAGTAGTAATTCCTTTTTAATGTAAAAAACTTTTGCACACCAAGGTCACCAGGAAACACAAAGAATATCTTTTTATTTATTAAACTTCGTGTACTTTGTGTCCTTCGTGGTTAAAGGTTTTTAATTAACCGACGATACCGAGAAGGTCACTCTCGCGCATGATGAGCAATTTCTTGCCTTCCATCTTAACTTCAGTGCCAGAGTACTTGGCGAAGAGCACAATGTCGCCAACTTTCACATCCATCGCAACGCGTTCACCTTTGTCATTGCGTTCGCCGGGTCCGGCGGCCAATACTTTACCCTGTTGGGGTTTTTCTTTCGCAGTTTCGGGAAGAACGATACCACCTGCGGTTATTTCTTCCTGTTCTACTGCTTCGATGAGCACACGAGCGCCCAAAGGTTTGAATGAGATTTTTGCCATTGTTTGTCTCCTATTAGGATTTTTGGATTTTTTTGAATAAGCAAGAAATTAGCACTCAATCACTGCGAGTGCTAATTTCAATATTACCTAGATATAGAGGCAAAGTCAAGGGGATTGTATAAATTCTTACAAAACTCTGATGGACGCTTCGCCCCCGTTTCAACCTTAACTGGATGCTGATTCAGTTTCCAGAATCATTCTCTCCCCCAGGAATTCCACACTTCTTACGGAGCAGCCGTTGGCGTGGTATCGATCATCACAGGCTCAAGCGTCGCCATTCCGGAATTTAATTCTTCAGGTGAGAAGGTGCAAATATTCCGCACCACAACCACATCGGCGGCAATGTTGGGGTCACTATCGAAATCAGAGGCTTCGATCTCTGAGGCGATCTGAAGCGCTCTCGAACAGTAATCGTTTTTGTCAGTGCCTAGCGCGGCCAGTTCAGAAGCGTAAATATCGTAGTAATAAACCGTGCTGGCGCTTAGAGGAAGTCCCACCACATCAGCAGCAACATCATTTTTGCCGCAGTCGCCGCGCGCCGGACAGGATTGCTCGGCGGTGCATCCGCGTACGGCGCATTCAAGCGCGAGGATACCCGTCTCGTAGTTACGGTTCTTGTGATACAGCACACCCAATTCCCCATAAAAAACAGGGTTATCAGGTTCAAATTCAAGTGTCTTTTGCACATTGCGAATTGCAATAAAGAACTGTCCCATTTGCGAGTAGGTCTTTGCGATGGAAATATACGGCACAGGATCGTCAATTCCAAGCTGCGCATTGATCTGCGCAGTCTGTGCAAAATATTCCAAGGACTTTTCGTAGAGTTGAGTCTGCACTTCTTCGTTGGGACTGTCAAACGCGAGGCGGCGATAATTGGCGCCGGCGTATAAATATAAAAATGTTAAATTGGGGGTGATCGCAATTGCACGGTCATAGGCTTCGATGGCAAGCGAATATTCGCCCAATGATTCAAGCACGTACGCATGGACACGATGCACATCCATTAACGAAGGGTCTGCTTCAAGCGCTTGATCAATATTTTGCTGGGCCTGTGTCCACTTTTGCTGATCCACGAGAATTTCTGCGTAGAAAGCTTTAGCCAGTGTATTGCCATTATCAAGCTGGATGGCGCGTACGGCGGCAGTCTCTGCCTGATTAAGAAAATCCTGCGCTTCACGCTCATCGATCAGGGTCGGGTTGGCGTTCCAGTCCAATACAAAGGCGCGAATGCCTTGCACTGTGCTGTCATCGGGGGCCAGGGCAACCGCCTGATTGATCGAGTCGAGCGCTTCTGCAAGCCGGATTTTGACATCGGCATCTTTCACCATCATGGCAGATGAATAGGTTTGAATGCGGGCAAGCTGCGCCAATACCAGCGCGTTGCTGGGGTCTACTTTTACGGCTTCAAGATACGCCGTAATGGACGCGTCCAATTCACCAGCGGTGAATTGAGCATCCCCTTCAAGCGCGTAAGAAGAAGCATAACGTGTGGGAGTGGGCGTGGCTTCAAAAGGCTGTTTGATATCGCCATTGGTTAGAGAACGCACCAGCCAGATCCCTCCGAGGATCAACACGATCCAGAAGAACATGCGGTAGACATTGGAGTCGGTGCGACGGCGAAAGAGTGCGCGTCTTTGATAAATGTTCATGGCGTGGGGGTGACAGGGACAAGAGTCTCTGTCGAAGTAGGAGCAGGCTCGGACGGAGTCTGAAGCGGTTCCGGGGTCGCGTTAAGATTCTGCTGGCAACGGTTAATGATCTCGGCTGCATTCTCCACGGCCAGTTCATCCGCTGGAATGCGGGATTGAATCAGCTGTGCAATTTTTAATGCTTCACCGCATTGATTCATGCGTGCAAGCGCCAGCCCATAGGTAAAATAATATTCTGCGTTGCGTCCGTCGTTAGGAGCAAGGTTGACGGCTTCGATCTGGTCGCCGTCCTTGGTCAAACCACCATTGACCACGTAACTGAGTTCCACAATGGCTTCAGGCCAGTATGAATTACGATAGTACATCACGCCAAGGTTGCCGCGCAGATTTGCGTCGGTGGGTTTGTTGGTTACAGCAGAGTCTGCAAATTGCAGGGCTTTTGAATATTCGCCGATCGTGGCATAGGTGCGTGATATGAACAGGTCTGGGGTTGAGTCTTCGGGGTTGAGCGCATCTGCGCGTTGAAATTCTTCAACGGCTTGATCGTAAATGCCAAGTGTGCGGTAGTTGCGCCCAAGGGCAAGATGCAGGTCGGGAATATTTTTATTGATGCCGACCGCAATTTCATATTCACGAATGGCTTCTTCGTAATTACCGGTGGCTTCAAGAATATATCCGCGTGCGCGATGCGATTCTAATTTTTCGGGGGCGAGGGTCAGTGCAACATTTGATGCCGCAATCGCTTTTTCGATGGCATCGACCACACCTGTGCCATTGTAATAAGAGTCTACAAGGATTTCAACATAATACGCATGTGCGAGCGCATTTTGATCATCCAATTCGAGGGCGCGTTTAATTTTGGATTCGGCTTCGAGATATTCACCCTGAAAATCCAAAGTCCAGGCCAGCACCGCATTTGCCATTGAGTTATCAGGGCTGAGTAATAATGCATCTTCTGCGCTGATCTGTGCTTCTTTATATAGGCCGGCCCATACTTGCACACGCGCAAGCGCAATATGCGTTGTGGGGTCTCCAGGGCGTGATGCGATGGCTTGCTTATAAGCTTCCATCGCCTGAAAAAGTTTACCCGCTTCAAATAATTCTTCAGCTTCAGTAATAAATGATTCGGGGGCGCGGGTGGGGGTGGGGGTGGATACAAAAGGTGAAGGCTGCGTGGAAATGATAAATCGATTCACGTACGCGCCGCCCAATACCAGCAGGCATAGCAAAATAATGCGAAACCAGTTCGGTCGCGTTCTTTTGCGGTTCATACTCCATTTACTTCCTCTAAGATACATGCTTTTATATTACCATCCGCGCAAAAGCATCGTCAAGCAGGTGAATTGGTCTCTAATTTGCCTCTAACGTCATTTATGCTAAATATCGGATTTTAGCGGCTGATTCGGCAGATTCTGTGGATTTTTCTATGCTTGAATTTTGATCTGCTCAGGATGAATTTATCGCGGCTGCCCGCGGACCTGAAACTTGAGTCTGTCTACGATAGCTTGAATCTCCGCCGGGGCAGGCGGATGTGACTGGGCATAATGAAACACAACTGTCAACAAGAAGGGGCCGGCGTGCTCTTCAAGCGGCATCCACTCAGAAGTCAACAAAACGCCCGCCTCTCCCGAGACATTGACGCGCTGATGATCGTAATTTGCCAATTGCTCGGCTTGTTCGCGTGAACAAATCGCAACGGCTTGATGATTAAATGTAGAAGGTCGGGACATAATATTTTTTGTAAGTATAACTTTCGCCAAAATTTTAACCAGAGATACCAATACGGGTAGAGCGTGAACCGCGATTAACAAAGATATTTCACCTCGTGATGGTGAGTTTTGCGTTGGCGCCGATAAATGATCTTGATGAACAAATCAATCATAGTCCATTTGACACGGCCTGTCATCTGCGGTTTTTTCGGCTTTGTGCCGTGTGTTGGTGGGTTTTTCCCTCCTTGCGATAACGCAAGGGCTTTTGCAGATTCGATCCCATTTTGCTTTTTGACAGCTATTTCCCGGCCAGCTCGTGAAAACAGCGTCTGTTTCCTTGCGTAAATGATAAGTTTACAAAAATGAGGAGTTGAATAGTACTTTAGTAATGCCAAACTTCTCTGGCAGGTCAAAGTGGCTATGTTACCCTGCATAAGTCAGAACACAAAAGTATCGAGAGATCGTAAAAAAACAAAAAAATGTGAATACCAAAAACTCAAAACTACGGGTTGAAAGCAATTCACTGATTACGCAAGGAGAAATAATGCACAAGGCAACATATCGAATTATGAGTTTCATCACAGCCTTCATTCTGGCGCTTGGAAGTTTCACAAGCACAAAAGCCTCATCCGCATCTGCTCCAACGATGGCGGCAGTTTCGTATTATGTGTCTGCAAACGGCAGTGATTCCAATCCGGGAACATCTTCCTCTGCTCCCTTTAAAACCATTCAAAAAGCCGCAACCAAGGCAGCGGCAGGCGACACCATTAATTTACTTGCAGGAACCTATACCAAAATTGAAACCGTTACCTTAAAAGGCACATCTACTGCGCCGATCTACATCACAGGAAACAATGCTGTGTTTGATGGCGGCTCCCTAATCTTGAAAAATTCACAATGGCTTGTTTTGCAAGGACTGACTTTCAAAAATGCAGAAGATGAAATTTCGGTGCTTTCAAGTCATTTTATTGTTTTGAAGAACAATGTTTTCGACTTTACCCACGCAGGGATTTTGATCAAAGAGTATTCAAGTCATTTGGTTGTGGAAAATAACGAGTTTTATCAAACCTGCGCCGCAGGCAAAACATGGAGTCAATTAAAATATTCCGCCTGTGAAGGCGGGGCCGTATATGGATCATCGTTTGGCGGCGGCACATATCATATCCGCAATAATTATGTACATGACGTATTTAATGGTTTTCTCTTCACCGATGACAGCACCGGAAAATGGATGAACTCAAATGTGTTCATCTATAGCAATCGCTTCGAGCGTGTCGTGGATGATCCCGCCGAACCCGAAGGTGATTCGTTTAATTTCCATGTCTATGGAAACACCATGATCGATACACATCGGGTGGCAAGCCTGACAACTAGCGGACTTGGTCCGGTATTTATCTATAACAACGTTCAGATCACCACAGGCAATCCAACCAATGAGGCCGACCGCCTGAATTCAGCTTTCAAGATCGACCTGTCAAGAGGCTATACAAACGGTTTATGGATCTTTAACAACACGATCATCGGAACGGCCGCCGATAATTTTTCGGCATTTGACATACTTTCCAGAACAGTGACAAGTCCCTGGACAGTCCGTAATAATATTTATGTCACAGCCAATAAAGCATTCAACGCGGCACCTACATCCGGTTCATTTGATTACGATATCAGCAAAGCGCCTTTTGGGGTGACAGAGCCAAATGGAAAAGTAGCAGATGCACTGCTTACTTCAGAAGGAAAACTATCCTCTGCCAGCCCTGCCATTGGAAAAGCAGCCGAAGTTTCCATTTCCACCTGGTTTACCTCATCGGCAATTATTTCAAAAGGTGCCAACCTGGGAGCTTTTCAAGCGATCCCCGCCCCCGCGTGGGTTTCTCCTCCGGGCTACCCAAGCCAGATTCCGGCAAATGTAGCCGGCTGGCCCGATGCCGCGATTTCTCTTCCAGAGACTACAATTTTTGCAGACGTATATACTGATTATTGGGCTTCCCAGTCCATCATTAAACTGTATCAAAATAGTATCACTGGCGGCTGTGGAACTTCTCCTTTGATCTATTGCCCCGAAAATGCAGTAACACGCGCTGAAATGGTGGTTTTTCTTGAGCGTGGTATGAAAGGCTCAGGCTACAATGTTCCAGATACAACAACCCAATTTGGAGATACTGCCAACCATTGGGCACAGGATTGGATCGACGTCGCTGCTTCTGATGGAATCACCTCAGGGTGTGGTAACGGTAACTTCTGCCCTGATGGCGTTGTTACACGTGCTCAAATGGCTATTTTCCTGCTGCGAACCATGCATGGTGCTTCTTATGTTCCACCAGTTGCTAGCGGAACAATGTTTACTGATGTTCCTGATTCCTACTGGGCCGCCGCCTGGATAGAGCAACTGGCAGTCGAAGGTATTACATCAGGCTGTGGGAATGGCAGTTACTGCCCCGATGACTCTGTTACACGTGCGCAATTGGCAGTTTTCCTGGTTCGCACATTTAATCTTCAATGATCATGATGTAACACTTAAAACATAACCGTATGATGTTTAAGTGTTTTGGCGGCTTTGTGGTGAAGTTATTAAACAGTCTGTAAGTGTCTCGTCTTTTTACCAGTATTAATACAATAAATAAATATGTTTAAAAAAACATGTCCGTCACAGGGCAGACATGTAGGATCAGGGATCCAAAGCAGGTTCTTAGTTTAATTGCCAGATTGATGAAAACATTACACCAAAAACTGTCTGGCATTGCCGGACAGTTTTGCTTTTCAGTACCAAAAGGAGAAAGCCATGAATAAAATATTTTATCGATTCGCAAGTGGTCTTGCTGTATTTATCTTAATGCTGGGAAATTTTTATGCGGCAGACGCTTCATCAACAACATATAGCGCGCCGTTGATGGATGCTGCGCTCCCCGCTTTTCCCGGGGCAGAGGGTTTTGGCGCAAATACAATTGGCGGACGAGGCGGGGTAGTATACGAGGTTACCAACACGAATGATTCCGGCGTTGGCAGCCTGCGAAGTTGTGTTGAAGAAACAGGTCCCAGGATTTGTGTGTTCAAAGTTGGTGGGCTGATCAGTCTTAATTCCTCCCTGGTAATCAAGAATCCGTACATCACAATTGCTGGTCAGACGGCACCTGGAGGCGGAATTACCCTGCGTAATGGAATTAGCGGCGGAGAATTCGAGACATTAAGTGTTCAAACTCATGATGTTATTATTCGCTACATTACCTCAAGGCCAGGTCCCGGTGGAATGAATCATGCCATTGTTATTGCCAGGAACGGTATTCCGATTTACAACATCATCATAGATCACAGTTCTTTTAGTTGGGCTACAGATGAAGTACTTACTACATGGTATCGTACATACGACATTACGATTCAATGGAACATTATTTCCGAGGGTTTGAATTGCAGCACCCATCCCAAAGGCTGCCATAGCAAGGGGCTTCTGATTGGGGGCTATCAAGGAAGTGAATCTGCCGGTGGAAAAGGAACTGAAAACGTTTCTGTTCTTAATAACCTGATGGCCCATAACGCAGAACGCGGCCCACTTTTGCAGGTGTGCGGTATTGTGCAGGTAATTAATAATGTTACCTACAATCCGCAATGGACATTTTCGCACCAACAATTCAACTGCCTTGTAGGCGAAGGCTATGTTAATTGGATAAATAATTATCATAAGAAAGGTCCTTCCAGCACGTCTAATAGTGATTTGAAGGTCATCCCGGCTGATGATGGGACATGGGTTTATGGGAAAATTTATGTAAAGGGAAATATAGGGCCAAATCGACCCAATGATAATTTACCGGAAACCAATTGGGTTGAAATGAAGTCGGGTGCTCCGGCTGGTATTCTCGTAACATCTCCTGCGCCAGCGCCTGTAGTGCATTCGACTAGCGCAATAGAAGCATATAACACCGTTATTGGTGATGGCGGCGCTGGAAACAGCCGGGGCCTTGATTGTGCTGGAAATTGGTACGTCCGTAGAGATTTGATCGATAAGCGGGTTGTTGCTGATGTAAAGAACGGCACGGGAAAAATTATTGATGACCCGTCTCAAGTGGGTGGATGGGTTGTTCCTGCCACTGGAACTCCCTGCCTCGACACCGATCATGATGGGATGCCGAACGCCTGGGAAAATTTATATGGTTTCAACTTAAATATTCCGGAGGGAAGCGGGGATAAAGATGGCGATGGATACACAAATGTTGAAGAGTATTTGAATGTAACAGATCCGCTAATTTCCTCCCTCCAAACTGTTACTCCAACGACAACCCCACTGACGACGATCTTTGCTGATGTTCCCGATACTTACTGGGCGTATTCATGGATCAATCAAGTTTATCTACATGGCATTACTGGTGGCTGCCATGTTGCGCCTTTGACGTATTGTCCGGAAGAACAGGTGACTCGTGCTGCGATGGCTATTTTTCTGGAACGTGGTATTAAGGGAGGCGGTTATTCCCCGCCGGATGTAACCACTCAATTTGGAGATACTGCCGGTCACTGGGCACAGGATTGGATTGACGCTTTAGCCGCTGACGAGATCACCTCTGGTTGCGGCAGCGGGAATTACTGTCCAGATGATATGGTCACTCGTGCTCAAATGGCAGTTTTTCTTTTGCGTGCCAGGTACGGATCTGATTATGTTCCGCCTGCTGCCAATGGTGGGATATTTAGCGACGTACCCGCTTCCTATTGGGCTGCTGCGTGGATCGAACAATTGGCTGCTGAAGGCATTACAAGTGGATGCGGTGACAGCACCTATTGCCCGGAAAGTTTTCTTACGCGTGCTCAAATGGCAGTTTTTCTAGTACGTGCATTTAACCTTCAATAGCGCGATTGTATATATTTGGTCTGCCCATCCTGATCCCTTGTAGGTGGTATCTGAATGGATCTGTGTGTTAAGAATCAAAAGCCGGAACATTGCGTTCCGGCTTTTGATTCTTATATTATTGCGCCGCAGGTACGATGCGTTTCTTTTTCTTGACGATCACAGTACCAGGGATGCTGTTTCGACGGGCTTCCTGTTTCACGAGGCGATTATGTTTCGCAACACCTTTGGATGGGCGCTTGGGTTTGGTCTTGACGGGTGTAGTTGTTTCCACTTGTATTACTCCTTTTATGTTTTCATTCTATGATTTGCTTCGTACTCAGCCCAGAGCTTGCCAATTTCCTCTTTGCCTTTTGGACGGGTATATCCATATTTAACTTGCAGCATGGTGACGAATTTATCGAACTTCACCTCTGCCTTGTCCACTTTGAGCAGGTCGTATTCAACCATCAGATTCCAGCGGCCATTGATCAGCCCGCGGATCAGCTTCCAGTTTTCTTCGAATATCGTTTTATTCACGATGTTCTCCTTGCTCCCCTTTAAATAATTTAATGCGCCACATCAAAGCGGCGTCTTGGCAATACTTGATTTGGATTCTTGAAAGGTAGCGTGGTGCTGCTTGCAAACGATGATCTATATCCCCCGCATATAGGCATTTTACCTTTTAACGACCAGATTTCATTGTACTACGTACTGTGGATAATACTAGTGCGGGATAATTTGAATTCGAAAACTTTTCCCTCGATAAGCCGGGAATATGGACGATATTAATCACTGTCTGGCAGTGTTGATCAATGAGCCGTATTCGCATTCGTTACTCTGGATAGAGCAGGAGTTCGAGGATGATGCGGTTGCCGAGTTCGGTTTTTGGAATTTGGCAGCTTTCCATGTGATATCCGCTGCCTTCTGGCTGCCCGTTTTATGGAAGTCTTCCAGGTGATCCCATGCCGGTTTTTCAATTGATAAAGGTGATAATCATGCCCGCCCGGCAGGTCATATTGGAGAGCAACTGTTTTCTTAAGTGTGACGTTAACATTTACGCTGGTTTGAATACCGAAAATATTCAACCCGATACTTGTCTCCAATGGTTTTTGGAATGAGTGTTCCTGTTTTTTTGTCGAAATGGATTTCGTGTCGTCACCGGCATCGAAGAAAGTTTCTTTAAATAGAGCATTATCCTCAGTGCAATCAGGGCGCCTGCATGTTTTGATTCCATGCTGGAAGTTCCGCTCAGATTTTCCACCCTCTGCAGTAATGCGCAGTCCGCCATCTTTAATGCGGATGCCTTTTTCATATATTCCGAGTTTGCAGATCCGAACCCGGATCGGCGCAAAGACCGTTTTAAAAATACCGGCATCACAGAAATATTCGAGCGAGTACTTGGTTTCGTATTCCTGACTGGCTCCCATGCCAATTCCCGGCACGATCAGCGAAACAGTCCATACTTTCTTATTCTTAAAATCCACACTTTCTTTATATGTAACCCTGCTTTTTGGAACCGGGGGAGCGCCAAAGGTAAACAATGGCACCTTGATCGTTCTGGTCTTTGTCGCTTCGATCTTATATTTTCGTATTCCAATGAGACGCTTTAATCGGTTGACAAACTCCCTCTCCACTTCTGCATGCGTCCCGGCGAATTCCTTCTTAAGGTCGTGATAACCACGAATTACTTTTCGGACTTCATGTTTATCGACCCCGATTTCGAAAAGTCCCCTGCGAAGCACACTCTCGTTTGAGATGGCCTCCTCACCCCACGAACTTCTCTTTCCGCGTTTGATACGTCCCTGAAACCCCTTACCTTTTGGCCGGGGAAGCGGGTCCCCCGCACTTCCATCTTTGGGACCAAAGCCACAATCACAATTAACGGGGTGATTCTGTCCATTACACATAACGGCCCTCCAAAAAAGAGACGGATGCAAAAAATAGAGCTACGCCCGGGCCATGCCAGATTGCTTGAAATATCTTCTTATCTTAGCTGCAAACTGACGCTCGGTCATTTTGTCGGCGGGTTCAATGCCAACGATCTGCAAGCGGACTTTCGCATGGGCGAGGCGTTTCTTCAGCTCAGCTTTTGCTTCGCCGGGACCGATGATCAATACCGAGCCTGCGCCGCGAAGCTGGATAATAATTTTGTCGTAAAATTTATTGAGATACACGGTGAACTGATTGTCCAGTTGATCATCTCCCTTTTGGTACTGGGCGCTGTATGGAGTGCGCGTGTTTGATGCGCCCCGATAGCTGACATGCCTTTCAATCCCCGATTCGATTTTTTGGATATTTTCCCCATCTACATCCAAACTTAACAGCATTGCCTTTTTATGGTCAATCCAAAGGCCGATCTGCTTTTTCATAGATCCTCCTTTTCACTTGTGACAATTTTAGTATACGCTTTTTTGTCCTTCACCGCAATTAGTACTCATTGCGGATTTTTCATTAGAGAGGCCTCATGTACGGGAAGATGATTTGACCCCTGTAGACCGAAATACCAGCCAGTAAAAACAAACTGCATAAATTGCATACACAACCAGCGCCGCAAAAACGAAAAAGCTCATTTCATTGGATAATTGATATCGTAACAGAACCAGCATCCCCGTTAAGAAGTGACCGAAATTCGCAAGCGAAACCGGCCGCGCGTAAACGCCTCCGATCGTGCTGTCTTTGGCCGTCCAGTTCATCAGCGCCATGGAAAAATACAATGCGCCCATCAACTGCACCAGTACGGACAATATCCCTGTGGCTGCCGATCCCAGCGCAGATAATAAAACATCAGGCGCGAACAAGGCGAAGACTCCCGCAGACCCAAGCACAAGGCTGCTGGAGGTCATCAATATTTTTGTGTTCATAACCTGCTCCTGAAACTATCGCATGTGAACATAACTCTGCGCCATATCCATCGCATCAGACAGGGTATCGGTAATTCCCGATGCGCCCTGCCGCGCCCAACTGGGGCCAGAATCCTGAATGTAATCCACCTGTTTCCAGGTCTCCACTTGGAATTTTCCATCGGGACGTTGTTTGATGACCGCCCGGGATTTTTTATCCGCAGACATGACGGTCTGCACCACCTGCGCTTCAGGCGTGGACTTTGGCCTGATACGCCTGCTTTGAGTGGATACCACGCTCAGACCGCTTCCGAGCAAGGCCAGCGCCGCAGCGATTCCAAAGGAGATCACATTCAGCAATAGCAATAGAGCAGCGAGGCCGACAAGAAACAGGCCGAAGGTGAAACAGAGTTTTATTCATAAGCGTATTTTATATCTGACACAACACCAGAGAAAATCCCCCATTTGTTTATATTTTAAGAAACGAAGCCGGTTCTTATTTTTTCTTTTCCTCTTCCTGCTTACGCAATTTGCGTTTTTCTTCCTGCTGTTGTTCCAGCAGCAATTGTTCCTGACGACGCAGTTTTTGTTTCTCAACCTGCTGTTGATCGAGAAGCAGCCGTTCCTGTTGACGTTGTATCCGTTTCTCTTCCTGTTCCTGTTCCAGCTTTTCCTGTTCCTCTTTTTGCGGCTTTTGTTTTTGCCCCTGCTGCACATCAAGCTGTTGACGTTCCTCGTGGCGCTGCTTGCGCTTTTGTTCCCGCTCCAGTTCTTCCTGCTCGTCTTGTGTCATTGTATTTTCCTTTTTTACTCATGGACCTTACTCAAGGTCCAGACAGTCTGGCAAACTACATATCCGTGCTGTATTTTTATTCGTTAAACATTTTAGCATAGCAAAGGTTTCTACTCTAAAAACCCGGGATTTTTACGCTACAAAAAGAGCAGCCCATGGGAACTACTGAACTGTTTGTTGAATTGATCGTGATTGGAATCGGGGCGTTCACCCAGGTTGATCTATAGCAGCAACGAGTATCTGGTCAACCTGATGTTCATTTGGGTAAATCTGTTGACCGTTTTTTTCCTTTTTTAGCTGGCTCACCTGGTACCAACTTCAAGATACGCAATACCGGAGATTAAAAGACGACGCTGCTTTTCTTCGTGAAAAAGAAAAGCCCGCTGTGAAGCGTTCCAAATAGGAAGTCTAAAATTTGACCCTCTCCCATACAGGAGAGGGTCAAATCATTTACATCAAAAGCGGGATTAATTATTTATTTATTTGATCAGGCTGTCGCGCGGCGGCGTTGGATGATGCTGTAGAGCGCGAGCCCAAGCACGAAGACGGTTGCGACCCAGGCGCTATTCGCGACCAGTGCTGTATCGGCCTGCTTTTGAGCGATCCCAGCGAAAGACCAAACCAACACGAAGGCGTAGCCGCTGTCCCTGCGTGTGACCGTCATGAGCAGACCAAGCAGACACGCAACAACCAGCATGACAACCGCCCAAGCCTGCGGCGCGAGTCCAAATCCATTCCAGTTGATGAAGTAAAGATAGTCGGTGACGTTGGCAACTGTGGCGACGGAGATCCAGCCGAGGTAGACGCTGAAAGGAACATCCACGCTCCATTTTTCAGCGGCGCTGACAGGCGTGCGCCCGACGTTGAGTTTGAGATAACTGGCGATGAGCAGACCGAGCAGGGTGAGCATGACCAGCACGCTCAAGCCGAACAGGTTGTAATGCCAGCAGAAAAGCCAGGCCGCGTTGAAGATGCCGCTTAAGGCAAATAAATATCCGAGCTTGCGCAGGCGTGGACTTTCCTTTTGATCGGCTCGAAATTGATAAATGCTGAATGCGATCCAGCCGATGTAGATGATGCCCCAAATGGCGAAGACGTACCCCGCAGGGACGAAGTAGACTTGAAAGCGGTCTGAGATCTCGCCTGTGTTCTGCCCGTTGAGCGGCAGGGTGCTGGCGAGGATGTTGACGGTCAGCGCGAGCAGGACGGATAGCGCATTGGCCAGTTGACGAAGTGTGTCTTTGTTCATGATGTTCTCCATAACGATGTGTTTGTCATAGGTTCATCATACGACTTCTTACTGTCAATTGCTATGATAAGCGGGGG
>JADKBB010000013.1 GCA_016715195.1 Candidatus Villigracilis proximus
CTTAATATGCAACTCTTTCAACTGCTTCGGCTCCACTTCGGAGGGGGCATCTGCCATTACATCGCGGCCGGCTTGATTCTTGGGGAAGGCGATCACTTCGCGGATGTTTGGTTCGTCCGCAAGGAGCATGACGAGACGGTCAATGCCGGGGGCCATTCCGCCGTGTGGGGGAGCGCCATATTCAAAGGCTTCGAGCATGTGACCAAACTTGGCTTGAATATCTTCATCGCTCAAACCGAGCATTTGGAACATCTTCATTTGAATGTCACGGCGATGAATGCGGATCGAGCCGGAGGCGGTCTCATAACCGTTGCAGACCATGTCATACGCGTCAGATGCGACTGCGCCGGGGTCGGTGTCAAATTTATCGAGGTCTTCCATCTTGGGCATCGTGAACGGATGATGTTCTGATTCCCAGGTCTTTGTCTCTTCGTTGTACGCAAAGAACGGAAAGTCCACGACCCAGGCGAAGGCCATCATGTTTTTGTCAGCGAGGTCGAGCTTATCGCGGAACCATAAGCGAAGTCCGCCTAGCACTTTGATAACTCACTTTGCGCTCATCGGTTGCGGCAGATGATCAGATCGCCGACTCCTGCGCCCGTCTTGGATTTGAGAGCTTCCACTTCTTCAGGGGTGACGAATTTAGACGCGCTTCCTTTCACGCCTTCGGCTGTGATCGCCAATGTGGGCATTCCCTTTGCTCCAAAAGTTTTCGCCACTTCTGTCAGCGCATCCACTTCCTTGCGGGACATGTCTGCTGATTTAGGGGCGACAATGCATTTGATCACGCCGCCAGCTTCCAGTGTAGATTGAAAGACGCGGAATTCACTCTTGGCGAAAACATCATTTAATTCGATCAATTCCATTCCGAAGCGCAGGTCGGGTTTATCCGATCCGTATTTTTCAAGCACTTCACGATACGAGAATTTCGGCCACGGAGAAGAAAGTAATTTCTTGTGCGGTGTAACGGCGGGAAGCATTTTGGTGAACAGGCCTTCCACCAACGCGAGCACATCATCGCGATGTACAAATGACATTTCAAGATCAAGTTGTGTAAATTCAGGCTGGCGGTCACCGCGCAGATCTTCATCGCGGAAACAGCGCGCGATCTGGAAATATTTGTCCATGCCGGCCACCATCAGCAATTGCTTCAATTGTTGAGGTGACTGGGGCAATGCGTAAAACTGACCAGGATACACACGGGAAGGCACGAGGTAATCGCGTGCGCCTTCAGGCGTGGCCTTGAACATGATCGGCGTTTCTACTTCGATGAATCCCTGCTCATCAAGATAATCGCGCATAAATTTAATAACCTTATGGCGCAAAACCATATTGCGAGTCATACGTTCGCGGCGCAGATCGAGATAGCGATATTTGAGGCGTGTATTTTCATCCGCCAGATCGGTATCCGTGCTGACGAGGAAAGGCAGAGTCTTGGCAGGGTTGAGGATCTTCACTTCACGCGCAATGATCTCAATTTCGCCCGTTTCCATTTTTGGATTCTTCATCCCATCGGGGCGCAATTGTACAACGCCTTCGATCTGTAGCACCCACTCCATGCGGACGTTGGTAACGAGGTCAAGTGATTCTTTTGGAAGGTCTGGGTTAATGGTGACCTGCACCAATCCCGTGCGATCACGCAGATCGAAAAAAGCCACTCCGCCATGATCACGGCGTCGGTGTACCCAGCCGGAAAGGGTGATGGTCTGCCCTGCATGGCTGGCCCGTAATTCTCCACAAGTGTGAGTTCTGTACATAAAGCGCCTCCGAAGATTTTTTCACCACAAAGGATACAAAGGGACACAAAGAAAATCTAAAAAGAGTCTTCACGTTGAACATTCAACCCATCTTCGTGCTCTTTGTGTACTTCGTGGTTAAAGATTTGTATAAAATAAATCGCCCTTCGCGTTTGCGTCGGGCGATTGGTTTTGACTTGAGTGATCTGTCAACCAGCAAAGCTTCGCCCAACGATACAGGGATCGTCATTATCGTTATTATTATTGCTATTGGCAAATTGGATGCGGTTGTACATCGTGGCGCGGATTATAGCACAGAGTTATTTGATTTAGTCTGCGTTGAGAACTTTGACTGTAATGCTTTGCGTTTGGTTGAATATCCCATCTGAGACCTGAATTACAACCTCGTAGGTATTATCCAAATTGAAATCAGCCGGGACTTCAAAATCTGGCGCGGTTATGAAGGAAAACGCACCCGTGGCGCTGACGATGGAAAACTTAGCCGAGTCCGCGCCGCCGATGATTGAGTAGGTCAAAGGCTGGACAGGACGGTCAGAGTCGACCGCTGTGATTGCGGCGATTGCGTTGATATTTTCAGGGATTGAAAAAATATTTGGTGATGTGATCACAGGGTTATTGTCATTGACCGGGATCATGCTAATGATAATATTTTGTGTGACGTGCAGCAATCCATCGGATGCCTGAATTGTGATGTTGTACGTATTGTCGGCTCCGCTGTCATTTGGCGTTTCATAATCTTTGGCTGTGATAAAAGCTAAAACACCTGTGGATGTGTTGAGAGTAAAGAGAGCCGAATCTGTTCTGCCGACGATGGAATATGTCAGCGTTTGAGCGGGCAGGTCAGTATCTCGGGCAGTGACCGTGGTAACGGTGGATGTGTTTTCAGGTATTGAGAAATTTCCTGTGGAAAACATGGTTGGGGAATTGTCATTGACCGCCGTGATCGTCACGGTGATATCTTGCGTTACCGTCAGTGTTCCATCCGATACTTGCATGATCAGATTGTAGATATTGTCCATGCCGGCATCGGCGGGGATTTCGTAATCAGGTGCGGTGATGAACGTCAACTCGCCTGTGAGTGAGTTGATATTGAAGAGCGCCGAATCTGAACCGCCGGCAATTGAATAGGTCAGAGACTGATTCGGAAAATCTGCATCTGTTGCTGTAACCGTGGTTACGACCAGATTATTTTCTGGAATTGAGAAATTCCCAACGGAGGTCATCACGGGATTGTTGTCATTCATGCCATTAATGGTGACGATAACATCCTGCGTACTGACCAGCTCTCCATCTGAAGCCTGCACTGTGACATTGTAAATATTGTCAATTCCCGCATCGGTCGGAATTTCAAAGTCTGGCAGTGTTATGAATGTTAATTCACCAGTGGAAGAATTGATGTTGAAGAGCGAAGAATCAATGCCGCCGGATATTGTGTAGGTCAAAGGTTGTGTTGGAATATCTGCATCAGCGGCAGTGACAGTGGTCACAAGGGTGGAATTTTCAGAAATTGAGACAGCGCTGTTTGATGTGATAACCGGAGGATTGTCATTGATGGAAGTGATTGTAATCATGACTTCTTGTGTTACTGCATAGCTTCCGTCAGAGGCTTGCACTGTTACATTGTATGTATTATCCAAACCGGCATCTGTTGGGGTTTCATAATTCGGTGCAGCGATAAAAATCAAATCGCCTATAAATGGATTGATCGTGAAAGAGCTGAGAATCTGCGCCGCCTGTGATCGAGTAGGTCAGCGCTTGAGCCGGTAAATCTTCATCTGTGGCGGTGATTATTACCGCTGCGCTGTTATTCTCCGGGACTGAAATCGCATTGTTCGATGTAATGACCGGGCTATGAAGATTTACTGCCGGGGCGACAGGGTTGGTTGTTCTTAAGTCTGGTATGTGAAAAGTCCAGATGATGCCGTAATTTTCCATGCCGCCATAGGCTGTCATACCATACAGAACGCCGTCCAGAAGAAGCGGCGTCCGCATGGGAGTTGCTCCGGCGATCCCGCCGCTGAACTCATATAATTTCTGGAATCCTGCTCCATCAATATACATTTGATAGAGAATTCCATACTCTTTTCCGCCCCAGGCATCATCGCCATGAGTCGTGCCGTAAAGTGTCCATCCGTCCAGTGACAGCACCACGCCTCCATTTGGTTTGCCGCTGTCGTTAATTCCACCCGCGAATTTATGCAGAACGGTATGCGTTTTGTTTGCAAGGTCATATTTGAATACAGTACCAAGATCAGATGGATTGTTTCCATACTCTCCCAACGTTGTGCCATAGAGTGTATGGTTTCCGTCGAATACAAGTGTGTCGTAGGGATATTTTCCCTGTGTGCCACCAGCAAAATGATGCAGGGTTTCAAATGCCGAACCATCTGGTTTAATACGGAACAATGTACCCATATTATTTTTTCCGCCCAGCCAGGTCAACCCATATAGGTAGCCGTCATTGGCCGCCGTCAATGTTCCAAGTGGAGCGTTACCGTCGCTGCTGTTCGCTGCAAAGCGGTACAACTGTGTGTATACTTCTGTTGAGGTGTTGTAACTATACACAGTACCTGTGCCGTTTCCGCCCCAGCGGGTGAGTCCGTATAGGGTGTCGTCAACAAGTATCGGCGAGGTTGATCCGCCAAATCCATCACCGGGTTCACCAAAAGCGTGCAGTACACGGAATCCACTTCCATTGATATTCATTTCATAGATCACGCCGCCGCCTTCGCCGCGCGGACCGCCATAGACCGTGCTGCCAAAGATCATATCGTTGGCAATTGCAAGTCCACTCCAGGGTTTCCAGCCATCATTTGTGCCGCCAGTGAATTCGTGTAAAACTGTGAAGTCTGTACCGTCCCTTTTTACGCGAAATACATTCCCTTTGTTGGCAGGGTTGGTCGGCGGCACATTGTAGGGCGGCCCGCCATAAGTTGTTGTGCCATATAGAAAATCATTGTATAGCAAGAGCGTGCCGTACGGGATGCGTCCATTATTCTGCTGACCGCCAAATTCATGCAGGAATGTAATTCCGCTTGTATTATTGGGATTTAAGATCCTGACGCTGATCTCCTGTTGATCGTTTAGCGCGCCATCGGATGCCTGAACAGTGACATGGTACGTATTATCCACGCTCGCATCATCGAAGATGTAACTTGGTGCAGTCACGAAAGACAGTTTCCCATCTGAGGGATTTAAACTGAACAGCGCCGCATTTGTTCCGCCGATGATTGAATAGGTGATCGTTTGCAGGTCGGCATCGCTTGCGGTGATAACGGTTACTTCTGCCGATTTTTCAGGCAGACTGATATTTGCATTTGATGTGATTTCAGGCGCATACTCGTTGACGTTCGTTACTGTCACGGCAATATCCTGTGATGCCATAAGGCTTCCATCAGATGCCTGCACGGTCACATGATAGATCGTGCCCAAAGATAGCGCTTCGTAATCAGGCGCGGTAACAAGGGTTAATAATCCAGTATCAGTGGTGATGGAAAATAACGCCGAGTCTTGTCCGCCTAAAATTGAATAGGTGACTGCTTCTGTGTCGGTTGCAATTACAGTTGTAACTGCTGTTGAATTTTCTGCGATATTAATACCGGCTGTCGCTTGCCCGCCATTGGAAATGATGACTGGCGGCTGATTGCCAGAATTCGTCCCGCCGGAATTGCTGGAATAGGTGACGATCAACTGCGGCTGGTCGGATGATGCGGCACTGCCGGAGAAGAATTTAATGTAATCGGCTCCCATATCATCATTGTCATCTTTGCTGAATAGCAAACGTATCTGAGTGATGCCATACTTGTTGATAAATGCCAGATTCGTATTGCTTAAGCTGGCTGTGTACCAGTTGAGCGGAGATTCAGAGAATTTTTCCTGGCTTGATCCGATGTTGGCGATTGCAGAAAAATCCTCCACTTTTAAGATAACGTTATTACTGAAAGTGCCGGTGCGGATATCCATTAATAGATTGCCATGTGTTTTGAAGGCGCTGGTTCCGACAAACCCCTGCCTTTTAATTTTTACCTGCGCTGAAGTGATGAGTGCATCGTCTGGAATGGAAATCGTATTAAAGGAAAGGATTCCGCGATACTGCCGGTCTTTACTATCATCTCCCAAATTGATGATGCTGGCTGTTTTATCCAGAATGCCGCCCTTATTGGTTTTCTCGCCAGATTCGAGGATCCAACCGTCGTAAGCATCAGCAGATTTGAATGTATCTGAGGTTTGTGTAACACTGGATGTGCCTGCTTCATAACGCGCCATAATGGCATTCTCACCGCTGGTTCCAACAATAATCACCTTGTTATCGGGTTGCAATGCAATTCCCGTTGCTGTATCGTCGCTGCTGCCAAAATCAGTGATCACTTTTCCATTCGCGCCAAATGTGGTGTCCAGCGAGCCGTCACGGTTATAACGGACGAGCAGGAAGTCGCTTGAATATAGACCGGAAGTCTTTCCCTCGATAATAATTTTTCCATCTGATTGAATGACCAGATCGTCAGCCTGTTCCTCGCCGCCAAAATCCGTGGTCATGATTCCTGTCCCGCCGAAGGAAGTATCCAGTGTGCCGTTTGAGTTACAGCGGACAAGCGCCACATTTCCATCTTTGGCTGCCAGCACGATGATTTTGCCATCTGTCTGTACTGTCATGTTGTAGCTTTGAAAATTAGTAAAGGCAAAGGTGGCAGTTCCTTTTCCATTTGTCCCAAAAGTGGATGTGTCGAGCGAGCCATCTTGATTAATACGTGCCATGGAAAGTTGGTTCTTTCCATCGTTATCCATCATATTCCCCAATATGATAATTTTTCCGTCAGGCTGGATGAAGCCTGCCTTACCGTAGTTGTACCGATTATTGGGGAAGTAGGTATCGTCGATGATATTAAACCCGTTTGCCACAAAGGTTTCGTCTGGTGTGCCGTTGCTATTAAATCGGGCGATAAATAGATCGGTGAAATTGGATTGTCCAAGTGTATGATCCCCAACCATCACGATTTTGCCGTCGAATTGGATCATCATATCAGCGAGGGATTGACGTGCCTCACTGAAAAAGCGAACATTTCCCATTCCGTTCGTGCCAAATGTCGTATCTTGTGTGCCGTTACTGTTGTAACGGACAACCGCAAATTTCCCCCCGCTTAATCCGCCGACGATCAGTTTTCCATCCGGCTGGAGCGCTATCTTTGATCCTGAAAATGATGCGATTTCAATTAGGATTTTTCCGTTGTCGCCAAAGAGCGTATCCAATGTGCCGTTGCTGTTATAACGCGCAATGATCTTCTTAAATTGACCATCACTTAATTTAATAGTCCCCAATATTATGATCTTGCCGTCAGTTTGCAGGAGAACTTCATTGGCAGAACTGGGCAGATTATTGAATTGGGTGGTGACAATGCCGTTTGTGCCGAAGGTTGTATCCAGTGTTCCGGATGCGGCAAGTGCGCTTGTCGCGGTTAGCAGTATTGTGATGCCAATGGCTGTCAGCAATATACGGGTATTTCCTTTAAAGGACAAACTTGCGTTCATGGTATTTTGCCTCATAAAATATGACAATATTTCATATATATTGTAGAGGTTTGGAATGCCTTATACAAGTTGCACTTTCATAATTGTTTTGAATTCTTAAACAAAGAAGATGTCATTTGTCGCATAATCATTTTTTGGATGTGCGGCATACAACAGAGAACAATTGCGAATGTGTTATTTGAATAGGACAAATGTGGGATGTTAATAGACGCGTCCTGCAAAGTAAATGCAAGGTTAAATAAACGATATTCCTTGCCTCTTCATCCGCCGGTATTGTATATTTGTTTTATCAATTCAATCTTGATAAAACAAATATACAGGAGAATAAAATGAACTACCGTTTGATGTTTACTATCAATGCTGTTGCCCTCGCGATATTTGGTGCGTTGCTAATCTTAATGCCCGTATTTGTCCTCAATCAATTTGGGTCTGAGGTGTATGTCTCAACCACCTTTGTGACACGATTTGTGGGCGGAGCCTTGCTTATGGGCGGTTTACTGCTTTGGTTTTTGAGGGATAACCCCGCAAAGATCCAGAAGAATACAGCATTTGTTTTACTGGCTTCTTCGATTGGCGGATTTGTCATGAGCATTATTGGCATGACCTCGGTCAATATGTTTCGTGCAAATGGATGGGTGTTGCTTGTGATCTTTGGTCTTTTTTCCCTGGTGTATGGATATATGCTGTTTCTACAGCCCAAGCCATCTGAATCAAAGTCACGCAGCCCGCGCAAGTCTAAGGATGTTCCGTCCACGAATAGCGGGTAGTCTTTTTCGATATAGTTGATCAAGCATAAAAAAGCCGGGACTTAATGTTCCGGCTTTTTTATGCTTGTGATTTGTAGCCTTGATTCTCTTGGATATTTTTTCCCTATACTTTTGTGAAAATTTAGCAGAGTTGCAACTTGCGTTAATTAACGTAAGTTGCAACCTTGAGATTCAATTGCTCTGAAAAACCTTTTTTGCCGCGAATTGCATAGATTTTCGCGAATTGGAAAAAGTCCGTGCAAATTAGTGAAATTCGCGGCAAGGGTTTGGGATTTCTTGATATGGTGGCAGTTTAGGCTAATTATGTACATGCCTGCTGAATGATTTCTCTAACACCTTGTGATATGTTACGATATACGAAATGAAATCAGGAAAACTTTTATACTTTTTGATAACAGTCACCTTGACTTTTGCCTGTGCGATGGGAGACCTTTCTACCGGTTATTCCATCGGTACGCCAACTGCAAAAATGACTGATTTTCCAGATGATACACTGCTGTCAACACACACGCCAACTCCGACTCCTGCTGTTTTATTTTCCACTCCCGAGGCATTGCCCTTCCCGGCCTGGGTCACGGATTTTTCCGACCCAATCCTTAGCGCATTGGATGGGCGCCGCCCTGATTTTCATGATGAATTCACGAGTCTAAATCGAGGTTGGTTTTATTTTATTCCGGGCAGCCGCAGAGGACCTTTTTATGCACATCTACAAGAGGGGACTTTAATCATGCAGCTTCCTGCGGAAAACGAAAATAAAGATTATTGGGTGTATAACCCAAAATTGATCCGCAAAAATTTTGTCTTGAACTTTGATTTTCAATTTGAAGAAACCCAGCCCGAAGACACTGTGCGCGTTCAATTTGACCAGACTATTGATCGGAGTGTGGCTCTTGACCTATCCAAGAATCAAACCTGGGCTTTGCATTGGGGATCTCGTGATAATTGGCAATCTCAAACAGGAACATTTGACTATTTAGCTCCCGAACGTATAACCATTCTGATTGTTATGCATGGGGAGCAATGCGCTGTGTACCTCAATGATGATCCTCTTACGTATTTGGATAATTGTAGAACCGACGCAACGGTCCGCTCATCGCCCTGGGCTGTAACGTTTCACATGCTTGCAGACCCCGGGCACATTGCAGCAGCGTCAATTGACAATCTGAGGCTGTGGGACTTGGATAAAATCCCCAACCTTGCAGCACCTCAATAGAAATGGCCGGTTTAGAGAATTGAGGCTTTTTCTTTTGTTGTATAATTTGCCGATTGGGAGACCCTGCCATGAAACCACTCAAAATTTTTCTCTGTCACTCCTCAGGCGATAAAGCGGAAGTAAAAAACATATACGACCTTCTTGTTGAACGCGGAGCAGACCCCTGGCTCGATGCCGAAAAAATCCTCCCCGGTCAGGATTGGAACTTTGAGATCAACAAAGCCCTGGATACTTCAGATATCATCCTGCTTTGCCTCTCAAAGAAATCAGTGGACAAGGAAGGATATGTCCAAAAGGAAATCCGCCTCGCGCTTGACCGGGCGCTTGAGATGCCCGAGGGACGCATTTTCCTCATCCCCGTCCGCCTTGAAGAATGCGAAATGCCCTACAGAATACGAACCTATCAATGGGTTGATGCCTTCACTGCTGACGGTATGAAAAAATTAATGCAAAGCCTTAATCTGCGTGCAGGTCAGGTCAACGCCCAGCCGATTTCTGTGGATGGCTCTGCCCCTGCCATTCAAAAAACCGCCGCCCCGAAGAAACCAGCGGCGCCTAAAAAGAAACCAGCTTCCAATACCACGATCCACATCCATGGTGATATGAACGGCTCCAACATCGTAGTTGGCAACGACAACGACATAAACAATAGTTAAAACCATTTCACTAAAACAAAGGCCGCCAGGATTAAAAATCCCAGCGGCCTTTTACTTTTCACCATTACTTTTTACTTATTACTTTTTACTTATTACTTTCCTTCCTTCTCAGCCACAGTCAAGGCTTCCTCAAAAATTCTCAAGCCTTCATCCATCTCAGACTTGCTCATCGAAAGGGGAGGGGCAATGCGGATCACACTCTTCCCGCAGGAAAGCATCAGCAAACCACGTTCATATCCAAGGTCCACGACACGTTCAGTGAGATGATGCGCAGGGTCTTTTGTCTCCTGGTCGCGTACAAATTCCACGCCGATCATTAATCCCTTACCGCGTACATCTCCAATGCTTGGGTGACGAGACTTTATCTCTTCCAACGCTTCCATCGCATACGCGCCGACTTCCGCCGCGTTCTGCATGTATCCATTTTCAATTAGATCTATCGTCGCCAATGAAGCAGCGCACGAAATGGGATTCCCGCCATAAGTATTGCCATGCGTGCCGATCTCCCAATCCATAACGGATTTACGCGCAATGCACGCGCCGAGCGGCATACCTGAAGCAATACCCTTCGCAGATGTGATCATATCGGGTTCAACGCCGAAATGTTCAATGGCCCACCATTTACCGGTGCGTCCCATACCGCATTGCACTTCATCCAAAATCATCAAAATGCCATGCTTGTCGCACAACTTGCGCAGTGCAGGATAAAACCCATCCGGCGGGACAATATATCCGCCTTCGCCTTGGATCGTTTCAACCAAAATACCAGCCACATCTTTAGGCGGCAGGATCTGGTGCAGAATCTCATCTTCGATATAACGTACAACTGCTTCACCGTAATCCTCACCTTTGCGGCGTTCCAACACCGGTCGGTATGGATTCGGGAACGGTGCGTGAGTCACGCCGTTCATCAGCGGATAAAATCCGCCGTGATATTTGGCTTTGCTGGCGGTAAAGGTCACAGCACCCATGGTGCGTCCGTGGAACGCGCCCGTGAAGCCAATGAAGTTCGTGCGCTTGGTGTGATAGCGCGCAAGTTTGATCGCCGTCTCAACCGCCTCTGTCCCGGAGTTGGTCATGAAGGTTAATGCATCTTCCTTGAACGGTGCGATCTCATCCAGTTTTTCACCCAGTTTGATCCAGTTCTCATGGTAAAAATCTGAAGAAATGTGAATGAACTTTTCAGCCTGTTCCTGAATCGCTTTCACAACTTTCGGGTGTGAATATCCGGTTGAGACCACAGCAATGCCGCCCATAAAATCCAAAAAGCGGTTGCCGTCCACATCCCATACTTCGCTGCCTTTTCCATGATCCATCACAAACGGATAGCCGCGCGGGTACGAAGGCGAGATCACCTTTCCATCTCGCTCGATCATTGCCTTGGCTTTTGGTCCTGGTAAATTAGGTATTATCATATCTGCTCCTTGTAATAAAACATTTAATCTTTAACGAATCAACGAGGAAAGATCAACGATCTCTTCCCTCGTTCCTCGTGTCCTTACTTAGGTATTAACTTATGAGTCCAATTTCAACTCGGCCAGCGCGCGCGCGCCAAGTAATCCTGAATCATCTCCCAATTCCGCTCTCGTGATTACCAACCCTTCCAAATAACGCGGATGAATAACACGTTCCTTTAAACTTTCATTGAAAGTATCAAATAACAACGGCCCGCTTTGCGAAACGCCGCCGCCAAAAATAACAATGGATGGATCGAACACATGCAGGAAATTTGCCACGCCAATCCCCAAATATTTTCCCGCAACCTGATACGCTTCAATGGATAACGCATCACCTTGTTTCGCCGCTTCAGATATATCGTGCGCCGAATTCTTCTTTTCTGGATTAAGAACCGATTCACGCCCCGCCCGAAGCTGCTCAGCCACGAAACGCTCGATCCCAGTCCCTGAGGAGTACGACTCGAGATGTCCGTATTGACCACACCCGCAAAGCGGACCATTCTCCGCCTGTATAGTGGTGTGACCAAGTTCAGCGGCCAGGCCATGATATCCCTGTAAGAGACGGTCTTTGATGATTACACCGCCTCCCACGCCAGTACTTACAGTTAGATACAAAACATCATGATGTCCGCGTCCCGCGCCAAATTTCCACTCGGCAAGCCCGGCCAGATTGGCATCGTTATCCAAAAAGGCGGGAACACCAAAATGTCCGGTTAATTTTGCAGTAATCGGAAAATCACGCCATTCTTTGATGTTTGGAGTGAGCATAATAATGCCCGAATGTGGATCAACCGGCCCCGGAATGGAAACTCCGATCGCATCCACTTTGCCTGCCTTCGGCCAAATATCTTCGATTAATTTGACCAAACGGCCGAACGTGTCCGGTTCACTTGCCTTGGTTTTGACACGTTTATGAGCAATGGCCTCACGCTGGTCCTGAGTATAAGCGGCGGCCCGTAGTTGCGTTCCGCCTATGTCAATTGAAACGATTGTACGCATGAGCACAATTATACCGTATGCCATTTCCACATTCTGCGCCAAAGACCATCCTCTCGAAACCGAGCGACATAAGCATTTTCAAGCATGGAATGGAAATTTTATTTGACTCATCCTCTCAACCCTGCTATCATCTTTTTTATGCAGAGTAATTTTCTTATGCGTATCTGGCAAACCCTGCGCGATATCCCACGCTGGTTTCGTCCGGGCTTGGGGATCAGGCGCTGGTTTTTCTTCGTGATGTTCGGCGTTACATTATTGGGGCTTGGCTTTGCCGTTATCCTTATTGACTTATACCGTACAGATTCGTCCAACCCTGTTTTGCTTGTCCTCCTTTCGTATGCATCTTTAAGGTTTATCCCTCGCGTCTGGCGCGCCCTCCTCTTTGGCGGATTAGGTATTGGCATCATCATCTATGGTATCTTGCAGCTAAACCGTTCATTGCTTAAACCATTTATCCGCCCCGGCTCCGATGTGTTTGATCAGCTTGCAGAGTTCCGCCGCCGTGAGCGTGGACCTCGCATCGTTGCCATCGGCGGCGGGCATGGACTCTCCACCCTGCTACGCGGATTAAAAACGCATACCGGCAATCTCACAGCAGTGGTCACCGTTGCCGATGACGGCGGCTCATCGGGACGATTGCGTGAAAGTTTCGGCATTCTTCCTCCGGGGGATATTCGCAATTGTCTTGCGGCTTTATCCAATGACGAAGCCATGCTCACTCAACTCTTTCAATATCGCTTTAGCGGCTCTCCCGACCTTGACGGTCATTCATTCGGAAATTTATTCATCACTGCCTTGGCAGATATCACCGGAAGTTTTGAAGCAGCAGTTGTCGAATCGGGTCGCGTACTTTCTGTGAACGGACGTGTACTGCCTTCCACATTGCATGATGTTAAGTTGGTTGCCAGTATGGAATTACCGCACTCAAATAATGAAGTCCGCGTGGAAGGGGAGAGCAAGATTCCCGAAATGGCCGGGCGTGTCCGCCGCGTCTGGCTTGAACCGGATAATGCATCCGCATTTCCACCAGTGATAAAAGCCATCTTAAATGCAGATGTGATCGTGGTCGGGCCGGGAAGTTTGTACACAAGTCTGTTACCTAATTTGCTTGTGAATGATCTGCTTGCTGCCATGCACGCCAGCCGTGCCATTAAAATCTATGTTTGTAATATTGCCACCCAATCAGGCGAAACAGACGCATTTACCTGTTACGATCACGTCCGTGCTTTGGAAGGCCACGTAGGTGAAGACCTGTTTGATGTTATTTTGTGCAACGATAATTACGAAGGCGTTATAGACAAGGCGTCTACCTGGGTACGCGCGGATGAAAAAACTCTATCAGACTCGCGTTCATACTGTACAGACCTTGTAGATGATGGACATCCCTGGCGGCACGACTCACAAAAACTGGCCCAGGTTATTTTGGATATATTTTTTGAACGAACAGGCCCTTTAGGCGATCGAACGATCTAAAGAATACAAATTGATAAAGTCTGAAAAACATGAGCAAAATGGTTTTTTATCAGCGTTTTCAGCGTTTATCTGCGTCCCATTTTAAAACTGTCGGGCCACTAGATGTTCTCAAAGCATAATTTTATTGCTCGGCATATTCAATTGGATCTTTTCTGTCAGTACAAAAATAAAAATCTCTCCCCAGAATTTCCGATTTAATTTTCTTGAAAAATCCCTCTTGACTACAGCTAACATTTTTGATATTATGTTATCGATAACATGTTATCGATAACATAATATTTTTATTTAGGATAATCAGTTGATTCAGCCAGACAGAAGGAAACGTATCACTATAAAAGATGTGGCGCAGGCTGCGGGAGTATCAACGCAGACAGTTTCACGCGTGATGAATAAAGTTTCTTACGTTTCCGAGGGGACTCGCCTGCGGGTGGAGACGGTGGTGGAGAATTTAGGTTATCGTCCAAGCGCCCTTGCGCGTAGTCTTATACAGCAGCGCAGTTATACTTTAGGTGTAGTTACCTTTGGTTTGAAGTATATTGGGCCATCTCGCACTTTGAATGGTGTAGCTGATAAGGCAGATGAACTTGGGTATATGCTTTTGATGAAGGAATTGGACAATTTCAATTCAAACAGAATTGATGATGTCATTGATTCGTTGCTTGCTCGACAGGTAGATGGGATATTGTGGGTGGCGCCGGAAATTGGCGACAATCACAGTTGGGTTGAGGAACGTATGGAAAAAACCCCCGTCCCCGTATTGTTTCTTGCCATGCGGCCACGTGACGGTATTCCCAGTGTTGCAACAGATAATTTTAAGGGGGCAGTGATGGCAATTCAACATTTATTGGATTGCGGACGAAAAAAAATTGGCCATATCTCAGGTCCGTTAAATTGGTGGGAGGCAGACGAGCGTAAACGCGGCTGGCGAGAGACACTTCAATCAGCAGGTTTTGATGCTTCAGAGCAGCACTGCACTGAGGGGAATTGGTCATCTGCCAGTGGAGAGCAGGCGTTTATTCAGTTGCTAGAGTTATTTCCAGACATGGATGCGGTTTTTGTTGCCAATGACCAGATGTCCCTGAGTGTGTTGCGTGAAGCTTCCCGTCGAGGAATCTGTGTGCCTGAGCAATTAGCAGTCATTGGCTTTGACAATATCCCAGAGTCGGCTTATTTCCATCCCTCCTTAACAACAATTTCACAGGATCTTCAGTTGCTGGGTGAGCAGGCAGTACAAAACATTGTGGAGATGATCCAGGCTCGACAGGGAAGTCAATCTGTTGTTCCACAAGCAGTATTTATACAGCCGTCTCTTGTAGTTCGTGAAAGTTCAAGGCTGGCTTAATTAATGTATCCATTCTGTGCTATTGCGCATTCTAAAAATGGAAATGGACTTAGAAGGAGGTGAGGCGAAAGGGGAGAAAATTGGTAAACAGGGAGCGTGCTTCGGTAGATTGGCGTCTGAAGTGCAAGCTTCCAGGCAGGACGATGTTGCTGGTGTTATTTTGTTTTGCCTAATTGATACGCCAACATAAAATTCTATATTTACTAATCAAGGAGAAGAAATGTCTAAGAAATTGTTTTACAACCTTCTGGCTGTTTTGATGTTGGCCAGTCTTGTACTTACGGCTTGTGGCGCTCCCGCTGCCACAGATGCTCCTGCTGGAGATGCCAAACTGGTCGGCATCTCCATGCCTACCAAGACCTCCACCCGCTGGATCTCTGACGGCGAAAGCATGGTCAAAGTTTTTGAAGATATGGGCTATGCAACCGATCTGCAATTTGCTGATGATGACATCCCCAATCAACTCGCTCAGATCGAAAACATGATCACCAAGGGTGCTGATGTTCTCGTGATCGCAGCCATTGATGGAACAACCCTCTCTGACGTTCTCCAACAAGCCAAGGATGCCGGCGTTCTCGTGATCGCTTATGACCGCCTTATCTCCAAAACAGCCAATGTTGACTATTACGCCACATTCGATAATTTCGGCGTGGGCGTTATTATGGGAACACAGATCGAAACCGGTCTTGACCTGAAAAATGCTGCTGGCCCCTTCAATATCGAACTGTTCGGCGGCTCCCCAGACGACACCAATGCTTTCTATTTCTATGATGGCGCCATGTCTGTGTTGCAGCCCTATATTGACAGCGGCAAACTGGTTGTCCAGAGCGGACAAATGGGCATGGATAAAGTTGGTACATTGCGCTGGGATGGTATCGTTGCCCAGGCTCGTATGGACAATCTTTTGAGCGCCTATTACACCGATAAACGTGTGGATGCAGTTCTTTCTCCTTATGATGGTCTTAGCATTGGTATTCTCTCCTCCCTGAAAGGTGTTGGTTACGGCACAGCCGATCAGCCCATGCCTGTTGTAACTGGTCAGGATGCAGAAGTTGCCTCTGTCAAGTCGATCATTGCCGGCGAACAATCCTACACCGTGTTCAAGGACACCCGCGAACTTGCCAAGCAGACCGCTGCGATGGTTGATGCGGCTTTGAAAGGCCAGGAAGTTCCGATCAATGACACCAAGACTTATGATAACGGCGTCAAAATTGTTCCTTCCTACTTGTTAATTCCTTTCAGCGTTGACATTACCAACTACGAAGAACTCTTGATCGGCAGCGGCTATATCACAGCCGACCAACTTAAGTAATTAGTATTTACGTCTGGTGTGTGAGGGCATGATTGCCCTCACACACCATCTTATTATTTTCGATTATTTACCATTTAACATTTATTTTGAAACTTGAAGAATTTGAATTAAAATAGCACTATTAAGTTTGCCATTTATTACCCCATATACAATAAGGACGAGAAAAAATGTCTGATGTCATTTTGGAAATGCGCAACATAACAAAGACTTTTCCAGGCGTGAAAGCGCTTGATAATGTAAGTTTTAGTGTGCGGCAGGGAGAGATTCATGCGCTGGTGGGCGAAAACGGCGCGGGAAAATCGACCCTGATGAAAGTTTTAAGCGGGGTGTATCCACATGGCTCATACAGCGGGGATATTTATTTTCAAGGCCAGGAATGCCGGTTTCGGGATATCACCGAATCTGAAGAAGTTGGGCTTGTCATTATTCATCAAGAACTTGCACTTATCCCATTTCTTTCCATTGCTGAAAACCTGTTTCTCGGCAATGAGCGCGCCAAAAACGGCATCATTGATTGGAATGAGTCCATCTCAAAGACCAAGGAGTTGTTGGATCGAGTTGGGTTGCATGAGTCGCCGAATACATTAATTACGAGTATGGGTGTCGGCAAACAGCAGTTGGTTGAAATTGCCAAGGCGTTGGCTAAAAAGGTCAAGCTTCTTATTTTAGATGAGCCGACAGCCTCACTGAATGAAAGTGATAGCGAGAAACTACTTCAATTGTTGCTGCAATTTAAGGAACATGGGATTTCATCCATCTTAATTTCACATAAATTAAGTGAAGTTTCCAAGGTGGCAGATTCGATTACGATACTTCGCGATGGTGCCACAATCGAAACTTTGGATTGTCAGAAAGATAATATTACAGAAGACCGTATCATTCGCGGCATGGTAGGGCGTGATTTGACCCACCGTTTTCCTCCGCGTGATACAAAAATTGGGGAAACTATCTTTGAGGTGCGTGATTGGAACGTATATCATCCTCTTCATGAAGACCGTAAGGTTAGTACCAACGTAAATATCTCTGTTCGTAAAGGTGAAGTTGTTGGGATCGCGGGGTTAATGGGTGCGGGAAGAACTGAACTGGCGATGAGTATTTTTGGACACGCTTATGGTACGCGTATTAGCGGAACAGCTTATAAGCATGGAGAGGAAGTTGACATTAGCACCATTGATAAAGCCATTGCCAATGGCATCGCCTATGCAACTGAAGACCGTAAAGCATATGGTCTGATCCTGATCGAAGAAATTAAAAACAATATTACCCTGACAAATTTAAAGGAAATTTCAGATGGCGGTATCGTAAATGAGCCAAAGGAAATGACCGTCACCAGTGAGTATCGTGATAAGTTAAATATTAAATGCTCCAGCATTTTACAGCTGGCGGTAAATCTTTCCGGTGGTAATCAACAAAAAGTTGTGCTTAGTAAATGGCTGTTTGCAGGCCCTGAGATTTTGATATTGGATGAGCCTACACGCGGCATTGACGTTGGTGCGAAGTATGAGATTTACACCATTATTAATCGTCTGGCCAGTGAAGGGAAGGGCATCATTTTGATTTCGTCAGAATTGCCGGAAATTTTGGGGGTTTGTGATCGTATTTACATCATGCGTGAAGGCAGGATTGTAGGTGAACTTCCGGCGAGTGAGGCATCTCAGGAAATAGTAATGAAATATATTATGACACAACAAGAGGTAGTGTAAATATGAAGACTCTGACAACTCTTTTCAAAAGCAATGTCCGTGAATATGGCATGTTGATCGCGCTTATCGTGATCATGATATTTTTTCAATATCAAACAGATGGCATTCTGATGAAGCCGGTGAACATTACAAATCTTGTCCTGCAGAATAGCTATATTATTATTATGGCACTGGGAATGTTGTTGATCATTGTCGCAGGCTGGATCGACCTTTCTGTTGGCTCGGTCGCCGCTTTTGTTGGCGCAATCGCCGCCGTTTTGATGGTCAAGTATGATTTCAATTGGGGCGTGACCATTGTAATTTCCTTGTTGGTCGGTGCGCTGATCGGAGCATTTCAGGGATATTGGGTGGCGTATGTAAAAATTCCCGCCTTCATTGTTACCCTGGCGGGCATGTTGATCTTTCGTGGTCTAACGCTGGTTATGCTTCAAGGGGAGGCAGTTGGACCTTTTCCGACCCAGTTTCAGAAATTAAGCTCCGGGTTTATCCCCGATTTTTTTAACTATGAAGGCTTTCACGTTACCACCATCCTGATCGGGGTATTACTTTCGGTTTTATTAATAGTCATTGATATACGGGCAAGAAAAAATCAACAAAAATATGGATTTGAAGTAACGCCTCTTTACTTTTTTGCCGTAAAAAATATTTTCATTACTTTGGCGGTTATGGGGCTGTGTTATTTGATGGCCTCCTATAAGGGTCTTCCCACTGTATTGGTTATCCTTTTTCTGCTCATTACATTTTATGCCTTTATCACCAGTCAGACAGTCCTTGGCCGCCGTATTTATGCAATGGGTGGTAATGAAAAGGCTGCCAGACTCTCCGGTGTGAATACGCCGCGTTTGTTATTTTATACATTTGTTAACATGGGCGTTCTGGCCGCTTTGGCTGGAATGATCGTTACGGCTCGTTTGAATACGGCCACGCCAAAAGCAGGTGTTGGCTTTGAGTTGGATGTGATCGCGGCCTGCTTTATCGGAGGCGCATCGGCTACAGGCGGTATTGGTAAAGTGATCGGAGCGGTCGTCGGCGCGTTTCTCATCGGTGTGATGAACAACGGAATGTCACTTCTCGGCATCGGTATTGACTGGCAACAGGCGATCAAAGGTTTTGTGTTATTGCTCGCGGTTTTCTTTGATGTATATAACAAAAACAAGAATGTGTAATTATTTCAGGTATATCAAGTGTGTTACGCCTGAGTCCACTGCGAAAAATATTCAGTAACTTTTCTTAAAATTTGAAACAGAAGAGTGTCGAAATAGTTCTCAAGCGAATTAAGTTTTCGTCTGTATTTTGTTGGTAGGTGACAGATATCACGCACGCTGTTCTGACTGTCCGCTGGTTCTGGTTTCTATGAAATATCGGACATTCGATCATATTAAGGGATGTTGACATGGATGAGATGTTGAGGCAGTTACTTCAGGAAGAACAGGAACTTCAGTTTAAAAATTTCAACGAAACGACAGCATGGAAGATCGGCAGTCAACTTGTTGAAAAGGCTTTGAATGACGGTCTTACTGTGACCATTGATATCACTCGCGGAGACCATCAACTTTTTCACGCGAGTCTGCCCGGTACATCAGCCGATAATGACGAATGGATTAAACGAAAAACCCGCCTTGTATATAGATTTGGGCATAGCTCGTTTTATATGGGACAGCTGCTTAAAAGTAAAGGGAAAAAGCATAGAAGACGCATATTTGCTGTCTGAAAAAGAATATGCCCCGCATGGCGGCTGTTTTCCGGTCATTGTGAAAGGCACAGGGATGGTGGGCACCATCACGGTTTCCGGGCTTCCGCAGGAAGAAGACCATAAATTGGTAGTTCAAGCCATTAGAGATTTTTTAACTCAGGAGAAATGATATGGATTTAAATCCTGTAATATCAATGCTGGGACGCAGACTCCGGCTGGCAGTGATCGGCGGAGGGTCGGGGTCATTTATCGGTGCCATGCACAGGCAGGCAGCCCGCCTTGATGACCGTTTTGAAATCGTGACAGGTATTTTCTCCTCAAATCTTGAAAAATCAAAAAAAGATGCATTGGAATTAGGACTCGACCCCAATCGTCTTTATGCAAGCGTCAAAGAAATGCTGGATGGTGAGGCCGCTCGCAAAGATGGGGCAGATGTGATCGCCATCATGACTCCGAACGACAGTCATTTTGATTACGCCATGTGGGCATTGGAACGCGGATTTGATGTGATCTGCGACAAACCAATGACCAATACACTTGAAGAAGCCGAAGCCTTACACAAAAAAGTGCAGGAGACTGGCCTGATCTTCTGCCTTACTCATAATTACACGGGCTACCCGATGGTGCGTCAGGCGAAAGCAATGGTCGCGGATGGGCAGCTTGGCACGATCAGACTGATTCAGGTGGAATATGTTCAGGGTGGCAAAGCAGATGAAAGTAAGCCTGATCCGTCTTCATCGTGGCGATTCGATCCGGTTCGCGGCGGTCCATCTCTGGTGATGGGTGATATCGGTTCGCACGCGCATAATTTAGTCCGCTTTATCACGGGCCTTGAAATTGCAGAAGTTGCCGCTGAGATCGGCAACATTGTTCCTAACCGCGCCGTGCATGATTACGGCGGCGCGTTGCTGCGCTTTGAGAACGGTGCGCGCGGCAGTTACTGGGTGACGCAAGCTGCGGCAGGCGTGGAGAATTGTTTGCGCATTCGCGTGAGCGGCACGCAAGGTTCGCTCGAATGGATGCAGGAATTCCCGCAGGCCTTGACTTTCAAGCCGTTGGGCGCGCCATCACAAAATAGAACACCCAACGGACCTGGCACACTTCCGTTATCAAAACATTCATCTCGCATTGTGGCCGGACATCCCGAAGGATTTCACGAAGGCTTTGCAAATATCTATTCAGATGCAGCAGAAGCGATTGCAGCAAGAAGGTCGGGGAAGACGCCCAATCCATTGGCGCTTTATTTCCCAAATTCATTCGACGGCTTGATGACTTTGAAGTTTGTTTTTAGCGCCATCGCATCCAGTAAAGCCAACGGACAATGGACGAAATGTTGATGAAGACCGACTGTAGACGGTGGACGGTTGTCCGTGGTCTATCGTCCACCGTCTACGGTCCATTGTCTGAATTCAAAAGCAGGCAACCATGACCAATACCATTTTAGTTACTGGTGCAACAGGCAAGGTGGGACAAGTCTTTGTTCAGCAATTGCTGGCAGACCCAAAATTTAACTCGTTCACCATTCGCGCATTGTGTCATCAGCGCGAACTTGAACCGCACGAAAGAATTCAAAATATACACGGCTCCATCGAACATCGTGAAGTTGTTGAAAAGGCGATGGACGGTGTGACGCACGTTCTGCATCTCGCAACTGTTAAAGAAACGCCCGAGCAAATTATGGATGTAGCGGTCAAAGGTTTGTTCTGGCTGCTCGAAGCCTGCCGTACCAGCAAGACCTTCAAGCAATTCATTATGGTCGGCGGCGATGCGGGTGTGGGGCATTTCGTTTATCCGCATCCGGTTCCTGTTACTGAAACTCAAAAACATTCTGCCTATCCTGGCTGTTACGCACTCTCCAAAGTTCTCGAAGAAGTCATGCTTGAGCAGTATTACATCCAGTACAACTTGAATGGATGCTGTTTGCGCGCGCCGTGGATCATGGAGAAGGATGATTTCAAATATCAACTTTCTTTTGGAGAGGATGTCTTCGGCGGTCCGCGCTGGCGTGATTTTGTGGATGAGAAAACTGCGGATGAATATGTGCGGACGCAAACCATCCCGATCATGCTTAATCTGGAAGCTGTTCCTGTTAAAAGAAATTTTGTCCACGTTGACGATTTGGTCGGCGCGATCCTGGCTGCGATTGATCACCCTAAAGCACGTCAGCAATTATTCAACATTTGCATGGATGAACCCGTCGATTACGATGAGATGGGTAAGTATTTAAACTCAACTCGCGGTCTTCCAACAGTGGAGATTAAAACTGACTTCCACTCAACGTGGCTCGATAACACCAAGGCAAAATTTTTACTCGGTTGGCGCCCCGAATATAACTTGCACAAATTGATTGACGCCGCCTTTGATTATGTACGCGCAGAGAATGATCCGCGCAAAGTTTGGTATCCAGGATAGACGATAGACCGCAGATGACGAACCATCGTCCATGGTCTATCATCCGTTGTCCGTATCACAGGAGATGAATATGAATCAAAAAGATATCCAAAAAGCAATCGAGAGCGGAAAGACCGTTCTTGGCATCGAGCTCGGTTCGACTCGCATCAAGGCTGTGCTGATTGGCGAGGATCATATGCCGCTCGCTTCAGGCAGCCATGAGTGGGAGAATCAATACGAAAACGGCGTCTGGACATACAGCCTTGATGCTGTATGGAAAGGTTTGCAGGAAAGCTATCAAAATCTTAATAAAGATGTCTCTGAAAAATATGGTGTCACGCTCAAGACTGTCGGGTCCATCGGCTTTAGCGCCATGATGCACGGCTATATGGCCTTTGACAAAGATGGGAAACTGCTTGTCCCGTTTCGTACCTGGCGCAACACCATGACGGGACAAGCTGCAGAAAAACTCACAGACCTGTTCCAATTTAATATTCCCCAACGTTGGAGTATTGCCCACCTGTATCAAGCACTCTTGAACAAGGAATCGCATGTTGAAGACATCAGCCACCAGACCACACTCGTTGGCTATGTCCATTGGAAGTTGACGGGGCAAAAAGTGTTGGGCATTGGCGAAGCATCAGGCATGTTTCCCATTGACAGCAAGATCAACAATTACGATGCACGCATGATCGAACTCTTCAACGAACAACTCAAAGCCGAAAACCTTCCGTGGAGGCTTGAAGATATTTTGCCGAAAGTTTTAGTGGCTGGAGATGCAGCAGGTGTTCTTACTGAAGAAGGCGCAAAACTACTCGACCCCAGCGGACAACTACAAGCGGGCGTTCCGCTCTGTCCGCCTGAGGGAGATGCAGGTACGGGTATGGTAGCAACTAACAGTGTGGCAGAGCGAACCGGTAATGTATCCGCTGGGACATCTGTCTTCGCCATGATCGTTCTTGAAAAGGCGTTGTCAAAACTTTATCCAGAGATCGATATGGTAACGACTCCCACGGGCAAACCTGTAGCGATGGTACATGCCAATAATTGCACTTCCGATCTCAATGCTTGGGTTGATCTATTTAAGGAATTCACTGAGACGCTTGGCGTTGAGATAAGTGAATCCAAGTTGTTTGAAATGCTCTTTAAAAAATCCCTTGAAGGCGATATGGATGGCGGTGGGTTGCTTGCTTACAATTATTTTTCAGGCGAGTCTATTACGAATTTTGAAGAGGGACGCCCCTTGTTTGTCCGCACACCCGAAAGCCGCTTCACACTTGCAAATTTCATGCGCGTTCATTTGTTCTCAGCACTGGGTACATTGAAACTCGGTATGGACATTCTCTTTGAGCAGGAAAAAGTGAAGATCGATCAGCTTCTGGGGCATGGCGGTTTCTTCAAAACAAAGGATGTCGGGCAAAAGATGATGGCAGCCGCGATGAATGTCCCTGTTTCTGTGATGGAGACCGCCGGCGAAGGTGGTGCGTGGGGAATTGCATTGCTGGCATCCTACATGCTTCATAAGACAGGGAGTCAACCTCTGGAAGCGTATCTCTCGGAAAAAGTCTTTGCAGGGGAAAAAGGCTCCACCATGGCACCCGACCAAAAAGATGTGGATGGTTTTGCTGCATTCATGGAAAGATATAAATCTGGGCTTGGTATTGAGCGAGCCGCAGTGGAAGGATTGAAGTGAAGTGAGTAATTAAGTAGACAGGCAGACATATACAGAACTTGTTTACTTATCTACTTATTACTTTTCTACTTATTACTTCAAAAAGAGGAATCATGCTCAAAAAACTTAAAGAACAAGTATTTCAGGCAAATCTGTTGCTGCCCAAACATGGACTGGTCAAGTTTACTTGGGGTAACGTATCTGGCATAGATCCGGAGAAGGGATTGGTTGTGATTAAGCCTTCGGGCGTTGCCTATGAAACGATGAAAGCCAAAGACATGGTGGTGATTGAATTGTCATCGGGCAAAGTTGTAGATGGTGAGCTTAAACCTTCATCCGATACGCCGACACATCTTGAACTCTACAAAGCCTTTCCGAATATCGGCGGCATCGTCCATACGCACAGCCGCTGGGCGACGAGTTTTGCGCAGGCTGGGCGCGGTATTGCTGCGCTCGGCACCACCCATGGTGATTATTTTTACGGCGAAATTCCCTGCACAAGAAAAATGACTGTCGAGGAGATTCAGGGTGAGTACGAGAAAGAAACGGGCACGGTCATCATAGAAACCTTCCAGGGTAAAAATCCCGATGCTGTTCCTGGCGTGGTTGTCTACAGCCACGGTCCGTTTGCCTGGGGCAAGGATGCGATGGATGCTGTTCACAACGCAGTAGTGATGGAAGAAGTTGCGTTTATGAACATCCACGCCATGATGCTCACCCCTGAAATTCAGCCCATGCAGCAGGAATTGTTAGATAAGCACTACTTGAGAAAGCACGGCGCAAATGCCTATTACGGACAATAGACGATAGACCATGGACGATGAAAGATTGTCAATGGTCTATCGTCTACGGTCTATCATCAGAAAAAAACAAGGAGACTTAATCATGATCGATCTAAAACAAAATGAAGTTTGGTTCGTAACGGGCAGTCAGCATTTGTATGGTCCCAAGACATTGGAACAGGTTGCCGAACATTCGCGCGAGATCGCGGCGGCGTTTGATGCTTCAAAATATTTGCCTGTGAAAGTTGTTTTCAAACCTGTCCTTACCACGCCCGATGCGATTCGTGAATTGTGCCTTGAAGCAAATTCGTCGAAGAAATGCATCGGTCTCATCACATGGATGCATACTTTCTCGCCGGCAAAAATGTGGATCTCCGGCCTGACCTTGCTCAAGAAGCCGTTTGCACATTTGCACACTCAATACAATCGTGAAATTCCATGGGCAACAATTGACATGGACTTTATGAATCTTAATCAGTCCGCGCATGGTGACCGTGAATTTGGTTTCATCGGGACCCGTTTGCGCATCGAGCGTAAGGTGGTGGTTGGTCACTGGCAGGATGAGGAAGTGCAAAGACAGTTGGGTGTGTGGTCGCGCGCCGCATCCGCATGGGCTGATTGGCAGGGCGGCAAGCTGGCCCGCTTTGGCGATAACATGCGCGAAGTCGCTGTGACCGAAGGCGATAAGGTTGAAGCGGAAATTAAACTTGGATATTCCGTCAATGGCTATGGCGTTGGCGATCTGGTGAAATATGTCAACGATGCAACAGATGCTGAAATTGACTCACTAGTCAAAACTTATCTCGATGAATATGAAGTCTCTGCCGAACTTAAACCCGGCGGCGCGCGAAACTCGTCTCTGCGGGATGGTGCACGCATTGAAATTGGAATGCGCAACTTTTTGAAAGACGGCGACTTCAAAGCCTTCACCACTACATTCCAGGATCTGCACGGTCTGACCCAATTGCCCGGCCTCGCTGTTCAGCGTTTGATGCGTGATGGCTACGGCTTTGGTGCAGAAGGCGATTGGAAAACGTCCGCGCTTGTACGTGCGATGAAGGTCATGAACGCAGGGTTGGAAGGCGGCGTCAGCTTCATGGAAGATTACACCTATCATTTCAGTGCCAGCGGTGACAAGAATCTCGGCGCACACATGCTTGAGATTTGTGAATCGATTTCGGCGGGCAAACCGAAACTGGAAATTCATCCGCTCGGGATCGGGGGGAAGGCTGATCCCGTCCGATTGGTATTTGACTCACAGTTGGGGGCCGCTGTCGGCGCGTCCATCATCCACATGGGTGACCGCTTCCGCATGATCGCCAACGTCGTGGATGTCGTTCCGAACGATGCTCCGCTTCCCAAATTGCCGGTGGCGCGTGCGCTGTGGCTGCCGCGTCCCAACCTTTCAGTAGCTGCCGCCGCATGGATCTATGCGGCGGAGCGCATCACACAAGTTTCAGCTATTCAGTCAATGTAGAACACTTACAGGATTTTGCTGATATGGCCGGCATTGAATTTGTGGTCATTGATGAAAATACCCGTGTGCAGGAATTCCGTGAAAAGTTGCGTTGGAATGATCTGTACTATCATTTGAACAAAGGTTTGTAACTTAAAACCCTAAAGGTCTAAAAGACCTTTAGGGTTTCTTTTGAACTAAAGGAATGACATCATGCAATATCGCGAACTTGGACGTACAGGCTGGAAGGTTTCAACGGTTTCTTTTGGGGCATGGGCAATTGGCGGCACATGGGGCAAAGTGGATGATAAAGATTCACTGGCGGCTTTGCATCGTTCCATTGATCTGGGAGTTAACTTTATTGATACCGCCGATGTTTATGGCGATGGACGCTCGGAGCGTTTGGTGGCGCAGCTCCGCAAAGAGCGCAGCGAAACCATTTATGTGGCAACCAAAGCCGGGCGCAGACTTGATCCGCATCTGGCGGGTGGGTATAGTCGCGCGAACCTGACTGCTTTCGTCGAACGCAGTCTCAAGAATCTAAATACCGAATCAATTGATCTTTTGCAATTGCACTGCCCGCCGACAGAAGTTTATTACATGCCAGAAACTTTCGGCGTGCTGGATGATCTTGTCCATGCGGGCAAGCTGCGTCATTACGGTGTGAGCGTTGAAAAAGTGGAAGAGGCGCTCAAGGCCATTGAATATCCCAATGTGCAGACCGTGCAGATTATTTTTAATATTTTTCGCCAGCGGCCTGCCGAGTTATTTTTTGTTGAAGCCATTCGCCGTAAGGTGGGGATTTTGGCGCGCGTGCCGCTGGCCAGCGGCATGTTGACCGGTAAATTAACTGCCAAGTCCAATTTTGAAGCGGACGATCACCGCGCTTTTAATCGTCACGGTGAATCTTTTGATCGCGGTGAAACCTTCTCAGGCGTGGATTATGAAACTGGCTTGAAGGCTGTTGAGGAATTGCGCGCGCTCGTCCCCGCTGGCTGGACAATGCCGCAGTTCGCTCTGCGCTGGATCCTGATGTTTGACGCTGTGACATGTGCCATCCCCGGAGCAAAAAACCCTGCTCAGGCTGAGGATAATGTCAGATCGGCTGACATGCCTGCGTTAAGTTCTGATACGATGGATAAAGTCTGCACGATCTACGATTCAAAAATCCGCACTTTGGTACACCAATACTGGTAGAAACAATCATGAACAAACGTGTTTTGAAAAATGACTTTTTGCAAATTGAGTATCTAACTGAATCACAGCGTATTTCCGGGCTTATCCCTGCGGGCAAGCCCAACATGCTGGCAGATTTGAGTCATCTGCCGCCGATCCCGACGCCCTATGGGAATTTTTATTTTCGCGGCGGGCATCGTCTGTGGCATTCTCCCGAAGCCTTGCCGCGGACTTATATTCCAGACATCGGTGAAATGATAATTACGGAATTACCCAATGGTGTGATTCTTGAAACGCAAACAGAACCCGGCTCAGGGATTCGTAAACGGATCGAAATTCATCTGGCGGCTGATAAGCCATCTGTGAAATTGATTCATACACTCGTCAATGATGGCTTATGGCCGGTGGAGTTGGCACCGTGGACAATTACCCAGTTTCGTTTGGGCGGAACAGCAATTTTGCCCATGCCTGTTGGGAATGTAGATGCGGCAGGTTTGCTTGCCAATCGTCAATTTTCATTCTGGCCATACGCGCGTATCAACGATCCGCGGCTGAAACTGGGGGATGAATTTACATTCTTCAATGCAGATGCGATTCTGCCGCCTTTCAAAATGGGTTATTTTAATCCTCACGGTTGGCTGGCTTATTGGCTGGATGGTATTTTGTTCCGCAAGACGTTTGATGCTCATGTTGACTCGCTTCACCCTGATAATAATTGCAATTCGGAAATATATTGCGGCGATCAATTTGTGGAACTCGAAAGCCTCGCTCCGCTAAAAATGTTAAATCCTGGCGAATCGGTTGACCATGTGGAGACGTGGGACTTGTTTGATGGGTTGGATTCTCTGCCGGGCGAAGCGCAATCGTATCTAAATCAAAAATAAAGTTGTATGCAGCTTTGTGTAAACCCGATTGAAATTTTGCGGCAGCTTGTTTTTTTTGTTCCCTGTTTGGAAGTACTTCTGAATGATATAGCGGGAATTGCCAGAGAAGTTATGTGTTGGAAAAATGAATAATCGATCAGGACATGGAAGGTCATGCTTTTAATCCGCGTAAAGTGGAGTATACTGATTTTAGTAAGTTAAACCGCTTACGGTTGAGACTCATTTCTGCCAGGTGCGTTACAAGTCTGATTATCGTAACATTCCGCGGCGCTTCTTAATACCACTCGCATACGCGAGATGAATCCCAAGCCCAATCACATTATGAATACTGCCACTATGCAGTTGATTAAGGTTCTTACTACTTAGTCAATTGATTTTGGCATTATGCAAGAATCGAAGGGATGACCCCATGTTCGATACTATTCTCGCCCCATTGGACGGCTCGCAACTGGCGGATTGTGTTTTGCCGCATATCGTTGCCATCTCCCGCTCATTTGATGCGGAAGTCACCCTGTTGCGTATGTTGGAGAAAAATCAGGCGGGCACATCGGCGCAAATGTTTGATCTACTTAACTGGCAGATCAATAAGACAAAGTCAGCGCTTTATTTGGAAAAGATAAAGTCCTGTTTCCAGGGATTAAGTGTTCGGTCCCGCACGACAGTCGTGGAAGGGCTGGTGGCCGAAGGGATCATTGAATATGCTCAAAATCAGGGAATGAAATTGATCGTATTGAGCACGCATGGGCGGAATGGCCTGACGCAATGGGGACTCAGCAGCGTTACACAAAAGATCATCCTTAGCGCACAGACTTCGCTATTGATCGTTCGGGCGCATCAATACGGAGTCTACTCTGATGAATTGTCAGCGGCTCCGCTTTATCGGCGTATTCTGGTTCCACTGGATGGATCCCAGCGGGCGGAGAATGTTTTACCGGTCATCACGCAACTGGCACATTTTCATAAATCCCAGGTACATCTCGTGCATGTTGTGAAAACGCCGGAGATGGCGCGTCAAATGCCGCCTGCGCCCGAAGACATTGATCTTTCCAACCGCATGGTTGAGCGTAATCATGAAGAAGCCGAGCGCTATCTCGAACAGATCAAGGCGCGTTCATATCTGGAAGGCATTAACGTTAATACGCATCTCATCACCAGTGACAATGCCGCCGTCGCGCTGCATCAACTGGAGGAGCAGGAGCAATTCGATATGGTTGTGTTAAGCGCGCATGGGTACTCGGGGAATCATCAATGGCCTTATGGAAGTCTCGTTAATAATTTCATCCTGTATGGAAAAGTGCCGCTTCTCATTGTGCAGGATCTGCCTCCGAAGCTGGAGACAATTCCGCCGGAACTGCCTGCAACTGAACGCGTAGAGCGTTAACCCATGCAAATTGCCCCGCAGGTTATTTCATCAGAACCAGCCAGCTCAGATACCGATAGTCGGCTGGGAGAATTCGCGCGTCAACTGGCGCAAACACATGCCGCAGTCACGGTTGTGGGCGTGGATAACATTGAAGCATCGCGCTCAAAAAAACTGACCTATTGAAACATTTGAAAACCTGGGAGCAGGTTTTAAGTAACGCCAACGCATTATTTAAAATTGCGCCGTCAGATGACCTGCCGGTTTCCCATGCCGGTGAATGGATGCTGGATAATTTCTACATTGTCAAACAGACCTTTCGCCAGATCAAAGAGGACCTGCCTGAAAGTTTCCTCGGCCAGTTACCCAAATTGGATGAGACATCCCTTCAAGACCACACGCGGATATTTGCCCTCGCGCACGAATGGATTTTATACAGTCAGAGTCAGCTCGATCTGACTCAATCTGCGGCTTTTATCCAATACTATCAGCAGGTCACGCCGTTGACGATTGGGGAGTTGTGGGCGTTTCCGATCATGCTGCGCATTGGAATTCTGGAACAGCTCGTCTACGCCGCCGCTGAATTGACTGGAATGGATGTGACGAAGGCTCAGAGGCAGGCCGCGAACGAATTTATTTTCTTTGCGCCGGCAAATGAAACGATTGTCGCCAATTGTTTTCTTAGTCTGCGTCTGCTTGCCTCCACAGACTGGAAGGATTTTTTTGAGCAGACAAGTCGTGTGGAAAAGATTTTACGTAATGACCCGGCGAATATCTACGCCGGCATGGATTTTAAAACACGCAATAGTTATCGCAGCGTGATCGAGGAATTATCACGCCATTCAAATTTTAGTGAAGAGGAGATCGCACTCTCCACGGTTGAACTTGCCCGCACTGTCAGTGATAATGCATCCCGCCGGGAAGCGCACATTGGTTTTTATCTGATCGATAAAGGCCGTGCCAAACTCGAAAAAAATATAAATTATCAGTTGGAATTCAGAGTTCAACTGCGCCGCGCCTTGCTCACAGTTCCCACGTTTATTTATCTTGGAAGTATTGCCTTCCTTTCCATGCTCTTTGCTTTTGGACTGGTCTTATATGCAATGGATTCAGGCGGGTCGCTTGCTCAACTTATCACGGTGGGGGTGCTTGGGTTTGGTTTGGCATTAGAAGCCGCCATCAACCTTGTGCATTGGAATGTGACCCATCGCATCAAGCCGCAAAGCCTGCCGCGTATGGATTTTTCTGAAGGCATTCCAGCTGGAAACCGTACCATGGTGGTTGTCCCAACTTTATTGGAAAGTGAAACTGAACTCAACCATCTGCTGCAAGAGTTGGAGCTTTATTATTTATCCAATCCAGACCCGCAATTGACCTATGCATTGCTGACCGACTTTAGTGATGCGCCGTCAGAGGATATGCCAAAGGATGAAAAATTGCTTGATCTGGCAAGCCTCGGTATTGAAAACTTAAATAAGAAATACGCGAAAGCCGCGCCCTTTTATTTATTCCATCGACATCGTCAGTGGAATCGATCAGAGGGTGTGTGGATGGGCTGGGAACGCAAACGCGGAAAACTGGCCGATTTTAATCGGCTGCTGCTCAACCTGGGAGATGCACAACTTGAAGATGAAAATCTTCGGCATCGATCAGGAGAGCGGGAGCGGCGGGCGCCTCAGGCACACTACACAACCCAGGTGGGGGATGCGAGTATTTTATCTGGCATCAAATATGTGATCACGCTTGATGCAGATACATCCCTGCCGCAGGGTAGTGCCAATCAATTGATCGCGACCCTGGCACATCCCCTTAACCATGCTGAATTTTCCGCAGACGGACGGACAGTTGTTGCCGGGTATACAGTTTTGCAGCCGCGTGTAGCGATCAAGCCGACCAGCGCGAATCGTTCCATCTTTTCGCAAATCTTTGCCGGAAACTCCGGCTTTGACCTGTATTCCTTCGCCGTTTCAGATGTGTATCAGGATCTATTTGGCGAAGGCAGTTACGTGGGCAAGGGGATTTATGATGTCGCCGCTTTTGAACGCAGTCTGGCGGGACAGGTGCGCCAGAATACTCTGCTCAGCCATGATCTGTTTGAAGGGATTTATGGCCGCGCGGCACTGGTCACAGACATCGTGCTCTACGAGGAATATCCGTGGCGTTATGTAGTCTATGCTCATCGTTTGCGGCGCTGGATTCGCGGCGACTGGCAGTTATTGCCGTGGTTGTTTCCCATTGTCCAAAATGAAAACGGACTCGCGCGTAATCGATTATCCATTATCAATGTTTGGAAGATCTTTGATAACATGCGCCGCAGTCTTCTGCCGCCCACTTTGTTGGCGCTGCTAATTGCGGGCTGGTTGTATTTGCCCGGCTCGCCTCTGGTCTGGACTTTGCTGGTATTGCTGCCTTCCATTCTGCCTATCATGGCGCAAACTGTTCAACACGTTCGATACAATTTTAAGAGCGGATTAACTCTTAAACAACTTATCAAACCAACTCAACTGCCGCTTACCCGCTGGGCGCTTTCCATTGTTTTTCTGCCGTATGAAGCGCTGCTGATGCTGGGCGCAATTCGTACTACATTGGCGCGTCTGTTGATCGCGCGCAGAAACCTGCTGCAATGGACAACGGCGGCTAATGTGGCGCGTGCTTTTGGATTGAACGCGCATTACGAAACACTGAATGAAATGGTGGCGTCTTTGGTCTTTACCGCTCTATTGGGAATAACGATTTTCATTCTTAATCCCAGTGCGTTATGGATTGCGCTGCCCTTGCTGTTTGCCTGGCTTGTCTCACCGCAGATCGCTTATACGATCAGCAAGCCCGTTATGCATACGGTTACTCCGCTCTCGCTGCCTCAACGCAGACAGGTTCATCGTTTGGCGCGGCGCACCTGGGCATTTTTTGAACAGTTCGCCGGCCCGAATGACCATTGGCTGCCGCCCGATCATTTTCAAGAGTCACCGCGCGGAAGTGTGGCGCACTACACCACGCCAACCAATATCGGTTTATTTTTGGTCTCTACACTCTCAGCTTATGATCTGGGATATATGGGATTAATTGAACTGGCCGTCCGCTTGCGCTCAACACTTGAGACCATGAACGATCTGGAACATTACCGCGGACATCTTCTTAACTGGTACGACTCACAAACACTAATAGCACTCCCGCCCCGTTACATTTCCACTGTAGACAGCGGTAATCTGGCCGCCTGTTTAATTACGTTGCGACAGGGTTGTCTTGCCATGACACAAGCGCCTGTCCTGGGTGAAAAACAATGGCAGGGTTTATTGACCATTCTGGATATTCTGGCTGAAGCATTACAGGCGCTTGAAAAAAATAATCCACACGCTTCCATTGAATCTTTTGAAGTTGAGTTGACCAGTATTTACGAACGCATCAGCGCCATGCAAACCCAGCCCGCAGCGTGGAAGATGACTCTCGACTGGCTCTCAGGCGAAGGCTGGGAAAGAGTCTCGCATCGTTTGATGGATCTGCTTGAGAGTCATCCCAATCTACAGCCTGAATCCCTGATCGATCTGCAACTCTATCTTGACCTAATGCAGCACCACTTAAAAGATATGCAGCGCAGTCTGGATTTATTTGCACCCTGGATCAGCCGCCTGGATGCATCTCCCGCGCCGTTTATGTTGACTCCCGCCTGGCAGGATTTCCGTAACCGTCTGCCCGTTGAACTGCCCGTACTTGAGCAGGCATCCGCCGTGTATGAGCATGTTCAAAAAGCATTGAACGAGTTTAAGATGCAGCAACCGGATGAGGCGACACTCGCATGGTGTAAAAGTTTGAGTGATGATCTTTCAACAGCCCACATGACCGTGCAGCCGCTGCTGATCGGCTTTCGCGATATGGCCGAGCAGGCAGATGCCGCCGTGACCAATATGGATTTCCGCTTTTTATTCCATGAACGCCGGCAGGTTTTTCACATTGGATATAACGCCAGCACCGAACAACTTGATCCGAGTTATTACGATCTTCTGGCATCTGAAGCACGCATCGCCAGTTTGGTCGCCATTGCAAAGGGAGATGTGCCGCAGAGTCACTGGCAGCATTTGGGACGGCCGGTGACAGAGGCCAACGGCAAGCAGGTTCTGCTCTCGTGGAGTGGAACCATGTTCGAATATCTCATGCCGACTCTCTTCATTAAAAATTATGCCGGGACATTCCTTTCAGATAGCTGTTATGCTGCGCTTGAGGCACAGGTGAGTTATGGAAAGGAAGAGGAAGTACCCTGGGGAATTTCAGAATCCGGATATTACGCGTTCGATCTTAATTTAAATTATCAATACCGGGCATTTGGCGTGCCGGATCTCGGTTACAAACGCGAACTGCGCAATGATCTGGTGGTAACTCCCTACGCATCATTAATGGGACTCTCTCTTCAACCGCAGGCAGTGCTGGAGAATATGGCACAGTTGGAGCAATTGAATATGCTTGGGCGCTTTGGCTTTTACGAAGCGTTGGATTACACCAAGTCGCGCCTGCCTGCCGGACAGACCTCCGCAATTGTGCAATCCTATATGGCGCATCATCAGGGCATGATCCTGATGGCGGCATCCAATTATCTTTTGGATGATGTGATGGTGAAACGTTTTCATGCCAATGAGCATATTAAGAGCATGGAGCTGCTGCTTCAGGAAAAGATCCCGCAAAGCCCGCCGATTGAATTTCCGCATCCCGATGAACCCGCAGATACGGTCAAGGGAGCGGTTCGTGTTGTAAACAGTTTGCCGTGGCGCGTGCCGGTGGATAGTCCCATTCCACAGGTGCATGTACTTTCGCAGGGTGATACAAGTTTGCTCATCACCAATGCCGGCGGCGGATTTAGTCAGTGGCGCGAATTTGCATTAACCCGCTGGCACGCAGACACAACCCTCGACCAGTGGGGCACGTGGATCTATTTGCAAGACCGCGAGAATGGAGCGCTTTGGTCTGCCACTTGTCAGCCGATTGGCTGTTCTCCTGATAATCAGGATGTATCGTTCTATCCGCACAAAGTTGAGTTCCAGCGTTCTGATAATGGGATATCCCTGCGCACCGGAGTCACGATCAGCACAGACGGTGTTGAGATCCGGCGGGTGAATATTCTGAACGATAGTGACCGTCCTCGTCGTTTGAAGGTGGCGAGTTATGGTGAAGTGGTACTGGCGGCGCAATCAGCCGACCGCAGACACCCTGCCTTCAATAAACTTTTTATCGAGAGCGAATATCTCCCCAGAGAGAACGCGCTTGTATTTGAACGGCGTCCGCGCTCTGCAGATGAAAAACCTATCGTGCTGATTCATGCGATGGTGATCGAAGCCGGCCGCAAAGTGACCGGAGAACATGAAAGTGACCGTGCTAAATTTTTGGGCAGGTCGCGTACCATGCATAATCCCGCTGCATTAAAAAGCGGAAATCGGCATCTGCCCGGCACGACCGGTGGCACACTTGACCCGATCTTTTCACTCGCACAAAATATTGATTTGAAACCTCATGCAAAGACCAGAGTTACATTTTTAACGGTCGCTGCATCAACACGGGAAGAAGCGCTTGAAAAATTATCAGGGTACCAAACCGGGCAATCCATTCATCGCGCCTTCAACGAATCGCGTGCTTATAGTGAGCGTGAACTGCTCAAACTTGGATTGAATGCGTATGCCATTGAAAACATTCAACGACTATATTCCGCTTTGATCCACCCAACAGGCGTGCTGCGTGCTGAGCCGCATATTCTGGCGCAGAACGAAAAGGGACAATCAGACTTGTGGGCCTTCGGTATTTCGGGCGATTATCCGATCCTGCTGGTGCGCGTTCGTGATGGCGAGTCGCCTTTGCTGCGCGAGGCATTGCAAGCCTTTACCTATTGGCGCACTCATCATGCCACGGTTAATCTTGTTATCCTTAACGATCAGGATACAGGGTATGCACTCGATCTGCATAACGCTATTCAACGTCGCATTCATCGTATAGGCGTGGACGCTTCGTTAAATCAACGCGATGGAATTTTCATACTGCGCACCGATCAATTGCAGCAGGCTGATCAGATTTTATTTGAAACCGTGGCGGGTGTTATTTTGGATGAGAAAGGCGGGACGTTGGCGGATCACGCTTTGAGATTAACCGCCCAACCGACTCTTCTACCGCAATTCACCGCTTCACTCTCGCCGAAACTTGATCCTGAACCGACGCCATTGCTTGCCCTGCCAGATGACCTGCTAATGGACAACAGCCTCGGCGGCTTTACTCGTGATGGCAGGGAGTATGTCATCCATCTTCAACCCGGACAGCACACGCCGCATCCGTGGGTCAACATTATTGCCAATCCGCAATTTGGATTTCTGGTTTCAGAATCAGGTTCAGGCTGTACCTGGGCCGAGAACAGCGGCGAGAATCGATTAACCCCCTGGCGCAACGATCCGGTGACGGATATGCCGGGCGAAGCATTGTATTTGCGTGATGAAGAGACCGGCCTGGTCTGGTCTCCGACTCTTATGCCGGCCGGTGCGGATGTGACTCATATCATCCGGCATGGTGCGGGGTATTCGATCTTTGAGAGTCAGAGTCATGGCTTGAATCAAAAACTGCGTTTGTTCGCTGCGCCTGATGCGCCGGTTAAGATCGTGCATTTGCGTTTACAAAATCTATGGGACCGTCCGCGCCGGGTTACGGTCACATACTATGCAGAATGGGTGCTTGGCACAACCCGCGATATTCATCAGGCGCACATCATGCCCGAGTTTGATCCTGAAAAAAATGCCTTGCTTGCTTCCAATCATTTCAATAGCGAGTTCGGTCAACGTGTTGCGTTTTTAGCTTCCAGTCACAAACCGCATGGCGTGACCACTGACCGCACAGAATTTTTAGGGCGCATGGGAAGTCTGCGGGCTCCGGCGGCGCTTGAGCGGATCGGATTGGAAAGCGCGGTCAATGCCGGGCTCGATCCGTGCGCGGTGATCCAACTCCATGTTGATCTCGCGCCGGGCGCTGTGCAGGAAGTCTTTTTCTTAATTGGGGAGGGAAAAGATCGGGCTGAGAGTCTGGCATTGATCGGACAGATTCAGGCACGGGCGGAGGTTGAAACGATCTGGCAGGCTGTCCAAAGTCAATGGGATGAACTTCTAAACGTCATCACGGTTGAGACGCCCGATCCCGCGCTGGATCTGATTCTTAATCGCTGGATGTTATATCAAACGATCGCCTGCCGTTTATGGGGACGCACTGCGTTGTATCAATCAAGCGGTGCGTTTGGCTTCCGCGATCAACTTCAAGATGTGCTGGCTTTGCTGCATACCCGGCCTGATATTGTGCGCGCGCAAATTTTGGAAGCGGCGCGGCATCAATTTGAAGCGGGCGATGTGCTGCATTGGTGGAATCCGCCTGCCGGGCGCGGAGTGCGGACGCGCTTCTCGGATGATCTGCTCTGGCTGCCGTATGTCACTGCTGAATATGTTTCTGCAACCGGTGATGAATTTATTTTGTCCGAAAGCATTCCTTTTCTAAAAGGCGAAGCGCTCAGACCGGGTGAAATGGAACGCTATACAAAATACGAAACGTCAACTGATCTGCATACTTTGTATGAGCATTGCCGCCGCGCGATTGAAAAGGGAAGTACATCCGGTGCGCACGGACTGCCGTTGATGGGCGGCGGCGATTGGAATGATGGGATGAATCGAGTCGGGATGTATGGACGCGGGGAGAGCATCTGGCTCGGCTGGTTCCTGTATGCCACACTCAAACAGTTTGCGCCGCTGATGCAGTTCATGAACGATGACTCTGCGTTGTATCTTGAACAAGCAGATAAATTAGCGCAGGCCCTCGAAGCTCATGCCTGGGACGGCAACTGGTATCTGCGTGCCTTCTATGATGATGGCTCGCGCTTGGGGTCGCATGAGAATATTGAATGTCAGATCGATTCGATCGCGCAATCATGGGCGGTTTTATCGGGCGCAGCGGATTCATCGCGCGCGGCGCAGGCAATGGAGTCTGTAGATCGGCGTTTGGTGAAATCTGCGGATCAAATGATTTTGTTGTTCACGCCGCCTTTTGACAAATCAGAGCGTGACCCGGGATATATCAAAGGCTATCTGCCGGGTGTGCGCGAAAACGGCGGACAATATACACACGCCGCGATCTGGACCGCCTGGGCCTTTGCAAAACTCGGGCAGGGCAGCCGTGTCGTTGAATTGTTCCACTTGTTGAATCCGATTCGTCATGCAGATACCTTTGAGAAGGCGGTACGTTATCAAGTGGAGCCTTATGTGATTGCCGCCGATATTTACAGCGTGCCCCCGCATATCGGTCACGGCGGCTGGACCTGGTATACAGGCTCTTCCGGTTGGATGTATCGGCTGGGGATCGAAGCCATTTTGGGCATTGCCCGGGTTGCAGATACGTTAACGATCAATCCGTGTATTCCCGCTCATTGGCTGGGATATAAAGTGGATTATCGTTTTGGACATACACATTACAAGATCAGCGTGGAGAATCCAAATGGTGTGGAGCGCGGTGTTTTGAATATTACTCTGGATGGAATTCCATTGATCGGCAATCTGATTCCGCTGGCGGATGATGGTCAACTGCATGAGGTGCGGGTGATGCTGGGTAGCGTTGTTTTGACGGCTGACCACTCATCAATAGCCGGGCGGCTGTCTTAAATTAACAATGTATAGCTGCTGTACAATCAGATCGGAGATTAACATGCAACAGAGTCGAATTTATAAAGAAGGTGAAGAACAGGCAGGACTGTACAAGGATATTTTTGATGTCGCTGCCGATGGGCTGATCGTCAATGATCTTGAAAGCGGCCTTGTGGTGATGGCGAATCCTGCGGCTTGTGCCATGCATGGTTATACACATGCAGAATTTATCGGTTTGGCGTTGATAGCTTGTATTCATTCTGACAGTCAGTTTGTATTTGGTGAATCCATTCAGGTGTTTCAGCCGGACGGGGTGTTTGATATTCAGACTCTGGATGTATGCCGTGATGGTTCAACATTTTACGCTGTCTGGCGCGGGACTGCGTACACCTATCAAGGCCGGCCCTGTTTGCTGAATGTTGTGCGTGATGTGAGTAAGCGGATGCAAATAGAACAATTGCTTGGGCGGCGTGTGGAAGTCCGCACGCATGAGCAAGCTACCTTGCTGGAGATTTCGCATACGCTGGCTTCCACTTTGGAACTTCAGCCGGAGTTAATCCTTGACCAGTTGCGGAAGATCATTGAGTTTACACACGGCGGTCTCTTTGCTTTGGAAGGTTCTTCACTGGTGACATTGGCAATGCGCGGAACACAATACCTGGAACAGTTGGGGTCGGTCCATATACATTTGAAAGACTCTGAGACTCTGGTTGCGTTATTTAATAAACATCAACCGATACGTATCGCGGATGTCTGGAGCGATACTCCACCGGCGCAATTTTTACGTTCGCTTCTATCTGATGAAGCTGCTGTGCTGTTGGATGGAATGCAATCGTGGATGTGGGTGCCATTGGCTGTGAAGGGACGTATCATTGGCGGTGTGGGCGTGGCACACGAGATGCGCAATTATTTCACTGTCCACCATGCGGATCTGGCTTTGAGTGTTGCCAATCAGGCGGCGATCACGATGATCAATGCTGAACTGTATGGGCACGCACAGGAACTCGCGGTGTTGGAAGAGCGGCAGCGTTTGGCCCGCAACCTGCACGATGCTGTCAATCAGTCTTTGTTTTCTGCCGGATTGATCGCGGAAGTGTTGCCGCGTTTGTGGGATCGCGATCAGTTGGAGGCGAGGCGTTCGCTTGAAGACTTGCGCCGCCTGACACGCGGTGCGATGGCTGAGATGCGCGCCCTGCTGGCGGAACTGCGGCCTTCGACGTTGACTGATTCAAGTTTGAATGATCTGTTGCGGCTGTTGGGAAATGCGTTCTCTGGCCGAACCAACGTCCCTTTGACTGTGTCCATTGACGGAGAGTTTTCCCTGCCAGCTGAAGTGCAGATCGCTTTTTATCGTGTGTGCCAGGAGGCTTTGAGTAATATTGCCAAACACGCCAAAGCCACTCAGGTGGAGGTGTGTCTGATACAGGTGGAGGATGTGATTGAGATGTGTATCCAGGATAACGGTCAGGGGTTTGATACGCAGCAAGTTTTCTCAGGTCATTACGGGTTGGGGATGATGCAAGAGCGCGCAGACGGCGCAGGGGCGCAGTTATCCATTGTGAGTCAACCGGGTCAGGGGACTAAACTCACGATCCGCTGTGCAATTTCCTCAAATAAGGAGTCTATATGACAATTTCATCCCAACCGATTCGAGTCATGTTGGCGGACGATCATACAATGGTGCGTAAGGGATTGGCGACCTTTCTGAAGGTTTTCGATGATCTGGAATTGGCCGGTGAAGCCGATGGCGGGCGGGCGGGCATCAAATTATGCGGTGAAGTTTTGCCGGATGTGGTCTTGATGGATATGGTTATGCCTGATGTGGATGGAGCTGCTGCAACACGCATCATCCGTCAAATGTATCCGCAGGTGCAGGTAATTGCGCTGACTAGTTTCAAAGAGGGAGAGCTGATCAAGAAAGCATTGGAATCCGGAGCAATTGCTTATTTACTCAAGGATGTCTCTGCCGATGATCTGGCGCGGGCCATTCGCGCCGCGTATGCCGGCCGTTCAACCCTTTCTCCAGAAGCGGCGCAGGCTTTGGTGCAGGTAGCCAGCCAACCGCCCGTGCCCGGCCTTGATTTGACAGAGCGGGAGCGCGAGGTGCTGGCTTTGATGGTGGAGGGGTTGAACAATACACAGATCGCCGGAAGGTTAACCGTCAGTCCATCCACGATCAAATCGCATGTCAGTAATGTACTCTCAAAATTAGGAGTCGCCAGCCGCACCGAAGCAGTGACTTTGGCCTTGCGCAGCCGCATTATTTCCTGAATTTTTACATCTCCCCCAAGTGGCGGAGAGAAACACTCCCCAGACGCATGATGCGCCAGGGGAGTGTTTTCTTATAAACTTAAGTGCCGGAGTGTATTCGTGCGTTGGCGTTATTTGCCAAATTTGAAATTTGAATGAGAAGGGCATTCATACGATATGAAACCTGCAATCGAAAAAAAAATGTTAATTGAACTGTCATTGAAAGAATCCGAGTTTCGTTACCGCCGCCTGTTTGAATCAGCCCAGGATGGAGTTTTGATTCTGGATGCCGAAACAGGCATGATCGTGGATGTTAACCCGTATTTGATTAATATGCTGGGTTATTCGCGCGAGGAGTTTATTAAAAAGAAATTGTGGGAGGTGGGCGCGTTCCGCGATATCGAATCCAGCAAGGAAGCCTTTGAGGCATTGCAGGCGAATGAATATATCCGCTATGAAGACTTGCCGCTCAAAACGAAGGGTGGTCGTTTGATTCAGGTGGAGTTTGTCAGTAATGTATATCAGGCGGGAAATGAAAAAGTGATCCAATGCAATATTCGTGATATTACCGAACGCAAGTTGGTGGAGGATTCCTTACAGGAATCTGAAATAAGATACCGCCGCCTGTTTGAATCAGCTCAGGATGGGATTCTGATCCTGGATGCCGAAACAGGCATGATCGAGGATGTGAATCCGTATCTGATTAACATGTTGGGTTATTCGCGCGAGGAGTTTATCCAAAAAAAACTCTGGGAAGTGGGCGCGTTCCGCGATATTGAATCCAGCAAGGAGGCCTTTGAGGCTTTGCAGGCAAATGAATATATCCGCTATGAAGACCTGCCGCTCAAAACGAAGGATGGCCGGTTTATTGAAGTGGAGTTTGTCAGCAATGTGTATCTGGTTGGAGGGGAAAAGGTAATCCAGTGCAATATTCGTAATATTACAGATCGTAAACTGGCGGAAGATTCCTTGCAGGAATCTGAGGCGAAGTTTCGCATGTTGGTTGAGCATCTCCCCACGGTGGTTTATATGAATGCGGTAGGCGATGCAAATACCAGTATTTATGTCAGCCCGCAGATCGAGGCTCTTTTGGGGTACACCCCGCAGGAATGGCTGGATGATCCGAAATCGTGGCTGGGAGCGCTGCATCCTGATGACCGTTCGCGTGTGCTGGAGAACGCCTTCACTGCCGATCAGAACAATGAACCTTTTGATATGGAATATCGAATGATCGCCCGTGATGGACATTTGGTTTGGGTGCATGATCAACTGGTTTCGGTCACTTCTGTGAAAGGTCCGCCCCAATTCCGGCAGGGCATTATGGTTAATATTACTGAACGCAAACAGGCCGAAGAGGCACTTGCCCGTTCCGAAAAGGAATTTCGTAATCTGGCCGAGAATGCGCTGGTCGGCGTCTTTCGCACAACGATCAAGGGCGATCTGCTGTTTTTGAATGACGCGCTGGCGCGCATCTTTGGTTATAACCTGATGCTGGATATGAAACAGGTGGGGGTGATTCTGCACTATGTTGATCCGTTAGACCGGACAAAGGTTTTGGATATTCTGAAAGAAGAAGGCCGGATCAATAATCACGAACTTGATGTGTTAACCAAAAGCGGAGAAACGCGGAATATTCTGTTGAGCGCAATCATTGAAAAGGATATTTTGAGCGGGATGATCATCGATATTACAGAGCGCAAACAGGCCGAGGAGAAGTTAATAAACGCGCGTGAATTTTTACAAAGCGTTCAGGATGCCCTCTCTTCAAATATCACCATCCTGGATGATGAAGGCAATGTTGTGCATGTTAATTCGGCCTGGCGCAATTTTGGCAGGTTGAATGGATTGAAACATCCCAACCATTGTATTGGGTTGAATTATCTCGATATTTGCGATTCGGCGACAGGTCAGTATGCCGAGGAAGCGGCTTTGGTTGCAAATGCGATTCGAGAAATCCGCAATAGGGGAACGGGGGAGATCAGGGTGGAGTATCCCTGTTATGTTCCGGGTCAACAGCAATGGTATGTGGCGCGAATTACAAACTTTGAAAATAACGGTCAGAGATGGATCGTGGTGGCGCATGAAAATATCACCGAACGCAAACAGGCCGAGGAAAGAATACAACGACAATTTGAACACCTGACCGCATTAAGCGCCATCGACCAAATTATCGCGGCTAATTTTGATCTAAAACTCAGTCTCTCAGAAATTTTGATGCATGTCACCGCAGAACTTGAGATTGACGCGGCTGATATTCTGATCTTAAATCCGATTTCACAAGTGTTAGAGTATGGTGCCGAGCGCGGTTTCCGCAACAAAGCCATTAGAAATGCGCAAATTCGTTTGGGCGAAAGTTATGCCGGCCGCGCCGCATTGGGACGAAAAATGATCCAAATTCCCAACCTAAAGGATGAACCCGATACTCTGTTCCGCGAATCTTTTTTGACCGGTGATGATTTTATTTGTTACTACGGTGTGCCGTTAATTACCAAAGGCCAGGTGAAGGGCGTGTTGGAGATATTCCATCGCTCTGTTCTTGCCCCCGATGCAGAGTGGCTTGATTTTCTCAATGCGCTGGCGGGGCAGGCCGCGATTGCGATTGAAAATGTTCTGCTGTTTGAGAGTTTACAGCAATCCAATTCGGAGCTAGCCATGGCGTATGACGCCACGATAGAAGGTTGGTCGCGCGCACTTGATCTACGTGACAAGGAAACTGAAGGGCACACCCAGCGAGTGACCAGAATGACTGTGAAGCTGGCGCGTGCCTTTGGTTTGAGCGAAGAGGAATTGGTGCAGGTCCGCTGGGGCGCGTTGCTGCATGATATTGGCAAGATGGGCGTACCAGATGGAATTTTATTTAAATCCGGTCCTTTGACGCCCGAAGAATGGGTTGCCATGAAGAAGCATCCGGTCTTCGCCTATGAGATGCTTTCTCCCATTCGCTATTTACGGCAGGCATTGGATATTCCCTACTATCATCATGAAAAATGGGATGGCAGCGGATATCCACATGGACTCGCGGGGATACACATTCCACTGGTTGCGCGTATTTTCGCGGTGGTTGATGTGTGGGATGCATTGAGCTCAGACCGTCCATACCGCCCGGCCTGGAGAGTGGAAGAAGTCCGTGAGCATATCCGCACCTCTTCCGGTACACACTTCGACCCGCAAGTGGTGGATTTGTTTCTACAGATTCTCGCTGACGTTTGAGTGTCCATATCCCCCAAGTGGCGGAGGTGAACTCTGGTCAACAGATGGATGTGCTCGGTGAACGCTCGTTATAAAATAGCAGTATCAGCATATTTTTTGCGCGTTTAGCGCCTGTACCAGCTGTATAAGCAAGACATTCTGCCGCGTTGACGTAGGGTACAGCCAGGAAAGTTGAGGTTTTACTTTGCAAAAATTGAAAGATTCCGAACTTCGTTACCGACGCCTGTTTGAGGCAGCCGAAGATGGCATATTAATATTGGATGCCGAGACCGGGATGATCGAGGATGTTAATCCTTTCCTGATCAATATGCTGGGCTATTCGCGCGAAGAATTCGTGGAGAAAAAACTTTGGGAAGTGGGCGCATTTAAAGATATTGAAGCCAGCCAGAATGCTTTTGAAGCCTTACAGATCAGTGAATATATTCGCTATGAAGACCTGCCGCTGAAAACGAAGGATGGGCATTTGATTCAAGTTGAATTTGTGAGCAATGTCTATCTGGTGGAGGATGAAAAAGTAATCCAATGCAATATCCGCGACATCACCGCACGCAAACATGCAGAGGATGCCATGCAGGGGTCTGAGGCGAGATACCGCCGTCTGTTTGAGGCCGCCGAGGATGGCATATTAATACTGGACGCCAAAACAGGCAGGATTGAGGATGTTAATCCATACCTGATAAAGATGCTGGGCTATTCGCGCGAAGAGTTTATAGAAAAAAAACTATGGGAAGTGGGCGCGTTCCTGGATATTGAAGCCAGTCAGGATGCCTTTGAAGCCTTACAGGAGCATAAATTTATTCGTTATGAAGACCTGCCGCTTCGGGCAAAAGACGGGCAGTTGATCCAGGTGGAATTTGTCAGCAATGTTTACCTGGTGGGGGATGAAAAGGTCATTCAGTGCAATATCCGCGATATCACGGAGCATAAGCGCATCATCGTCGCGTTGCAGGAGAATGAAAAAAGATATTACGACCTGGTGAATCAAAGCCCTGAAGGTGTATTTATTATTGAAATATCAGGGAAGATATTAACCGTTAATAAAGCGATGTGCCGGGAACTTGCATTTAATGAAGAAGAGCTTTTATCGATGAGTATTTGGGATATTATTCCGCAGGACTATTTGGGGCAATATCGAAAGAGCCTGTCGAAAATTTTGGAGGGTAAAATTTTGGAGGGAGCTGCTGAATACGCGGTGTGCGGAAAGGATGGAAAGATACATTATGTTGAAGTTCTATCAGCGCCCCATTACAACGGAAAGGACATCATCGATTTTCAAGGCATCGCTCGCGATATCACTGCGCGTAAACACTCTGAGGAGCAGATACGCCGGCAGCTTGAGCATCTGACCGCCTTGAGCGGTATTGATCGGATCATTGCGGCTAATTTTGATCTGGAACTCAGCCTTTCAGAAATTCTGATCCATGTTGCCGTGGAGCTTGGCATTGATGCGGCTGATATTCTGATCTTAAATACAAATTCGCAAATGCTGGAATACGGCGCGGAGCGCGGCTTCCGTACGAAAACCATTAGAAATAGACAGGTATATTTGGGCGAGGGGTACGCTGGCCGTGCCGCTTTGGATCGTCAACTGATACGCATCCCAAATCTAAGGGATGCGCCTGATAATCAATTCCTGACCGCGCTTTTAGAGGGTGAGGATTTTATCTGCTACTTTGGTGTGCCATTAATTATCAAGGGACAGGTAAAAGGCGTGCTGGAAGTTTTTCATCGTGATGCGCTTGAGCCGGATGAAGAATGGTTCGACTTTCTTAATTCTCTGGCAGGGCAGGCGGCGATTGCGATTGAGATCGTCACTTTATTTGCGAGTTTACAGCGGTCTAATTCAGAGCTTGCCATGGCGTATGATGCCACCATCGAAGGCTGGTCGCGTGCGCTTGATTTACGTGATAAAGAAACGGAGGGACACACGCAACGTGTGACGGAAATGGCCGTGAAACTTGCACGGGCTTTTGGTTTGAATGAAGAGGAACTGGTACAGGTTCGCTGGGGCGCGTTGTTGCACGACATCGGCAAGATGGGTGTGCCGGATAGTATCCTGCACAAACCCAGCCCGCTGACCGGCGAAGAATGGCCGGCGATGAAGATGCATCCAACCTTCGCGTATGAGATGCTCTCTCCCATTCGTTATCTGCGGCTGGCATTGGACATTCCCTATAGTCACCACGAAAAATGGGATGGCAGCGGATATCCGCATGGACTGAAGGGCGCGCAGATTCCATTGGTTGCACGTATTTTTGCAGTTGTAGATGTATGGGATGCACTAACCTCAGACCGTCCCTATCGTTCTGCCTGGACGAAAGAAAAGGTGCGCGATCACATTCTTTCTTCCTCGGGTACACATTTTGATCCGCAGGTGGTGGATATATTTATGCAAATCCCTGCTTGAATTAACTCAGCTCTTGCCGGTTTGATTTTCAGCCGGTTCAAGACGCCAGAACAGATTGCATAGATCAATAATAGACCTCTTGTATAAGTACCGCGCTGTAAAACACAAAGTCACCAGGGCACTAAGTCACTAAGCTTTTTTCCTTACCGCAGCACAGTGCAAGTTTTAAGACTTTGTGTCTCACCAGCGCTAGCGTTCGGCACAAGTGTTGTGGTAAAAAAACGGACTTTTGCAAGAGGTTAAATATGAATGGCGCCCGATATACCATAAAGGGTATGACAGAAAAGTGGAGTTGGTAATCGTGAAAAAACTGAAAGAATCAGAGCTTCGTTATCGCCGTCTGTTTGAAGCAGCCCAGGATGGGATTTTAATTTTGGATGCAGAGACAGGGGCGATCGCAGATGTTAACCCTTTTCTTGTTAATTTGCTTGGGTACTCGCGCGAAGAGTTTGTGAAAAAAAAGCTGTGGGAAGTTGGCGCGTTTAAGGATGTGGAAGCCAGCCAAAGCGCCTTCGAAGCACTGCAGGAAAATGAATATATTCGCTATGAAGATCTGCCGCTAAAAATGAAAAATGGACGGTTGATTCAGGTTGAATTCGTGAGCAACGTTTATTTGGTGAATCATAAAAAAGTGATCCAGTGTAATATTAGAGATATATCAGAACGTAAACATGCCGAGGATGCTCTGCTAAAAAGCGAGGCGCTTTTGCGTGAACAATCGGTGCGGGATTTTCTAACCGGTTTATTTAACCGGCGCTATTTAGAGGAAACACTGGAACGCGAGTTGCTTAGAGCTGCCCGTAAACAGCTCACACTGGGCTTGATTATGTTGGATGTGGATGGTTTCAAAGGTTACAACGATACCCGTGGACATGCCGCAGGCGATGCGATCCTGCGTGAGTTGGGAAGATTGCTGTTGACGCATGTCCGTGGTGAGGATATTCCCTCCCGTTTTGGCGGTGATGAATTCATGATCATTCTGCCGGATACGTCGCGAGAGGTTTCACGTCAGCGCGCTGAATTTTTAGGCAGTCGAGCCAGCGATTTCAGTCTTGAATTTGAAGGTCAGACTCTTGAACCGATTACTCTTTCTTTTGGTGTGGCGGCATTTCCACAGGATGGCTGTACAAGCTCCGAAATTTTGAAAGCGGCTGATACTGCGCTTTATCGTGCCAAGAGTGAAGGACGTGGAAGGGTGATGATCGCGGGGTAGAAGCACAACACATATCTGTCAGTCGTAAGCAGACCTCCCCCAAGTGGGGGAGATGAACACTCCTCAACCGATGGATGCGGCTGGGGAGTGTTCATTGTATGATGAATTATGGTCGGTATTCCGGCTTCGGTCAGTCCGTGTCAGAATGTTTATTTTTTTATGTTTTTTGGAGGTATAAAATGGAAATCCCTTTACAGGCCCAGGTTGAATGTACAGACGGCGTTTGTGGTCAATCTGAATATGTCTTGATAGACCCATTGCTCGATCGGGTAACAAATCTGGTTATAAAAGAGACGGCATCTGATGTCGAGTATATTGTGCCGGTTGATGTTATCTCTGCAACCATTGCCAAGACGATTCAACTGCGTTGCAGCAAGGCTGATCTGGAGAAGATGCAGCGGTTTGTTAAAACTGAATACGTAGAAGAGACGATCCCCGACAGAGATTTCATGCTCGCAGGCGGAATGTATGGTATGGGATCTTATTACTACATGCCTTATGTGTCTCCTGAAATAACTGTGCAGGTACCGAATGAAGTTTTACAGATTCCGCCAGGAGAATTGGCTGTGCGGCGGGGGACTCGCATCGAGGCAACCGATGGCTATGTCGGTAAAGTGGATGAGTTGGTGATTAATGCAAAAAATGGTCACATCACTTATTTAGTGATGCGGGAAGGGCATCTCTGGGGACAAAAGGATGTAATCATCCCTCTCTCTGCACTGGGTGAATCTCACGCCGATACACAAACTGTATTTTTAAAAATAGATAAGGCTCAGGTTGAATCATTGCCGACCTTCCCGATCCACAGGCTTTGGTCTTGAAAACAGCAGCGTCTTTTTACTGGAAGATGCTGATGAATTATCAGAAGGAGTATGGTCATGAAAGATAACCAATTCCAGGTATTTACCTGTAAAACATGCGGCGGCCATGAATTGATCGTTACCCACACCTGGAACGTTGAGGCAGGGAACGACAGCGAAAGTTGGCGTGAATGGGGACCGCTCAAAGAGGATCACCATTGGCAATATGCTTTTAAGGAAAAGGTTGAGGAAAATGCGGATAATGAAGTTCAACGGGGTGACTTCGGTGAGTTCGCGGAGGACGATTCAACTTCTGAACCGGAAGACTATGAAGTGCATGATACACAAACCAGCCGCGAAGGCGATGAGTTTTGTCAATTGCGGAAACTGCGACCGGGAAGTTGAATTTGGCTGGTCAGAACCGGATCGCCGTGGACTTATTTATCCGGTTGAGTTTTTGGATTTTATCCCATCTGAATGCTGGCCCGACCCCAAATATTTGGAGAGTTGGCGGCGGCAGGGTTGGGAACGAATAACGCATATTCACTCTTCATAACTGCGCAGACATCGCACAGTCTGATTTGCTATTTGTTCAGGAGAAGTACATGATCAATTTTATGATATGGATCGTTGTTGGAGCCTTGATCGGCTGGGCTGCCAGTCTCATCATGCGCACGAATGATCGCCAAGGCCTGATCGGTGATATTCTTGTCGGCATCGTCGGTGCGTTTGTGGGCGGCTATTTTTTAACCCCTCTGTTTAATGTCAGTACGATCAATGAGGGCAACTTTAGCATTCCTGCCATGTTGGTGTCGCTGGGCGGGGCCGTTATCCTGCTGGCAATTTCAAAGCTGTTTCGTAATATTGCCGGATTTTTGTTAATGCTGCTCGTTGCATTCCTGATCTATATCTATGTTAGCTGTTGGTCTTTGTCGTCAGCTTCCATGTTTTGCGGCAGTATCAGAGCATTGCCATTCCTGCAATAAACCCCGTTCGCTTTTCTCTCCCCCAAGTGGCGGAGAAAAACACTCCCCAGACGCATGATGTGCCTGGGGAGTGTTTCTTGTAGGATGAATGTATGACCCGTATATATATAGCTGATGCCAAATCTGAAGAACGTTCGGCTCTGCGCCTGCTGCTGATTGACCTGAATATGGAAGTAGTTGGCGAAGCGGCGGATTGGTACACCACGTTAACTCAAGTGCCACTCAGCCGCGCAGATATTTTGCTAGTTGATTGGGATTTACTCCCGATTGAACCTGGTGCTGCAATTGGCGAACTTCGTATGGTTTGCCCGGCTGCGCTGGTCATTGTTCTTATCAGTCATTTGGATGCTCGTCAACAAGCTGCACTCTCTGCCGGTGCTGATGCGTTTATCAGTAAGGGTGAAACACCAGAACGTGTATCTGAACGTTTGCGAGCTGTTGCTGCAAGTGTCATCAAGAAAATGACACCATCTGGCTGAAAGGGATATTTGTTATCCGGTGCAACTGCGCTGTCTTGCGCACCGGCGTAAATTAGGACAGTGTTTCACCCGGCTGAAAAAACTGAAAGCAGAAATCGCTCAGTCTCAAGCCAGGAGAAGGTAGTGTCATTCCAACCGTGCAAGTTTGTATAAATGATCTGGAGGATCAAATCATGAACAAGGATATTTTTGAAGGAAAATGGAAGCAAATTCGGGGCGAGGCCAAAGCCTGGTGGGGCAAACTCACCGATGATGACCTTGATCGCGCTGCCGGAAAGTTCGATGTTTTGGCCGGCATGCTTCAGGAAAAATATGGCTATACCCGTGAGGCCGCTGCAAACGAAATTGACAAGCGTGTAACCGATTACGAAGCTGCCATGAAAAAGAAAACCGTTCCGGCTCCTGTTAAATAGCCGGAATATGGAATGCTCATTCTCGCTTGAAAATGGGCTCAGTTCGATAATTTTTATCCGAACCGCCGTGCGTTTTTAAAAAATTAATTAGGAGAGTAAAAATGAACCTTATCATCTATCTTATTGCCGGTGCGATCGTTGGTTATATTGCCAGCAGGATCATGCACACAAATTCGCAGCAAGGCACGCTGCTTGATATTGTAGTAGGCGTTATAGGCGCGTTTGTTGCCGGTTACTTTATCAGCCCATTGTTGGGTGTTGGGACGATCAATGACGCCATCACCATTCCAACCATGCTGGTCACACTGATCGGCGCCGTCATTTTGCTGTGGATCGTCAAGGCGATTCGCCGCTAACGCGGAACCGCATCCCTGCCAAATTTATGAAGTAAACGAACAGGGGTATGTACATACCCCTGTTCGTACAAATTATTAATAAAGCATATACCGGAAAGAAAGATCAAAATGTCAAATAATAATAGAGTGTCAGAAGTTAGAACGTCACAGAGTGAACCGGAACGGGAGCAGCGCATTTTTACTTTTAAGGCTTCTCAATTAATCTGGTTGTTATTTGGAATACTTGAAGTACTGATCGCCCTTCGCATTGGCTTGATGTTGATCGGCGCAAATCCAAACAGCCCGATCGTCGCCTTGATCTATGGCTTTACCTACCTGTTTCTATTTCCATTCACCGATCTGGTCAGTTCGCCAGCAGCCGGCAATATGGTGCTTGAAATTTCCTCCCTGTTTGCAATGCTGGTCTATGGTTTGGTTGCGTGGGCCATGGAACGAGTGATCTGGCTGGTGTTTTATCGTCCGCGTGGAGCGGTGGTGGCAGTTACAGAAACGACGACCAGCGAGAATCATAATATCCGGTAAACAAAAGAGGCTGTTGTGAATAATCCCGATTGTCAGCAAGAGTCAGATCCGCGGCTTTTTATCCGCCCGCATATTTTAAATCGCATCCTGCGCTGGCTGACTGATCTTATTCAGTTGACTGAAGATGAACAAGAGGATGCGGGTATTTATTTAGATTACCAACCCTGTAAATAGTATCCGCTTAAAAACCGTTGTAATAAATATTTATGATACTTAAAAGAGAAGGAGAAATACCATGATTAACGAAAATCAAGAATCTGTATCTCGCAAGAACAATGTTTTTAGTATTTTTGTCAGTTTGCTGGTGGGTGGGCTGGCTGGAGCGGTGACAATGTTGTTGCTGGCGCCGCAATCTGGTGAAGATACCAGATTGCAAATTCAGGAAAAAGGAATCGAGCTGCGTGATCGAACCACAGGCATGGTGGAAGATGCGATGGCGCAGGTACGTTTGGATCGAAATAAATTCACGATCAGCGGACGCCGGAAAGCCAAGGAATTGTTGGATCAAGGTCAGGCCTTGGTGGTTGAGCAATTGGATCGTGTTTCTGATGCCGCACAAGCCGGTAAAAAAGCAATTCAAAATTCATAGGATTTATGCTTGTACTTTCTTAGTGAAAGGAAATTTTTATGAACATTACTAAAAATATAGGTTTCCTGTTATTGGCCATCTGGCTTATTCTTACAGGCTTATCTGCGTTTGTTGCGATGGGCGGTCCGGGATTGATTTTGTCTCTGCTTGCCATCGTGGCTGGCATTTTCATTTTGATCGGCCGCTAGAAGTACAGTCTCACTCGGGGAACCCAACTGGGTGAGACTGTACTTTTGTAAAAGAGGCTCCCGTGTCTGAGTTCATTATCCTGGCATTGACCACTCAATGGTTGTTCAGTTTTTTTGGCCAATTAATTTTTCCAGGTATTCCACACACAGGCAGTTTTATCTATATGCTGGCTGTCCTTATTGTTATCCTGATTATTATGAAATTTCTGTCGTAGTTTGCATCCGCATTTTTAATCTTCCGATGGTCGTCTCTATTTCCAGAAAAAACATAATGTCTTGACGACTTGTCGCTGCTTCTTGTATCGCAAATTTCGACGTACGGGAAGCCGGATATAAAATCCGGATCATTGAACAGAGGAGTGAGTATGTTTCCAGACCAAATACCAAGGATAAATTATGCTAAATTTTCGAGGTGTGAAGAACGAAAACAAATGAAAGACGCCGGCGAAGATGCCGATTTGATCCGAAAAGCGGATATGGCTATTGAAGAGGCTGTTTCTCAGGCTTTATCACGGGATGATGTTCTGCGCATGACGGATTTTAATGAAATTGATGTTTCTGTCAAAAATGGAATTGTTTATTTGAGTGGTCATGTGATGAGCACGGCCAGCCAGAGCAGAGTTGAAAATGCTGTGCTATCCGTTCCTGATATTTTGGAAATTAAAAATAACCTTGTGTTAGATGATGGACTCACGCTGGAAGTTGCTGCAGCGCTGGGAAAATTGGAACATACTTATAGCTGTAAATTCTTTACAGGTGTTTCGCATGGAGTCGTTTCCATCAATGGCGTTGTTGATCGTCAAAATACTGTATGGCTGGCAGAGAAGTGCGCGGCGGGGATTCCAAATGTCCGCGGGGTGATCAATAACGTGCGCGTGGCAGGGTCTGCGTTGAAATCACATAATCAATTGTTCCTACAGCCCATCATTGGAGAGACCATTTATTTTCTTGATGGTGCGTTTGGAATTGTAAAACAGGTCATTATCAATCCGAATCACCGGCGGGTAATTGCCGTGACGATGCAGGGAAATTTACCGATCAGCAGTATGAACTCAATTCACTGGTTGATGGTAAAACGCCAGTTCCAGAGCAACTGATAACAGTATCCATGACTCTGGTTCGTTATCTGACCCGGGTGTCAGGGTTTTTGTATATTCGCAGTAATGAAAGAAATCGATATGTGGATTTTGACCCCGCTGCTTTTTTCGCCGCAAACCTGAGTTGGATTCCACCATATCCTTATTGCCCTGAGGATGTGTTAATTCCGATCGAATACCGGAATGCAGATATTAAACTTGCAGACGAATCTGATCCGTTCCCGTTTGGGGAAATACTTGAAGATGCCTCGATCAGGGAGCAATTTTTTGCAACTGATAGTTTTGGCCTGTGATAATTAAAGCTGGTTTATCGAATGATGAGCCGGCTGATAAGTGAAGGAGATGATTTAATGAAAGCGCTTGTATACCATGCTCCAGGAATCCGTTCCTATGAAGAAAAACCCATGCCGGTCATTAAGGAGTCAACGGATGCCATCATTAGGATGACCAGGACGACCATTTGTGGTACAGATCTGCATATTATGAAAGGCGATGTGCCCTCTGTAACCGATGGACGCATTCTCGGTCATGAAGGTGTTGGCATCATCGAAGAGATCGGCGGTAATGTTTTGAATTTTAGCGTTGGCGAGCATGTTTTGATTTCATGCATCAGTTCATGCGGAAGATGTGCCAATTGTAAAAAGGGGATGTATTCACACTGTGAGAACGGCGGCGGTTGGATTTTGGGGAATCTGATCGATGGGACGCAGGCCGAATATGTCCGCATTCCCTTTGCAGATAACAGCCTGCATCCGATTCCTGCTGAAGCCGATGAAGAGGCGCTCGTTATGTTGAGTGATATCCTGCCGACGGGATTTGAGTGCGGCGTTCTCAATGGGCAGATAAAGCCCGGAGATGTTGTGGCAATTATCGGCGCAGGCCCGATCGGGCTGGCTGTCCTCCTTACGGCGCAGTTCTATTCGCCAGCGGCAGTCATCATGGTGGATAATGACAATAATCGTCTTGAAGTGGCGAAGAAATTTGGAGCGACGCAAGTCATCCGCAATGACCTTGGGAATGCTGCCGAAAAAATCATGGTGTTGACGAATAACCGGGGCGTGGATGTGGCAGTGGAAGCGATTGGGATTCCGGCAGGCTTTGAGATTTGTCAGGCGATTGTTACAGCAGGTGGTTTTATCGCCAATGTGGGTGTACACGGGAAACCAGTTAAGCTAAATCTGGATAAACTCTGGTCGCAAAATATTACGATCACAACGCGCTTGGTTGATACCGTCACAACACCGATGCTGATAAAAACAGTGGTCTCAGGAAAACTGCAACCGAAGGATTTAATTACTCACCATTTTACGTTGGATCAAGTGATGCAAGCCTATGATACTTTTGGCGATGCAATGAAAAAGGAAGCATTGAAAGTAATCATAACAAACGACGTTATGCTGCAGGAATCTGCCCAGTCTGGTATGAAAAAAAATATACCATTCCCTGTGGTTGTTTAGTGAATCGCTTTTCTAGTCGTGTGCTGCGTCCTGTTTTTTTAAGATGGGCGGGCCGGTTTCAGTGGTTGATCTACAATCAATTTTGATCGCATTCTTTTGCGCAGTATTCATTATCTTATTGCGCGTAATTAGTGGAAGAAGAACTTAATGTGTATCGTCAGCAGTTTTTTACTGCTTCAGAAATTTAATGCCCCAAAAGGAGTTACAAATGGACAAGCAATACCCAGCATATTACAAACAACTTACCGGATTGATGGGCTCTTTAGGAAAAGAAATCCCCAACACAATGGCCGGATTTGGCGAGCTTCATAAGCAATCCATGATGGACGGTGTATTAAGCGCGAAGGTTAAGGAGTTGATTGCTCTGGCAATCGCGATTACGGTCCGCTGTGATGGATGTATTGCCTATCATGTGCATGATGCCCTTCATGCCGGCGCTACCAGACCAGAGATCGTTGAGTCTATCGGGGTTGCCGTGATGATGGGTGGCGGCCCTTCGACAATATACGGTTCAGAAGCATTGCTGGCTCTGGATCAATTCGAAAAAGAAGGTTTCCGTTAATTTATCTGCAACTCTCTTGCATAATGAAAGCAAGCAGATCTAGGCAGATATACATGCCAGACGTTATCGGAAAATTAAAATCGGGACGTTGATCGTGTGCGTCCAAAAAGTGTTCCTGGCTTATTGCCGATAACGTCTACTGTTTTGCCGCTCATCGTGCGGCGGGATTTTCTATTTTTGACTTGCGCAATGATCTACTTGAATATTCTCCCCCAAGTGGCGGAGAATAACACTCCCCGGCAGATGGATGTGACCGGGGATGTTTTATTGTAGGATGAATTGCACGACAAGCCGATCTAAAAAAGGAGATTTCCAATGCTATACACAATTATTGTAATTTTACTCATCCTGTGGCTGCTCGGATATTTTGGTCCGAGTGTTTTTTCCGGGATCCCGCGCAGCGGTAACGTCCTTCACGTTTTGCTGGTCATTGTGGTTATTCTCGTTATTTTGAGATTGTTAGGGATCGCGTAACTACGTATTCCATTGAATGCTGACCGGGCAGGCATGCCTGCCCGGTCAGTGAAATTAAAAGAAAGGAGAATCCCATGTTGTACACAGTTGTTGTCGTTTTAATTGTATTGTTTTTGATCGGCTATTTGCGATAGATTGCTCAATGTCAATCGTACTGTTTTAAAGGAGAATTTCTATGAAAAGATGCAGCGAAGTAATGACGAAGAACCCTGTTTGTTGTTTGCCGGATGATCTGGTGACAAAAGCGGCGGAACTGATGAAAAGCGAGCACGTTGGTTCGATACCAGTTGTTGAAAACAAAGAGACAAAAAAATTGATCGGCATCGTAACCGATCGTGACCTGACTTTGAGAATTATCGCCGAAGGGCTTGATGCCAAGTCCACGAAAGTGGAGACGGTCATGACACGTAAGGTGGTTACCTGTCATACCGATGATGATTTACAGAAGGCGTTGGACGTGATGTCTGAGAATCAATTACGCCGCATCCCGATTGTGGATGATGACAGCAAAATATTGGGGATTATTGCCCAGGCAGATGTTGCGACGCGTGTGGATCATCCGAAAAAGACAGCTGCAATGGTGAAGGAAATTTCACAAGCGAACGGAAAATAAAAAAGCCGATCTGTAAGAAGCAAGCCAATCCCAGCCCTGGCAGCTTCTCATTTTGTTGGAGTGGATCATTAATATGAATGTTGTAGGCCGCAATTTTTGCGCTATCGTGATTTATGGAGCTGTATGTGTGTTGCTTCTGTCTGCGTGTACAGGAATGACGGTCACCCCGTCTACACCCGGAGCGGCTGTGCTGTTAGGCACGCCGGTACTCGTTATTGTCACACCATGTGAAGCCTGTGCCCAAGCCACACTCGTTGCTGTTTTGAATCAGGGAATGTATAGTGCCGATAATCAGGCGGCAGGAACCGCTGAAATTGTCCGTGCCAATGCACAGGCAACTGTTGATTCGGCCAATGCGACATTGGGCGCTGCTTTAACTCAGGAGCAAAACAATGCAAATGTTATAGCAGCGCAGTTCGCAGCCACTGCCGAAATTGTCCGTGCCAATGCGCAGGCGACTGTTAATTCAGCCGGATCAACACAGATGGCGGCGCTGACCCAGTCACAATACAACCTGCAAGTAACCATGGCGGTTGGAACACAGAACGCGCAAGCCGTTATTACCCAGCAAAACAAGGATGATCTTGCCGCGAGCACACAGACAGCCATTGCCAACAATATCGCCACTCAAACCCAGGTTGCAGTTGCAACTTCACAATGGTATGACGATCAGGAAAGACAGCGTGAAGAACAGAGGCAGGTTCCCATTGCTTTTTTGTGGATGTGGTGTCTGCCAATGTTTATTGTATTGCTGGCTATTTTGATGCTTTGGGGATTCTGGCGCTGGCTAAAGATTCAACAGTCCAACCAGCGCGTTCTCGAAAACCCGGTAGATAGAAGACTGCCTCCTCCAATAGATGAAGTGCCGCATCATCACCATGACAACTCTTTACCTTATCTCGATAGTGATATTGTCGAGGATGGTTATCAACTCACAGATCCAGATGATCAGGTGGGCGATTGGATGGATGAAGTGAAGGATAAACTGCGAAACAGCGAAGAGAAGGATAAAGATGACAATACAGACAGTTGACCCAAATCATTTTAATCTGATTACCCGGCGTATCAGGGCTCAAGTATCTGCTATCCTGACAAAATGGGGATTGCTGCCAAGGTTTAAGCGCTGGCGATTAACGCAAGACCCGGGTACTGGAATGGTCGTGCTGTTTGGCATACTCAACAACAAATATATTGCCGCCCATACTTCGATTCCCTTCAGTGACTATTTCGATCCGCGTTTATTGCATGATCTCGCAAATGAATTACAGGTGCAGGTGGTGTCGTGTAATAGTGATGGTCTGCGCTATGCCTTTATTCTTGACCGTGGTCAGCTTGATAAACTGCCAACCCATATAGATTTTCCCTATATTGATAATGGCAAACTGTCTGTCAGAGTTGTGTATGGCGATACTCCGCAGTCTGTGCCAGCTCTGCCCGTGGACGTTGCAGTGCTTGATGATCGTTCGTTTGCGCGTCAGGTTGCGGGAGCTTTTTTGAAAGTATTTGACGATATCAAACTTAAGGACGAGGCGGTTCTGCAGCTCTCGGCTCAAAACCTGCCTGATGTTGTCGTGATAGACGAAGTTGAATTCAACAAACGGGTGGCAGAGCACGAAGCCAACCGTCAGAGAGTAAAGCGTGTCGAAAGGCTGCTTGATAAAACAGATGGATAGTTTTTGGAGATGACTCTGGGCTGATACAGCTGTTTGTGAACAGCGGGTATATTTTTTTGACGCAGAGACCGCACACATATTTCCACTGGTTTGATAAAAAGCAGAACTGAGATGTGGATACCCCGATGATATTTATCGTTTAAAGTATTAATAAGGAGAATAGCGAATGAAGCTGAATTTGATCTTTATCGTGATGGATTTGCTCACGCTGCTGGTGTATCCGGTTGTCTTTATGCATGGTAAGCTGCGTCAATTTTCAAAATCAAAAGAAGATGATCTCCCGCCAAGTTTATTGTCTGCCAGCTCAGTGTTGCCGGGTTGATGGTCGATCGGAAAAATATAAAATATGAAAAAAAGGTAATGATGCGTATTCAAAAGATTCTCTTCCCAAACCAGCAGGCATTCTGTGTTTTTCCTGAAAAACCTATTGATCTACCACAAGCCATCTCTGAATTGCAATTGGAAAACGGCCGCCCCGTTCTCGTATTGATCGGAGGTGAGATTGATAAACAACAGGCTGCCATGACGCGGCGGGCGATTCAGACCATTGCCCGGGTTGTACAGGCTTTGAATGCTGTTATTATTTGCGGAGGAACAGATATGGGGGTTATGGATGAGATCGGTCAGATACGCTGGCAAAATCTTTACACATTCCCCTTAATTGGCGTGGCCCCTGAAGATTTGGTTACGTGGCCCGGCGGACCGCAAAGTGCAAAATTTCTATGGTGGGGCAAACAGCGCTGGCAATTAGAGTCACATTATTCTCATTTTATCCTTGTGCCTGGCAGCCAGTTTGGAGATGAGTCTCCCTGGATCGTGGATGCGGCAACCATTTTATCTGAAGGGCATCGGTCTGTGACAATTTTGATCAATGGCGGTGAAGTTTCCCGTAAAGATATTGAATTAAGCTTGAAGCATAACCGCCAGGTTATTGCTTTGAGTCATACGGGGCGTCTGGCTGATGAATTGTCAAGGCAGCCCAGCCGCAGTCCGTTGATCTCTGTAGTTCCTGCAAATAATGAGCAGCGGATCACGGAAGCGATTCAAACTGCGTTGCTTGTTAATAAAGATATATCGAGTTCAAGATAATTTTCCAAATATGGATATGGAGATTCCTATGAAAAGAAAAATCGGTTTGTGGATCGATCATCGGAAAGCTATTATCGTTTTTATTACCGATGAAGGTGAAAAAATAAAAAAGATCGCATCAGGGATGGAGAAACATGTCCGTTTTTCGAGCGGTGATGCATCAGAGATCGGTTCGACAGAAGATGTGCGGGATCGTCAGTTTGAGAATCATCTCAATGCATACTATGATGAAATCATCGCCGCCGTGCGTGATGCAGATGCGATCCATATTTTTGGGCCGGGTGAGGCAAAAGGTGAATTGCAAAAACGCATGGAACATGAAGGTCTCAACATTCACATCCTTGCCGTTGAAACTGCGGATAAGATGACCGACCGCCAAATTTCAGCAAAGGTTCAGGAACATTTTCTGGTTTAAATAAACGCGAGGTATAAATGAATAAAAAACGAAAATTCTCAACTGAAGAAGCCCGTTTGATCGGAACACAGATTAAAGTGGATTGGTCACAAATTGATCTTGAGCAGTTTCGGCGCGGGCTGGAAATAGAACTTGAGCATGGCGCGATTGATCCTGAAACCAACGTTACAGGAGATGATCCTTTGCTCACAGGCAAGATCGCCTGGGCACATCTTAAAGAGATCAAAGATTACTATACACGTCTTGATCAAATGGAAACCGAGGCAGATTCCTAGGTTATGAAAGGTGTGTATTTTAAGGGAATGGAAAATAACTAGCCACCCGACAGTTTTAAAACAGGACGCAGATCACTTTGCAGGCGTCCAAAAAAAAAGGGGTCAGGTAGCTGGTAATCGACCATGTAGAGTGAATTTGTCACCATGTTTCATAACCCAATCTTATGACCCTGAAAGGGTCAAATGATTATAGGAAATAGATAACGCAGCATTCAACCCCGAAGGGGTGTCAGAGATCGAAAAAATCCATGACACCCCTTCGGGGTTTGGTTTTCAATATGTTTTTTTTTGCTACAATCATTTCATCCCTTCGGGATTGATAGAGAATGGACATCTACCCATATCCTATAAAACCATACCTATAATCGATCTAGCCACTCGACAGTTTTAAAACAGGATGCAGATTGCTTCACGGGCGTCAAAAAAAAACAAAGTGTCAGGTAGCTAGGAAAATAATAAAAGTATTGTTTCTAAAACATCAGAAGCAATACTTTTTAATTTCTATCCAAATACCAGAAAATCAAGCGCGTCAATCACTGCATTGGTTCGGGGTGAAACCCTGGTGTTTCCGTGCAGATGTTTTTTACTGTGAATGGAATATTGTTCCATTATTCGCGCCGGGATGGTTTGCTCCTGCTCTGAAAAGTTAGCAAAGATCACCGCGCGTTTGCCGGCGTGAATCCGCACGAAGCCGAGGACGTGTTCATTCTCAGTCGGGATGATTTCCAACTCGCTTCCGGCGAAAGCCGGATGCTGTTTTCGCAATTCGATCAGCATTTTCAACCCTTGAAAGACTCTGCCTTCAATGGTGTTCGCGTCATTTCGTTTTTCGTACTTCTCCCAATCAGCCCGTGGACGATGCACCCAGCGGCTATCTCTTTCGTGTGCGGGGTCATCACGATAAGTATAGTCATTGAGCGTGCCCACTTCATCTCCAAGGTAGATCAGCGGAATTCCGCCAACGGTTAAGGTCACGCCATAAATTAATAGAATGCGGCGAATGGCAAGTTCCACTTCGTTTGGGCCTTCTTCGTGCAAGGCTTTTTCCAAACCTGCCAGTGAGGCGCAGGTGCCGCTGATACGGCAATCCCCAGTCAATGGATTTTCCTGAAAGGGAAGTCCGCGTGAAAAACTGCCGTTAAATCTGCCGCGATAGAATTCATTCAGGAAGCGGCGGTGATCGTTGCCATTCACGCCAAGCAGGGCGGCATCTTCATTGGAGAAGGTCCAGCCAATATCATCGTGAACGCGCACATAATTGACCCAGGCTGTGTCAGGATGAATTTTGAAACGCGTGGCGAGTGCCTGTGATAATAGATTCGTTTTGCGGGTGGCGAGGGAATTCCAGAGCAATGCCATCAGCAGGGGATTATAGGATACCTGACATTCGGCAGGTGAAATATATTTCACCACATCATCCGGGTGTACGATGGCTTCTGATTTAAATATCAATGCGGGTGCTGCGATGCGGGCAACCGCATTAAAGGCTTGTATTAAAGTATGCGCTTCTGGAAGGTTTTCGCAGTCTGTGCCGAGTTGTTTCCAGATAAATGCAACTGCATCGAGGCGTAATACTTCCACGCCTTGATTGGCGAGAAAGAGCATTTCTTCAGCCATGCGGTTGAAGACAGCGGGGTTGGCGTAGTTCAAGTCCCATTGATAGGAGTGAAAGGTTGTCCAAACCCAGCCGCCTTCTTTGAACAGGTTTGGAAAGTAGGTGAATGCTCCAGTGTGTTCTTCGGGAAATATCTCCCTGAGATTCTGCTCGTATTGGTCGGGCAATTGTCGGTTAGGGAAGATGCGGTAGAAGTCCATGAAATCTTCATCGCCGGCTTTGGCCTGTTCGGCCCAGAGATGTTCATCCGCTGTGTGATTGAAAACCAGATCGACGACCAGGCTGATTCCTGCCTGACGAAATTCATGCGCAAGCGAGGCGAGTTGATCCATCGTGCCAAGCGGCGGGTGGACTTCACGATAGCTGCTGACTGCGTAGCCTCCATCGTTCTCGCCTGCGGGTGCTTTGAAGAGCGGCATGAGATGCAGATAGGTGAGGCCGAGTTCCTTGAAATATGGAATTTTGGATTTCACGCCTTCGAGATTTTCGGCAAAGAGATCCACATAGCAGACTCCGCCCAGCATCTGGTTCGATTGAAACCAATGCGGATTTGTTTCGCGGTGCAGATCAAGCTGACGCAGGTCACTGGCTCTTGCAAACCAGGCCGACGCGAGGCTGATGAGCAAATCTTCAAGATGAAAAAAGAAGTCGTAGCGTTCATGATAAATACTGAAGTACAACTTGAAGAGTTGATGAAAGTTTTTTTGCAGGCGCGTTGAAAAATCCTGCCAGCCTTGCGGGTCTTTTGAAATTTGTTCTTTTAGTTTTTCCTCCAGGCGCGGAAGAAGACGTTTGAGTGTTTTTTGCGATTCACGTTCAGGCATAATGTTTAATTTTTAGACAGGGCTTGTCTGCCTAATGCGATTGCACCCAGTACACCGGAGAGGTTCCCGAGCCCGGGGTTGACGATGTAGGTTTCGATATTTTCAAGAATGGCTGGAGATTTAATGTAGCCATTAATGAGCTGCTGTGTGCGCTGTTGAATGCGCGGCAACATGTGCGGTAACTGCCCGACGCCGCCGCCAAGGATGATGCGTTGCGGGGAGAGGGTGTATGAATACGCTGTGAGAGCGTGTGAAATATATTCAACTTCCAAATCCCAGGCGGGGTGTTCAGGTGGAAGTGTTGCGCTGCGCTGTCCCCAGCGTTTTTCAATGGATACACCAGTGGCGAGGCCTTCGAAGCAATCACCATGAAACGGGCAGACGCCATCGAATGGGTCTTTCGTTCTGTCGTGCGGCAGGGGGATGTGTCCCAATTCGGGGTGTAATAAACCATGCAGTAGTTTTCCTTCCACGAATACGCCGCCGCCGATGCCGGTGCCAATGGTGAGGTAAATGAAAGTATTCAGCCCCTGTCCTTTACCCCATTTCCATTCACCCAACGCTGCGCCGTTGACATCTGTATCGAACGCGATGGGAATGTCAAATGCGGAGCGCACCATGCCGACTACATTTGCATTTGTCCAGCCGGGTTTTGGGGTCGGGAGGATATACCCATAGGTGGGCGAATCAGGATGCGGGTCGAGTGGGCCGAAGCTGGCAAATCCGATGGAGGCGAGTTTGCCAAAATTTTCTTCCTGCTGTTTGAAAAATTTGACAGCCTGAGACATTGTCTCTTCCGGTGTTGTGGTCGGGAAACGTACTTCAGCGCGGATGTCGTTTGGGCCTGTGCCGACAGCGCACACAAATTTTGTGCCGCCGCCTTCGATTCCGCCGAACAAGGGGTGTGAGTTAGTGGGCATGTTTTTTCATCCAGTGATACGAGTATGGGTTCAACGTTATGCTTTGAATGTTTTGCATTTCGTTGGTTAATAAATTAATATACCCGCCTTGATATTCAGCCGGAAGGGTAAAAGATCTGCTGGAATCAGTAAGATTATGAACCAGAAGTATCTTTTCTTCACCATGCTCGCGCAGATAGGCAAGAACTCCCGGGTCGTTTGATTCAATAAATTGAATCGAACCGCGCCCGAAAGCATGATGTTCCTTGCGGATGTGAATCATACGGCGAATGGCACGATAAAGCGAATCAGGATTCGCAAGCTGTGACTCTGTGTTGATGTGCTGAAAACCGTACTGGCCTTGAATCAATTCAGTAAATGGTTCGCCTTTTGTAAAGCCTGCGTTGGGTGAAGAATTCCACTGCATGGGTGTGCGCACGCCGTTGCGGTCTGGAAGGTTGAGATTATCTCCCATGCCGATTTCGTCGCCATAATAGATGATGGGAGAGCCGGGCAATGTGAACAATAATGAGTTGACTAACTCAATCTTGCTGCGGTCATTGTTGAGGATGGGCGCCAGTCTGCGGCGGATGCCGAGGTTGTGTATCATGTGCGGTTCGGGGGCAAATTCACGCCACATTAATTTGCGCTCTTCGTCTGTCACCATTTCGAGGCTGAGTTCATCATGGTTGCGCAGGAAGATCGCCCACTGACAATTATCGGGAATGGAGGGTGTATCTTGTAATATTTCAATAATGGGTGTGGCGTTGTTTTGCGCAATAGAAAGAAAGATACGCGGCATGAGCGGAAAGTGAAACGCCATGTGAAATTCATCGCCGCTGCTGAAGTATTGACTAAGCTCCTTCGGCCATTGATTGCTTTCTGCAAGCATGATGGCTTCGGGGAATTCCCCATCGATCAAGTGACGAATACGTTTCAGGTAGGCATGGGTTTCAGGCAGACTTTCGCAGTTGGTGCCGTCTCTTTCGAAGAGATAGGTGGGTGCGTCAACACGGAAACCGTCGATGCCGAGTGTGAGCCAAAAGCGCACGACATTCAGCATTTCATCCTGCACGGCGGGGTTGTCAAAATTCAGGTCTGGCTGCGAAGAGAAAAAACGATGCCAGTAATATTGTTGTGTCTTTTCATCCCAGGCCCAGTTTGATTTTTCAATGTCGCCAAAGATGATGCGTACGCCCTCGTATTTTTTGTCTGTGTCACTCCAGACGTAGTAATCACGATAGGGCGAGTTTTTGTCGGAGCGGGATGCCTGGAACCAGGGATGTGCGTCAGATGTGTGATTCAGTACCAGGTCCATGATGATGCGGATTCCGCGCTCGTGGGCGGCAGCGATCAAACCTTTGAGGTCATCCAGCTTGCCGTACTCATCTGATACGTTGTAATAATCCGCAATGTCGTAGCCATCGTCACGTAAAGGGGAGGGGTAGATGGGCATGATCCAAATACAATCCACGCCGAGGTTTTTGATGTAATCGATCTTTTCAGTTAATCCGCGCAGGTCGCCATGACCATCACCGTTGCTGTCCTTGAAGGCGCGCACCGAGATTTGATAGAAGACTGCGTCTTTGTACCAGAGTTGATTGTTCATTGTGTTGTAAATAAAAAGTGGACTGGCTGCCCAGTCCACTTGTCTCCTTTAACCTTTGACTGAGCCTGCTAGTAACCCTCTTACAAAGAAGCGTTGCAGACCGAAGAATACAGCGAGCGGCAGAAGCATGGTGATGAATGCACCTGCGGTGAGTAAATGCCAGTCCTGTCCGCGCGAGCCGACGATCTCTGCCAGCCTTTGTGTGAGCAGTTGATTTGTGGGCGATGCGCCGATGAAGATCAACGCTACAAGATAATCATTCCAGACCCAAAGGAATTGGAAGATCGCGAATGAAGCCAGAGCGGGGACGGATAACGGCAGAATTAATCTTGTGAAGATCGTGAAGTGTGAAGCGCCATCTACAAATGCGGCTTCCAAAATATCACGTGGTAGTTCACTCATGTAGTTGAAGAGCAGGTAGGTCGCCAATGGCAGACCAAAACCCGTATGTGCCAACCAGACCGCGAGAAATGTTCCGTTCAAGTCGAGGCGGACGTAATCACGCAGAATCGGAACCAATGCGATCTGCAGCGGCACAACAAGTAAAGCTACTACCAATGCAAAGAGCATTTTACGTGCCGGGAATTTCATCCATGCGAAGCCGTAGGCGGCGAAGGCTGCCAATGAGATCGGGATGACCGTGGCAGGAATTGCCACAGCAAGACTATTCAGGAAGGCGCTGGTCATGTTGTCGCCGCGCTCGGTGACGGTGGAGCCATCTGCGAGTGTGGCGGTGTAATCATCGCCAGCGAGTACCTGTTTGTAATTTTCCAACGAGAAATTCGTGGCTGTTGTCCAGCCATATTTTTGGACATCCAGATACCCAACCCGGCGATTGCCGATCCATTTGATACGCAGATCGTTGGTTTCAATGCCTTTGCTAAGTTCTTCAAATGTGGCGGTGATGCCTTCGAAGGTCATGGGCTGATTACGGTCCACTTCGGGACCGGGCTTGATCTTTTCAACGGAGACCCAATCCTTGTGCGGGAAAACCGTCCACCAGCCTGTGCGGTTGATGTCGATGCGGTCGCGGAAGGAAGAGATGAGCAGGCCAATGGTGGGGACTGTCCAACATAGGCAGATGATTGCCAGCACACCATTAATGATGAAACTGTTGATCATTTTATTTGTTTTCATTAGAACACCTCCCTTTGCGCGAACTGACGCAAATTGTAGGCCATGACGGGGGTAACTGCGATCAATAGCACAATGGCAATCGCGGAACCAACACCGTTGTTGTTATAGGTAAAGTACTGACGGTAGAACTCGGTCGCGATGACGCTGGTGCCGTATTGGCCGCCGGTCATGACGATAACCACGTCAAATATTTTCAAGGTAAAGATAATGATGGTGGTGGAGACTGTAATGATCGTCCCCATAATTTGCGGGATCATAATACGGAAGAATACCTGGAGTTCAGTCGCACCGTCTACACGGGCAGCTTCAAGGATTTCGGATGAAACGCCTTTGATAGCCGCAGAGAATAGCACCATGGCGTAACCCGTTTGCAGCCAGATGACAATAATGATCAGGAAGAAGTTATTCCAGGGTTGGAAGAAGGCTGTCCACGCTTGTGGCTGGCCGCCAAAGAACACAACCACGGAATTGAGCAGGCCGATCTGCGACGCATCCACGGGTTTGACGGAATATACAAAATTCCAGATCACGCCTGCGCCTACAAATGAAATTGCCATCGGCATGAAGATCAATGCTTTGGCAACCGATTCGAATTTACTTCTATCTGCAAGTACGGCGATCAACAGACCAGTGGTGACCGTAAACAGTGTGCCGAAGATCATCCACATTAGATTGTTGCGGAAGACGATCAGCATTCCGTCATTGGTGAAGACATATTTAAAATTTTCAAACCACACAAAATTGACACTGGCTTCGTCATAGAAACTCAGAATCAGTGTGCGGATGGTAGGCAAAACCAGGGCCCAGATCAGCATCAGGATCGCAGGACCAACAAAAAGTACGGGTTGGAGGCGGCGTATCCATTTGTCTGAAAGTTGTTCGATGAAAAAATTGGCTGTAGTAAAAAGCAGAACGACACCGCCTACGCCCCAAACAATTGCCAGGAGCACTGTAACAACTTGGGGAATATTGGAATCTTTTGCCAGTTGAATATCACGTAAAAAGAAAAACCCCCATACCAAAGCAGCAAGTGATATGGCCAGGGGGATGATAGCCAGTATGCTTGCGGTGAATCTGCTGCTTGACGAACCAGGCTGTGTACTGTTGGGTGTAGTTGAAGCCATGGGATTTGTCACCGATCCTTTCATTACTATAATTTGTGCGGCGAGTATGGGGAGTGAATAATTGCTATTGTATCAATGAGTGGTTATTTAAGTACGGGTCGGCTCACGTTTGCAAGCCGACCCGTTTATTACTTTATGGTCTTATTTGGGCCAGGAGGCGTCGATGTTTGAGAGTGCAGTATCGAGGTCTGTAGCGCCTGAAATATAGTTGGTCATTTCAGACCAGAATGTACCAGCACCAACGGCGCCCGGCATGAGGTCGGAACCATCGAAGCGGACGGAGGTGGCGTTCTGAATGATCTCAGCAACACCACGTTCGATATCGTTGCCGTACCAGTTCAAGTCAGCGTCCTTGTGAGGAGCGATCGCGCCGCCTTGTTCCATCCACACCTTGAGGTGTTCACCCTTGGTGAAATATTCCATTACTGCCATAACTTCGGGGCGATCATTTGTTGCAGCCCAGATGTCACCAGCGACGAGAACAGGTTTGCCATAGGCTTCGTCTTTTCCAGGGAAGTAGAAGAAGCTGTAATCTTCACCGCCAACAGTACCTTCAGGGAAGAAGGAGGTGATGAAGTTACCCTGTTTGTGCATCCAGCATTTGGGGCCGTCAGCATCGAACATGGGCAATGGGGCATCGCCGAAGCTTGTTTCAACAATGCTGGCGCGTCCGCCGTATACATATTGGTCGTCCCAGATTGTAGCCATAATTTCAGCAGCATTCTTTACTTCAGGTGAGCTGAAGGGAAGTTCACCCTTAACCCAGGCATCGTAATTTTCGAGGGTGGTGGTGCGGAGCATGAGCTCTTCCATCCAGTCAGTGGCGACCCAGCCGGTGGCGGCGCCGGATTCGATACCAACACACCACGGGGTGGAACCATCAGCAACCATCTGGTCCATGAGGGTGGTCATTTCATCCCAAGTGGTGGGGATCGCATAACCAGCTTCGTCCCATGCTTTCTTGGGGTACCAAACGAGGGACTTGCCGTTCACACGTTCCCAAACGCCGGCCATGATCGGGCCTTCAGGGCCTTCCATGGTAGCCATATCCAACCAGGACTGGTTGTAGTTGGCAGCAACAGCTTCCATATCGAGATACTGGCTGATGTCAACGATCTTGCCTTGTGCGGCAAATGTGCCAAGCAAACCAGGCTGGGGGAAGTCGATCACGTCAGCGGCGTTGCCGGCATCAATGGATGCCTTGATGGAAGCTTCAAATTCTTTGGAGCCCTGATATTGGATGTCGATACCGGTGGCTTCTTCAAAGGAGGCCATGGTGGCATCGAATTTCTGGGCATCCGCATCAACGAACGGACCGGTAGCTGTTACAACAGTCCCGGAGAATTCACCAGCATAAGCACGTTCGAGGAAAGTGCCGGTCGCGGCAGGCGCGTCAGTTGCCGCCGGTGCTTCGGTCATTGCAGGAGCTTCGGTGGCGGCGGGTGCTTCAGTAGCAACAGGGGCGGGAGTTCCGCAAGCAGTCAACATCATGGAAGCGACAATCAACAAGGCAAATGTTTGCCAGAGTACTTTTTTCATTCTTCTCTCCTTGAGAATATATTAAAAAATTAAATAGATGTTATTGAAATTGTTGTGGATGGGGGATTGTCAATTGTTGGAAGGTACCTCCTGAAAAAAAGAAGTCTGCTTTGATTGATTTGAAAATTGAAAGCATTTTTATGAAAGCACTTTCATAATTAGTATAGCATAACTCCGCCAAGAGTCAATACGATTCTTAAAATCCATTATGTCTCTTTTATCTATCTAAAAAATTCCACCCCCAACTTATAACGGAGTCCCATCATCAAGTTATGTGTGCGAAATCCGCAGTACCTTGCTTTGCAGGTTCTTCAACTCCACGGTCAGCCCGGCTTCCATCCATGCCTTGCCGGAGCGCGGTTGATCGAATCCTTCCACTGTGTAAAGCGCATCAGGTTCCAATCCGCGCAGATAGATCGTTGGGATATTAAACCGCTCGGGGATGTGCGTGCGGAAAACGAACAACACACCTTCAACCTTATCCTTGCTAAGATATTGCATCGCTGAAAAATTATTTTTTTGGGATGAGATCAAGCGGAACTGGTCGCCAAATTGGATGACCTGCCGAATATCTTTATACAAGCTGATGCAATTCGCCGCAGACTCGCGATCGGCCTGATCCCACTCAAGGAGATTTCCTCCCACTCCAAGTGATCCGCACATACTGACGTGAAAGCGAAATTCCAATGGAACAGTTTCCTTGCCCCAATCTGTGACCCAGGCTTCCATTGTGTTGGCTGGCAGAAATTGAGAATAGCCTTCCTGAATGCGTAAGCGTGATGTGGCTTCGGTATTATCACTCGTCCAGATTTGATCTGCAAATTGGAGGATGCCAAAATCCGCGCGTCCGCCGCCGCTGGCACAGCTTTGCCAAATGACGTTGGGATGACGCTCTCGCAATGTTCCCCACACGTGATACACACCCTGCACATAACGCACCCAAAGTTCACGCTGGTCACCGGGCGCATCTGCCCAACCTGGCTCGCTGACTCCGCGATTCATATCCCATTTGATAAAGGCAATATTGTGATCGGCAAGTAATTCATCCAACACGCCGAGGATGTATTCCTGCACATCTGTCCGTGCCATGTTGAGGATGAGTTGATTGCGGCTTTCGGTGCGCGCACGGGTGGGGAAGTGGATGACCCAATCAGGATGCGCGCGATAGAGATCGCTATCAGGGTTGACCATTTCCGGCTCGACCCACAAACCAAAGTCCATGCCGAGGGCGTTGACGTTTTGGGTCAGTCTAGTGAGGCCGTTGGGGAATTTAATTTCATCGGGCCACCAATCACCAAGACCGGCGTTATCCCAGTTGCGGCCATGAAACCAGCCATCGTCCATGACGAATAATTCCACGCCCATTTGCGCGGCGATCTCTGCCAGCTTCGATTGCGAGGCTTCATCCACGCTGAAGAGAGTCGCTTCCCATGAGTTGTAGAGAATCTTGTGCAGAACTTTTCCATGCGGGATGATCTCATCACGCACATAATCATGGAAGATGCGACTGGCAGCGCCGAAACCATTTTGGGTATAGCCAGAAATGGCAGCAGGTGTGACGAAGGGCTGCTTCGGCATTAATTTCCAGGCGAAGTCCCAATCGTTGAGTCCGATGCTGATGCGGGTGGATGCAAACTCGGTCACTTCGGCGGTGATCTTGTGATTGCCGCTCCATGCCAGTGTACCAAACCAGACTTCGCCATTTTCTTCGCTGGCGTTGCGATCAATCGTAAACCACGGTGTGGCACGATGACTGGAGATGAGCCTTCGGCTTTCGATGACCTTCAAGCCCGGCGTCAGCGGCTCGCGCTGCATTTGGAATTCGTTGCTCCAACTGCCGTACATGTGAGTGAGGGAATAGTCTGCGCCGGGGGGCAGAGTTAATTTTGCAGAGAAGACCCGTTCCACGAGGATGGGTTCATCGCCAAGGTTTTCGAGCGTGACCCAGCGTTCGATCAGATCATATTCTTCGTGAATGCGATAGTGGAGTGTGACATGTAACGGGTAGAAACTGTCCTTTAATCGCAGATCAAGCGTCGGTGAGGATGATGCGGTGACTTTAAAATCCTCGTAGACTAAAACCACATCCCGCACTTTATCCGCGAATGTAACCTTGAGACACGGGTCAATATATTTGGTGCCCGCATAGCCGGGATATTCTTCGGGGACAAAATGATGAAATCCATCGGTGGAAGCAAAATTCGTAGACTTGAAAGGCTCAGGATAATCATCGACAAAAGGAAGGCGCGCTCCCCAGTAACGATGCGTGAGCAAACCGACTTCGTTGATGCCGATGGCGTAGGCGGTGTTGCGCGTTTCAAGAACCCAGCCAGTGGGTGATGAATGAATGGGCATGGGATTTTCCTTTTATGTGGTTTGTCGTTCGATCAGATTAAGCGGAAGATTGATATGTTGCGGCGGACGCGATGGGTCTTCGACGCGTGCGAGCAATATCTCGGTGGCAAGTTTTCCAGACTCATCCAAATGCTGGCGGATGGTTGTCAGGTCAACGTGTTCTGCCACATCAATATCATCAAAGCCGACAACAGCGAGGTCATCGGGGACTTTAATATTTAATTGACGCGCAACTTTCATAATACTTAACGCCTGAGTATCTGAGGCGGCAAAGATGGCAGTTGGCGGTTTGGGCAGACTGAGCAATTCAAGTGCCGCTTGTCTTGATTCTTTTTGGGTATAAGGAGCCGAACGGATATATGTTTTGGATAAAGATAATCCTGCTTCTTGCAGTGTTTGCGTAAACCCTGTTAAGCGTGATTGAACAGGGTGGATCGCAAGTCTTTCCGGAGGTTCGATGTCACCCAAAAACCCAAAGGACTTATGTCCTTTGTTGATCAGATGCTCTGCGGCCAGTTTGCCGCCGTGTTGATCGTCAATTGTGATGCTGTTTAACTGCGGGTGTGAGTATTCGATCAGGACTGTTTCCATGCCGTTGATGGATAAACGCTGCGCATCCTGATCTCCAATCGATAATGACATAATGATCAATCCGTCGATGTTTCTCATTAAGGGGATGGAGGAAATATACCCTTGCAATTGGTCCAATGATTCGACCGGATAGATCAGCAGTTCATAATTTTCTTTTGATAAAGCAGAAGCAACTCCTCTAAGTCTTTGCACAAAGGAAGGTGCCGTGAAGAACGGAGTGAGAACACCGATGCGTCCTGTGTTTTGCATGGCACGGGCGCGGGCTTCTGCTCTTGGAATAAATCCAAGCTGGTCAATGGCATCCATGACGCGTTTTTGCGTTTCGGAGTTTACTTTATCGGGCGCATTCAAAACGCGCGAAATCGTTGAAATACTAACCCCGGATAACTGGGCTACATCGTAAATGGTAGGGGATTTTTTTTTGGGAGGCATGGTTTTGGGTGAAAGCACTTTCAGTGTAGCATATTAAGTTGTGAAGCGTCAATCTGGCGCTGTGGAAAAAATAAGGCAGTTCCAGGGTTGAACAATTTTAACGCGAACTACACGATTTTTCTTTATCCGCAAATTTAGATTGATGCACTTCTGATAAACATATTAGGCCGAAAAAATATAGCCAGTAGGCACCTTTACCTATGACACGGCAAGGATGTTTACTGGCTATATTATCCACCAATTCGATTTTTTCGTTTAACTCTCCAACATGTGACGGGCTTCTTCGTGCATCCACTTGCGGCCATCACGGGCCAGCATGGTGTTGGCTTCGGCCGGTCCCCAGGTGCCGGGTTTGTAATAGGCCAAAGGCGGAGCGAGGTTGGCTTCCCAGGCTTGCAGGATCGGGTCGATTAATCCCCAGGCGGTTTCCACTTCGTCGGCGCGGGTGAAGAGTGATGCGTCACCTTGTAAAGCATCAAGCAGCAGACGTTCATAGGATTCAGGAATCGCGGTCTGACCAAAGGCTTCAGCGTAATTAAATTCCATGTCCACGGAGCGGGTATCTGAAACCGTGTCAGGCGCCTTGGCCTCGAAGCGCAGATGAATCCCTTCATCGGGCTGTAGATACAGCACCAGCATATTGGATGCGGTCTTATGTCCCGGTGCCATCGGGAACATTGCCAGCGGTGGTTCCTTGAAGCTGATGATGATCTGTGAATGTTTCTCGGCTAAATTTTTACCCGAGCGCAAATAGAAGGGCACGCCCTGCCAGCGCCAGTTGTTGACGTATAGCCGCAGCGCCGCGTACGTAGGTGTGATCGAATCCGGCTTGACCTCGGCTTCGTTAAGATAGCCTTTGTATTGCGCGCGGACTGTGTGCTCTGCCACAGCCGAACCGGTGATCGGTTGAATGGCGCTTAATACTTTTACTTTTTCATTGCGCAATGAAGAGGCTTTGAAAGAGGCGGGCGGTTCCATGGCGACCAGCATCAACAATTGCAGCAGGTGATTCTGGAACATGTCACGCAGCACACCTACGCTGTCGTAATATCCGGCGCGATGCTCAAGGCCAACTTTTTCGGCCACGGTGATCTGCACATGGTCAATGTAGTTGCGGTTCCAAAGCGGTTCAAAGATGGTATTGGCAAAACGTGTGAACAAAATATTCTGCACGGTTTCTTTGCCAAGATAATGATCGATGCGATAGATCTGATCTTCGTTCAGTCCCTTGTGAACTTGATGATTTAATTTCTGTGCCGAAGCCAGATCTGTGCCAAAGGGTTTCTCCAATACTACGCGCCGCCATCCGCCGTTCTCGTGGATCTGTCCCGTTGTGCCAAGCTGTTCGATGATGTTCGGGAAGAGAGTCGGTGGAATGGCCATGTAATATAACCGGTTGGCCGTACCCGCTTCCAGTTCAGAGAGACGATCCGCCAGCTTTTGAAAATCCGCTGTCTGGTCGTAACGTCCCTGCTGATAGAAAAGATGAGGCGCGAATGTCGCCCATTCCTCCGGCGTGAATTTGAATCCGGCGAATTGTTTGGCTCCATCCTGCAAGTGATTTCTGAATTGTTCATCTGTAAATGCGGTGGCGCCAAAGCCCACAATTGAAAAGGCTTTGGGCAAACGGCCCTTGCGCGATAAATTCAACAAAGATGGAATGAGCTTACGCTGGGTAAGGTCACCTGATGCGCCGAAGATGATAACTGAAACAGGGAGGTCTTTATTCATGTCGCCTGCTGATTACTCCGCCTTCTTGATCGCGTGCCCGCCAAATTGATTGCGCAGCGCTGAAAGCATGCGCGCCGAGAAATTCTCTTCGTCGCGGCTGGCAAAGCGCATTTGCAAAGCGAGTGTGATGATCGGGGCGGGAACGTCCAGGTCAATTGATTCGAACACGGTCCAGCGGCCTTCGCCGGAATCCGCGACCCAGGGTTTGATGTCTTCGAGTTTGGCATCTTCCTTCAACGCATTGGCCGCCAGATCAAGCAGCCATGAACGTACCACGCTGCCGTGCTGCCAGACTTCGGAGATCTGCGCGAGATCAAGACCAAATTCTTCCTTGGCCTTCAAAATGCTGAAGCCTTCGGCAAAAGCCTGCATCATGCCGTATTCGATTCCATTGTGGATCATTTTTGTGAAATGGCCTGCGCCATGCGGACCGACTCGTCCCCAGCCTTTATCTGCCGCAGGGGCAAGCGTCTCAAAAATGGGACGCATCTTTTCCACCGCCTCAACCTGTCCGCCGATCATCAGGCTGTATCCTTCGCTGAGACCCCAGATGCCGCCGCTGGTGCCGCAATCTACAAAGTCAATTCCCCGGGCTTCCAACTGTGCCGCATGGCGGACAGAATCTTTGTAATTGGAATTGCCGCCGTCAATCACAATGTCGCCTTTTTGTAATAACCCTTCCAGTTTGTTGATCGTGTCGTCTGTGGCCTGTCCTGATGGAACCATGACCCACACGATGCGCGGCGCATTTAACTTGCTGACGGCATCTTCCAATGAGCTTGCGCCTTCTGCGCCGAGCGCGACCGCTTCCTTTACTGTTTCAACACTGCGCGCAAAACCAACCACGCGATGACCGCCGCGCACCAAGCGCGTAGCCATGTTTAATCCCATTTTTCCCAAACCGATGATTGCGAGTTCCATTCTCTATTGCTCCTTTAAGTTGATAGCGGAGTTTCCTCCGCTTATTTACATCTGATTTCAATGTGTAACGTGAATTTACAATTTACCTGCTGCCGCTTCATCCACCAGCCAGAAAATTTCACCAGTTGTCGGGCGAATGCGTTGTGCTGGCAACCGTTGGGGATGATATACCCCATTTATGATGTTGGCAAGTGTCTCAGACTTACTTTGTCCGATTAATAGAAAGACGATGCGCCGCGCTGTATTTAATACGGGCGGCGTCAGTGAAACGCGCCGCGCCGGACGGTCTTGATAATTTGCGGTGACAGCGATCACTGGCGCTGTCTCATCCACTGGGGAGCCGGGGAATAATGAAGCGGTATGTCCGTCATCGCCCATGCCGAGTAGTACAAAGTCAAAGCGTGGCCATGCGAAGGGTGTTTCGGCGAAAGTATTTAATACGCCTGCATAATCATTGGCTGCATCTTCGGGTTCCAATTCTGATGCCACACGATGAATATTTTCCAATGGCAGCGGCACATGATCGAACAGTGCCTGTTTGGCCTGAAAATAATTATTGCCGGGGTCATCTTTTGGCACACAGCGTTCATCTCCCCAAAAAGCATGGACCTTGCTCCACTCGATCTGGTCGCGATAAGGCGGGCTGGCAAGCAGTTCATACAAGGGCTTCGGTGTGCCTCCGCCTGAAAGTGCCGTGAGGAAACGTCCACGGGCGGCGATGGCTTGCGCGGCTGAGTCGATAAATAATTGCGCGGCGGCGATGCTTAACGCCGGAAGGTCTTTGTAAATTTGTATTTTCGGTTCCATTCAAAAAGTGTAACATAAAGAGTTGATGAAATCCATTTTTTTTGCGTAAGGTCAGTTAATTAACTCACCTTACGCAGCACAACTCCGAAGGAGTGAAATGATTCTAGAATCAACGCAAAAATTCATCCAACCCCGAAGGGGTGTCATGTCATCCCTTCGGGATTTTTAGATTCTTCGCAGCAATTCTATAATCGTGCCATCCCTACGGGATTGGTTACTGGGTAACATCAGTTAATTGACTTCTTGTTACAATTCGTTTATGACCAGACCTTATGTAGTTCCCCTTGAAGAGATTCGGCGTGAGTTGATGGTAATGAATTCGCGTTTTATTGCCACACTTGCGCCGGCATTTAATATTGATGAAGCGCGCGCATTCATGGCGCGGATTCGCAAGGAATTTGCAGATGCTTCGCACAACGTTCCGGTGTACATCATCGGCGGCGGAAATACGGTGACTGAATATTTCTCTGATGATGGTGAGCCTTCGGGTACTTCGGGCAAGCCGGCGCTGGCGGTTTTGCGCGGCAGCGGATTGGGCGATGCGGTGCTGGTCATCACGCGTTATTTTGGCGGCACATTGCTGGGAACGGGGGGATTGGTGAAAGCGTATACAGAGTCGGCACAGTTGGTGGTCCATGCTGTGGGGCGCGGAGAAAGAGTCTCTGTGCATGTGGCGCTGCTGGCGATCCCATATAATTTGTTGGAGCGGGTACGTTTGATAACGGCGCGTAGAAACGGCGGGATCTTAGGTGAAGATTTCGCCGGCGATATTACGCTGACCGTCCGCTTCCCTGTGGATGTGTTTGATCTGTTCCAGTCGGATTTAAGGGAATTGTCTGCGGGGAAGATTCAGGCGGAGATCATTGAGACGAAAGAGATGATCGTGCCGGTTGCGGTGTGATATGTTTCGGGGAGAAAATATAAATATCGCCGCACCCGTTATCAGTAAAGGGTGCGGCGTGTTGAGGCGGGGGAAATGTTTGAGCGTTGGAATTTTGCTTAAGAAACAAAGCGTGAGGCGAGCGTTCCGAGTTGGATCGGGCTGATGGGTTTTAGTAAAACGAGATCAGCTTTGTGTTCGAGTTCATTGGCGCTGCGTTCATCGGCGGTGGCGAGGATGACGCGGGTCTTTTCAAATTGTGAGTTGGCGCGGATGTAATTGAGAATTTCTGTGCCTGATGCGCCGGGCAGGTTGAGGTCGAGGATGACGATGGCGGGCACCATGTTTTCGAGCTGACGCAGAGCTTCGCTGCCATCCATGCAGGTTGTGATCTCGAAAGTATTTTTTAATGAAAGAGAGAAGATGTTGTTAAGTTGAGGATCATCTTCCACGATCAACGCAGTGGGTTTGCTCATTTTTTATTCTCCGTATTGTGTTGGATGGGCAGAGTGATGGCAAAGGTGCTGCCCTTTCCGACTTCGCTTTGCAGGTTTATTTCACCGCCCATTAATTCTACCAGTTGTTTGGTGATGGAAAGCCCAAGTCCTGAGCCGCGATTCTCGCGTGTGATGGAATTATCGATCTGACGGAAGGCGTCAAAGATGTAGGATTGGGCTTCTGCTGGAATGCCCACTCCGGTATCTGAGACCTGGATCACCCATTGTTCGGGAATGGGGCGGCGAAGGCTAAGATGTATTTCACCTTTGGCTGTGAATTTAATGGCGTTGCCGACAAGGTTGATCATGATCTGTTGCAGGCGCTGCATGTCTCCGGTGAGTGTTTCGGGCATGTCAGGGAAGAGGGTGGTATTTAATATTAGTCCCTTGTTCTTCGCGAGGACGGACATGGTGGTCTCAACCTTTTTTAATATTTCTGCGGGGGAAAATTTTTCGCGCTTTAATACAACAGACCTGGTTTCGATCTGGGCTTCATCCAGCAGGTCGTTAATGATGCTGGTCAGATATTGTGTGCTGGCCATGATCTGTTGGGTCGCATTTTTTTGTTCGTCTGTGAGTTTTCCGAATGTATCGTGATGTAATAATTCAGCGTAGCCGATCACGCCGCCCAGTGGAGTGCGAAGTTCGTGACTGACTCTTGCAAGCAGCTGGCTTTTTAATTGACTGGCTTCCACGGCCTGGTCTCTGGCGATGAAGAGCGCTTCGTATGCCTGTTTTAGTTTTGTAATATCACGCGCCACGGCTTGGATGCCGAGGGGTTGACCATTCTCTATGATGAGCTGCACGTTTTGACCGAGCCAGATTTCCTGTCCGCTGGCGGGCTTGGCGATAAACTCATGATAGGTGGTTTGCTTGTGTTCAGCAACCTGTTCTTTATATACACGGATTAATTCGTCATGTGAAGCGGGTGCGGCCAATTCGAGAAAGTGTCTGCCAATGACCTGCGACTCTTCAGTGAAGCCGAAGAGTTTCATGGCGGTTGGGTTGAAGTATGTGAACCGGCCTTCCATATCGGCGCGGTAGATAAGATCGCTGGCGCTTTCCACGATCTGTCTAAAGCGGACTTCGCTTTCCAGCAGGAGTGTTTCGGCGTGTTTGCGTCCGATAATTCCTGCGATCACATCTGCCACTGTGTGCAGGAATAATTCTTCATCTTCTGATTTTTGATGTCCGTGAGGCAGATAAAGCACGATGACGCCTAACACTTTATTGCCCGACATGATCGGAATATTATAGTGGCCGTGGTCTTCCATGCCTTGATATGTGATCTCGTGTTTTTCGTCGACACAATCTGAAAATTGGATCTGGCGCGTGGCGGCAGCCTGCCCGCACAGACACTGTCCAAATTTAACGTTCGCGCACAGGGTATGCAGAGGAGAAGCAAGGTTTTTATGTGCTTTTAATACCAACACATTGGGTTGATCTTCCACCAGGAAGATTCCGCCTTTGGGGGTGAGTGTCATCCAGGAAAGGGATAGGATTTCATCCAGAATGGACGGCAATAAATTATCAAGTGAGATATCTTTCAATCCGAGTTCCAACAGGGAGCTAAGGCTTTTTTGCTGCTGAAGATTGAAATTAAGTTTTTCCTCGGTGCGTTTACGTTCGGAAATTTCAGTTAAAGCAGAATCGTACAGGTTGACATTATCAAGCACCAGTCCCAACATGCGCGAGAAAAGAATTCCGGTTTGGATCTCTTCGGCGGTAAATGTGTGATCTGGTTTGGTTCTGCCTACGGCCAGAATGGCAACGCATTGGTTGTTTACCAGCACAGGGAAATCGGCTGTGGCGGATAAACCAGTGTACGAAGCCACTTCAGTACGCCGCCCTGACCATGCTCCATAGTCATCCAAGACAACAGGCTCACCTGTATCGTACACCTGCCATGAAAGCTTTGATTGCTCACGGGTGGAGCGTTCACCGATCAAGTTGGATTGATTCTGTGTCGCAGAGGACACGACCAACTCTTCGCCTTCGATCAGGTCAAACTCTGCGTAGGGTGCATCAAGCAGGTCTGCGGCACGGTCCACGATGGCTTGAAACAGGTCGGCAGGATTGCGGCGATTTAATAGGTCGAGTGTGATCTGATGCAAAACAGAAAGGTAGTCATTTTGTTTTTCGAGTTGCTCACGTGCAATGCGCTGTTCGGTGACATCCTGCTTGATCGCGATAAAGCGCAGTATTTTCCCCGCTTCATCCACGACCGGTGTGATGGTCTGCTCTTCGATATACAGACTCCCATCTTTGCGGCGGTTGGTGATCTCGCCCTGCCATACTTGTCCGCTATTAACGGTATGCCATAGATTTTGATAAAAGGCTTTGTCGTGTTTTCCTGATTTTAATAGATTGGTAGTTTGACCGACTGCTTCCTGTAGTGTGTACCCTGTAAGACGGGTGAAGGCGGGGTTTGTCCATTCGATCCGGCCATTAAAGTCCGAGATCACGATCGCGTTGTCTGCGGATTCCAGCGCCACGCGTTGCATGTGGAGCTGCTCTTCGGCCTGTTTGCTTCTGGAGAGATCGCGTACGATGACCAATCTCACCACTTTTTCACCTATGCTCTGGGTTTGTCCGCTGACCTCAACTTGAAAGACTTCTCCGCTGGCGCGCTGATTTAGCGTTTCGATGGTTTCCCGTATGGAACTGCTTAGTGTTCCTGTGCCCGGTAATATGAGAGCCATATCTGCCGGGACCAGATCTCGTACGGTTTTGGTTAAGAATTCATCATAGGTGTAGCCATACATTTCACAGGCAGCCTGATTAACATCCAGTACTTCTCCTGATTCGCTTTCCACGAAAATGGCTTCCTGCACGCCGTCGAATATGTCGCGATAGCGTGACTGGCTTTCGCGTAATTTCTTTTCGGCCAGTTTGCGTTCTGTGATGTTACGCATACTGCCTTCCGTGCCGACCGGCTGTCCATTTGCATTGAAAAATGCGCCCGCTGTGACCGAGACAAAGAGGTTGCTTCCATCCTTCTTTTTCAGGCGTACTTCGAAGTCGTTGACAAAACCTTTTTCGACGATCGCAGTTACCAGGGCTTCATAATCCTCAGGGAAGGCATAGAACTCAACAACGTTAAGCCCAATGATTTCCTTTTGTGTATACCCGGTTTGTTTTTCAATGGATGGGCTTACGCTGGTAAGCGTGCCGTGATAATCGGTCTCGTAAAGTACATCTTCAAGGTTTTCATAAATGCGGCGGTATTTTTCTTCACTTTCCCGCAGGGCCAGTTCCTGTACCTTGGTCTTTGTAATATCACGCAGCAGGAGCAGACGTCCGATGAAATTTTTTCGCTTGTTGTATAGCGGAGATACCCCCAGCTCGATCCATTTCTTTTGGCTGCCTTCCCCAAATATAACCTCGTCGTGAACTGTTTTCTGGTGATTAAAAATATCGGGCCAGGACTTGAAGTTCTCTCTGATATCCCGGCCGATCGCTTCTTTGGCGTTTATCCCGGTCAGCTTCCGGGCAGTCGGATTGATATCTACAATCTGATTCTGTTCGTTCAGCACGATCACGCCGTCGCTCATTTCTTCAACGATCAACTCGCGCGCAACGGGACTGATATCCAGCATACGATACTGGAACAGGGCAAAAGAAAAGCCAAGGGTGGTGACAGTAAAGGCAAAGGGAGTCAGATCGATCAGCACGCTTCCTGTAAAAAACAGGATGTTACTTATCAGCGGCGCGAAGATGGCAATAATGAATGCTGCAATTTGCCTGCGATACATGTTTTGATAGTTGGTGTATGTCCACTGAAGCAGCAGAACTGTGGCTGCCAGAATCAGGAGATAGCTAAAGGAAACGTATATCAGATTGATCACACTGCGTGTAAAGACCAACACCAAAAATGGTCCGCTTTGGACAAGTTCGTAGGTAGGCCAGTATAGATGATGTAATTCGTTTGTAAATGTGAACAGGGTAATGATGATGGATAAGCCAAAGAGCCCCCATAGCAGGGAGCGGGTCACCCATTTCTTGTGGCCGGTGTATTCAAGGGCAAAAAGAAACAGATAAGGCGTTACAAAATTTGATCCTATTTGTCTTGCCGTGTTCCAGAATATCTGGGCATCCATGTTCGTGCCGGCGGTAATTTGAAGCAGGTAACAAATTCCCCACCAGACCGTGGAAAATATCAGCAGGCCAAGCCACATCGCGCCCGGTGCAGATTGACGCCGGTGTTTCCATACTTGAATGCCGATCAAAATGGAAATGACCGGAGATAATAGAAGTGGGATCAAATAGATGAAAAATTGAAGTTGCATCGGAATTCCTTGGTCTGGCTGCTTTTATTGAATGATTTTACCTTATTCATTTCCTGTAAATGGTTGTCAAATTGTGACATTTATTTTTACAAGTTCTTCATATTTCTTTCGCATTCCTTCCACCTGTTTCGTCCCCCCGGATCATAGAATATTGAAAGTTAGTTACATAAATAAAGGAGAACAACATGTCAAAACAAAACTTAACCAAACTCTTTCTTGATCTCGGCACCTTCGTTGCCCTGTTGATCGCAAGCGCACCCCACTTCACCGGAGATGCCATTCACGAGTGGCTTTCACTTGCCCTAGGTGGCGCAATCATCGTCCACCTGCTATTGAACTGGAACTGGATCGTGCAGATCACGGCTCGTCTGTTTGCGAAAGTTGCGAAGGGTCAACGTTTCAACTACATTCTTAACTGGGGCCTGTTCGCCAGTGGAATCATGATCATGCTCTCAGGGCTGATGATCTCCAAGACTGTGGTGCCATTCTTTGGAATTTCCCTGCCCGAGAACATGTCCTGGAAACAACTGCATGAACTTTCCACCAACATCACCATGATCTTGATGGGTCTGCATGTCGCCACTCACTGGAGTTGGATCACGAACATGCTTAAGCGGATGCTTGTTCCCCGCGCTGCCGCTCCTGTCATCTCCGCCCCTGTATTGTCCATGCACAGAAAGGATGCATAATCATGAAAACAATCTTCAAAGTACTGGTAATTCTTGTTGTCGCAATTCTGGTCGGCGGATTATTCTACGGAGCAGTGACCGCCAGTTCCTCTGGCACAGACCAGACAGCCATGTCTGAGCGGCCACACTCCGAAGGAGGTTTTGAACGTCATGAAGGCGGTGAATCTGGCGGAATTCAATTCCCCGCTGACGCAGTAAAAAACCTGCTGATTATCACAGTCATCGCGACACTTTATGTGAATATCTCCCGGTGGATTAAAAAAGCTGGCCCGGTTTCAACAAAAAACCCCGTAATTTCCTCCTGACAGGCTTAATATCCACCGCCTCCATCTTCCATCCCTTCTGAAGCGAAAATTCAGAAGGGATTTTTTACAACATCTTCACAATTTATCCGTAATTTCCCTACCATGAAAATTTGAAACCCCATAAAATAGTGAAACTACACAAGGAGATAATATGACCAACGAGGTATCAAAAGGCGCTGTAAGCCAGACAAAAAGCAAGTTGTGGGTGGATGTTTTGATCTTTATCGGATTTTTGATCACCATGGATCCGCATACCAGCGGACTCGCCATTCACGAATGGCTGAGCCTGTCCATGATCGGGGCGATGGTTGTCCATTTGTTATTAAACTGGGATTGGATCGCAGAGATCACGCGCCGGTTTCTGGGAAAACTGGGCGGGCAAAATCGCATCAACTACATTTTGAACTGGCTATTGTTCATTGACGGAACACTCATCATGATTTCCGGCATCATGATCTCGGAAATTGCCTTGCCATTAATGGGCATCCAACTTCCGTTGGGATTTGCCTGGCGCAGACTGCATGATATGTCTGCCAATATCGCTTTGCTGCTGCTGGGAATTCACACGGCTTTGCATTGGAACTGGATCGTGAATACTTTCAATAAATATCTGATCCAGCCTGTTGTGCGGTTGTTTTCTGCCAAACAAAAGAAGGATGTTTCATTATGATGAAAATCCTTGGACGAACTTTTGTCATTCTTGCGGTCTTCGCTATTTTCTCAGGTTTGATGGTAACTGCGGTCAACGCGAGCGGGGCAAATCTGCCTGATTTTGACGGCACTCCCCAGTTCCGCCCCGACGGCGATGGGGATGGTTTCAGACCTGAAGGCGGTGAGAACCGGCGTGAACGCGGCGAGGGTGGTTTGAATGGTCCGCGCTGGCTGTTTGGGCTGATCAAGAATGTGGGTGTGATGGCGGTGCTGGTGACGATCATTGTCTGGCCGAAGAGTGTGGCGAAGAAGAAAAAGAAGAATTCAGGAAGTAGAACCATCAAAAGCGAGTGATAAGTGACAAAAGAGGCGTTCCAAGCGGAACGACTCTTTTTATTACTACCTGTGATTTGATTTATTTGATCTATTGCAAAAGTCTGTTTTTTTTACCACAAAGGCACAAAGTCTCAGAGACTCGAAGAAAAAAACTTAGTGGCTTATTGCGCATTAGTTATGCAAGAGGTCTATTGTTTTATAAGCGGCAAGTGGATAATGACTTTTAATCCTTTGCCTTTTTCGCTTTCAGCCCAGATCCTGCCTTTGTGCATTTCCACAATGGACTTGGCAATGGCAAGGCCGAGACCTGAGCCGCCGTCGTTGCGATTACGGGATTCATCGGCGCGGTAGAAGCGGTCGAAGAGATGCGCGGCGTCTTCGGGGGTGACTCCGTTGCCGCTGTCTTGAATGCTGATCTCGGCTTGACTTCCAATTTGTTTGATGCTGATATGTACGCGGCCTTCTTCGGGAGTGTAATGCAGGGCGTTATCGAGAATATTCGTCAGCACTTGCGAGAAGCGGATCGGGTCAAGATTCACTTCAGAATTTCAGGAGCAGGTTCCAGATTAAGGGTGATGCGCTTTTGATTGAACTGGATCATGTAATGGGATTGGATGTCGCCCAGTAGTTTGTTAATGTCCACGGGTTGGAATTCCACTGAGAGTTCGCCCGCATCGGCAAGGGATAAAGTGCGCAGGTCTTTGACGAGTTGTTCGAGTCTTTCGGCTTCTTCGCGGATGATCTCGAAGTTTTCTTTTGAGGGCGGCAGGACGCCATCATGCACGGCTTCGGCGTGACCGATGATGAGGCTGAGCGGTGTGCGCAGTTCGTGGGCAATATCGGCGGTCATTTGTTTGCGCAGATTGAAGGAGCGGTTGAGATCGTCGTTCATCTTATTGAAGGATGAAGCAAGTTCTCCAATTTCATCACGCGAGCGGACAGGCACCTGTTGACCGAAATTTCCGCCGGCCATTTCATGCGTGGCTTTGGTTAACTCGCGAATGGGGCGGGTGATGGTGCGCGAAAGAATGGAGCCAAAAATAAAAGCGAGGATGATCGTGCCGATGGCGGTGAGAAAAAGAGAAAGATCAAGCCTTTTGATAAATTCATCTTCCATGGGGTCGCGTTTATCGGGCGGCCTTTCAATCAACAGATGACCAACCGCGATGTCGTTGGCTTTGAGGACGATCGATTGATTGAGCACATCCGCGCTGACGGTATCGCCAATTTTGTGCGCGAAACTTTCCATAACGACGATGCCATGAATATCAGTGGCAAAAAATAGAAGGATTATCGCCTTGTTGGGGTCAAACTGGGTGGCACGTTGAAGCGCGGTTTTAACGTCATCCCAGCTGTTGTTGGTTTCGTAATAATTGACGGAGAGTTCATCGAGCCAGTTCTGCTTCGTAGTGGTTGTAAATAAATTTATCGAACTCGCGGTTGGTGGAAAAGCGGATGGAATGCACAATCACGCCGATGCTGAACAGGCTGACTGCAAGAAATGCAAGGATCAGTTTGGTAGTTAGGTATCATTTAAGCCTTTGCTCAAGCGATAGCCTACACCGTACACGGTTTCAATGTGATTGGTTTGCGCGGATCATCTCCCACTTACATCGAGCAGATCGAGGCGCGAGAAGACGCGGCCCGGAGTTCCCATGAGGGCGGCGAGCAGATCAAACTCGGAAGGGGTCAGGTCAATGCTGCGTTCGCCGACCAGCACTTCACGGCTGTCGCGGTCTAAAATAATATCGGCTACCTTGAGCGTTTTACCGGTCGGTTCAGATTTGCCCATGCGGCGCAAGACATTGCGCACACGCGCCATCAACTCACGCGGCTTGAACGGCTTCACCACATAATCATCCGCGCCGAGTTCCAACCCAATGATCTTGTCGTCATCTTCCACCTTGGCCGTCAGCATAATGATCGGAGTATCATGTTCGGCGCGATGAATGCGCATGAAGTCATAACCGTTCATCTCGGGCATCATGATATCGAGAATGATCAGGTCTGGGTTTTCTCTGTCTGCAACGGTCAGCGCTTCCTTGCCGTTGAAGGCGGTCGCAACGCGATATCCCTCCTGCGTGAGATAACTTTCCACAAGGGAGACGAGTCGTTTTTCATCATCGACGATCAGAATGGTTTGAGGCATGGGTTAATTCTTTCTTTTTATTTTTCAGTTGAACACCCCGAAGATTTTGTAAACTATTTTTGAAGCCTTCGGGGTGATGTTTAATTTTTGTAATTGCATTATGCCATAAGGAAGGCTGGTTGGCGTGTGAAGAAATTGTGTGGAAATTTACGCGTCAATTTTCTTTTGCAATAATGCGATCACGGCATCAAACAACGCTGACGGGGTGCTGGTATCCATGACGGGCGCGGCGCTGGTGTCACTGCTTGCGGATGTCGTGCCTGTGGATTGCATTCCGCTCGGCATTCCTCCCATATCAGGCGGACCTCCCGCTCCCATATCTGGCGGACCACCTGCCGCGTTTCCTCCTATGCCGGTAGCTGATTCTGCATCCGAAGAGCTTGTGCTTCCGCTGCTGCCCTGACTGATGGCGAACACATCGCGCATGGACAGGCTCATGCTGTCTATGGCTTGAGTCTGCTCTGCGGTTAGCGTTTCTTGAATTTGAGCAACGAGTCCGTCGATCTCTTCCTGCGCGGCGGTGTCGCTGTCGTTTAAGTCTTGCAAAACATAAAACATGGGCAGCAGTTCTGCGGCTTGTTCAGATGTGACCGGATACTCTGTCTCTTCGAGGTTGATGGTGCCGAGGACGAGTTTGGTTTGCGCGGGCAATTCCATAGCGCTGGGTCCGCCGCTCGGAGCAGAGGCAGGCGTCCCTGTGGAAGATGCGCAGGCGGTTAATGTCAACGCGAAGAGGGTGATTGAGGTCCAGAAGAATTTTTTGTTCATGATAAGTTTCCTTTTTTGGGGCGCGTGTTTGTATCGGCAAGCTGTTCGACTCCAAAAACATCTTATTCATATCTCAACGCTTCAATAGGATCGAGCAGTGCGGCTTGATTGGCGGGATAATAGCCAAAGAAAGCGCCGACAATGGCGGCGGAACTAAAGGCGAGCGCGATCGAGCTAAGTTGCACTACGGTGCGCATATCGCTCAGTGCGCCGAAAATATACGCGCCGCCCACGCCAACCAGAATACCGATCAGCCCGCCGACGATGCTGAGCATCAGCGCTTCGGTTAAGAATTGCAGGCGGATGTCATCGGGCGTGGCGCCGACAGATTGACGAATGCCGATCTCGCGTGTGCGCTCGGTGACGCTGACCAGCATGATGTTCATGATGCCGATACCGCCAACGATCAGCGAAACGCCTGCCACCCAGGCCAACAAAGAACGAAACGCGGAAGTGGTTGACTCTTGCGTGGAGATAATATCCTGCTGTGTAGTGACGGTGAAATCTGCGGTGTCGAGTGTTAGCTCATGGCGTTTGACGAGCAGTAGTTCCACTTGCGTGATGATGTCGTCGATGTTTGCGTCGGGGTCCACTTCCACATAGATCATGCGGATGCTGTCGCCCATGATGCGGGCAAACATGGATGGCGTGAATTTTTGAAAGACGACGGTGATGGGCATGAAGACATACGAGTCGTAATCAGTAGTGCCGACGATGCCTTTTTCTTCCATGACACCGATCACAGTTAATTTTGTCGTGCCAACCGTGATGACCTGCCCGATGGGATCATCTTCGCCGAAAAGTTCTTCGGCAATAGCAGAACCCAGCACGACCATCTTTTGTTTGCGGTCTATTTCCTTGTCGGTGAAGTAACGTCCATCGGCGAGTTCCATATCACGCACAGAAGGAAAGCCCGAAGTGGTGCCGAGAATGGAAACATCGTCAAAAGATACATCGCCAAATTTGACAGTTTCACTTGAGTTCTGCTCCACCACCACCGAAGTCACACCGCTGACTCCATCTTCGATGGCGGCGGCGTCGTCGAAGACCAATCCGCCGGTGGGCGGTTGGCCGGGTCCGCCGCGAGACATGGAGCCTTGCACAAAGATCAGGTTGGAACCAAGCGAGGTGATCTGTTCCTGAATGGTGGCTTCTGTCCCTGCGCTGATGGCGACCATGATGATGACCGCCGCCACGCCGATGATGATTCCCAGCATCGTCAGAAACGAGCGGACTTTATTCTTAAGAATCGCTTCCCAGGCGATATGCGCGGCTTCAGACAGTTTCATATTGCACCTTCTTATTTTTCACGCCGTTGTGAACAACAGTATCCACTACGCCATCCAATAAATTAATTGTGCGCTGGGTGTGCGCCGCGATCTTTGGATCATGCGTGACCATCACAATGGTGGTTCCCTGCGCGTGTAAAGTGTGCAGTAGATTCATGATCTCTTCACCGGAGCGGCTGTCGAGATTGCCGGTTGGCTCATCGCCGATGACCAGCACCGGATCGTTGATCAACGCGCGCGCAACGGCCACGCGCTGCTGCTGTCCGCCGGAGAGTTCGTGCGGCTGATGATTGATGCGTCCAGATAGTCCAACCATGTCTAATAATTTTTCGGCCTTTGCATCCGCTTCTTCCTGTGACTTTGGATTTGCATGGTCATACAGCAAAGGCAAGGTCACATTTCGCAAAGCGGACGTGCGTGCCAGCAAATTGTAGGATTGAAAAATAAATCCGATCTTACGGTTGCGGACTCCCGCCAATTGAACCTTATCTAATTGACTGACATCTTCACCGTCCAAAAAATACTGGCCGGATGTGGGGCGAGAGAGGCAGCCCAGAATATGCATCAGCGTGCTTTTGCCCGATCCCGACTGACCCATGATGGCAACGAACTCACCTGATTCAATGGTGATACTCACACCGTTGAGCGCGGCCACGCTGATATCGCCCATGCCATAGACCTTGGTAATGTCCATTGTTTCGATGATCTTGCGCTTCCCGTTCATTGTGTCTCCGCGATACCGGTTGTGACAACATCGCCGGGGTTTAATCCAGATGTGATCTCAACGGAAGTTAGATCTTTGATACCGATCTCCACCATTTGCAAGCGCGGAACTCCATTCTCCAAAACAAAGACCGCGTATTTACCATCACCCGCATCATGCAAGGCTTCCACTGGAATGAGGATCGCGTCAATTGCTTCACCGCCGATCACATCCACAGCCGCGCTGGTGCCGAGCGGCAGGTTGAAAGTCTCATCGTCCACGGCGGTCAATTGCACAATGGCACGCACTGCCGAAGAACCTGATTCTGTATACAAGCCGGGGTCGATCTGAGTCATAATGCCTGTAAATGTAGAGTCAGGCAAAATATCGAAGATCACTTCTGTCGGATATCCCGCGCTGACATTTGCCCAATCAGACTCATCCAAAAAGACTTCGAGATATTGCTGGCTTAAGTCTGCAACTGTCATCACCGAAGTGGTGCCGACAGTGTCGCCAATGCTCATATCAATTGACATCACTGTCCCGTTGATCGGCGCGACCAGCGTGGTGCCTGCCAAATCCACTTCCGCAGCTTCAAGGTCAAGTTGCGCCTGTTCCAATTCGGTCAGGCCGGAACCCGTCGCATTTTCAGGAACTTCTCCGCCAGTCAATGCCGCGTACAAATATTCCGCTTCTTGAAGTGTGGCCTCAGCCTGAGTCAATGCGGCGCGTGCTTCGGCGATCTCTGCATCCGATGGCGCAGAAACGGATTTAAGTCCGCTGGTTTTATCAAAGACAGTGAATGTATTTTTTATATATTGATGATCGTAGTAATACCAAACGCCGCTGAGTTTATCTTCCACGTAATCCAGATACTCTTCCGCTTTTTTCTGCGCGGCTTGCAACTCTGCATCATTCGGCGCACTCGCGGTGGCGGCTTTCGCTTCTTCAAGTTTCAGCGTTGCCGATTCCACTTCTGTTTCCCAGTAGTACACAGCCGGACTGATCAAATACGAAACCTGATTAACCGCAGTTACAACTTCCGTCTGCGCGGCGGCTACTGCTTCTTCCGCGGCGGCAACAGATGCAACAGAAGTCAACTCAAGCAATGTGCGTTTGGCCTGAATGTATTTAATTTGCGTACTTGAGTCATTGATCGTCGCAAGCACATCACCGGCCTTCACCGTATCGCCAACTTCTACGTTGATCTTGTTTACTTGTCCGCTGGTGGTAAATCCCAGATCCACTTCATCCACCGCGATCAAAGTTCCGGTGCCGCTTGCATACAAAATCAAATCACTCTTTCGAGCGACAGTTGTTTGCAGCGTGTCGGTCGTTGCAGTTTCTGTATCCACGGCATTCACTTGATAATACGCAACGCTGCCGCCGATCACCAGCAGCGCAACAACTGCGATCATCCACCAGGTCTTTTTCCCAAATTTCGAGAACAACCTTGAGCCTTCAATTTTCCCCACACCTTTTGTAAAACGGACATTGAATTTTGACAGTGTTTCCATTTGCAACCTCTTTGTGAAATTCTTTTTGATACCTCAGTATATAAAAAGGCTATGGAGAAGCTGTCATGGAATCATGTGGAAATCATGCGGATTAAAAAACGCCCGCCTCTTTCGAAGCGGACGCCTGATTCTGATCAATTAGATTTCTCTACTCTGATTCTTTTTCTCCTCAACCTCCACACCCGGAGTTTCCTCTACTACTGGAGCAGTAGCCGCCACGCGGGTAATTCTCCAGCCACTCTTCTTCACTAGCGTATATCCAAACCAGCCGAGAAGTCCCAACAAAGCCATGTGGATCAACCCGAAAAGAGGGGAGCGGAAGTTCATGCCGCTGCGATTGTTGTCAAATTCCTTGCTGCGGGAATTGCCTTGCATGGATTGCGGTCCGCCATTGTCGTGGAAATTTCCCTGCATGGATTGTTGTCCATCGTTATTCTGAAAATTGCCCGGCTGATTTCCACGCATGGCCTGTGGCCCGCCGTCAAAATTGTGAGCGAAGGCCGGGCGTGCAAAGGATGCATTTTGCATCATTCCAGTACGGAATCCCGCACCTGCTACAACTACAAGTACAACGAGAGTCAACAGGATACCCAGTGTATAGTTCAACCATTTATTATTTTTCATTTTTTATCTCCGGTAAAGAATTTTGAAGTTCCGCTTGTCTGTAAGAACAAGGGCCTAAAGCGTGTGCTTTATTGACTCTAGTTTCTCATTACAGAATTACACGGCAGTGGAGAAATTGTGTGAAATTTGTGTGCAAAAAAACAAGCAAAGCAAACAAAAAAGTAGACACGCAGACCCAAGTCCACGTGTCCAACCAATTACCAATTACCAATCTACCTACCCCTACTCATAAGCCAACGTATCCTTCACTGTCAACCTTGAAGCCCTTCGCGCAGGTAATGCACTCGCCAGCGTACCAAGCACCAGTGTAAAGATCAACCAGGCGATGATTCCGCTTGCACCGTAGACAGTAGGCATCGGAGCGGTCAAGATCGCGACACCGACTCCGTAACAAAGCACGTTCGTAATCGGGATGGCAACCAAGATACTGATCGCCCAACTGAGGATGCCGATCACCATGCCTTCGGTAATCACGATCGCTTGAATATCGCCATTGCTGGCGCCGATGGCGCGCATCACACCGATCTCACGTGTGCGTTCCAAAACGTTGATGCTCATCGTGCCCATCAATCCCAGCCCGCCGACGATGGCGATCAAACTCGCCATGACCAGCATGAAGTAGACCAGAATATCCGTCTGCGCTTTCTGATCGGTGATAAAGTCCGCGCCGAGTTGTGTGGAACTGATATTAATTCCGCGCGCTTCAAAAGCGGACTGGATCTGATCGTTGATTCGTTTTTGTGTAGCCGAGTCGTGTTGTGAGGTGATGATGCGCAGGGAATACGCCATCTCAGGCTCGCCAACCAGTACGCTCAAATATTCATAATTAACATACAACAACGGCGGACTGATATTTCCGGTAATGCTATACGTGCCCACGATCTGCCAGTCTGTTTCCTTGCCGTTCGCTTCGATCGTTAACCAGTCACCGGGTTTCAGGTCCGGGAAGATTTGCAGCAGATGGTTGCCGATCACGATCGCGTTTTCGTCACCGGGTTGCAGCCAGCGTCCCGATGAAATGATCGGGTCGATCAAAGTGGACGTGGAAGGCGGCGCGACAAACAGAATTTGCGTGCCGGTCTCGTCATCTCCCATCTTGAGCGTGCCGGGATATTCCAGCCAGCCTTCGGCGCTTTCGACACCGGGGATGCTTTCTGCGATGCCGGCTACTTTATCAAAGCGGTAGCCGTGATCAAAGGCCACGTTAATATCCGCCAGAAAATATCCTTGAATATCCACCATCACTTTGTCAAAGGAAGCCCACAGGTTATAGACAGCGATAAATACCGCGCCGCCCAATACCAAAGTGAACAATGTAATACTGAGTCTTGTCTTGCGTCTAAATGTATTGCGCAATGAAATGCGGATCGGGCGCGGAATCAAAACCGAGTTACGGTTGACCGAGTCATCTTTGGGTTTCGCGTTGCCGCCGAGACCGTAGTCACTCAACGCCTCACGCACAGTGACTTTCACACTGTTATAGATCGGGAAGATGGCCGCCACCAAAGGTACGACGATCGCCACCACTACCTGCTGTATTAAAGTGGACGTGTATCCTTTATAGGGCAGGGTGTAAAAATTTAACCACTCTGCCATGCCGCCGCCGATGTTTTCTGAAACTGCATTCGCCAGCGGAACCGCGATCAACAGCGAACCAATTCCAAAACTTAAGATCAACACAAAATACATGCTGAATATTTGCATCGTCCCGCCGCCGATGGCTTTCATAATGCCGATCTGTCTGGTGTGCTGAGTCATCAAGGCCGTGATGGTGTTGACGATCAAAAATCCGCTCAAGAATACGGTCAGATAACCGAGCACGTTCAAGACAAAGAAGACGCCCTGCGTAATACTATATGCAAAGTGATGACCCGGCTGATACACGCTGACAAAATACACAGTCGCGCCCGCGCGTTCCATGCGGTCTGCCACGGCCTGCGCCACTTCGGTCACATGTTCCTGATCGGTTTGCTTTTCCAAAACGCTGATCGATAATCTGTCATAGTTGGATGTATTACCACCCAGCCATTCCAGCGTATCAGGTGTGACATATGCATTAACCTGCCGCGCCAGATTATATGGAAAGCCCGTCACCGCGTGAGTGTAGCCAGCGAGTGTGAGTTCGCGTTTTTTGCCGTCGCCCAATTCCAAAATAATCTTATCGCCGGGTTTATATCCAAGCGAAAGGGCGCTGGCATCAAGGATGGTTTCTTTTTCGCCATATTTTGGAACTACGGTTTCACCCTTTGCAGGTTTGAGTGTGTTCAACGTCAACAGGCTCGGGTCTTCCACTGAAGTGAAACTAACATCCACAAATGTTCCATCTGTGTGGACAATACGCGCACTGACGGAAGAAAATCCTTCCACGGTGTCCACGCCGGGCACAGCACGCGCCATCTTCACCATGTCATCATTCAACGGGTAGGCATACACTTCGCCTTCAGATGGATTCGCAGAAAGATAATCGCCGTCCATGCTTTCGTTCATGTACAGTCCCATGTTGCTGTTGAAGCCAACCGCAAATGTACCGACTGCAATGGTGATGATGGTCAGGAAAGTCCGTCCGCGATTGCTCCAAAAATCAGCCCAGACTTTTTCCAGCGACTGCTCATCATGACGCAACTCCACGTTTGGATAAATTCTCACCTTCGTGTTTATCTGCCATCTGATGCAGCGCTTCGCGCGTAACGTCTGACTGTTTCAGCAATTCTGACAGTTGGTCATACCCGATCGCCAACACCTCAACCGGCCCCGCCTCCGAAGCGCGGATGGACGCCAGATGTTTCTTCTCGTGGAAAAATTCCATTTCGCCGAAACATTTTCCCGGTCCGAGTTGAAGCGCGATCACATCCGATTGATTCGGACGCGGCAGGATCACTTCCACAGTTCCTTTTGCGACAACGTAAAACGTATCCGCATTTGTGCCTTCAGAAAGGATCATCGAACCGGCTTCGTAGGTTTGTACCTTTGCGTTTTTTGTGGCTTGTAATAATTGTGTGGCGGTCAACGTGGGCATGGCCTTGGCAACATACTCGTTGACAATTTCACCGTCTGCGATCAAGGCTGTGCGATGCGTGCGTTTCGCAAGTCCGCTGTCGTGGGTGACGATGATGATGGTCTTGCCTTTGGAGATCAGATCGTTGAACAAGGCAAAGACAGACTCGGCTGTTTTTGAATCAAGATTACCGGTTGGTTCATCTGCAATAATTACCGGCGGATCATTTGCCAGTGCGCGCGCAATCGCCACACGCTGCTGTTGACCGCCCGAAAGCGCGGTGGGAAGTTTATGCGCGTGGTCTGCGAGTTCAACCAGTTCCAATAGATCCATGGCGCGTTTGCGGCGCTCGTTCATGGGATAGGTGCGGCAGAAATCCATCGGCAGCATAATATTTTCGATGACCGAGATCATCGGCAGTAGTTGAAAGAATTGAAAGACGATGCCGAGATTTTTTCCGCGCCAGCGCGCCATTTGGTTTTCGTTTAATTTGTGAACGCCCGTGCCGTTGACCCACACTTCGCCGGTGGTGGGGCGGTCGATGCCGGTGATCATATTAAGCAGGGTGGTTTTGCCGCTGCCCGATTTACCGATAATGCTGACGAACTCGCCCGCGTTGATCTGCAAATCCACGCCTTCGAGCGCGTGATAATCACCGACGGCGGTCTTGTAATATTTATTGACCTCGCGCAGATCTATGATGGGACGGTTTTCGATCGACCCATCTTCGGTCTTTGATTTGAAAAATGAAATTGCCATGAGTACCTCTTAACTTGCCAACATCTCACAGAGTGAACAGAGATTTGAAAAATATCTTTGTTTATCTCTGTTCATCTCTGGTAAAAATTTATCTTCTGTAAAATTTACTGCTCAAATGTGACAACAGCGGTCATACCCCAGCGCATGGCAGGATCAACATCTGTCAGCAGGATGGTCACTTCGTAAACCACGTCACCCTGATTTTCAGAGAAATTATCGCTGACTGAAAGCACGTTACCCTTGAATTCCACACCGGGCAGCGCATCAAATTTGACAGTCACCGGCTGGCCTTCTTTAATATTGACCACGTCAATTTCAGTTAAGTCCTTGGTCTTCACAACCCATTGCGTGGTATCGGCAATCGTCACCACCGGCTGACCGGAAGCCTCGAACTCACCAACTTTAAGCTGCAGATCGGTGATCACGCCCGGGAACGGTGCGCGGACTTCAGCATTGGCGAGCGCGGCGCGTGTGCCGGCTGTATCTTCGGCGAAGGTGGGATCTTGAAGGGCGTCATAATCTCGTTGAGCAAGAACCAGCCGCGAGTTTGCGTTCTGAGCCGCGGATTCCAATTCCATCCATTGAATGGCTTTGCGGTAGCGAGTCCAGGCGTCATCCAATGCTTTTTTGAAGATCTTGGCGGTGCCGGTCACAACTTCCTGTCCGCGTTTTTGGGCATCGGTTAATTGCAGGTTTCTATCGTTGATATCTTTGTAGGGTTCAAAATCAGCGCGGGCCTTGTCCAAATTTACAAGCATGGCCGCCACAGATTCGGGCGGAGTCATACCCGCAAAATCAGTGGGGACATCAAAATTATCGAGTTTGAATTGTGCGTCGCGCACTTCCTGATAAGCGGTGGTCAGTTCCTGCGCGGCCTTGGCTTGCGCGGCTTCAAGGGTTTGCGCTTCATTGGATTTCAAACGTGCGATCACGTCACCGGCGGCAACCGTGTCACCTTCCACCTTCAACACTTCGCTGATCAAGCCGTTGGCATTCAGTGCCAGTTCTGTGTAATGGACAGGTTCCAGCCGGCCTTCGGAAATAATCGTCGTATCCGCGATCACGGTCGGGATCGGAGTCGCTTCCGGGGTGGCTGTGGCTGTGCCGCAGGCCGCGATCATCAAGGCAAGAAGGGATAATGTGATTAATTTAATGTATTTCATCTTGATTTTCCTTTTAGTAATTTTTAGATCAGGGTTTGTTTTCTGGTTTACTTACGAGCTAATTTGAGTTTGGTTGCACAGATCAAATGACGGATTACAATTGGACTTATGCCCCAAATCAACTTGAAGAAACTGCAAGCGTATCACACGCGGACCTTTCACCTGCCTCCCGCTAAGAGGCTTTCGTCTCCCTCCCAGGCATTGACCTTCGTCAACGCGCGCGGCTTCACATATTTTTGGCCCATCAAAGGCATTCCTCTGCCCTCGTTATGGACTGCTGTTGCTGGTGACCGTCCTGTTGCTGATAAACACGACGACCCCGGTCACATCACCTGGGGCTGGAAGGACGACGCGCTTGATAAAAAAATCTGGTACTACGGGAAAATTCTGCGCGGCAAAGCCACCATCATCTCGCTTGAAATAGCCCCGTATTTTTACGCACTCTCAGAAAATTACGGCTCACCCGAAGAGGATTATCTCATCGCCTATCACGAGGGACGATTAACACAAGCCTCAAAACAAGTCTACGAAACATTGCTTGATAACGGCGCATTGAATACGCTTGATCTGCGCAAGATGGCAAAATTATCAAATGCAAAAGATTCTGAGTTTAACAAAGCTCTTGAGCAGTTACAGAGAGATTTTAAGATCCTGCCCGTTGGTGTAGCCCAAGCCGGCGCATGGAAGTATTCGCACATTTATGAGATCGTCACCCGCCATTATCCCGATCTTTCCGAACAAGCGCGGGCGATCAAAGAATCACAAGCGCGTGCCAAACTACTGGAATTATATTTCTCCATGCTCGGCGCCGCTGAGCTGCGCGATGTCAATAAGTTATTCGGCTGGGGCAACGATGTGACGAAGAAAACCATTGCAAAGTTGGTGGAAAGTGAAAAACTGGTGATGGCCGAACATCCCAAACTAGACGGGGAGTGGCTGACGATCAAAGATATCTTGTAAGTCGGGCTAACAGCCCGACTTACTTTTTTTAATCCCTTGACAAAAATAAATACACGCTGTATATTTACAGCGTAAAGTAAATCAGGAGCAAAAAATGGTCAGACCAACACTTAAAAAACAGATACCCAATTTACAGGAAGCCATTACAGAAACAGCCTGGAAACAGATCGCTGAGACAGGCGCTGCAACTCTTTCTTTGCGTTCCATTGCTCGTGAATTGGGCATTACAGCACCTGCCATCTACAACTACCATCCTGACCGTGACGCGCTCGTCACAGCCCTGATCGTGGACGCATACACCTCGCTGGGGGAGTCTCAACAGGCTGCAATTGATGTTTTGCCTGCTGATGATAACAAGGCGCGTCTACATGCGCTTGGGTTGGCCTACCGCGAATGGGCGATTACCTATCCCCAACGCTATCTTTTGATTTTTGGCACGCCCATCCCGAACTATGTAGCTCCTGCAAACATCACTATGCCAGCCGCTGCCTGTGCTATTGTCCCGTTGAGAAATACGTTGCAAGCCTTGTATTCAAAGAAGAAATTGAAGGTGGAACGCCTGTCTCCACTCACACCCGAACTTGAGTCCATGCTCGAAGCGTGGAAAAATTTTGGAGGCAATGCCGATGTCGAAGCGCTGTATCTAACCGCTGTCATCTGGAGCCGTGTGCATGGATTGGTCATGCTCGAGATCGGGCATCATGTCCCTCCGGTCATTACCGATCCCGGCGAACTCTTCCGCCGTGAAATTGAAAACATCTTAATTCAATACCTGTAATCTCAAAATCATTAACCAACTTGTTCAACCCAGGTGATGTGGCACATCACATCTGGTGGTCAATTGCTGCCAAAAATAAGGCGAAAAATGAAAACACTAATTCTCGACGGTTCACATTTGAATGATGACACAAGCAGACGTGTTCTCACCAGCTTGCAAGCCAATCTCGAAATTCCGGGCTGGGAAACTCAATCGGTTACCCTGCGCGATAAAAAGATCGGCGTATGTGCGGGTGATTTCTATTGCTGGATGCGCAGCCCCGGCTTATGCAACACCGATGACGATAACCGTATCATTGCAGAGCAGGTCATCCAAAGCGATCTGGTCATCCTACTTACGCCCGTTACCTTTGGCGGTTTTTCTTCGCAGCTCAAGCGCATCATGGATCATCTCATCCAAAATATTTCGCCGTTCTTCACCACCATCAACGGCGAAATCCATCACCAAAAACGTTACGAACGCTACCCCAACATCCTCGTCATCGGTTGGATGGACAAGCCAGATACAAAAGCTGAATCCGTCTTTCGGCATCTCGTCCATCGCATGTCCATCAATATGAATGCAGCAACGACAGTGTGCGGATTGGTAACTGGCACCCAGCCCGAAGAGGAGTTGACCACCCAAACCGGACTCTGGCTCGAAGCGATTGCCCGCGCATCATCCTCACCGATACCTGTTCTGCCAACTGAAAATTTTTCCTCCGCTGAAGCCACTCCCGTTCAACGCGCCGTGCTGCTGGTGGGAAGTCCGCGCACGCAGAAAAGCACATCCGCATCGCTGGGTGGTTATCTCTTTGAGCAGCTTGCAGAGCGCGGCGTTCAAACTGAGACAATCCAACTCTACACGTCCATCAATTCCTCCGAGCGGACAAAATCCATGCTTGACGCCATTAATGGCGCAGACCTTGTTGTGCTTGCCTTCCCGCTTTATGTAGACACCCTGCCCGCGCCCGTCATCTCTGCATTGGAGAAGATCGCGGAACATCGAAAATTGAATCACACACCCATTCGCTTTGCCGCGATCTCAAACTGCGGTTTCCCCGAAGCCAAACACACCGAAACAGCTCTTGCCATTTGTGCAGAGTTTGCCCGTCAAAACGGATTTTCGTGGATGGGTAGTCTCGCTCTCGGCGGCGGTCAAGGCTTGGTGGGCGGCACCCCGCTCAAAGATTGGATGGACGCGCGATCCCCATCAAGCAGGCGCTCGAACTCTCAGCCGCATCCCTTGCAGATGGGCAGCCCATTCCCCAATCCGCCCGCGACTTGATGGCAAAACCCATTATTCCCAATTGGTTATACAAAATGTTTGGCGGCTTTGGCTGGAAGCAGGCGGCAAAACAATACGGCGTTCAAAAACAATTACGCGCCAAACCATATCAAAAAAATAAAGAAACCCAAAGGAGATAACCCATGTATACCGTATCCATTACCCGTTTGAGAGTCCGTTCAATTTTTTATATGCCGCTGTTTCTGCTTCACGCCATGCGTACCATGACACAGGCGCAAAAAGCCGACGGCGTGGCTGGCGCGGAAACCCGCTTTGAAAAGAATAATGTCGTTTGGACAAAGACTGTTTGGAGTGACGAAACGCAGATGAAAAAATACCGTGGTTCGGGCGCCCACCAGATCGCAATGCGTATGCTTTCAGAGATGTGCAACGAAGCCTCGGTGGCGCGTTGGCAGCAACCCGACGCCCAGTTGCCCGCCTGGGAAGAAGCACACCGCCGCATGTTGACCGAAGGCAAGTTGTCGAAGGTCAAACATCCATCGCCCTTACAGGTGGAAGGCCGTACCGCACCGGATATGATGCAGACGGGTTTCAAAATGCCCGCCCCACCCATGTAAAGAGTGAATGATGAATATTGCAAAGAATTGGATTTTCAATCATCCCGTTACTCGCCGCGTTAAAGACGGTTATTTTGAGAATGACGGCATCCGCCAGCATTATGTGACGTTAGGCGAAGGCAAGTTGATCGTGCTTATTCATGGCATTCCTGAGTTTTGGTATTCGTGGCGGCATCAGATCGAAGCGTTGTCGAAGCAATATCAGGTGGTGGCAATAGACCAACGTGGATTCAACGAATCGGGCAAGCCTGAATTGAAGGATGGTTACCGTGTGGAGAGGTTGGTGGAAGATGTTGCAGCGTTGATCAAGCATCTCGGACGGGAACAGGCTGTGATCGTTGGTCATGATGCGGGGGCGTGGCTGGCATGGCACTTTGCCGCCATTCATCCTGAAATGACCGAGCGGCTCATCATCTTGAGCGTCCCACATCCAAACGCCATGCGCGAAGAATTGGCTGAGTATGGCGAGCAGCACCGCGCCAGTGGATACGCCCGCACTATGCAGAAGGAAGATGCCGGTCCGATTTTCCGTACCTGGCAGATTAGCCTGTTGTTGGATCGCGCCGCCCTGCCGTTGTATCTTGCCGCAGATGCAGGCACAGACCCTGATGCCATCACCTCGTTCTATCAGTTGAATTATCCGCGCGAGCCGTATGCATTGGATGAAAGTTTGCCATTGATCGAAGCGCCAACATTGGTCATTCACGGCAAACGCGATAAATATTTATTGGCATCAGGTCATGAGCATAATTCGCGCTGGCTTAAGAACGAACCGAAAACTGTAATGCTGGAAGCAGATCATTTCGTGCATCAGGAAAAGCCGAACGAAGTGAATCAAATTATTTTGGATTGGTTGAAAGCGTAGACAGCCATGCTTGAGAACAACAACACCCGGCGAAACCGTCACCCAAAATATCAAGACCAACTCTACCTTTGGAAAGCCCGGGAGGGATGATGTCTTATGAACTATAAAAAAGTGGTGATCACAAAGTACGGCGGCCCTGATGTTCTGCGTGTTGTGGAAGAGAACGAATTGCCCAAGCCTCAAAAAGGTGAGGTGCGAATAAAAACTCTAGCCACCAGCGCCTGCTTTACCGATACGATGATAAGAAAAGGAATTTATTATGGCGTAAAACAAAAACCACCTTTTGCCCCCGGCTACGATATTGTGGGTGTGGTTGATGAACTCGGAGAAGGCGTAACCCATCTTCGGGTGGGGCAGCGGGTTGCTGAATTGACAGTCACTGGAGCATACTCTGAGTATCTGTGCATACCGGCAGCCAATTGCGTTCCTGTTCCTGAAACCGTGGATGCCTCAGAAGCGGTAAGCATGGTTCTAACTTACATGACCGCTTACCAAATGCTGTATCGAATCGCAAAAGTGAAACGCGGCGCTCGCATCCTTGTTCATGGCGCAAGCGGCGCAGTCGGCACGGCATTGATTCAATTGGGAACGCTTCACGGATTGGAAATCTACGGAACTGCATCTGCCAAATCTGCCGAGCTGGTCTCAAGCCTTGGTGCAATCCCCATCGACTACCAAATGGAAGACTTCGTTCATCGTATTGAAGGACTCGATCCCAAAGGTGTTGATGTGGTGTTCGATGCGATTGGCGGAGCGAACTTCAAACGATCCTTCCAGTGTCTGCGAAACGGCGGAATTCTGGTTGCGTACGGTTCCTACAATTCTGCGATCGGCAAAGAGGGCAGCGCCATGCTCAGTTATACAACCCTGATGATTCGAAGTTCCCTGACGCCGGGCAAATCGGCTTCGATATATAGCATCGTGCCGTTCAAAGAAAAGCACCCTGATTGGTTCGCAGATGATCTCAAGGAACTTATGCACCTGCTGGAACAGGGAAAGATCAAACCGGTCATCTCAAAAAAATTATCGTTAACCGATGCCGCGAAAGCTCATCAACTTCTTGAGGCGCGCGGCGTTAACGGAAAAATCGTTTTACTTGCAAATGAACTCTCATCTATAAATTAAAAAGGACGGTAAAAAAATGAAAAAAAACTTGTTTCAAAAAAATCTTCCCTGGGGAATAATGGCATTTCTGGCAGTTGGCGTCACGATCGTGGCTCTGGCTCCCTATGTCACCCTCAACTCTGAGAACTTCAATAACGCCACAACGCGTTATGCAACTGAATCCACACTGCGATATGTCGGATTATTTGTCCACGCTTTTGCAGGCGGGATTGCGCTGCTGCTCGGCCCGTTTCAATTCCTTGATGGATTTCGCAAACGCCGACAGAATCTTCATCGCTGGATGGGACGCATCTATCTCGTATCGATCCTGATCGGCGGACTATCGGCATTTATCATCGCCCCCGGCATGATCTCAGGACTCGTCGGCGAAGTTGGTCTGATGTCTCTTGCCGTTCTCTGGCTATGGACAGGTTGGAATGCCTACAGCAGCATCCGCAAGGGTGATGTCAAATCTCATCGTGAGTGGATGATCCGCAGTTTTGCATTGACCTTCGCCGCTGCCACGCTTCGTCTTTGGCTCGGCACTCTCATAGCCACACAACTGCCATTTTTGCAGACCAAGTACTCAGGCGACTTTGATGCGCTTTTTGTCGAAGTCTATCGTGTGGTGATGTGGTTGTGCTGGGTTCCAAATCTGATCGCCGCTGAAATGATTATCCAGCGCCGCCGTAAGCCACAAACGCTTTCATCAATTGGGCAAAATAGCCCGCAAACTCAAAATGTATAAATCAAAAAGGAAAAAATCATCATGACTCAAAATAATTTGCACGTAGTTTTCGGTACAGGCGCACTCGGCAAGTGGACAGCGCGCGAGTTGGTCAGGCTGGGCAAGCCCGTCCGTATGATCAGCCATTCAGGCAAAGCGGATGCGCGTATTCCCGCCGGTGTGGAAGTTGTCAAAGGCGATGCCTACGATACCAAAAATAACATCGAGGTCACCAAAGGCGCAGAAGCTGTTTATCAATGCGCTCAGCCGCAATATCACGAATGGACTGAAAAGTTTCCGCCCATGCAAAAAGCGATTTTGGATGCGGTTGCGGTCAATGGCGCGAAATATATTTCTGGTGACAATCCCTACATGTACGGCGATACCAACGGACAGCCTATCCGCGAAGATATGCCGTATCAGCCGCACACCAAAAAAGGCAGAGTCCGCGGGGCGATGGCAGATGCGGTGATGGAAGCGCATCGTGCGGGCAAAGTCCGTGCTGCGATTGGGCGGGCATCCAATTTCTTTGGCCCTGATGATAATGCCGTGACCTCTTTCGCTATTCGTCCTGCGCTGGCGGGCAAGGCAATTAACTTGCTTGGCAGAACAGACCAGCCGCATACATTTTCCTATATCGCCGATTTTGGAAAATTACTGGCAACGCTCGGCACACGCGAAGATACACTCGGACAGATCTGGTTCGCGCCATCTCCCGCACCGGTTACACAAAATGACCTGGTCAAAATTATGGAAGAAGTGCTCGGACAAAAAGTTAAAGTCATGGCCGCAGGAAAGATGATGCTGAGTATGCTCGGATTATTCGTGCCTGCCATGCGCGAATCAGTGGAAATGCTTTACGAATGGGATAAACCCTTCATCATGGATTCAAGCAAAGCCGAAAAAGCATTTGGCTGGAAAGGCACACCGCTCAAAGAAGCCATGCAGGCTACGATTGAATGGTGCAAGAGCGACCCCGGAAAACACTAGGAGCGATGATGATGGTACTTATAAATTCTTTAATGGCTACGCTGCATCATATTTGCGCATTTACTTTAACGGCTTGTCTTGTATATGAGTTGATTGCCTTCCGTAAAGGGCTGGGCGTTGAAGAAGCACGCCGCATTCAAAAAGTGGATGGCTGGTATGGAATCTCCGCTGGCCTGCTTGTCGTCGTCGGATTGCTGCGTGTCTTCTTCTTTGAAAAGGGAGCGAATTATTATGGCGCCAACCCGATGTTTTGGATCAAGATGACGTTGTTTGTGATCGTTGGGCTGTTGTCTATTTATCCCACCATTCGCTACATCAAATGGAATTCGTTTCTTAACGAAAATAAAGCACCCGAGATTGCTGAGCAGGAATTCAAAAATATTCGTTTGTTGTTAGTGCTCGAAATCGTGGGGCTGGTACTAATTCTGTTCTTTGCTCCGGCAATGGCTCGCGCTATCGGGATGAATTGATCGCCGCTTCCATATAATTTGAAAACTCATCCCGAAATCTTTTGGATGAAAAGCGGGCCGCGTTCTCAAACGCGGCCTTGCTGTTTAATTTTATTCTTTCGGATTGAAGAACCGCTTCGATCAAACTACGGGACGTCTGCTCCTGAAACAACAAGCCGCTCATTCCATCCTGAACAATTTCTGCCGCGCCGCCTTTGCCATATGCAATGACCGGACATCCCGCCGCCTGTGCCTCGACCATCGCAATGCCAAAATCTTCGACAGCCATGTAAATAAATCCCTTGGCGCGATTCATCAGGTCAGTCACAACTTCATCAGATTGATGACCTAATAATTTGACATTATCTTTCGCAAGTTTTTGCAGGTGCGGCATTTCAGGCCCATCGCCAATGATAGACAGCGGAAGTTGCAACTCATTAAATGCGCGGATAATTTCAGCCGTCATCTTATACGGCACAAGCCGTGAAACATGCAGATAAAAATCGCCGCGTTCTTTTGCAGGAGAGAATCTATCTACATCCACTGGCGGATAAATCACATGCGAATCGCGCCCCCACGCTTGCTGAATCTTCTGTGCTGTCCAATGTGAGATGGCGAGCAGGTGATCGGCCCGGGATGCTGATTCTCTGTCCCAGCGGCGCAGCAGGCTCAGGGTTAAGCGGGCTGCGGCCCCGATCAGGGGCTTGTCCAAATGATGCAGATGTAAATAGTCATCCTGTAGGTGCCAGGCATATCTCATTGGCGTGCAAACATACGAAATATGAATTTGATTCTTGTGAGTTTTGATGCCATGCGCCACCGCGTGCGAAATGGATAGCACTACATCATATTTGCGCACATCCATGCTTTCGATGGCGAGCGGCATGAGGGGCAGCAGTCCGCGATAGAGATGTTCAACACGCGGAATTTTTTGCAGGAACGAAGTTTTTACTTTGCGATTTTCCAGCGGCGTGCCAGTTAGATTCTCTTTATTGTGAATCAGCGCGTGTAATTCTGCCTGTGGATACAAGCCGAGAATTTCCACAAGCTGTCTTTCAGCCCCGCCATAAATATTTAACCATTCGTGGACAATTGCAAGATTCATAATGCCATCTTGGTTTTTAAGTTTTGGAATCTGTCTGAAAATTTTATAATCATGAGACTCTTGAAAGAATTCTTGAAATTTTTCGCGCCGATTCATCCCATGTAAAAATTTTTGCTCTTTGTAATCCGCGCTCGCGCAGCGTGTTTGCGAGGGATTTATTTTCCATGAGATTTTTTACAGCCTTGGTTAATTCATTTGCGTTGTGCGGATCAAAAAACAGCGCCGCGTTTCCAACTGTTTCTGGAAATGCAGTTGTGCTTGATGCGATGACCGGCGCACCGCAAGCCATGGCTTCGAGTGCTGTCAAGCCGAAGCCTTCATAAAGTGACGGGACGATGGCGGCGCTTGCGCCCGCGTAAAGCGCAGGCAGGTCTGTGTCGGAAATATAACCCAGCCATTTGATGTTATCTGACTCTTCAGGTTTACTGATTGCTTCGGCGAAAACAATTCCTTTTGTGCCTGTGATAATCAATAAGTGATCGTTTATTTGCGCCTGCTTCCATGCTTGAACTAAGATGCCTAAATTTTTTCGCGGTTCATGAGTGCCGACAAAAAGAAAGTATGGTTTGCCAATCCTATACTTTTCACGAACAGCATTTATGGAGTTCTGTGTTTGTGCTTCGAAAGGTTTTCCAACGCCATTTGGAATGACACAAATTTTTTCATCAGAGATTTTCAAATTGACTTTCAATCTGTCCCGTGAAAAATTAGAAACTGTAATAATTAACTTTACTCGTTTTGCTAAAATCTTCCATGAGAGTCTGGTCCATGCCGCGAAGGCAGGGCGAAACCATTCAGGGTGATCGAAGACGCTCGCGTCGTGTATGGTGATTACTTGATTGGAAATTGTCCACGGGCCGGCGTTGGCGGGTGACCATAGAATTTCGTTTTTCTGAATTTTCATTGGGAGAATGACTTGTTCCCATAAATGTCCCGAGACTTGTCCCAATGCTTTATCAGGCACAATGATGCGCGGATTTGGCTTCATACGCATGCTGATTTCATGCGCATATCGTTCCACGCCAGTGATGCGGCGTGTGAAGCATCTGCCATTAACCGAAATTTCATTCGTCACGGGCTATTTGTCCTTCCCATAGGCCAAGCACAAAGCCGAGCATGAGGCGTCCCGGAGCAAGTGTCCATAGGTAGTGATCGAAGAGGCTGATTGCTCCCAAGCCCATTAGTAATGCGCCGATGATGATTGCGTTTGGGTTCTTTGTAGTTAAGAAATTTTTCCCAATTGAAAACATGATCATAAGGATCAAGATCAAACCGAAAATACCCAGTTCAGCCGTGATCAATAGGGGAATGTTGTGAACCGGCTCAACAAAATTAAATTCCCCTGCGCGTTCTGCAAGCTGAATAATGAAGGAACCTGAACCTACACCTAAAAACGGGCGTTCTTTTATTACTGTAAAGGCCTGTTCTGTTAACCAGGCACGCCCCACGAGTGAGAATTCTTCGGTGGTTGTGGCTGGGGCGTTTACCCGATTTAAGAATAATTCGCGAAGCGGAAATAAGGTTAATCCGAAGGCGGTAATTGCCGTAAACAATATAATTGTTGTTCTTTTAGGGTTCAAGAGTTTTGATCTGTAAATCAGAGTGAGTAAAAATATCGCGGCTGCGATCCATGCGGAACGGGAAAATGTGAGGGCAAGCAGGGATGAGCCAAATGCAAGGAGAATAAGCGCGAAAGGATTTGGTTTTTCTTTTCTAAGAAATAGCGCGATCGGGCCTGTTAGACAGACAAGTCCGAAGCCTCCCAATATATTTGGGTGTGGGAGCGTGCCGTATGCGCGTAAAAAGGCTTGCCCATCAGGTAATTTGACAATACTCGCGGCGCGTGTGGCGATGTCAATCGGACCAGGCCAGTGCAGGTTGAGCGGCCCTAGAAATAAAGTGGATTGTGAAATAAAGCCGACGATGCCGGTTAATGCTTGAATGCTCAGTGCTGCGCAAAGCCCCAATATGGCTGTATTCCATGATGTGTGCCAATCGCGCATGGAAAGAATGAGTCCAAAGATCAGCCAGAAGTGGATGGCTATATAGGTTGATGTGCGCCAATCTGCTGACCAGAATGCGCTGAGGCTGAGCAGACAGCAAAACACAAACAGGAATTTAATGGTTGGCGTGAACTTTTGTTGAAAGAATTTTTCGTTTGATACCTGTGCTGCAAGCCAAAGCATAACCGCGACGAGAACCAACGCGTCACTGAGGAAAAAGAGGGCGTGATCGTAAGTGAAATAAACCTGTTTGTGTTTAAATTCAAATATAATTTTGTAATACCAAAACCCCAACGCCAGGGGAATTAATCCCACTACGAAAGCATGTGTATTACGGATAATTTTTTCGCCGCGTTCTTTCCATAAATTAACAATTCCTAATATCATCGTTATGAAAAAAGAAAGCAAGGGGAAAATTCCCCATGAAAAAGATTTAAACGGATCTGCTGGCGGTGGGGTGGAAGGAAGAAAAGTAAAGTCAGGATTTTCCCAAACTTGAATGCCGTTTGAAAGATATTTAACAAAAACCCAGCCATTCTTTTTTAGTTCGGGTACAAATGATCTCAAGTTGACGAATCCCCAGCGGACGCCGTATTTTCCTGATGCTTGTAGGATGGGTCCGATGGCGGGGATGCCTTTCAAGGCCCAGTAGGCTGTATCTATTTGACCGATGCCGCTTTCACGTAGTTCTGGAATGGTGCGCGCCGTGTGATAACTTCCATCAAGGGTGGTGGCTTGGGTTAACAGACTGAGGTGTGCGAATTGATCGCCAAAACCAAACGTGAGGTAGCGCCAGTAATCATGATCTTCCGCTTCAAGAAAGTCTACAATGGGCTGCATATCAATTGGGCCAGGCTGGATGGGAAGAAGAAGCGGTGTGAACCATGATCCGATTGCGAAGCAGCTGAAGACGAAAAATGTCAGGGCTGAGATCAAGGTTCCTCGAAGCGAGGCAGGCAGCGGTTTAAGAAAGACGCGGTTCTTCATCCACTTTTTAAAATGGGTGAAGAGAATTCCAAAGAATGGGGTCAGGGTCAGGCTGGCCCAAAAGGCGAAGCGGTCATAGGTGAGCCATTCCCAGCTTTGGCCGAAGAGCAGGCTGGGAAGCGGGGTGGTGCTGCCGAGGCCGAGGATAAAAAGAATGAGAAATGAAAATTGCAAACCGAGAAATTTACGCGGCCATTTGTAAAATAAAAATGGAATAACGCTGCCAATCGGAATATAAAACGGCCAGAAGAAAATGGCTGAGGCCAATGCGTCTGTAAAGAAGTTATGACGGGAGAGATGATCGATGGGTGTTTGTAATTGCTGGTGCGTGCCCCATTGCCAAAAAGGCCAGATCACAATGATGCCTGCCGGAATGGCGAATACGAGAAAGATGGCGAGCCTTGATAAAGTTTTTTTCCAGTTGTGTTGTTTGAGTTGATAAATGGTAAGCGCAAGGACTAGGAATGGCTGTACTAATAATGTGGCGTGATGCGCGGCCATGGTGGTGGCGATTATGGAAACTGCCAGAACAAGATTGTGTAGTTTGCCTTCACGAAGAAATTTTGCGATTGCGCCTGCGCCGAATAATGCAAAAAGTGTTGCGGCAAGAAATGGTAATTGACCGAAGATGTGCGCAGTGACATAAATGGGAAGCGTGACCGCAGATGCAATTGCAGCGTAGGATGCGGCGGTTTTGCCAGTGAATATTCTGCTGAATGTATAAATGCCCAGCGGATATAAAGTTGTAATGAGCCACAGGATGAGCGCGTAGGCCGCATCAACGCCGATGACAGGTACAAAGAGCGCGATCAATTGATGAATAAGCGGCGGATATGAAATGACTTCGAAGCCTGTGTACCAGCGTGTGTTCCAAAGCGAGAACCAATCCTGGGCATAATGATCGGCAAAAAGCATGTGCGTGTACGCGTCGTAGCTCAGGCGGTAGCGTGCTGTAAGTACGAAAATTCCATGACCTATAAATGCGAATAGGATGGCGAGATAGACGCGGCGCGGGATCATCGGGAAATCCTTATTCAAGAGAATTTTGAACTTGTATGGAGAATTTATTTTCGGCCATTATGTTTTTCAAGGGCGCGGTTAAAGGCTTCCACGTAATGCTGGCCTGTGGCAGTCGGGCGGACTCGCTGAATTGAGTTGAAATTGTGTTTTGCCTGCATGTCTCGTAATTCAACTGAGTTGAGCAATATGCGCAGAGCATTTTGTAAGCTTTGCGCGTTTCCATTTTCAAAGAATTGAAGGTGCAGGTCATTTTCACGGGCGAGTTTTTTGTTTTCGATTAAATCAGATGCGACGATCGCGCGCCCCCATGTTGCGGCTTGATACAAAACGCTGGAAGAGCCGGTTGATGCGGTGTAGGGCAATACAACGATCTGCGCGCGGCGGAAAAGGTCGATCACATTTTCTTCCGCTACCTTTCCGAGCCATTGAATATTATGTGCGCCATTAAAACGGGTTTTCAGATCTTGCGCATAATTTGGAAAGCGCGTGTGTTCAACGCCGGCGATGGTTAATTTTATTTTTGGGAATTCAATTCGTAAATTATCAAAAGCGGTCAGCAATATTTCAAGGCCTTTGAAGGGCGCGAGCGTTGTGAAAAATAAAAATTCGGCGGCTTCTGTTTCTTTCAGAAATTCCGGTTCATGATACGCGCCGATGGGAATGTGCATACAGTCTACGCCGCGTGCAGAGAGCCAGTCTACATAGTGGCTCATGGTCAGACAGACGACATCTGCTTGTGTAGCTACTTTTGTTAATAGGTGCTCCCAGAGGTGCGAATATTCCGCCAGGAGCATTTAACGCGCGCAAGTCTGCAAGTGCAACTAGTTCATGCAGTGTGACGACAGTTGGATATCCCATTTGGCGGGTTAGCATGGGCGTGAACATGCCTGTCAGATTTGACAAAGGTGATTTGCCAAAAATGCTTGCGCCGAGGTTGAACCAGACCACATCAGGATTTAATCGTTTCAAACCGGACAGAATAGCCTGACCAGCTTTCAATTGGTCTGGTTGCCAGCAATAATCAAGTTCGGTATCGCCAAGATGGTTGGGGTTTTTGCCGGAGTCTGTGTTTGAGCCTGCGAGCACAGTGATCCGTGAAAATGACCCTGTATTTACAATGGCGCGTGTGACGTGATATCCGTATTGTCCAATACCAGTAATGGCAGGCGGAAAGGGGCTGACAATGGCAAGATGCATAAGAAGGCGGATTATTCCATTAATACGGGATTTACACAACCTTGATTAATCGAATGTCATGTTGACAGATGGATGTGCGCAAAGTATAGTTTAATTTCTTATGAATATTAAAAATGCCATTGTTGAAACGCTTGCCTATTCAGACATTTTTGATTACCCGTTAACGGCAGAGGAATTACATCGCTTTCTTGTTGCGCCTGCTGAAAGACATGAGGTGGAGCGATGTGCGGCCAGCACACCAAATGTTTTTTTCGAAGCTGGATATTATTTTCTCGCAGGTCGTTCCGAAATCGTGGACATTCGCAAACGGCGTGAATCTGCTTCACGCAAAGCCTATCGCCGCGCCATGTTCTATGGGCGTATTCTCGGCAGGCTGCCATTTGTCCGCATGGTTGCGTTGACGGGGTCCCTCGCCATGCTTAATCTCTCTAAAAATCCCGATATGGATTTCATGATTGTTGCCGCGCATGGTCACGTGTGGACGGCGCGCGCGTTTGCCATTTTATTTGGAAAAATAACGCATTTGCTCGGCGATACGATTTGTCCCAACCTTATTATTTCAGAGCGTACACTCGAATGGCCGTTGCATGATCTGTACTCTGCGCGTGAACTTTTCCAGATGATTCCCATAACAGGAAGTGATATCTATATTCGCCTCTTTGCCGTCAACCCGTGGACAAAGTCATTATTGCCAAATGCAGTTCCGGAGACTTTCAACGCCTCCAATAGTTTGAATATGGGAGAGTTCTTTTTGCGCGGCACACTTGGATCTAAATTTGAAAACTGGGAGATGACACGCAAGATCGCGCGTTTTTCCAAACAGGCTGGCTTTGGCGCAGAGACTGTTTTTACTGCGGATGTTTGTCAGGGTAATTTTGACCATCATCGTAAATGGACAGATGATATTTATCGGGAGCGCCTTTCTGCTCTCGATATTGAAAAAATGGAGCGCGGACTGTAATCTGCGATAAAGCTGTGACACAAATTCTCTTTGGACAATCTTATTACCTGCGCTTTGACCCAAAACTCTGGGATGCGATGATGCCGTATCCTCCGCTGGGGACGATGTATGCGGCAAGTTATATCCGCTCGAAAGGATATGATGTCGCTTTGTTTGATGCCATGCTGGCAGATTCAGAAGACGATTGGGCCAGGGCGCTTGATGAACATGCGCCGCAGTATGCGATCATCTTTGAAGATAACTTTAATTACCTTTCAAAATGTGCCTGTTGAGGATGCGCGAAGCCGCTTTCACGATGATCGCGATGGCAAAGCACCGTGGATGTATCGTCATCTTTTGCGGCGCAGATGCAACCGATCATTACGCCGAATATCTCGAACAAGGCGCGGATTATGTTCTGCTTGGCGAAGGTGAGGAAACTCTCGCAGAATTACTGGGTCAATTGTCCGCGGGGGGGAAAGAGGCGAGGGTGCGTTCACGTGGCCGCGCTGGACCGTCTCATCTTCATCCATCCATCCCGCCGCCCTGATATTTCCAATCTCGATGCTTTGCCTTTTCCTGCCTGGGATTTGATCGATGTGGAGAAATATAAAAAGATCTGGCGTGAACATCACGGTTATTACTCGATGAATATGGTCACTACGCGCGGCTGCCCATATCACTGCAATTGGTGTGCCAAGCCGATCTGGGGACAGCGTTATAACTCGCGCTCGGCGGAAAACGTGGCCGCGGAAATGAAATGGTTGAAGGAAAATTTTGCGCCCGATCACATTTGGTTTGCCGATGATATTTTCGGGTTGAAGCCGAACTGGGTGGAGAAATTTGCAGAGTTGTTGCGTGAAAATAATTCTGCGATTCCGTTTAAGTGTTTGAAACGCGCAGATCTGGTGACAGAAAAAACCGCGCTTGCGCTGGCGAAGGCCAGCTGCAAAACGGTATGGCTGGGTGCGGAATCTGGTTCGCAGAAAATTTTAGACGCGATGGATAAGGGCGATAAAGTTGAAGATATTTATCGCGCTGCTGAGTTACTGCATAAAAATGGAATCGAAGTTGGTTTCTTTTTGCAGTTCGGTTATCCCGGCGAAGGCTGGGACGATGTGCAGAAAACTTTAAAGATGGTACGCGAGTGCGCGCCCGATGACATTGGTATTTCAGTCTCCTATCCATTGCCGGGGACAAAATTTTTTGAGCGTGTAAAAATGGAGTTGGGAGAAAAACAAAACTGGGTCGATTCAGACGATCTCGCCATGTTGTATCACGGCCCATTTCCGCAAGGAATTCTATCGCATCCTGCATGCACGTGTCCATCACGAATTCCGGTTACGCCGTGCGTGCCGAAAAAATGATTTGCGTGGAATTGTCCGCACGCCGTATTATTTCCTTGGCATAGCGCGTACAGAAATGCGCCTGCGTTCATTTCTTAGGTAGTCACTCTGGAGTCCATCAGATCTCTGATGGACAAACCTTATGCGCCTTCTAAATAACATCGGCTGGACAGTCATCTCCCGTATCGGTACACAGGGCCTTGGCGGTACTATCGAATATTTTACTGGCGCGCTATTTGGGACAGGAAGGCTTTGGCGAATATGCCTTCATCTCATCCATTTTGTTGATCGGGAATGCATTCAGCACCTTTGGCATGGATATGATCTTGATCCGCAGTTTGGCATCGGACGAAAAATCATTCAACTTAGCAGATGGGCTTCTTCTTCAATTATTGCTTTCTCTCTTCTACGTCATTGGCGTTTTTACAACTGAATTATTCGTTTCCGTTCCTTTATCATTGAAGATTTATATTTTTGCGTTGTTTCCCCTGGCTTTTTTTACAATTTCCAACATAGACCTGCGCGCCCGTCAGGAAATGAAATGTTTTCACTTCTTCAATTTGTGGCTGCTTTTGCAGTTGTTGGCTGTTTTGCCTTGTGGATTTTTCATGCAGACATAAATACTTTTGCCATCTTCATGTTGATTGCTCATCGTCCACTGCTTTGTTTGCTTTCATGTTTCACTCATCACGCCTCACTCTTGGCATTTCTCTCTTCCAGGCACTTTGCCTTGCTGAAAGCCAGCGCTCCACATGGCTGTGATTGGGACTCTGCGCCTCGTATACGAAAAGATCACAATTGGCATTCTGCCCCAGTTGGCTGGACTTTCCATGACGGGCATTTTCTCCGTCTCTTCCCGTTTGACAGATGCGGGCAAGCTCGGTCATCTTTCGGCATTCACGGCCATGTATCCTGAAATGGCGCGGGATGTGGATTTTGGCAGGCAAATGAAATGGCTTCGATCATTGCTTGGTTTGGCTTTTTTGATCTCTGTTTTTATATTCATCTTTGCGCAAACAATAATTGATATTTTATTTGGCGCTGAATTCATTTCGTCCGTTCAACCATTGCAGATTATGATCTGGGTCATTGTTCCGTATGTGTTGGTTACATATACTTCGCTCGGTTTGGTTGCGCTTGGTTATGAAAGGCCTGTGCTGTATTCCCTGTTGACAGCGCTTTTTGTTTTGCTGCTATCGTTTGTCTGCTTCACATCCGCGTTTGGTTTGCGCGGCGCAGCATTTGCGGTTTTATTGTCTGAAATAATTCACGCGATATTTTTATGGTATCAATGGAGAATATATGTCGTTTCCAAACTTCCCTGATAAAGAACAAAGCGAGCCCATCATGAAGCCTGAAGATACGATTGAAATGCGCCGCAAGTTTGGCAGATTCCCAGCGATTGATCCGCCCAAGTGGATTGGTCTTATGTTTGAAAAATGACCTGCCTTATCAATTGCGCTGGAAAACTCCCGTTCAAAAAGTGGGGCGGGTAATGGGTGACTTGTTCCTTGTCAAACGCACGCGCGGACGGGTTGGTGTGCTCTCCAATTTTGGGATCGGCGCCCCTGTGATCGTATCTATTGCCGAGGAGATGATCGCCTGGGGTGTGCGGCGCTTTGTTATTCTTTCCTGGGGCGGTGCGTTACAAAAGGAATTAAACACGGGCGATATTGTTCTCAATGACCGCGCCATTCGTGATGAAGGCGTTTCACATCATTATCTTCCCGCCGAAAAATATGCGCCTGCTGATGATTTGTTGAAGAAAAAACTTGAGGCGCGTTTGATTTCACAAAATGTAAAATTCACTTCAGGCGGAACGTGGACAACAGATGCCCCTTATCGTGAAACAAGGAATGAAATTTTGCAATATCAATCTGAAGGCGTGCAAACTGTTGAAATGGAAATTGCTGGTCTGTTTGCGCTGGCTCAATTTCGCGGCGTGCAAGCCGCTTCCATTCTTGTTGTGGCAGATCGCCTTGCAAATCTCAAATGGGAATCTCCAGCAGATATGAAGGCGATCAACCAGTCTTTTGAGATCGCCTACAACACCGCGATTGATGCGCTCAACGAGGACGTGTGAATTTTATTTGTCCGCGCTGCCATGGGGAACTGCAAAAAAAATCTGAGTTCGAGTTATTTTGTGCGCGAGACAATCTCCTATTTAAACAGGAGGATGGAATTTGGAGATTTCTCCTGCCCGAACGCGAATCCCATTACGCCCGCTTCATTCGTGACTATGAAACTGTCCGCCGTTTCGAGGGGCGTTTCTCACCTGATGCATCCTACTACCGCGCCCTGCCATTCAAAGACACCAGCGGAAAATTCTCTGCAGATTGGAGAATCCGTGCCGCGAGTTTTCGGGCTTTGCAGAAAATACTCACAGCGGAGTCCACTGTTTTGGATGTGGGAGCAGGCAACGGCTGGCTGTCGAACCGTCTGTCATTGGGCGGGCATAACGTTTGCGCGGTCGATCTGCTCCTCAATCCCGAAGACGGTCTGGGCGCGTGGTCTCATTATCAAAGCCAGTTCACAAGAACCCAATCCGAATTTATTCATCTGCCATTTTTAACTGCTTCTGTTTCAACCGTGATCTTTAACGCATCTTTTCATTATTCTGAAAATTACGAAGAATCATTGACCGAATCCCTGCGAGTGCTTTCGCCAAATGGAAAGGTCATTATCATGGATTCGCCCATCTATCATAACGCTGACTCTGGCGAGCAAATGGTTGCTGAGCGGAAATCTGCTTTTCTCTCGCGCTATGGCTTCGCCTCCGACTCGCTCAGGAGCGAGAACTATCTAACGTATCGGCGCATGGAAGAGCTGGGGAAAACACTTGGCATTGTGTGGCGGCACATCCGTCCATTGTATGGAGTTCGCTGGCGCTTGCGTCCGTGGCTGGCGCATCTGCGCGGCAGACGTGAACCTGCCGAATTTGGCTTGTGGGTGGGGATGCGCGCAATTTGCGCAACCATTTCCTATTTTCCGTATATTTTCAAGGACTTTGAATTTTAATCAAAAAAGTAATAAACTAACTTCAAGGAGAATGAAATATGAACAAACAAGGTCGTTCCCAACTTGCCCTTGGGGTTATCCTCATCTTGCTGGGGGCGTGGTTTCTGCTCGATAAAAGCGTGCCTGCTTTCCACACACTATTTAATAAATACACCGAATTCCCCTTCAATATGTTTTTGATCGGCGGCGGTATTCTTATCATCGGCCTTGTAACAGGTCAACCCGGCATGGCAGTCCCTGCTTCGATCGTTGCGGGCTTGGGCGGCATTTTCTATTATCAGGATGTCACCAATGATTACTCATCCTGGTCTTATATGTGGGCGCTGATCCTGGGCTTTATTGGTGTGGGTTCCATTCTTGCAGGCTTGCTTGGCGATAACACCGCGCACAACCTCAGGCGCGGACTTAACACAATGGTCATCAGCGCGGTCTTGTTCCTTGTCTTCTCATCGTTCCTCGGCGGGTGGGATTTGCTCGGTAATTTTGGCCCCGCCATTCTCCTGATCCTGCTTGGAGTTTGGGTGCTCGGCAGCGGCCTTTATCGTTCCTTCCGCAAACGGGAGGAATAGCATGAAAAACAATCAATTGTTCTGGGGTGTGATTCTCCTTCTTGTCGGCGGCTTGATGCTTGCCAACGAAATGGGAATTAAACTTCCCAACGGTGTTTCCTTTACCGAGCTTTTTTGGCCGTTGTTGTTGATCCTCGGCGGTGTTTGGGTGCTTGTTGGCACTTTCTTTCGCGGCGCCATTGAATTGGAGAATGCTTCCATTGATCTACAGGGCGCGACCTCTGCAAGTCTTAAGGTCAGCCATGGTGCGGGTGAGTTGAAAATTCACAGCGGCGCGAATGCCAATGAGTTGGCGCATGGTTCTTTCGCTGGCGGGTTGCAGCAAAAAGCCTCTCGAAACGGTGACAGGCTTGAGGTCCGCATGAGACCCGCGAAAGAAGTTATGGATTTTCCATTCTTCGGTCCGCGTTCCCAATTGGATTGGGATGTCGCGCTTAATGCTCAAATCCCAACTGCGCTGACTTTAAACCTTGGCGCGAATAAATCTGTCATTGATCTGCGCGATATGAACATCACTGACTTGAAATTGGAAATGGGCGCGAGTGAAATACAATTGACTCTTCCCGCAAGCGGCCGCTTCAATGCGGACCTGGATTTTGGCGCGGCCTCATTGGAAGTGACCATCCCCGAAGGACTCTCTGCCCGAATCCGCGCCTCGCTCGGCGCGGCTGATCTCAACATTAATCAATCCCGTTTTCCACGAAATGGAAGCTATTATCAATCTCCCGATTTTGACTCAGCCGCAAACGCAGTGGATATGACCATTGATGCAGGCGCGGCTTCGATAAAAATTAAATAGTTCTTCACTGCGAGATTGATAAGGAGAAAGAAATGAAAAAGTTCGATCCACAAATTGTATTTGGCTTTTTACTGATCGTCGGCGGCGGACTTGCGCTGGCGCAGACAATGGGGGTGTTACGAAATGCCTCGGGTATTTTTTGGGGCGGCATGTTCCTGGCCATAGGGTTGATCTTCCTCTCCCTGCTTTTCGGTGGAAACTGGTGGAGCGCCATTCCCGGCTTTACTCTGGTTTCTTTGGGCGTGTTGATCCTGCTCCCCGAATCGCTTGAAGAATTTGGCGGCGCGATCTTTCTAGGCGGAATTGGTCTTTCTTTTTGGTATGTATACTTTACCAGTCGCAGCGAACGCTGGTGGGCGCTGATCCCCGCTGGGGTATTAACTGCGCTTGCTGTGATGATCCTGGTCGCTGCGCTTTGAAGAATTTGGCGGCGCAATTTTCCTGGGCGGATTGGGCTGGCCTCTTTGCCGTGTATTTTACAGACCGGCTGAACGCTGGTGGGCGCTCATTCCCGCAGGCGTATTGGCCACGCTTGCGGTGTGACCATCGCCGCAGAACGATTTGGCGAATTTCAAACAGCCGGGTTTTTCTTTTCTTGGCCTTGCCCTTACATTTCTACCTGGTGGCATTGCTGACAGGTATGAGTTGGGCCTATTGGCCTGCATTGGCTTTGGGCGTTATGGGTTTCCTGGGAATCGCATCCCTTTTGGATATTGCAAATTATCTTTGGGCTGTGGTGTTGATCGGAGCGGGCATCTTCATGCTCTTTAGATATTTTACAAATCGATAGAACTGAGAAGTATTTAATTTTCACCTTCTAAAAATAATCATCCCCGTGAAACTCACGGGGATGATTATTTTTTCTGCTTACAGCAGTATTAATTATTGCTCTCCGATAACTTCCACATCCGGGAAGAACTGATGAATTGTCCCTTCCACCCAACCATGCAAAGTGGACGGTAATAGTGGGCAGTCTAGGCATGCGCCGCCCAGCCGCACTTTTAATTGTTTGCCGTCAAACGAAACAAACTCCACAGTGCCCCCGTGAAATTGTTCAACGTATGCACTTAATTTATCAAGCAGACCGCGCAATTGCGCTTCCCGATCATGAGTTTCTGTTGCGACCATGGAATGACTCCTTTTTATTATTTCTGATTCGAATTCAAAAGAGACTGAACTTGCGCATGAGCATTCTTCCAACGGGAGGAAACCACGCGTGCAAGGCGGTCCATGATAATTTCTCCTGTTTCAGGATATTCCCTCACCAGGGTTAAGAGATGTTTTCCGCGTATTCGAATGGCTTCGATTTGCGATTCACTAACAATACTTGACGTGTAGTGCGTACTTCCAACCACGGCAGACCAGCCAAATACATCACCGTCATGCAAGCGGGTTAAGATGATCGGCGGCCCGTCGTATGGCTTGTATCGAATTGCTACTTCACCTTTGAGCAGCAGGTACAGATGCGTTGCAGGGCCGCCTTGTTCAAAAACCAGGGTTTCTGCCGGACATGTGTACTGCTCAAATAGAGGTTTGAGCAAGGCAATTTGATTTTCATTAAGATCTTGAAAGAGTGGAATGAAAGGCAATGAATCAAGCATTTGATTGCATATTAATCAAGGTCTGGACAACTTTCCAGTACCAAACATCCTGAACTCAGTGACATCTTTCCTTCATTTGGAAAGTGCGGTTTTTGTTCGGGTATACTTTGTGAAATACGTAATTTTTTACAGCCTCATATCTTCATAATGATGATGAAACCCACAAATATCTTCTCTTCGAAAAACTTGCTTGATCGATCAACCTGAGAAGGTCGAAGTCATCGTTCCGCTGCGAAAAGGGGAGCTTTGTCCGATATGCAAAAATGGAAAGCTGGACTATAACGGACTGCTGCAATTGGAATGCCCGGTATGCGGTTTTGTCAACGGTGAAGGCGGAGGCTGTACCTGATAAAAAATATTTGCTCCGTGCGGGCAACACAAATGGATGTGATTAATGTCTTTATCTGAAAGACCTCCCTGGGACAATTTATTGCCATGATGATGATTGGTACAGGATTTGTTGCCCTTGGGATCATGCTTTTTTTACTTCTGAATAAAAACGCCGCATCCGCTCAGGACTTTTCAGCTGTTCCTGCTCAAGTGAATTTTTTCGCCCCTGAGCTGATTCTCGAAGACCTGGCTGGTAATCGCGTGTCTTTAAATGACTATCGCGGAAGTGTTGTGCTGGTTAATCTTTGGGCAACCTGGTGCCCGCCATGCAGGGAGGAAATGCCCACCCTGCAAAAATTTTATGAAAAATATAAAGAGAAGGGGTTTGTATTGATCGCCATTGATCAGGAAGAAACCCGCGAAGTTGTTGCGCCATTTGTAAAAGAATTCGGGTTAACTTTCCCTATTTGGCTCGATGCTGATTATCTGGCCCAGCGTGAATTTAATACCATGAATTTACCCAGTTCCTATGTGATCGACCGCACTGGGAAGGTGCGATTAATGTGGATCGGCGGCATTTCAAAAAATAATCTTGAAAAATACGTGCCCGATATAATTATGGAGTAACCAACAGGAGCAGACAATGGAAATAAAACTGGATTGGAAAGGCAAGATGGCCTTTGAAGGCGCGGCAGATACAGGTTTTTCTCAAAAGATGGACGCAGATGGAGCGGCTGGCGGTGATAATAGCGCCGCGCGCCCAATGGAGTTTATTGCGCTTGGGTTGGCAGGTTGTACAGCAATGGATGTCATCTCTATTCTTCAAAAGAAGAAACAACCCGTTGCAGATTTTCAGGTTTTGATCCATGCCGAAAGAGCAGAGGAACATCCCAAAGTTTTTTCAGGTGCGGTGATCGAATACCTTGTCACAGGCAGCGAAGTGGATGAAGCCGCACTGCTGCGAGCCATTGAATTGTCAGCGGAGAAATATTGTCCGGCACAGGCCATGTTGAGCAAGGTGTTTCCGATCCGCTTGATTTATAAGATCATTGATGAAACGAGAAAAATGATCCAAGAAGGCGAGTATTTTAAAAAGACAGGCGTTTAAGGCCTGTCTCTTTTTTTATCATTGACTCCACTGATCGAAGTGTATGCATCTCCGCATTCGCAGGCGATCACGGTTGCACCGCCTTTGGTTAATGTTCCCAGGTATTCACGGCTTCCATTGTGTGTGATCCAGCCGTTCAAATTGAACGGAATGGCGCTGTCTGCCATGATCCACTCTCCATTGTATTTGCGGGCGATATGTACATGTGACCCTGTCGCGCGTCCGCCTTCGCAGGAGGGATACCCGATCTTGTCTCCTGTCTGTAACTCTGTCCCAAGTGGTGCGCGTTCATCAGCCGAAAGATGTAGATAAAAAATAACCCAGCCTGTGCGTTCGTCGCCATCTTTATCAAGATCAAGCGCCAGCCCCTCAATACTGGAGCGCACGACCAGTCCATCTGCCATTGCTGTAGCGTAGTTTTTCTCATTGGCAATGAAGCAGCCTGATTTATCAGATGGAGGGGCAAAGTCAATTCCAGCGAGAGGTTCACCGGTTCCCCAGCCTGTGTGAGGCCCGCCAGTATATGACCAGACCTGATCGCTTGGGAATGGGAGCTGGAATTCTGGTTGTAGTAAACTGCCAGGCATGAGTATGAAGGGGTCGCTCCATGGGTCGCCGAACAGGCTTGCGTATGTCTGGAACAGCCCCTGAGGTCCCGTGGCGAGTGCGTACTTATCGCCTGTGAAAAGTCTTGAGTAATAATATTGAATTGAGACAGATGCCGCATTTTGCCAGGGGTCCGGTCTGACAAGTACATCGTCATTCTCTTCAAATTCAACCAGATTTCCAACACGCCAGCCGTAATATCCATTGTTGAGGGTGTTGGCTGCAATCACAAGCTGTAGATAATGATTCTCCCAATATCTGCGTGTAAAACCGAGCAGATTCTTTTTTACAGGCGCTTCTGATTGGGTTAATGCGCCGCCCTGATATTCAAGAATTGCAAGCAGCAGACGCGGATTAATACTATAGTTGGTGGCAACGTAATCCACCATCTCTGCGCCAGAGCGCCATTCACCACCCGCGTATACCCGATAATCTTTGAGCCACCCCGGCTGTGCTGCAACAAAAGCGGATGTGTTGAAACCAATGCCGGTGGGGCTGTTTACAAATGCATGGTCAGGGATGATCTGAAATGGACTGGCCCATAATGCAAGATAATAAATTGGAATTTTCATTGGCATACCGGGCGGCATGGTCGTTGCGTCGCGCGGTATCTGCGGGTTGGCTTCAAAGATCTGTTCTACTGTGGTGTTGAAGCGTGCAGCAAGCGCAGGAAGGGTATCTCCAGTTTGTGCGATGTAATCCACCAATTCACCGGGCTTGTATGTGGGGCGTGTGGGGAGAGGGGTTAGTACGGGGAGTATGATGTCGCTGCCGGGGGTGGATGTGACCGTCGTTGGATCAAGATTCGATGCCACATTAAGGTTGCAGGATGTGAGGGCAAGCATGGCAATTATTGCCAGTTTGAAAATTTTTTGAATGGTTTTTGTAAAGTTAGTCATTCTCTTTGCGAAAAATGTTTGACCATTTTTGTCCGACCGGGTCAGCGAGGATTACTTCGTCACCTCTGACAAGTGTGCCTTCGTAGGCATTTTTTCCAGCGACGACGCGCCACCCGCTCATGATAAACGGGATCGGCCCATCTGCTGTAACCCACTCGCCGTTATATTTTCTTGCAAAATGGAGATGTGTGCCGGTGGATACACCGCCTTCACAGGATGCGTGTCCAATGCGGTCATTCACTTCAAGCCATGTGCCCGTTTCTATACGGTCTTTTTCGGCGATATGCATATAGAGTAAATTCCAGCCGGTTTGTTCGTAGCCATCGCCATCAAGATCGACCATTACAGCTCCATTGCCTGACCGTACAACCAGACCCGGAGCTGCTGCTGTGACCCATGTTGGTGTGAGTTGGCATCCGCCATTTGCAGTGGAAGGGGCAAAGTCGATGGCGGCAGATACACTGTGTTTGTTGCCATAAATCGTGGGGTTGAGTTGTCCCCAGGCGTTATGAGGTCCGCCGGTTAAATTCCATTCAACATTGATTTCAAAAGGCAGGACAAGGGTTGGTTGATTGAGCGCGGCGGGAAAGATCGGGTTGACCGCGTCTGCGCGTGCCCATGGGTCGCCGAACATTTCTGTGTACATGGCCGGAAAACCCGACTCCGGATTGATGATCTGTTCCCATTGCGACTGGCTGTGGGTACGTGAAAATAAATATTGAATGGCAACAGTGCCTGCATTTAATCGCGGGTCAATGCGCATGGTGCTTCCATCGGGGAAATCGAGATGGGTCAGTGTACCTGCGCGCCAGCCGTAATATGCAATGGCTAAATTGTTGATGGCCCACACCAATTGAACTGACATGCCTTTGTAGTGATAGTCATTAAATCCCATTGGATAATCAATATGGAGAGTATCTACGGGTTCACCGCGCACCCAGCGGCTTTCAAATTCAAGGATGCCAAGGATCAAACGCGGATTGATCGAGTTTTCAAATGCAAGGCGTTTAATGGCATCGTCTCCATTGATCCAGCCTGTGGAACCCAGATAGTCTTTGAAGTTACTGAGATGTCCATTTGCGTTTTGCACATATTCATTGACGTCAAAGTCGGCGGCGGTAAAGGAGAAAATGATCTCGGCATCAGGCATGATCTGGACGTTGGGTGTCATGATTTCGTTGATGCGGTTGGGAATCACTAGTAAAGTGCCGGGGTCTATGAGTGTTGTTTTGGTCAGATCAGCATCTGACGTGATTTCCGATTCTTCCACGCCGAAACGGGTTGCCAGGGCTGATAGCATGTCTCCGCTTTGGGCGTAGTAGAGGAATGGAGCAGAATCATATGATGGTGTGAGTGTGGCCTCGATAAGCGGGGATGCTCCATCGGGGGTGGGTGTGGGGGTGTAGGCTGCCTCTGTTTCGATCAGCGGCGGAGTGGTTGAGGTGGGGAAAATGATCGGGTTGTCTTGAACAGCAAACGGGTCGAAAGGAATCGTGTTTGAGTTCAGGAGGTCTGCTGTAGGGGTTTGTGGAATTCCCCAGATCGAAGGTGAAGATCCGCAGGCTGATAAAGCCAAAGAAAGGGAGATGAGAATTGCGAAGATGCGATACATGATTAATTGAATTATATCTGTCTTGATTAAGTTAAGATGAATTAGCGCATGATCTGATTAAACTCATTCGCGCTATCCCAGGCTTCAATGGTTACATTGCCGCGTGTGAGGAATCCATCATACTCGGCGCCGCTCCCGCTTGATATCCAGCCGTCGAGATTGAAGGGCATTGGGCCGTCTGCTGCGATCCATTCGCCATTGTATTTTCGGGCGAGGTGAACATGTGTGGCGTTGGATACGCCGCCTTCACAGGAAGCATGCCCGATGTGTTCGCCAGCAAAAAGATATTCACCGGGTTCGATGCGGTCTTCTTCAGCGATATGCATGTATAAAACGACCCAGCCTGTTTGTTCGTAACCATCGTTATCGAGGTCTTGTATCAGGGCGCCATTGGATGCACGTGTAACCAGCCCGTCGGCGACGGCTGTGACCCATAGCGGACTTGCGAAACAGCTTCCATTGTCGCCGGGCGGGGCGAAGTCCAGGGCTGCCCATGCTGACCCTGAGTCCCAGCCGCCATGCGGGCCGCCGGTGAAATACCATGCTTCGCCGGCGCTGAAAGGAAGATTCATGATCGGCTGTGTGACAGATGGGGAGATCAACGGCTCGATGGCGTAATTAAAAGGGTTGCCAAAAAAGACATAGTAAGTGAGGAGTAATCCTGTGCCGCTGACATCCTGTTCCCATGTTGGACGGTCGTCAAGCTGGGCGAAGAAATATTGCAGTGCCGCAGTTCCGGCATTAATGGTTGGGTCAACTGGAACCACAGTGCCGTCATTTACGACCCAGGTTGAGATGGCATTGGCTTTCCAGAGATAGTAGCCTTGATTTAAGTTGTCTGCGGCCCATGTTAGTTGACGATATAAGCCATAGTGGTATTCGTCGGCCAGTCCCATTGGATAGGAGGTGTTGAATGGTTGAGGATTGGTTACCCAGCCGCTTTGATATTCAAGCAGCGCCAGTAACAGGCGTGGATTAACTGAGTAATTACGGGCGACGATCCAGACGATTTCATGGCCTGACAATAAAACGCCGTTCACATCCTGTGTATAGTTGGCGAGGTAGCCATTCTGGCTTTGGATAAAATCGTCAATATCAAAATAGATGGCAGCTGGGCCATACACCAGTTCAGAATCGGGAATCACCTTGAAGGGCGTGCCTGCATCCCCCGGGTTTGGTGCAGGGACATTTAATACCATATCCACATCAATTAAATTTGGATCAGTAATGTTGTTGGCTTCCATTAATGTTTCAAGGCTGATGCCGTAGCGTTGGGCAATATTTCCAAGAATATCACCGGGCTGCACCACATATTGGTCTGTATCTTGTCTGGGAGTTGGCAGGATGCGTTGTTCATCTGGTGTAGGTGAACTTACGGCTTGCAGATTGCCGCCTGGTGCGGGTGGAGAGACTGTTAATGGGATGCGTGTAGGGGTTGCTTCGCGTGTTGCAGTTGGCGGCAGCGGCGAGCTGGTGTTTGTGCCAACGGGCTGCCCAATAGGTGTGTCTTGCGGAATGGGCAGGAAGGGATCGTAGGTAGGGAATATGACCGGCGTAACCGTGGCAGGTGCGCAGGAAGCAAGCAGGGCTGTGATGAGCAAACAGGAAAGCAGGATCAGAGAAGTTGGCCGTGTATTTTTTTGAACAGACATGTGGGCGATTTTACCAGTGGAGAGAAAAAAGCGTGTGCGCATGAGTGAAAAGAAAGTAAGAGGCATGGACTTTTGAAATCCATGCCTCTCGTAGTTTTAGGTATTTGAAAAAAAATTACGATTGAAAGCCTGAACCCATGATGTAATTCTCCAGCCCGCGGATCTCGCTTTCCCTGTTTTCAAGTGCCGCAAACATGACATCGCGCATGGAGACGAGGCCGACAAGGTGTTCATTTTCCACGACGGGTAAATGACGTACGTTGTATTGCTTCATCAGTCCCATACATTGTTCAACTGTTGTGTCTTTTGTGACGGTCATCATTTTTGAGATCATCACATCTTTGACCAGCGTGTCTTTTGCAAGGCGGCCTTCGATCTCGCCTTTGTAAAGATAGTCACGTTCGGTATAAATGCCGACGATCTTTCCGCTTTCAGTCACCAGGATGGCGCCGATGTGCGCTTCGGCCATTATTTTAAGGGCTTGCAGGACGGTGTCGGTGGAGGTGACAGAAAAATTTTTCTCCGATTCTTTCTCTTCAAGAAGTTTACGAACAGTAGTCATGTGATTATTCTCCTTTGGGTTTATATAATTTGTATGTGAGGAACAACCTCACTTCGTGCCGATTTAATTTTTACATCTGTTGTGATGTGCCCGGAAACCTTTGTGGGGCAGGCAGGGCTTGCCGGGTTCTATATAAAGTTTTAATTGTTATATGGATTAAAACCTGCAAAGGAGTTTGTTTGTTCCGCCGGTTGCCCCAGGATATTTTTGAGATGCAGCCATTCCCATATTAGTTCAACGGCTTGGGGGACAAGTTCGGCGGTTTCTTGAGAAAGTTGGCGCGTGAAAAGAAAACGGTATCCACGTACTGAAAGCAGGGCTGCGTCCGGCTTTTTGTTATAGATGGTTTCGCAAATGGAAATAAGCGATTGTGGTGTAAGGTGATGTGTAAATGGCGAGCGTTGAAAATCTGCGTCAACACCGATCAGGCGTACGGGTTCGGGAATGCTGCCGGTGTGCGCATCTACAAAGCAGACGTATTCATAGGCTGCAATTTCCTCTGCAATTTCCGGAGTCAATTGCAGGTAAAAGGCGAAATCCATTTGTGCGGTTTGCGTAAAATCATCTTCATAAGAGTCGGGAGCGGGCAATCCCAGTTTGACGCTTAATGCGCGCAGGATGTGCCAGGCCACGCCGTCATCTTCACGATCTGGATTTCCATAGCCGATCAGCAGGGTACGCTTCAAGAGTAACTCCTATTAATCCCGAGTTAGAGTTTGGCGCAGAGAGCCATCGGGATTTAACACTTCCACCTGGATGGGCATTTGTCCAACGGCGTGAGTGGAACAGGACAGGCACGGATCATAGGCGCGGATGGCTGCTTCGACGCGATTTAACATTCCTTCGTGGATCTGCGGTCCTTTGACGTACGTCTTTGCCACGCTGTCAACTGCGTTGCTCATTGCCCAGTTGTTGTGGCCTGTGGAAACGATCAAATTTACTTTGAGCAGTTTGCCGTTTTCGTCGGCTGTGTAATCGTGGATGAGGGTTCCACGAGGGGCTTCAAGAACGCCAACGCCGTGGCCGGTATAGTTTTTGCGGGTGTTGAGAATTTCTGTGCTGAGAATATCAGGGTCTTCGCATAACATGCACGCGCGTTCAACGGCAAACAAGGCTTCTATCAGGCGGGCGTAATGATAGTATAGGGTATTTTCCACGGGTTTGCCACTGTTCAGGCTCTTAAAGATTTTAAGTTCTTCATTTGCCAGCGGCGTGTCAATTTTTTGGGCAAGATTCAAGCGTCCGAGCGGACCGACACGATATACTCCGCCGGGATATCCCATCTTTTTATAAAAAGGAAATTTCAGATACGACCACGGTTCAACGTGTTCCTGAATGTAATCCAGATAATTTGCAGCCTGGAAGCGTTCCATTTCGACGCCTTGACTGTCGATCAACCTAATGTCTCCATTGTACAGTTCCAGTCCGTTTTCGGGGGTGGTTAATCCGAAGTATCCTGTTGGGAACACGGCGAATTTTTTAATATCTTCCATGTTCTTTTCAGCCCAGTCTTTCATGATCTTCAAACCAAGCTGGAGAGTTTCAATTGCTGCATCTGCGCCGGTTAGGATGTTATCGCGTTCTGCTTTGGTCAGGGCTTTGTTGACTCCGCCCGGCACAGCAAAAACAGGATGAAGGCGTCTTCCGCCGAGGGTTTTGATAATCTCCTGACCGAATTTACGCAGGTTGACAGCCTTGATGGTTAATTCAGGGTTTGCGCCGATCAAGCCGACCACACTTCGTATTTCAGGAGCGGCGTCAAAGCCGAGTAATAGATCAGGACCTGCAAGTTCAAAGAAGTGCATTCCATGGCTTTGTATGACCTGTCCCATGTGCATCAGTTCTCGCAGAAGGTTGGCGGGGCGCGGCGGGGTTTGCCCTGTGATCGCGTCGCCCGCTTTCGCTGCGGCAAGATGATGGCTTACCGGGCAAATTCCGCAAATGCGCGCAGTGATTTGAGGCATTTCAAAATATAAGCGTCCTTCGCAAAATTTTTCAAAACCACGAAACTCATTGACATGCATATAAGCATGGTCAACGGTGTTGTCTTCCTTCATGTGAATGGTGACTTTTGCGTGACCTTCAATACGGGTAACCGGTTCAATTGTTATTTTTTGTGCAGTCATAATGATCTCCAGTAATTTTGAATGCAGAATGTGAAGTGATGAATAAAAAACATTCTGTATCTATTTTTATTATTCTCTAAATTTTTAATCCCAGTGCAATAAGTTATTCTTCAACTCAGGTTTTCGTCCTTGCGCCAGCTCGGAGAGTACGTAAAAGATGACATCTGCATCGGGCGGGCAGCCAGGGACATTGTAGTCCACTGGTACAACCTCATGAATGGCCCGTGTTTTGGTCATGGTTGCCAGTTCAGGGTCATTGGGGATTTCGCTGCCGGGTTCGTTACTCTCCGCGTCGACATAAGCGCGTTGAAGTGCAGCTTCAACGCCGCAGAAATTACGCATGGCGGGTACGCCGCCAAAAACAGCACAGTCACCCAGCGCCACCAGAATTTTTGCACGGCTGCGCATCTTGCGCGCAACTTCTTCGTTGGCGCTGTTATTAATGCCGCCTTCCAGTACGCCAACATCTACGCCGCTTTCATCGGGTTCTTTTAAGTCAGTGATGGGGGAGGAACGCAGGTCTGCCAGTTCAACAATTTTCAAAATGCGCTCGTCCATATCAAGCAGGGACATATGACATCCTGCACAACCGCACATCCAATCAGAAGCAATTTTAGGTTTGTTCATAAGATACTCTCTTTCACCATTAATTTAATGACACGCTTGACTTGCGTTCCAGAATGGCTTTTTGCCATTCTGCTTTTAGTGTCATGTTTGCACGCGCGGCAATTTCACTGAATACGGTCGTATTGTCGTATACACCTTCGTGGGGGGGAAGGGCTTTTTGCGCCTGTTGCGTTCGTCCATCCAGATTGATGTAGTGACCTTCCTGTTCAGACCAAATGGTGACAGGCAGGATGACATCTGCTTGCTCGGTGAGTTTGGATTCATAACAAGCCTGAACCACCAGATAAGGCGCTTTGGACGTCCGCTCTACGAGTGACTTGGAAACATAATCATCACCCAGAGCAATGTATACGGCTTGATGTCCATTTAGCTTGAATGTCTCATCCAAACCGAGCAGGGTGGCTGCCAGGCTGTTCGCTTCTCCCTTCATTGAGAGCAATCCAAACCGTTCGTTGTCCACTGCGCCAACCAATACTGCCAGCCGATGTAATTCTTCGATGAGACTTTCATTGCGTTGGGCGGTAATGCCTTTACCGAACAGGATGACAGGCGAGATGGAATGTGCCAGCATTTGCGCTGTTTGGACAAGCTCTTCGTGTGAGATTCCCGAAGTTTGGACGGCTTGTTCGATAAGCGCGTCTGCATTGGGAAGGATCAGAGAAACACGTCCCAGACCTTCTTTGACAATGATCGCCTGTAATCCTTTAATGAGCGCGAGATCTGAACCGGCTTTGGTTTTAAGTGCAATATTTGCCATGTCGTCCAATTCACTAATATCGGGGTCGATAGTGATCAGGTGCGTGCCTTTTGGCATATTGCGCTTGAACAAGAATCCGGCGACCATGTGACTGCGATTGATATTTGCGCCAATGCACAAAACGGTATCGGCAGTCCTTAAGATATCCAGCTTGCCTTCAAAAGCGCCATTTTTTTCTGCAAAGCGGGTGGCTGCCGCTGTGGGAACACCTTCTTCGATACTGGTGACCATATTGCTGTTGAACCTGTCGGAGAATAATTCTTTGAACATAGACAGCGCTTCGACTGTTAAACGGGTGGATGCAATTGCCGCCACACCGTTTTTGTCACCGGCCAGTGGACTTAACTTATCGGAGACAGTGCGCAGAGCTTCTTCCCATGTGACAGGTTCGAGCTTGCCATTTTTGCGTATTTGAGGAGTGGTGATGCGTTGGCGTGCTTCGGTGAGCGGGTCATATCGTCCGTGCTCGCAGAGCAATCCACTATTAACTTTGCCTTCCCAATCTCCTTCGATCCGCACGATGCGGTTGTCGCGTACAAGGATGTTCATTGAACATCCCACTGAGCATCCTACACAAACCGATTTGATCTCTGTCAGGTCTTTATCGTGTCCTTGATAAACACTGACTCTATCGATCAATGCGCCGGTCGGACAGACCTGAACGCAGGTACCGCATTTGATGCAGGTGCTTTCGCCTAATGGAACATCTGTATCGGCCACGATCAAGCTGGCCGCGCCGCGTTCCGCTACTGAAAGGGTAAAGTTACCTACCAGTTCGCCGCAGGCACGTACGCAGCGACGGCACAGGATACAGCGGTTATTATCAAGAATAAAATACGGGTGTGAGGTATCCACCGTGAAGTTGCTCCAGCCCGGTTGAATGGGCCATGAGGTCATTTCTTCGCGGTAGGCGGCATTCTGTAATTCACAATCGCCGCCGCTCACCTGACAGAAGGGGCAGAAATGGTTGCGTTCACTGAAGAGCATCGAGAGGATAAATTCACGCGATTTCTTGATCGCTTCTGTTTCAGTGTTCACTACCATGCCGTTGCTTACAGGCAGCGTACAGGATGCCATGGGGACACGCCATCCATTCACTTCCACAATGCATAAACGGCATCCGCCATAAGGAATCAATTCTTTATGATCACACAATCTGGGGATGTAAATTCCAGCTGATTCTGCGGCACGCAAAACCGTTGTGCCTTCGGGAGTTTCGATCTGTTTTCCATTTATCGTTATTTGCACCATAAGATCCTCTGTACTTTCGCTTTCTAATTTTTCAGTGTTCAAACTCATTAGGAGATAAATATTTTTTTATGCTACTTTTTCGATCTCTTCCGTTAACTCACATACTCCTGTCGGGCAGACCCTTAGACGAATATGGGCTTCCACTTCTGTACGGAAATATTTAAGCATATCGCGGATCGGGGTTGCAGCTGTTTGTCCAAGCCCGCAGTTTGAAGCGCGTTCCATTTCACCGGCCACGTCCAGCAGTTGATCCAGTTCCTCCAGCCTGCCCTGACCTTGTGAGATGCGTTCAACGATCTCATAGGCGCGTTGTGAGCCAACGCGGCACGGTGTGCATTTGCCGCATGATTCAAAGCGGAAGAATTGCAGGAGAACTTTGACAAGGTCTACAATGCAGGTGTTCTGGTCGCAAATCAACAATGCGCCTGAGCCGAGCGATACGCCCGCCTTGCGGAAGGATTCAAAATCCATTGGCGTGTCTTGTAATGCGGCAGGAATAACAGAGCCGCTGCTTCCGCCCGTTTGCGCAAGCTTAAGGGTACTACCCGGCTTCATGCCTTTGGCGTAAATATTGATTACTTCGCGCAAAGTGATGCCCATGGGCACTTCGATCACGCCGCTAAAATTAACATTGCCCATGATTGTATAAACTTTTGTGCCTGGACTGGAGGGGGTGCCAAAAGATCTGTACCATTCTGCTCCGTGTCTTAAGATTGGAGGAATGTTCGCGAGCGTCTCTACATTATTAATTAATGTTGGTTTGTTCCATAATCCGTTTGTAACGGGGTAGGGTGGTCTTGAACGCGGCTCTCCGCGTTTGCCTTCAAGAGATTCAAGAAGCGCGGTTTCTTCTCCGCAAACGTATGCGCCCGCACCCGCATGAACATGAATATTGAAGTTGAAGTCTGTTCCAAAGATATTCTTGCCAAGGAAACCAAATTCCTTTGCCTGGAGGATGGCTTTTTCAAGGCGGCGAAAAGCAAGTCCATATTCACCACGAATGTAAATGTATCCTTCTTCCGCACCAAGCGCATACCCGGCAATCGCCATGGCTTCGATGATGAGATGTGGATCACCTTCCAGCACAATGCGATCCTTAAACGTTCCGGGCTCACTTTCATCTGCGTTACAGACGATATATTTTTCCTTGCTTTTGGCTGCCCGAACAAATCGCCATTTACGTCCGGCAGGGAAGCCCGCGCCGCCGCGTCCTTGCAAGCCGGAGTGTTCGATAATATCAATGACTCCGTCCGGGGTCATCTCGGTCAATACTTTTCCAAGCGCTTCATAGCCATTGGCGGCAATAAATTCTTCAATATTGTCAGGGTCGATGCGGCCTGCGCGTTCCAGCACAATGCGTTGTTCCGCAGGGTTGTATCCTTTATGTGTGCGCAATGAGCCGATCTGACCGGTCAATTGTTTTGGGGGAGCCAGCAGGCTGGTGACCACACGTCCTTTGTATAACTGCTCTTCGACGAGATACCTTGCATCTGCCGCTTTGACAGGCCCGTAGACAGTGGCCTCAGGGTAGACGATGACCAATGGTAGGACGTTTGAATGGTTGATGTCGGAAATTGTGGAGACATCCACTTCGTCCTGCAAGTTGTAGGTGGCCAGAGCTTCATTTAAATTATGGATGAGCTCATTTGCTCCAAGGCGGATGCTTTCAGGGTCATTGGAAACCAGGATCATGGCACGTTTTGTTTTCATCATCATCGGCTCCTATTCATAACGTCCCAGAATGTCAGGGATTTGCTCTGGTGTGACGTTGCCGTACATATCATCGTCAATTAAGAGCACAGGCCCTACACTACACAGACCCAAACAGGATGTGGTGACGAGCGTCCATTTTGCATCGGGTGTGGTTTCTCCATTTTTTAAATTGAGTCTTTCCTTGAGCGCATCCCAAACCGCTTTTCCGCCAACGACATGGCAGGGGGCGTTTTCGCAAAATTTGATCACATGTTCTCCTCGAGGCTTGGTGGAGAGCATGTCGTAGAAACTCGCCAGAGAATACAACTGACCTTCAGAGACGAAAATCTGGTTGAGCGGATCGTGAAGCTGTTGACGCACTTCATGAAAGGCTTTGCCGGGAATGTACCCGTATACATGATTGATCTCGCTGAGAATCGGTATCAGTGCATCATAATTTTTGCCGTGCTTTTCAATTGCCGCTTGAACGACTGCGGTAATTTCACGATCAATTGTTGGAGCGACCATACTTCCTCCGATCAAACATTCTTTTGATTCTGTTTTTCAAGTGTAGCCATTCCCGGCGGTTTGGCTAAGGGTCAAACATCATTATTGTGCTTGCTGCAAATCACAAATGACAAACCTATGATTCCACGGTGATGGCGTTAAAGTTACAGACTTGCATGCAGATTCCGCAGCGGATGCAGGTTTCAGCATCGATATGATGCGTTTGACGTCGTTCACCGCTAATGGCTTCCACCGGACAATTCCTCGCGCAGACCATACAACCTGTGCAGGCTGGCGCTTGTATTTCGTAGCGGATCAGCGAACGGCAGACTTTAGCCGGACAGCGTTTCTCATAAATGTGCGCCTCATACTCATGGCGGAAATGTTTAAGCGTACTGAATACCGGATTGGGCGCACCCTGACCCAGCCCACATAAACTGTTGCGCGAAACTTCATGGCACAGGTTTTCAAGTTTTTCGATGTCGCCGTCTTCGCCGAGACCATCACAAATTTTTTGCAACAGTTCAAGAATGCGGCGTGTGCCAACACGGCAGGGTGTACATTTTCCGCATGATTCGGCTTGTGTGAAATCCATAAAGAAGCGGGCGATATCCACCATACAGGAATTTTCATCCATGACCACAAGCCCGCCGGAGCCCATCATTGAGCCGGCCTCGGTCAGCGCTTCGTAATCAAGCGGCAGATCAAGATGTTCTTCAGTGAGACATCCGCCCATTGGGCCGCCGGTTTGTACTGCTTTGTATTTTTTGCCATCCTTGATTCCGCCAGCCACTTCAAAAATAATTTCGCGCAGTGTAATTCCCATCGGAACTTCGATCAAACCCGGCTTGACCACATTCCCGCCGACGGCAAAAGTCTTTGTCCCTTTGGAGCGTTCTGTGCCCATGCTTGAATACCAGGCTGCGCCCTTTGAGATAATTTGCGGCACGTTGGAATATGTCTCAACATTATTATTATTGGTTGGTTTACCCCATACACCTTTTACAGAAGGGAATGGCGGGCGCGGACTGGGTTCACCGCGCTTGCCCATGATCGAAGCCATCAAGGCTGTCTCTTCACCGCAGACAAATGCGCCCGCGCCAACACGCACTTCAAGATCAAAGTTGAAATCAGTGCCGAAAATATTATTTCCTAAAAACCCAAATTCACGCGCCTGTGCGATTGCAATATTGAGAGTTTCCACTGCCACTGGATATTCAGCGCGGCAATAGATATACCCATAACTTGCACCAACTGCGTACGCGCCAATGATCATGCCTTCGATCACAGAATGCGGATCGCCTTCAAGCACACGCCGATTCATAAATGCGCCAGGGTCGCCTTCATCAGCATTGCAGACCATGTATTTCGGGTTGTCATTTACCTGGCGGGTGAGCCCCCATTTTTTGCCTGCTGGAAAGCCCGCGCCGCCGCGTCCGCGTAAGCCGGAACTTAAAACTTCTTCAATTACTTTCTCAGGTGTCATTTCAAACAAGGCCTTGCCAAGCGCCTGATATCCATCTATTGCAAGATAGTCTTCAATATTATTTGGATCGATCTGACCGCAATTGCGTAAGACAACCCGCACTTCCTTCGGACGCAAGGGCCCGAGTTCTTCATCAACAACAGGTTTAACCACTTCACGAAAACGCTCAACGACGCGGCCTTTTAGAAAATGTTCCTCAACCAGAAAAGGGATATCATCAGCAGTCATGCCGTGATAATGAATACCCTCCGGGTACACCATGATTTCGGGACCGTTTGCACAGCCGCCAATGCGTGAAGTTTCGAGCACTTGAATTTCATCTATCAAGCCCTGTGCTACAAATTCATCCTGTAATGCGTCAACAATTTCATGAGCGCCCTTTGCGAGGCACTCCGGGTCAACACATACCAATACATGCGAACGATAAAACGCCATAATAAACTCCAACTCTCAATGATATTTAGATCGGTAAAACGTAATCCTTTACAGGGGTTCCATTTTGCACGTGCTGCTTCATGATTTGCTCGGCAATTTCCGTATTCACTTTGCCGTACACAACTTTGGCGCCTTCGCCGATCACAACTTGAAGGATGGGCTCCTGTTCGCACATACCCATGCAGCCGGTTTGAGTCACGGTGACGCCACTTAAGTTATTTTTTTCAATAAAGTTCAATACACTTTTCATCGTATCCCGCGCACCTGCGGCGATTCCACAAGTGCCCATCGCCACGATCACCTGCACATTTCCAGCGGCGGCTTTCATTTGTTTTTTGTGCAGCGCTTCTTCGCGCACGCGTTTTAATTCTTCGAGTGATTTAATTGCGGGCATGGTTTCTCCTTTTTAGTTAACTGTTTGATGCGCAAGTGATTGAATGCCTTCTTCAAATATGCCGCGCACAAACCTCAGTATGTCAGGCTCAGTCATGGACATATCGCCCAGGGCTGCTTTTAGCTCAACATCATCAAAATTGAAATTACTGTTTTGCCCATCCCTGTCTGTTATTTGATAAATAAAGACCCAATGAATATGCGGATAGGAAACCAGCAGTGTTAAAAATGTGACAGCCAGATCACCGAGCGGCATTCGATCAATATGACTATGACGAAAAACCGCTTCGACTTTTGTGCCTTTGCCTGATTCTGTGACCAGGCTTAATCCACCTTCAGCCATTTCCGCTGCCAACTTCAAGAGTGGAATCCCAAGTCCCACTTTGCGAGTTGTGCGCGTGGTGTAAAACGGATCCAGCACCTGTTTGGCTGTTTCCTCGTTCATGCCGCGCCCGTCGTCTGTCACACTGGCTGTTAGCAGATCACTTTGTAGATTTTCATGCACCTCAATGCAAACCCTGTGGCTTTGAGCAGCCACGCTGTTTTCAGCAATATCAAGCAGGTGCAGTGAGATCTCTCTCATGATCAGCTTTGTACTTTTTTAAGGATCTGTGGAAATTTATTGGGGCGCAGATGCCCGTGTATTTCCTCATCTACAACCACTACAGGCGCCTGACTACAGGCTCCAACACAGCGGCATTCCTCAAGCGTGATCTGTCCATCAGCAGTGGTTTGCCCCATATCAATATTGAGTGATTGTTTTGCTTTTTCAATTAATTGGGAAACACCAGCTACATAACAGGCGGTTCCCAAACAAAACTTGATGGTGTGTTTTCCGCGCGGCTGGGTTTGGAAAAAGGAATAGAAAGTCACTACGCCGTGAACCTGCCCCAATGGGATTTTTAATTTGCGGGCAATATAGGCTTGCATGGGTGTGGAGACGTGTCCGATCTTGCCCTGTACTTCATTGAGCACCAACATCACGGCGCCTGGCCGGTCTTTATTGTTGGCAATTGCGTTATTAATGATCGCTTTTTGCTCTGCGATATTAAGTGGGTCGTTGGTTGGAATTTCCTGTTGCAGTCTTGTCATCTTGGATACCTTTGATAAAATTTGTGATATTTTTCACAATTCAGTTTAATCTGGCTGTTTAGATTCGTCAATGACCAATGTCATGTTCTTATGGGTGTAACTTGTCAGGCATATTTTCAATGAAAACATCCCTGTCACCCTCGTTTTTCAGCGCCATGCGGATTTCATCCATTGTTGGTTCTTCTAGTTTGAAAATAGTTGTGCCGATAAATTCATCCAATCGATGAACATCTCCGCTTTGGATCAGTGGATACCTCCCAATGGCAGGGAAATTTGCACGCGCTTTTTCTGGGGTGATGTGGCGGGAAATTTCAAAGGCAAGAATCGGCCATTGGTCAGATAGCAGGCCGAGGGTGGGGAAGAGCCCGTAGGTTGTCCGATTTACGTGAGCCGGGATGACCAATCCGCCTAATGCGTTGACTTGTGAAAATACATCTTCAATTGAAAAACGAGTGGAGGTGAGCAACATGCGCGGTTCTGTGCGGATGTATTCACCCTGTTCGTCGACGATATATTGTTCGCCAAAGAATTCTGCACGGTTCAAAGTATCTGGCAGGGATTTATCTACTGCGTTCTGCCACTGTTCAAGCTCGTTTATATTTTCAAACAAACACAGCAAATGGACATCTTCGCAGGTTTGTACTTCCATGCCGGGAAAGACTTTGAGCTTGCTGCCAGCGGCGGCTTTTTGCACGGCGCTTACATTTGCGCTGGCGTTGTGGTCTGTGATGGCGATCAGGTCAATGTTAAGTTCAAGCGCTGTTTGCACGATCAGGGGCGGAATCATTTCCACCTCTGCGCAAGGGGAAAGAACGGTATGTACGTGCAGGTCGGCACGAAATTTTTTCATTTCTGAATGTGAATGCCCATTTCCCAAAGTTTGCCGTCAATTTCATAGGTTGGTTTGGGGGTTGAAAGTAAAACGATACCCTGTTCGTTGGCTTTTGAAATTGTGGCAGAGTCAGGCTGTGCGTTTTCGGTGATGATGATGGCGGCGACATCCAGCAGTGCGGCTACGGCGACGATGTTGAGGTGGGCTTGCAGTGTGATCCAGAGATAGTTGTTTTTTGCGCCTGCCATGACACATGATAATAAGTCTGAGGTGTAGCCGCCGTCAGGTTGGATTGATGTAAAATCGCGGGGATCAGTTAGAACGGTCAGGTTGAGGCGGTTTATGATTTCTTGAAGGTTCATTGGGTTATCCATCCTTGCGTCCGTTAAAGTTTTCAGTGGGTATGTGAATCCGCATTACAAGTTTTGTGCCTTTGCCTACTGTGGATTCGATTTCCATTTTGTCGACACAGCGTTTAATATTGACCAATCCCATGCCGGCGCCAAATCCCATTTCGCGTACTTGCTCTGTGGCGGTTGAATATCCGGGTTGAAGAACCTGTGCGATGTCTGCAATTCCGGGGCCGTCATCAGTGGTGGACATGGTGATGCGGTGTGACTCAACTTCGAGTTTGAGAATGCCGCCGTTGGTGGTGTGGATGATGAGATTCATTTCTGCTTCGTACACTGCAATCCCGCAGCGCCGTGCAATTTGCGGGTCTGCGCCGAGTCTTAAGAGTGCGCGTTTGATATGGCTGGATGCATTGCCGCCGCGTGTGAAATCGTGCGCTTTGATGTTGTAACGCAGTACGAGTGTGGTGCGGTCGGAGATAATATCTTCAAAGAGATGGCTGGCTCTGTACTTGCGCACTTCCTCTTCTTTGTAATCTTTTTGCAGGGCGGTTAGAATTCCACGGGTGATATCGCCTTTGGTGATCATGCCTACTAATTTGTTATTTTCGTCGATAACAGGCAATCGTCCCAGTCTGCTTTCTGTAAATGTTTGGATGGCTCTTACTATCGAGTCGTGACTTGAAACTGTGATAAGTTTTTGGGTCATGTATTGACTGACAGTAGCCGAGAGTTCGTCCTTTTCCATGGCGCGGACGATATCTTCCAGGCTTAGAATGCCAATGAGTTGACCATCCTCTATCACTGGCACACCTGATATGCGGTGTATGCGCAGTATCTCCAACACTTTGGAGAGCGGCATCTCCGGGCTGACGGTCTGTAGTTTTACCGTCATCACTTCCTGGATCTTTAGATCATACGAAAGCTCCTCGACCCGGTTGATCTCATTCGCGTCGTGATCTGTGATCGAGCGGCCTTGTCTGCCGTGGGTTTCCTGACGGGTGGGTGTTCTAGTTGGGCACATTGGATTCAAAACTCGGCAGGCCTGCTTGATGAAGGCGGCCACTTAATTCAAACATTCCCAGTGGACTGGTAATCAATGGAATATTTTCCTGCGCTGCGATTAACAGGGTTTCAGCCTGTGGTTGTTTTCCGCGTACGAAGATGATCGCGCGGAATTCAGCCATTTCTGCCGTGCGTACTACTTGCGGGTTGGTGAGGCCGGTCAGTAAAATTGCGCCTGGCTGGCTGGCGGCCAGTACATCGCTCATTAGGTCTGCACCATAGCCGCCGCTGATCTGTATGTTGGTCTCCACATCTGGTGTGAGTAGAACGCCATTTGTTAATTTTATAATTTCTCTTAAGTTCATAACCTGGGATTTCCTTTTATAACCATTATTAATATTTTTTTGATGTGCTAATTATTCTTTAGTTTGTCTATTTAGGTAAGTTTCTTTCTTCATACTTTATAGGGATGATTATCCTTCACATAGTGATAATTTTCACAATTAAGTATAACAGAAAATATTGCCTTGAGCAGGCGGTCTATTTTGTTTTGTAATCTTTGCAATATGCAGGGAGTTTCTTTTTTATTTTTTCAAGCTCTTGTGTACAGTGTAAATTTTTAGCGATGGTTGCGTTGATATTAATTACTTACCTTATGCTTTTTGAACAGCTCGTCTATTTTTAAGTAAGAAGCGGATTGAAGTCTGCAATCTGATTTTTTTTGTAAGGAGGGTTAAGCGGTTTGATCCCAGTTTTCAGGTAATCGCGGTAAATCCCAGGCTGGGTCAGGACGCCAATTTAACCAGGATGCATCCAGCGGGTAGGCGCGTTCTTTAATGCGGGTGAATACTTCCTGTTGAGCCTGTTCAATATTTTTTACCCAGTCTGGCTGTATTCCACCTGTGTGGATTCCGCGCTCATATTCATTCATGTCCTTCCATTGCCAGGCGTGTGAATCTTCGATCACCATATCCAGATCAAGGTCGAGAGTATCGAATCCCAGTTGGGTACGTTGAATGGGAAGTTGAAAATTAATGTAATAACATACGAATTCATCAGAGGCTGCATTCCAGATATATATTGTTGAATAGAATTTTTCCGGTTCCAGCAGGATCAGGAAACGATTGGTGTGCCAGATGAACTTTTCCAGCCGTATTGTGTTGGTCATTGTTTCCTGCCAGCGATCCCATTTGGATGCATCATGCGCATGATGGATGTATCCATCAGGAACCATGCATTCAGCACCCGGCCAGACGAGCAGGGCGGTCTCTTCGGCAGTATCTTTGATGACCCGCGCTGATTGCATATAAACTGGACGACCATCATATACGCCGCGCAGGAGTATGGTTTCGCCTTCGTTCCAAAAATCTGTTTTTCTCATTTATGGCCGGCCTTTACTTTTCTCTGAATTGCGGTGGACTTTGTAGAAAACATCGGGGTCTGCCAGAAATGCGCCGAGACAGGACTCTGTGCAAAGGAAAATTGTCCTGCCTCGATATTGAGCACGCGGAAAATAAGCAGGGTCGGTTTCACGGAAGATTCGCCCGCAAAGGGTGACGAATTTTTTGTGAATTTTTGCGGCGCTTTCTGCTTTTGCCATGATTTACTTTGAATGGACCACTTCTGCGATAAACACTTCAAAGGGGTTGAGTTTAAGAGTGGATGAAATCTCCTCTATACGTCTTTCGGCGCTGGAGAATAAGATTTTCAAGTTTGAGCCGCCCACTTCTTTTGTCGTGGAGAAATTTAATTCAAGGTGGTTGTTTGAAAAATTTAAAATTACCAGCACTGATTGTTTATCTGCTTGGCGCACAAATGCAAAATAATCTTTTTGCTCGGTGTGTAATGGGATATATTCTCCCTCTTTGAGCGCGGAAGATGATTTACGTACGCGTAGAAGATGTTTGTAATAATGCAGCAGGGAGCTTGGGTTTTGCTCCTGATCCCTGACGTTGATTCCATTTTTATAGTTTGGGTTGACAGGAAGCCAGGTGGACACCTCCATTGGAGAGAAGCCTGCATTGGGGTGACTTGTCCATTGCATGGGGGTGCGGTTCTTGTCGCGTGTCATTTCGGCGGTACGCGCCATGGCTTCATCGGGATGAACGCCCATGTCAGTTACGATGGCGTGGTAATACCAACTTCCCATTGTGTCTTTGACCTGTGAAATATCGGTCAGCATGTGGTCGGTCATGCCGATCTCTTCACCATTGTAAAGGAATGCGGTGCCTTTCATGGTCAACACCAAAGCGGCGTGCAGGCGTGCCAGTTCAGCGTGATGAAGTTTGTTGCCGTATCGGGTGTAGATGCGTGAGCAGTCGTGATTTCCGAGCGTATTACACGGCCAGCCTTTTTTAGCAGACAATGCATCCAGTTGTTTTAATCGCTCCGTCTGGTTTTCGCGTACATGGTCTGGTGTGATCGTTTCTGTGCGCATCAATGGGAAGTTGAAAACAAGATGAAGTTCATCATTGCCGTTGCCCATATAGTCGATATTGTCGTCTTCGCCGACCAGCATACGGTCGCCTTCATATTCATCGAGGATCGCGCGTAATTCCTTCATCAGGTCGTGAACGCCCAACTGTCCCCACTGGTTCTTGAACATATCATTCCAGTATTTATCTTTGAGCTCCAGCTCTTCAGGAGTTTTGGCAAGGTCTGAGAAGCGGCGCAGTTCGGCCAATGTCATGGGGACGGTGTGTGGTGTGAGATTGGGATCTTCAAAAATAGTGCCCAGCGCATCGAGCCGGAAACCATCCACGCCGAGATCGAGCCAGAAGCGGGCTGCGTCCCACATGGCCTTTTTAACTTCGGGATTATGCCAGTTTAGATCAGGCTGTTGTTTCATGAAGTAGTGATAATAGTATTGATCGCGTTCGGGGACGTAAGTCCACGCTTCGCCATCGAAACAGGATTGCCAGTTGTTTGGGGGAGTATCAGCCCAGACGTACCAATCTGCTTTGGGATTATCGCGGCTGGATCTTGACTCAACGAACCACGAATGCTCATCGGATGTGTGATTCAGTACCAGGTCCAGAATGACGCGGATATTTCGTTTGTGAGATTCATCCAAAAAGACTTTGAAATCTTCCATGCTGCCGTATTCCGGCGCAACGTTGCAGTAATCCGAAATATCGTAGCCGCAATCCCAATTGGGCGAGGGAAAGTGTGGAGAAAGCCAGAGGGCATCCACGCCGAGGGCGGCGATGTAGTTTAATTTCTCAGTGATGCCTTTGAAATCTCCGATACCGTCACCGTTGCCATCGGCAAAGGAGCGCGGATAGATCTGGTAAAAGACTGCGGATTGCCACCATTTTAAATTTGACATTTTTTCCTCAATTTTGAGATTCTAGTTTTCCAATGATCTTGATACAGTCGTGTGTGAAGACTTCGTTTTTATGCGGAGCGTCAGAAAGTTCACCGGTAAGATCCTGGCCGGGGAAGTGCAGGAATTCATGCATTCCGGTGCGCCACTTGGGGCAGTCAGTTACATCGTAGACGATCCCTGCGTGCGCGATCCACATGCGGGTGCCGCGTTCGCCCGTGTTGCGTTTTACTTCCAGCATTGAAATAATTTTATCAGGTATGTTCATGCGGAAATTGTAATTCCTTCGGGCAGGTACTCTTTTATGTAGATCAGCAGGGAATAGATCAAAAGGGAACACCCGATATATTCCAGTGATTCTTCAAGGCTGGTGAACATGGCGTAATTAAAATTGTCCAAGCCTGCGGCCTGAGCGAAATGGCCGCTGACCAGCTCTCCGCCAATGATGCCGCCGATATAGATGGCGAGGGAGGCAAAAAATAATAGTTTGAATTTTGTATTGAGATGCAGGAAGAAGGTGATGTAAGCCAGGCCGAAGAGCGCAACAGCGATCATGCCGGGGATGATCCATGCAAAGTAGAACCAGCCTTCGTAAATATTTAACATGGCGCGTACCGGCTTGATTAACCGTTCGTGCAGGACGGCGGCTTCATCCATGGATAGATATAAGAAGATGAGCGACAGTCCGATCCACTGAAATTTGAACTTATCTTTTATCGAATATTTCCACGCGGAAATAATGCCAAGGAGCAGGCTGGGAATAAAAAGAATGATCGTGTTGAAATAGGTCGGGACATTGGCTTCAAGGTCAACATAAAAGGCGCGCATGAGCAAGTCGATCATAAACTCGTCGATGGGTCCGTTGATATCAAACGCCCCCGGATTGAATCTCAAGTATTGACCCCAAATGCTGAACGCAACAAGGATAACGATCATACCGCCTAGAACGATCAATACCTTTGTTGGGTTGATCTTGACG
>JADKBB010000014.1 GCA_016715195.1 Candidatus Villigracilis proximus
CTTTGGCGGGTTTGCTCCACTTTACCGACAGGTTCCACGTCCTAGCTCTCACCCGCCGGACATGGCGATTCAGATATTCCGGAAACAGGCTATGATGCCGATACGCTCACAGAAGATATTCGTCAGTTCATGGATTCTCTGAGTATTGATAAAGCCATCCTTGCCGGTCACTCCCTTGCTGGCGTGGAACTCACCCACTTTTCAGCCACGTATCCGGAGAGAGTTGAGAAATTGGTCTATCTCGATGCGCTGGATGATCGAAGAAAAGAACGGGAGATCATGGAACAGCATCCGCTCAGGAATGTGCAAATAAAAGAGAGGAAAGTGTCCCGCCGCGTACTCTTGAAGAGTACATTGCCAGTGTAAAAAGAGAGATGTCCCTGAGTTTGCGCAGATATGGAGTAAAGTATGGGACGAGGAAATCTCTCACGGTGTAATGGTAAACGAGGAAGGAATCTTCATCGATAAAATGCCCGCATCCGTCGAAAAAATGATGGTTGAAAACCTGATCAATGAATACGCCCCAAAAAAGGTGCGGGCCAAAATTCCGATCCTTAGTTTCTATGGGAAGAGAAAACGAAAAATGACGGACGATTACACAGATGAACAAAAAGCCGCCTATGAAAAATTCCATCACGATGTAATAGAACCTTTTTTGGGATACATGGTCGCCGAATTCCAAAGCAGGTTTCCTCACGCAAAGATCGTAGTCATCCCCGACGGGCATCATTACTGCGTAATGGCTCAGGAGGAACTGATCCATGACGAAATGCCAGTCAAAAACATCATCCCAGGTCAATACGTCACAAAAAAAAAACTTGAATATGCTCGCGAACTGGCGTGACATGACCCTGCCGAGAAAGTCCTCTGGCAGGAATTAAGGCGAATAAGTTGAAGAAAGAGTCTTCATTTGAAGGCAGACAAGTCATTGCGGATTCATTGCTGACGTTTACTGTCACAAAGCCGTTCCGTTGAAGTGGATGGGGTATCCATAACAAGCAAACGAAAGAGGATGCAGATCGCGAACAGGTTTTGATTGAATTAGGATTACGAGTTGTCCGCTTTCGGAATGAAGAGGTAACCGAAGAACTTGTCCGCTGGGGTGGGAATGCAGCGAGTTGACCACGTTATAGATTTGCCTGCAAATAGTTTCGTAAAAACAAGCAGGGGCAACAGCTCCCCTCCACGCGGATAAGCCGCCTTCACAAATTAGCTCCCCTAAATTATACATAGCCACTTCATTAATGCTATACTCACACCACCAAAATATGTATCCATCTGCACCGCAGTGAAAGGAAATAAAAAATGAAGAACATATTTCGCACGCTCGTCCTGGCCGTAATTATCGTATCCGCACTAACATCCTGCTCCCTATTCAACACCGCCGAGGCAAATACAGCACAAGCCACCCCGGCCCTGCCCGCTGTAGTCACCATCGAACTCACCGTACAGGCAGATACCTCAGTCCCATTTAATACCGTGGGACAAACCATCAAATACAATTACAACGTAAAAAACATCGGCACCATATTAACCGCCGGGTCCTGTCATCATCACCGGCGCAGCCTGCCCCGAAATCAACACAGTCGGCAATCTTGACGCATCTCTCGACGTAAACGAAACCATCACCTGCACATCCGCCTACACCATCACCCAGACCGATCTGGATAAAGGCTCAGTCGTCACCATCACAACCGCCAGCGTAAACGGCATCAACTCAAATCAGGTCACCACCACGGTGGCAACAGTTCCCCCCGTCATCTTAAAATTAACCAAAACAGCCAATCCGCTCAACTACGACCATGTCGGCCAGACAATCACCTATGCCTACGTCATCACCAACAGCGGAGCCGCCACACTCGGACCCGCACAATTCACAATCAGCGACACCGGCCTCAGCGCCCCCATCAACTGCGGAGAAGCGACGCTGACGCTCGCATCAAACGTAACTGTCACCTGCTCGGCCACCTATACCATCTCTCAAGCTGACATGGATGCGGGCTCCGTCTCAACCAATGCCACCGCATCAGGCGGCGGTGTTGCACCGTCACAACCGGCAACCGCCGCGATCACCAAAGGCGCCGCCGTCCCATCAAACACCAACCCTGCGAATCTGACAGTCGGCTCAACGATCAAGCATCAGGTAGTCACAGGCGAATGGTTATGGCAGATCGCCCGCTGTTATGGAACCGATCCCACAAAATTACTGCAAGCCAATCCACAACTCGTCAACCCCGCTCAGATCACACCAAATGCAACCATCACCGTGCCAAACATTGGAAGTGTTGGGAAAATTTACGGCCCGCCCTGTGTCGGGACTCACACCGTGCAAAATGGAGATACCTGGAATTCCATCGCGCTAAAATACAACGCCGATGCCACCGTCCTGAAAATGGTTAACCCAACATCCACACTGGCAGTCGGGAGCACGGTCAAAGTTCCGTTGAATTCCGCTGGAGCAACAACCTCCACCGGCAGCGCCGGCAACTGCGCAGATCTAACCCGCACCGTCAAACTCGCTGGCGTATCCGCCGCGACAACTCATTTCAACATCTGCGGGACGACAGACTCCTCCGGCAAAACAAAGATTTTCAGCATCAACATCTCCCAACGCGTTGAGGATGTCGGTCAGGGCGGTTTGCTGCAAGACATCACCGTTTTAATTGAAACATCAACACCGCTGAATGACGCAAACAGCCTGATCGTTGCAGACATGAACTATGACGGCAACGATGATTTCCGCATCGTAAAACTGCAGCCTGCCAGCGCCAATATCCCCTACCTGTATTACATCTACGATCCAGCCACGCGCAAATTTATCTATAACGAAGCATACGCCAACATCACTTCACCGGAATTTCCCGGCAATTTTGAAATCCGCTCAAAGTGGCGTGAAAGCGCGGCCAAATCGGGCATAGACACCTATGTCATCACCAACAACACACCCAGACTAAGCAAACGGGAAACATGGGAAGCCATCAACGAAACCCAGGCCACACATCTTGTAACGGTATATAACGCTGACGGAACAAGCCAGGTGACCGTGAATGAAACTGTCCCATTGCCCATTCCATAACATATACTGCTAAAAAATACAAAATCCCCGATTAAGAAATCAATAAAAACGGCTTCAAGATTTTTATGTAAATCTTGAAGCCGTTTTTGTATTATGAATTTGGTAGCAAAATGCAAGGCAAATACGACAATATTCATATAAAATATACGCTTATAAGCAGGTATGGGCAGCCCCCATTACATCAACCAGTCTTATTATCACTCACTCCAAAGGAACCCAATGAAAAAACAGCATCCGCTTTATATGATTTTATCGCTAGTGATCGTACTTGGTTTATTTTTAGCCGCCTGCGGTTCAGATGAAGAATACGCCGAAGATGGCGAATTCTATACAGAAGAACCTTCCGCAGAAGAGTTTGCCACTGAAGAACCCAGCGGAGACGGCGAAGCCGCCCTTCCTGCCAGCAATCCCGGTGAAGTTGTCTATGACCTCGGCTTTCTGCCTGAACAAAATGGATTCAGCTTCGAAAACTATGGCGATGACATCCCTGCTACCAACCTGACCGCAGCCGAACTGCGCCGCATGTTCGGTGACCAGGTCTGCTCGCGCCTTGATGGTGACGAATGCACACTCACCCCGCCCGCCGAACAGTGGATGGAGCAGGTCAACGGCGCAATGTCCGGTGGACATTGTGAAGGCATGGCCGTGCTCAGCTTGATGATGTACACCGGCCAGATCTCCCCGTCAGACTTTGGCGGTTCTACTGCCAGCGAGTTGGATATCAACGATGAAGCCCTTCAGCGCGAGATCGCTTATTGGTTTACAACACAAGCCGTTGCCCCTACATATACCAGCGTCATCAAAGGTACGCCAATGGAAATTATGGAAATCGTCCAGCAAATGGACGCCAATGGTGAAACCTACAGCATCGGCATCTACAAGGAAGACGGTTCCGGCGGACATGCCATCACCCCCTTCGGCGTCGAAGACAAAGGTGACGGTTTATACGCCATCCTCGTCTACGATAACAACTATCCCGGCCAGACCCGCGAACTGTTCGTAGACTCGCGTGATAATACCTGGCTATACGAAGCCTCGATCAACCCACAGGTTGAGTCTGAGCTTTACACTGGCAACGCCGACACCCAAACCCTCGACCTCACCCCCACTTCTGCGCGTGTGGATACGCAAGAATGTCCCTTCTGCGATGGCAGTGGAGTTTCAGGCACCGGCAGCCGCCTCGCCAAACTGGATCAACAACTTAATCAAATCTTCCTTGATGGTGAAGGTCACATCCTCATCACCGATGACAATGGCAACCGTCTCGGATATGTAGATGGCAAGATCGTTAACGAAATCCCCGGCGCCACCTATACCGCCTATCGCATGGGAGCCAGCGGAAATGCACCCGAGCCAATCTATTCACTTCCCGCCGGTTTGGATGTGACCATCTCAATCGATGGCTCAGCCCTGACCGAAGAATCTCTCACCGACCTCGTTATGATCGGCCAGGGATTCAGCATCGGCGTCGAAGGTATTTACCTTGAACCCGGTCAGATTGACACCGCGTATTTCTATCCCGGCGAACAGACCATCGCCTACGAAACCGAAGCGGACGAATCTCCCTTCATCGTGGTCGGTGTTGAAAATCCCGAAGCCGAAGCGGACTATTATTTTGAAGTTCAGGGCGCTGATATTCAAGGCGGCGGAATCATCACCGTCTATCTGGATACCAAAGCCGGCGATCTGCAGATCAACGCTGAAAAATTGAACAACGAAGGCTCCTTCGATTTCTATTTGACCCGCATCACCGATGAACTCGAAGAGGAATTCGCCGCCGAGGAAATTCTGCTCAAGGAAGGCGCAGTCGTTTACGTCAACTACGCCGAGTGGACAGATGCCAACCCCGAAGGCATGTACTTTGGCGTTGACCTCGATGGTGACGACATCATCGACGACGAATACATAGTAGACGACGCACAGTAATTAAATAGTTACCCCTTCTGATCTTTCAAAATTCAGAAGGGATAATTTTCTCCTTGACAAATAGACGAATATCTATATAATAACGGATAGAAGGTCGTCAATATGAAATTTAACCCCGTCCTCTTTGCGAAAGCCATCTCTGATGAAACCCGTCAGAAGATCATGAACATCTGTTGTTGTGAATCAATTTCAGTCAACGAAATTGTTGAAAAACTGGAGGTCTCTCAACCCACAGTTTCACATCACCTTGCAATTTTACGCGAGGCAGAGTTGGTCACTGTGCGCGAAGAAGGCAAGCAGACTTTCTACACCCTCAATCAGGAACGCGTTGCCTATTGCTGCGGACAACTTATGGTGAAGTTCGCACCGGAATCTGTTGCAACTGAAAACCTGTTGAAAACCATCAAGGCCTGATCGGGATTTGTCTTCGGCCGAGACATGATCCCGTTTTTTTTGGCAAGTATCATAGACAAACTTCTATATGAAAGGAGAACACTCATGAACGAATTACCTGTTGTAAATCAGGAATGCTGTGAAGACCAAAATTGTGACTGCGCCACCTGTGGCTGTGGTTGCTGCTAGATAGAACGAATCTCTGTTCGTCGATTTGACGGGCAGAGAGAAATTAATCGCAAAATTTTTTAATCGCATCCATAGACAATCATCTATATTAAGGAGAACAAAATGACACAATCCCCCACCCCGATTCACGAGACAGTCCGCGAGCACTACGCAGAGCGGATTAAAAGCAGCGCATCCTGCTGCGGACCTTCAGACTGCTGCAGTCCGAATAACATTCTCTACCCCGAACAGCTTCTCACCACCGTCCCCACTGACGTATCCAGCACCAGCTATGGCTGCGGTGACCCGATCACACTTGCCTCACTCAAACCCGGCCAGACCGTGCTTGATCTCGGCTCCGGCGCCGGACTCGATTGCATCCTTGCTGCGCAAAAAGTTGGCGAAACAGGCAAAGTCATCGGCGTGGATATGACACCCGAAATGATCGAACGCGCGCAAGCCAATGTTAAGAAAGTCAACTTGAATAACGTGGAGTTCCGTCACGGCTACCTTGAGAGTCTGCCGGTCGAAAACAACACCGTGGATGTCATCATCTCAAACTGTGTCATCAACCTTTCACCTGACAAGGAAAAAGTTTTCAGCGAAGCCTTCCGTGTGCTTGCTCCAGGCGGCAAACTCGCCGTATCAGATATTGTCACCGACGGCGAACTCCCCGAAGTGATCAGACAAAGCCTAAGCGCCTGGGCTGGCTGTGTGGCAGGTGCGGTTGAAGCGAAGGACTACATCGCCATGATGGAATCTGTTGGCTTTACGAACATCTCCATCAACCCCGTCTTCTTCGATAAGCAAACCGTAGACAGCGCTCTCGACGAAATGAAACTCGATGTGACCGAATATCCGCGCGATGCCGTTTACAAAGCGGTATATAGCGCAAAGATCACAGCCTACAAGCCTGCGTAAGTCTTTTGGAGTCAGGCAGCTTGCTGCCTAAAACTTCATCAGCAAGTTGATAAAGTCCAAAGTTTCTCACGGGATGGCAATCACGCCATCCCGTTTTGATTTAACAGACTAATGATTTTCATCATCTTGACAGTGCAATCCATCGGGAGTAAAAACATACCGACTAGTCGGTTTTTATTCTCAAGAGGCAAAATGCAGCAGCGCAGTGAAGAAACACGGGCAAAGATCATCTCATCAGCCATCAAATTATTTTCCACCCGCGGATTCAACACCGCCAGCGTCGATGATATTTGCAAGGATGCAGAGATCAGCAAGGGCGCGTTCTATCATCACTTCGAAAGCAAACAGGCGCTCTTCCTTGCCCTGCTCGATGGCTGGCTGGAAACGATCGATACCGCCATCGAAGCCGCGAAAGATAAAACTGTCCCTGAAACATTCCTGCAAATGACAGAAGCCTTCCCCTATATTTTCGCAACCGCAGGAGAAGGTCTGCCCATGTTCCTCGAATTCTGGCTGCAAGCCAGCCGCGACGAAAAAATCTGGCAGGCAAGCATTAAGCCTTATCGCCGTTATCACAAACATTTCACTGCCCTCATCAAAAAAGGCGTGGACGAAGGCTCCTTCGTCGATGTAGACCCCGAGTTAACCGCGCGCATGATCGTTTCCATGGCAATGGGGCTTCTGCTTCAAAGTCTGCTGGATCCGAAAGGCGCGAAATGGGAAAAGACCGCGCGCGAAATTACAACCATGATGATGGATACACTACTTCTTAAAAACGAGGCATAAGAAATGTGGCTTGTAACTGGTGCAACCGGTCATGTTGGAAATGTCCTTGTGCGAAAACTTTTGGAACGCGGTGAAAAAGTTCGGGCGTTGATTCTGCCTGGCGAAAGCCGCGAATCAATTTCGGGATTAAATATCGAAGCGTTCGAGGGTGACATCCTAAATCTGGATGCAGTATTTGAGTCGATGCGCGGTGTGCGCGGCATCTTCCATCTGGCGGGCGTCATCTCGATCATGCCCGGCGCGAATCCGTTCGTGAGAAAAGTCAACGTGGATGGCACAAAAAATATTTTGCAGGCAGCGCTCAAAAGCGGCATCAGGAAGTTGATTTACACATCTTCCATTCATGCGATCCAACGCGTGGAAAATGGAGTGATCAACGAAACTGTGCCATACGATATGGATAATCCCTACGGCGCATATGACCGCTCGAAAGCCGAAGCGACATTGGATGTATTGCACGCGGCTCATTCGGGACTGGAAGCTGTTGTGGCCTGCCCCACCGGCGTGATCGGCCCTTATGATTTTCGCGGATCGATGATGGGCGCAGTGATCCATGATGCAGCAACAGCCAGGCCAACGCTATACGTGGACGGCGCATACGATTTCGTGGATGTGCGCGATGTGGCCGACGGATTGATCGCTGCCGCCGAAAACGGCAAACGCGGTGAAAGTTATATTTTATCGGGGCAAAAGATCACGGTGCGCTACATGCTTGAGACCGTGCGTGAAATTACAGGGAGGAATTTCTTCCAAATGAAAATTCCTTTTGATCTGGCAAAATTTGCATCTCTATTTACACCGATGTATTACCAGCTTTCAAATACAACACCACGTTTTACCCCATACTCATTGGAAGTACTGCAAAGCAACTCCAATATCAGCCACGCAAAAGCGACACATGAATTAGGTTATTCGCCACGCTCATTATATGAAAGCATCAAAGACACAGTGAAGTGGTTTTTGGAAAGAAGGAAGTGAAGAGTGATGAGTAATAAGTGAAAAGTAATAAGTAACTCAAGTTCCACCATGAAGCCTTTATTACAGTCCGCAGGGCAATAAGGTAACAACTTGAGTTAAGTAATTAATCTAATATGCGGTCTTAATATGACCGACGAAATATTAAATAAAATAGGAGATAAACATGAAAATAGTAACTGATTGCGCAGCAGACTTATCTGCCGAAGAACTCGAACAATTGGGCGTGATCGCGGCGCCGCTGTTCATCAACTTCCCTGAAGGTGAGATCAACGCCACCGAAATTTCAGCGGACGATTTCTATAACCGGCTTGAGGCCATGCGGCCGGCCATCCCGACCACGGCGCAGCCATCGGCCGGAATCTTTGCTGAGTTGTATCGAAAGATCGCCGAAAAAGACAAGGAAATATTTTCCATGCACATTTCATCAGGGCTGAGCGGCACACTCAATTCGGCACATGATGGCGGCGGACAGGTTGAAGCCGAAGCAAAGGTAAGTTATTGGGATACGCTCACCCTTTCAGGTGGCGAGCGTTTTCAAGTGATGGCCGCAGCGTTAGCCATCAAAGCCGGCTGGACGATGAGCGCGATCGAGGAACGCTTGAAGAAAATCCGCGAGAACACCGAAGTAATTTACACGCTCGACACATTGGAATATCTTGCGCGCGGCGGCCGTATTGGACGTGTAAAAGCGATGGCGGGCGCATTGCTTAATCTCAAACCTGTCATCCGCGTGGACACAGATGGTAAATACAGCACGGTTGGCAACGGACGCACATTGACCAAGTCCATGAGTATGATCGCAGATAGTGTCCGCGAAAAGTATGGGACTACCCCAGTGTGGGTCACCATGCTACACGGGCGCTTCGCCGAAAAAGCAGATCTGCTTGCCGCGGAGTTCAAACAAAAATTGAATGTGGCCAAAATGGAAGTGGTGCGCATCTCGCCTGTTTTGGGCGTACACACCGGCCCGGGCATTGTCGGTGCTGGCATTGTGCCGATGGATTTGATGAGTGATCTGGTGAAGTAATGCAAGTAAAAAGTGAGAAGTAATAAGTGAGAAGTAAAAAGGACTTGCCTGGGCAAGTCCTTTTTGGTTTTGGTTATGAAGTTGCAAATCTTTTGGCTTTTTCGATGCGCTCACCCAACGGCGGGTGCGAGTAGAACATGAAGACCACCCATTTTTCGGGGTCGATCTCGCCAAGGTTTTGATTGGCTAATCTTGTAAACGCAGAGGCGAAGGCTTCACCTTTTTGAGTGGAAGATAAGGCGTAATCGTCGGCCATGTTTTCGCGCCAGCGGGAGATGGCATTATCGAGCGGAGAAGTCAGTAAACCGTAAATGCTGAGAATCAACATAAGCGCGGGAAAGGCAGCGGGGTCGCTGACCGAGGCAAAGCCGAAATAACTGACAACCCAATTCATCCCGAGAGATGCGAGATAAAAGCCAATTGTGGTTGTGAAAGTGCCAAACGCAATAAAGAGTGGAATATCTTTGTGGACTTGATGTCCCAGCTCGTGAGCAAGGACAGTCTCGATCTCATCCAGTGAAAACTCATTGATAAGGGTATCGCCCAAAATAATGCGGCGCGTGTTGCCAATGCCGGTCAACGCGGCGTTGGCGGATTTGGTGCGTTTGGACATGTCAAATTTGAAGACACCGCGGACTTTTGTATTGGCGCGTTCGGCGAGTTTCATCAAACGGTCAGCGAGTTCCTTGTGTTCATCGCCAAGTGGAACATATTTATTAAACAAGGGCATGATGAGAATCGGCGCGAGGTTGGAGATCAAAACACTAAAGACCAACATACCGCCCGCCACCCACAACCACCACAGATCGCCGGTCACTCTCAAGGCAAGATAAAAAAGTTCGAGCAGAATCAGGCCGAGGGGCGCCCCGATCGCGAGTCCCTTGAGCTGGTCAATGATCCAGTCTTTGAGCGTCTGGTTGGATTGATCAAATCGATGCGGGAGAATAAATCCGCTGTAATACCCGAGGGGCAGATTGATAATGGCAGATATGCCGCCAAAGATGGCAATATAAAATGCGACAAGCAGCCATTCATTTGTGGTGATGGTCGTCAGCCATTCACGAAGTGCAATGCTCCAGCCGAAGAATAGCCAGGCGAGAATATAGGCTGCACTGAAAAGATTATCCACCAGCCAGAGACGGCGTTTGATGCGGGAATATTGTTTTGCAAGTTTTTGTTTTTCGGGGTCAAGGGTGATTTCCATGAAAATATTATAGCACTCGACAAAAAGATATAATGCAGGCAATGAACACATCAAATTCAAAAACCAACCGACACGGGCATGACGGGCTTTAGAATTGGTTCTAACTGACATCCTCTAACAGAATTACCCGATCACGATCAAATGCAAAAATTGGAGAAACAATAATGACCGCACTACACCCCAACTCGTACGAACTCATCCGACCGCTGTTGCTTGGCATGGATATACATCTTATCGGGCGCTCAATTCTTGAGAAGCAAACGCCTGCGCAAATTTTCGTGGACAATCACGAACACCCCAAAGCTCTATTCGCACAGGCAGGCCACAGATATATTCTGGCTGGCGATCCTGAAATAGACAGTTTCAATCTTGGGATTAAACAAATGTTTGCGAATGTCATTTATCCGCGCGCCGTAGCGGCCGGGCTGGAAGGCTTTGCGGTGTACTATGATTCAGCAGCTTGGGAAGAAAAGATGGAAGCTCTGCTTGGAGATAAAGAGATCATCCATGCAAACCGCGAATACTACGCCTGCAAGGAATTGAAACACAAGTGGCAGGACTTTATGCCCGAAGGCTTTCAACTTCAAATGGTGAATGCTGACCTGTTGGCAAATACCGGCTTGAAACATCTTGAAACGCTTAAAGAGGAAATGACCTCTGAGCGCCCCAGTGTGGATGATTTTCTCGCCAAAAGTTTTGGCGTGTGCGCGATCCATGAAAATGAACTTGCGGGCTGGTGCCTCTCCGAATACAACGCGGATGGCCGCTGTGAGATCGGCATCGAGACCACCAGCGACTATCGTCAACGCGGCATTGGCACAGCGCTCACACTGGCTTTTCTTGAACATGCCTTTTCACATGGCATCAAAGAAGTTGGCTGGCATTGTTTCAAGAGAAACGAATCCTCCGCAAAGACGGCCCGTAAAGCAGGCTTTGATAAAGTCTGCGATTACAAATCTTATATTTGCCTCGTGAAAGCATAATTCCATTCCCTTTTGTAGATGAAAAGGAGGCTGTCACAAAAAACGTGACAGCCTCCTCGCTTCTTTCTTAACTGATAGTTGATTCTACTTAAGAAGCATCCGCTTGCTCTGCAGCAAGCTTCGCAATAATCTGCTCCGAAGTCATCACCTGACCATACGATTTCAACGCCGCCAAAAACGCCTTGTGGACATGCTCTGCAGGGATGGTTGTCTCGCCGTATTTCAAATCTCGCGTGGCACAGGCATCTTCCGCGACCCAGACTTGAAAGCCAAAGTCCGCGGCGGCGCGGGCGGTGGCATCCACGCACATGTGGGTCATCATGCCGGTGATGACAACGCGCTCGATCCCCCACTCTTTCAGCATCTCCAGCAAATTCGTCTCACGGAAGGAGTTGGGATAATGCTTGTACACGATAGGCTCGCCTTCAAAATGTGCGGTCACATCGTGAATATCAGAACCTGTTGTGCCTTTCACGAAAAAAGGCGCATCAGGTTTCAGCGCAATGTGCTGAATGTGGACATGACGCCCGCCATGTTCGCGAAAACATTGCAGCAGCATGTAAGCCTTCTTGCCAGCCTCGAGCGGATTAACCAGCTCCATTTTGCCGCCAGGGAAGTAATCTTTTTGAATGTCAATCACCAGTAATGCAGTCTTCATAGGTAGTCCTTTGGTTTGAGGGTTTATAGTTGAATGCTGTATTCAATAACGACAACTTCTCCGGCAAGGGTGTTACTTCTTCAACAGTTCCTGAGCCTGACGCTTCAAATGCAATTTATCTGTGAGCAATGCAATTTTTTGAAAATCGGCGTTCGCTTTTTCTTTTTCGTTAATAGCCAAATAAGATTTTCCGCGCCCAAAATATAAACGTGCTTCTTTCGGTAAAATTTCAATGGCACGGGAATAATCGGCAATGGCTTTTGTGTGTTCATTATTTACACGATAAGCATCTGCGCGTCCTTGATAGGCATAACCAGAGCGCGGACTTTTCACAAGCACACGTGCATAATAATCTTCGGCCCAGTCGAGACAATCGATATAAACGATCGTATTAAGTTCAACCATGACCAGCGATTCCTGTTCAGAAAGACGCAAAGCGGAATCCTGATCTTTGTGCGCAGCTTCGAGATTTCCCATTTTGAAATACACGATCGAGCGGATGAAATAAAATAACCAGGTCTGCGGCGAAAGCGAAATGGCTTTGGTCAACTCATCCAAAGCGGACGGATATTCCTTTTGGTCGAGGAAAACAGATCCACGGTCATAGTATGGAACCGCCCAGCTTGGGTTGATCGCCTGTGCCCGGGTGAACAGGTCCAGCGCGGAGTCGTACTCCTTATCCATGGCATATATCTCGCCGCGTAACTGCATAGCGAGTGTGCTGTTTGAGTTAAGTTTTAAAGCACGTTCCACATCTGCAATGGCTCTTTCCTTTTGAAGTGTATTTAGGTAACACGCGCCGCGTGCCAGATAATGCATGGCCTGCTGCGGTTAACGTTCAATATCCTGTGTGTAATATTGGATGGCGCGTTCGAAGTCACCTTGTAAATAATAATAGCCGGAACGCTTAAAAAGATAATTAATGCCTAAATTCAGCCAGCGTAAAAAGGAACGATTCAGTGTTCCAGCTGCGAGGCCGATCAAAATACAGGAGGCAAGCAGTAAATAGTCACGGGTCACAATCCCAAATATGATCAACGCCAATAAGACGGGAATACTGATCAGAAGTGTGATCCAATCCGCATTGGATTTTCCGAAGAGCATTTCCATGATGGCGTGCATGATATTGCCGCCATCCAATGGATAAATGGGCAATAAATTAAAGACGATCAAAATGATATTTACAACAGCCAGAGAGAAGAACAGATTAATGAAAGTCTGACCCCAGATAAATATTTCCGCGTTGCGCTGGAAGGGTAAAAATAAAATCGAAAGAAGGACATAACCAAGCACGCAGAAAAATCCCAACAACATATTCACCAGCGGACCTGCCGCAGAAATGGCGAGGTTGTGTGAAGGCTTTTCAGATTTCCGCGCAAAATTGGTCAGTCCGCCCAGGAGCCAGATGACAATGCTCTTAACTTCCACACCTGCCAGTTGAGCCGCAGCGGCATGACCCACCTCATGCAGGAAGATGCAGAGCACAAATCCGATCAACCAAAACAAAGCGCCAATGATCTCTCTTACATCCGTCGGGCGAAAGAGAAAATATGCAATGGGAAGCGTAAACAGCATGGAAAAATGAAAGCGGATATCTACTCCGCGAATACGGGCGAGTAAGAGGGATGAGGAGAGGAATTTCATGGGGAAAAGGATGAAGGATGAAAAAGAAATAAGGAATGAGAAATGAGGAATAAGAAAAAAGGAGTGAAAAATAACCTGCGTAAGATATGAAAGACTATTTCAAGGTTTTTTGTACTTATTCATCATTCACGCGAAGCGTTCATAATTCATCCTTTATTTCACTTTCTTCCAAAGTCTGCGGGATTCTCGCCCCACAAATCGGTATCCCATTTCATGATCTTGTCTTCGGGAAGTTCGTTTTCGGCCAGCCAGTTTTCGGCGCTGTGAATAAGCGCAAAGAGCACGGCATTTTTGGGCGAGTGTTTTAAGTTTGTTTTACATTTACCGTTCATAACCCATGAGATGGCATTCTCTGAATCAGAATAAATGGTGACATGTGAATTATGTTTGAATTGCCAGATCAACGCGTGGACAATCGCCAGAAACTCACCCACATTATTTGTCCCTTCTTCATAGGGGCCGGCATGAAAAATCTGCTCGCCGGTTTCAGTGATCACACCGCGATATTCCACTTTTCCAGGTGAACCGCTGCACGCCGCATCGACACAAATGGAAGGCAGCATCGGCTGCACGCTGGCAGTCTTCCACTTGCCTAAAGAGGAAACTTTGCCCTGATAATCTTCATACTGTGCAATGAACGCGGCCTCAGCCTCTTTACTGCTTCCGAAAGCTTTAAATTGTGCGCCAACAAAGCCTTTCACTTGTTTCTCACATTCCGCCCACGAAGTGAAAATGCCTGTCTTACGGCCTTTCCAAACGACGTAATATTTTTGTTTGACCACATATCAATTGTACATCAAACCCACACAACTATAAAAAGTGCGGGCGACAATCCCGCTCTGTATAAAATAATTTTTGGCTGTGAAATTTTCCATCTCTGTGGTAAAAAATATACAGACAAAAACGTGATCAACACTTTAAAACAGGAGTACAACATGCCTTACGCACACCCCGAATATCTGGTTGACACCGAATGGGTCGCCAACCATCTTACTGACGCAAATGTCCGCATTATTGAATCAGACGAAGATCCATTGCTTTACCCGATGGGACACATCGCAGGCGCGGTGCAGGTCGATTGGTTCAGCACCCTTCAACATCCTGTGCGCCGTGATTTTGTCAGCAAGGAACAGTTTGCAGAAATGTGCGCCAAACTTGGAATCGCCAACGATACCACTGTCGTTTTTTATGGTGATAAATCCAATTGGTTCGCCTGCTATGCCTTATGGCTCTTTGAATATTACGGCCACAAAAATGTAAAGATCATGAACGGCGGACGCGCAAAATGGGAGCAGGAAAAACGCCCCCTCGTGAGAGAAACTCCATCGTATGCCCGAACAACTTACAGCGCGAAAGATGCGGATAAATCCATTCGCGCATTCCGTGATGAAGTCCTCGCGCATAGCAACGCGAAAAAAGCTCTGGTGGATGTCCGCTCTCCAAAAGAATACTCCGGCGAGATGCTGCACATGCCGAACTATCCGCAGGAAGGTGCGACTCGCGGCGGGCACATTCCCGCGGCTGTCAGCATTCCCTGGTCGCAGGCAGTCAACGAAGCTGACGCAACGTTCAAAACGACCGAGGAGCTGGTTGCTATTTACGAAGGAAAAAATATCAAAGCTGACGGAGATGTGATCGCGTACTGTCGTATCGGTGAAAGATCATCGTTGACCTGGTTCGTGTTGAAGTATCTGCTTGGTTATCCGAATGTCAAGAACTATGATGGTTCATGGACGGAATGGGGCAATCTCGTGGATGCGCCGATCGAAAAATAAATTTGTATTTATCGCAGGGGCGGGAAAACCCCGTCCCTGCATGTGAAAAAAAATATGTCATTACCCACAAAATTACAAGAGATCGTTGACGACTTCGCCGGCATGAGCCGCGAGGAAAAAATAGAAACGCTGATCGGGTATGCCGAGTCTTTGCCTGCACTCCCTGAAAGATTTGCAGAAGAGCGCGCAAAGATGGAACCCATCCCTGAGTGCATGACGCCCGTATTTTTATTTGGCGAAAAACAGGATGACGGCGGCGTGACCTTTCACTTTGACATTCCTCCGCAATCCCCCACTGTGCAAGGGCTGGCCTGCATCCTCGCCAGTGGATTGAATGGCAGCAAGCCCGAAGAAATTTTAGCTGTGCCCGCAGACTTCTTCGCCCCCATGAATTTAGAGGAAGCCATTTCTGGTCAACGCTTGAATGGGTTTCGCGGTGTGCTGGCACACATGAAACAAACTGCTGTCAATTTGATCGAGAAATAAACAACTCATCTTGCACATTTTTTCTTAAGAAGGCTGTTTTTTACAAACCCACACTCCCCCTCCTACCCTCTCCCCCGGGGGGGGGGGGTGGGGGTGAGAAGGCCCCCCCCCCCCCCCGGGGGGGGGCCCCTCTTTTCCCCCCCCCTCCCCCCCCCCCCCCCCCCGGGGGGGGGGGGGGGGAGAAAAAAAAAAAAAAAAAAAAAAAGTCCCTTTTATGCGAGGCTGACTCTTTTATTACGTGGAGCGCGGATTAAAATCCGCGCTCTGTTTTTATTTATTTCTCTTCGTCCCAGCCTTGTTCTTCGACTGACATAAAAATATCAGTGGCTGAGATTAAGCCGATCAAGGTCCCGTGTTCATCGGCGATTGGCAAATGATGAAACTTGTATTTCTCCAATATCTTTGAGCATTCTTTCAAAGTCCAATCTGCGCGGCCGGTGATGAGCGGGCCAGACATGATCTCGCGCACGGTGGTCTCGGCCGGGTTACGTTCAGCGGCGACGATCTTGATACTGACATCTGTGGTGGTCACAATGCCATACGACGGATTCTTCTCGCTGACATCCACGATCACGCTGTGAATATTGCGGCGGCGCATGAGCGTCATTGCATAGGAAACACTTGAATCGGGGTCAACGACAACAACCGGGCTGGACATCCAATCACGAACTAAATGGGGCATGGGGTTCTCTCTCCTCTACTAGCTAACAAAATATAGTCTCGCTGCCAAATATCATTCACATTACTTCACTATCAATTTTACAACATCCAATGCCTGAATAAAACCATCTGCGGCACTGATATCTTGGATCTCCAAATAAATGATTGTGTTGAGAGGAATCCCCGCCAGTGGAATTAACTCGCTGAATGTTCCGGGTGCGCCAAAATCGGGCGCGGTGACGGTCACGGGTCCGCTGGCGAGTTGGGTGCCGGCTTCATCATAAATAAAATAGGACAGGTTATTTTCAAACGGAGCAATGCTGACCGCTCCATTGACCTGCACGAACTCTGAAACCTGTGTTTGATCGGCAGGAGACATAATTTCAATACTGCGCATTTTTCCTTCAGGATTGACGGTCGTGTAATTCATCAGACGCAGTTTGTTATTGACCAGTGCATAGCGCTGTGTGGTTTGAAGTGTGGGACAGCACCCGCCATCTTCAAAGCCGTGGATCACGGCATCGAGATAGATTTCGCCATTTTCGATTGACATGCTGTTAATCAGCGGACGGTCATCGATCATGGTTGAGGTTAGAAAAGCAGGCTGGCCGTTGACATTTGTATAAATGGCAAGAAAGCCAAAGTTGCCAGTGCCGCCATAATTTTCAAAAAAGATCGCGGCGATCTCGGCAATGCCATCGCCGGTTAAATCTCCGATGGAAATGAATTCAGTAATTCCGGCGTCGGCAAAGTCCATTGTTGTGGCGTCTGTGCCTTGTTGATATTTTCCATCGGTCAATTGCACCAGCAGATGATCATCACGTGCGCCGAGTTGATACTGGGCGTTTTGCATCTGCCCGGCGGATAAATCCGTCGGCGCTGGAATTGTCACTTGGACGGGAGCAGGCGTCGGTGAGGGGGATGCGGGCGCAGCCAGTCCGCAGGCGAGGGTTGTGAGAGTCAGAGTCAGAAATAGCGTGAGGAAATGTTTGTGAGTCAAAATCTCGCCTCTGATTATTTAATGGTGAATGTAGAAAAAATTTCAGATAGCTTTTGCATGATGCCTTCACGATCAAATTCAGTCACTGTGCCGGGTGTGTAATTGCCAACATTTGTAGAGTGAATATAGTAGATCACTTCATAACAAATATTTTGATTTACCGTGCGATAGATTTCCTGTTGATAGTAATTGCCCGCACCCGCGCCTTCAGATGTGCTGTGGGTAAAAGTAAAGCCATTGATAATTTCATCTCCAACAGGATATTCAGGTCCGCCGCCGCCGTTTTGATTTAGTTCTGTGCAGGTTGCAACAGTCTGCGCATCAGAGGTGGAGCTGATAAATAAATACGCTTCGCTTAAATTTGTTTTTTCATACGTTTTTGAGTCGATAAAATGCAATGTTAACTCGGGATCTGTTTTGTAATTTCCAACCACCGGCAATGCAGGCGCAAACTCATCGGAATATGTTAATGACAATCCAGCGGCAGAATTGCCATATGAAAAATATTGCACATCCTTGCCGGGCGAATTGATCGCAACGCGCATGGTGAATTGTGGCACGTCTCCATTGGGAGTCAGGGTTACAAAATAATCCTGTGAAGCGGGCAATGCGCCGCGCCAAAACATACATTCAGATTCCACAGATTGCGGACAAAGAACACTCCCGTCGGCACCTTTGATCTGCATCGGAATATATCCCCATCCCCCATCAGGAATTTGCGGCAGGATCGAAATAGACATGACCTGTCCCTTCATGGCGTTGACTACATAAGTTTTGCTTGTGCCGGTTGGGATGGAATCTATAATATCTGCATAGGTTCCGTTGGCTTTGAATTGAATCGCGTTGGCTTGAGCAAGCGACGCTGTGGGCGGTGTAAAGGTCGGAAAATCCTGAGTTGGTTGAATCGTTGGTTCAGCTGTGAAAGTTGGAATGGGCGTGAATTCAACCGTCGCAGTTGGTAATTCTATATTTTGTATAGCTGCGGTTTGCGTTGGCGCAGCGCAGGCGGCAAGAAAAGAAAGAAGAATGAGGAAAGAAATAATTTTTTTCATTGGGTCTCCAAAAGAGGTCGAAAGTCAAAGGTCGAAGGTCGGTATGACTTTTGACCTTCGACCTTTGACTTGTTTTTATCCTAAATACTCGATCACTGTTGCTTCGCCCTGCCCCACTCCAACACAAAGAGTAGCAATACCGTATTTCACATTGCCGCGATTTTTCATTTCATGCACCAGCGTTGTGACAAGCCGCGCACCCGAACAGCCCAGCGGATGTCCGATGGCGATGGCGCCGCCGTTGACGTTGACGAGTGCGGGATCAATGCCGAGGTCTTCGATGACAGCGAGCGATTGCACGGCGAAGGCTTCGTTCAATTCCATTAAGCCAATATCTTGAATTTGCAAGCCGGCGCGTTCAAGCGCTTTCTTTGTGGCCGGCACGGGACCAATTCCCATCACACGCGGCGGTACGCCGGCTGAGGCCGAGGTCACAATCCGCGCGAGTGGTTTGAGATTTAAGGCTTTGGCTTTTTCTTCGCTCATGATCAACAACGCGGATGCGCCGTCATTCAGCCCGGAGGAATTCCCGGCAGTGACGGTTCCGCCGTCTTTGGAAAAAGCAGGCTTCAGTTTGGATAAAGATTCGAGAGTCGTATCACGGCGCGGACGTTCATCTGTGTCCACGAATTTGGGGTCACCTTTCTTCTGAGGAATCGCAACCGGAATAATTTCCTGTTTGAATCTTCCTGAGTCAATTGCGGCAATCGCAAGTTGATGTGAACGCGCCGCGAAGGCATCCTGTTTTTCGCGCGTGATGTGCGGGCGCTCTTTCGCAATATTTTCGGCGGTCTCGCCCATTGAGTCTGTGCCATACATTTCCTTCATTTTCGGATTCGGATAGCGCCAGCCGAGGGCGGTATCGTACGCGGTTAAATTTCCAAATGAATAGCCCGCTTCCGCTTTTGGAAGTGAGTACGGCGCGCGGCTCATGGATTCAACTCCGCCCGCGATGTAGATATCTCCCTCATTGGATTTGATGGCCCGCGACGCCTGATTGATGGCGTTGAGACCCGAAGCGCACAACCTGTTAACTGTTACGCCTCCGACCTGCAGCGGCAACCCCGAAAGAAGTGCCGCCATGCGTGCCACGTTGCGATTATCTTCACCGGCCTGATTCGCGCATCCAAAAAATACTTCTTCAACCAGCGCGGGGTCGAATGAATTGCGTTCGAGAATGGACTTGATCACATGCGCCGCCATATCATCAGGACGGACGGAAGCAAGCACTCCGCCCAATGCGCCGATCGGCGTGCGGATTGCATCAACAATTACAGGGTTAGACATGGGATTCACTCCAGAGTGGGATATCAATTTAAATTACAGTTCGATTCTACCACCGCGAGAATTGCAAACTTCATACATGAATCACGAACCACGTAAAAAACATCAGTCCCGCCATTTCAGAGTATACTGCCCGTTACCATTTTTAGATTTTCTGAAAATTTTGCTGTTTTTACCATACTCAAGGAAAATATAAGACCATGTTATTTCAAGTCCCTCCCGCCACCCGCTTCGACCTTAACTTCTCCCTTGCCGGATTCACAGTGCGAGTCCACCCTTTATTTTGGGTGATCGCTCTGCTCTTTGGATCTTCATCCGGCAGCGTCTCCGGCCTGATCGGCTGGGTGATCGCCATGTTTGTTTCCATTCTGATCCACGAATTGGGGCATGCCCTCGCCTTCCGCCGCTATGGAATTGACTCAGAGATCATTCTCCATGCAATGGGCGGACTGACTGTGCCAAACTCTTTTTCGTTTTCGTTTGGCGGAAGATATTCAATTTCAGCCAATCAACAGATCATCATTTCTCTGGCAGGGCCATTTGCCGGCTTTTTGTTTGCCGGCCTTATTTTAGTCATATCCCTTGTGCTGGGCGGTATCGTAGTCCCTACTTTCATATTTGGATTTATTCCATTCCCGGTCGTTTACATTCCCATAGGCGGAGACGTTTTGAACTCATTCTTTATGAGTCTGCTTTGGGTTAATATTTTTTGGGGATTTATCAATCTAATGCCCGTCTATCCACTGGACGGCGGCCAGGTGACCCGGCACATCCTAATCCAAACCGATCCATTGAACGGACTGCGCACATCGCTTGGTGTCTCTGTCATTGCAGGCGCAGCAGCAGCCATTGGCGGACTCCTCTTTCTGGGCAGTACCTATATGGCCATTCTATTTGGATTTCTGGCATTCCAAAGTTTTCAGGCCATGCAAAGCAGAATGTATTAAGAGTTTGTCCAAAAAATCAAACAAGTTCTAGGTATCAGAATCAATCAGTTTCAATAATTGTTTATTAAAGGCTGAAGCCCCTGCGCCCAGCGAGTTGAAAAACTCACGGTCGATACCTTCCACCACCTGCACAGCCTGCTCTGCCAGTTTAAGTCCCTTGTTGGTAACAGCAAGGGACTTTGCTCTTGTATCTGTGGGATGCGGCTTGCGCAGGATCAATCCTTTTTCCTCCAACGTGCGCAACACATTGGAGGTCATCATTACATCCATTTTGGCATGATTGGCAAGGTCTATTTGTGTAAGGGGTTTCTCACTGACTGCAAGCCATGTCATGGAAGCAAGCAAAACAAATTGGGCATGGGTCAGATCAAATGGTTTCAAACCCGCATTGATGCGCCTCTGCCACATACTGGAAACCTGCCAAAGCAAAAAGCCAGGGCTTTCATCCGCGCTTTCAAATTGAAAAACATCATCAGGCATTTATTTTCTCCGGCAGCATTTGACTCGCGATCAAATCAAAATCGACCTTGGGAATTTCAAAGAATCCAAACCGAAACATAAATCCCCAGCTTTTTTTATCCTGAATAAAAGTAAGCGCGGGGATCAAAGGCAGAATCGGGACATCAACACATTCCGCATATTTTACATCACGGCGGTACGGAACAAATCCCCCGCCCATATCGAATTGATAAACGGACTCACCCGTCACTTCGCCGATGGCGGTGAAAGCCTGCAACTTCTCACTGCCTTCAAACTCGACCTTTGGTGAATAATACACAATGCCATCCCCCACTTGCATTCTCTTAAGCGGAGCCGCCTTGCCGTGATTGGCTTGCGCAATTCCCCAGCGCACGCCGTTCATCACATGGTTCCTGGATGCCACAATGATCCAATATCGCGCCTCACTCATTTGGACTCCTTCGCAAGGTTTATCAGCCTGCCCATTGTTTCGGGCAAGTCTCGGGCTGTATCCTTCCCGATCACCTGCGCGAACAGAAAACTCAGCGGCCCTGAAATCGTCACACGATGGGTCACATGCAAACCGTCTTTCTCTTCTTTCAGTTCGTGGGCAAATTCCATTTTCGCCAGCGGAAGATTGGTCACATCCACAAAACGTGTCAACGGCTGGCATTCGATCATCACGGCTTTTGCCTCTGGCCCGCCCACAGGTTTGAGCGTGTATTTCGTGCCCGCTTTGAATTCACCTTCGATGCGGCACCACTCCACACCCTTATCCCATTTTGACCAATTTTCCACGTCTGCCCAAACGTTCCAAACCGATTCTTTGGAAGCGTCCGTCACGATTGTATGTTCAGTTGTCCACATAATTTTCTCTCCTTGTTTATTATATACATGAATATTATATATGTGTATATAATATTGTCAAGGATGAAAATTGATTCGAGTCTTCTATTCTTGATTTTCCAACCGCTTCCAAAACGCTGACATTTGATTCAACTCTTTATCACTGAACTTGCTGAGAAAGTTCTCTCTCACAAAAGCAACGTGCGCCTTGATTGCTTTTTGAAATCTCGCAGCGCCTTCTTTCGTCAGCACAGCATACGCGCCGCGACGATCTTCGGCGGCTTCTTCGCGCGTGACCAAGCCTGCTTTCTCCAGCCTCTCCACCACCCTGCTCACTCCGCTGCGGGTGATGACACTCTCAGCAGCCAGGTCCTGAATCCGCACCCGATGATTTTCATTCCACGAAAGCCGCAGCAGAATCTCAAACTCGACATGCGTGATGTGAGAATGGGACTGTAAATCCTCTTCGATCATGCGGTTCATGCGTCCATAAACGCCAAGGATCCGCCCCAGGCAGCCTGCTCGATTCGAAATCCGCTCCCAGCTCTCCTTTTTCTTGACAATGCGTGCTCACGCACAAGATGACGTGATTAGTCACACTACGGGCGCCTCGGAAGACCCCACCAACAGGTGGGACCAGGTGACGATTGACATTCATACTGTTGAGAATGGTCACTGGCCGGAGTTGATAATTGAAAGATTGGGGCTGCATTAAAATCAAATTAGTGATCTTTACGGCAATCAAGGACGTTGATCCGCAAAAATAATATTTACACATATCAAGGAGATAAATTATGAGCCCTGCTGCCAAACTTGTTCCAACCTGGGTCAGGATCATTGCTGGTCTTGTCGCCCTGCTCAACCTGGCGTATGGTCTTTCAGGATATTTTGCCCCTGCCGATATTCTGCCAGGGTTAAGCGCTGACACAGCCGCAAGCCTGAATGCTGCTTACATTTTTAGTGCGCGCAATGTCGCCATTGGAATTGCCCTCGGGATTGTATCCTTAAGGGGCGTGCCTGAATCCATCGCCATTGTGATGATTATCCGCTTTCTGGTTGAAGCCCAGGATCTGGTCTTGTCGATCATTGCGGGAAATCCTCTCACCGCCTTGTTAATGCCGATTGTATTTATCGCTGTTGAATTGACAATTATTGTGACCATGTTCAAGATCGTCGGCGAGAGAGACACGCATTAAATAAGGTTCGTAACGTGAATATCATTAGTGACAGCCGCCAAAAGCGACTGTCACTATCTTTATTAAAGGAAACCCCCCCATGACCAAATCCCGCCTCGAAGCCTTTAGCGATGGCACCTTCGCCATCATCCTGACCATTCTCGTGCTTGAATTGAAAGTCCCTGAATTGGAGAACAGCACCTTTGCTGTCTTTCTCGAAGCGATGAAAATCCTCGCGCCGAAATTCGTCAGCTTCCTGTTCAGCTTCTTTATCATTGCCATCTTTTGGGTGAACCATCATCACATCCTGCACAAAGTCCACAAAGTGGATTCAATATTTTTGTGGCTGAATGTTGCCTTGCTTTTCTCTACATGTCTCTTCCCGTTCATCACCGCCTTCATCGGCGACTATCCCTCCAATCCGTTTGTTGTGGCGCTGTATCCACTGAACATGGCGTTATCGGCATTGATTTTAGGAAAATTTTGGAAGTATGCATTTGTAGACACGGACCTCGCTCCAAACAAATTGACTGATAAAGAAAAGAAAAAACGCATCAATCAAGATCGTATGGCGGTCATCATTAATCTTGCTTCTGCGGCGCTGGCGTTCGTGTGGATTCCCATCACATTGGTGCAGATCATGATCATGCCGTTTATGTTTGTTATTCCTGAATTGACAGCGGGAATGAAAGAGGAATAATGCAAAATAAAATCGTTCTCGTCACCGGCGCCACTAGCGGAATTGGATTCCAAACCGCACTGGCGCTTGCCAACATGGGCGCGCAGGTCATCATCACTGGGCGCAGCCATTCCAGCGGAGAATCCGCTGTGGCTGAAATTAAAGCGGCAAGCGGCAATTCAAAAGTTGACTTACTCACTGGCGATCTATCAGCGCAGGCAAATGTCCGTTCTTTAGCCGGGCAGTTCAAGGCGCGGTACGAGCGGTTGGATGTCCTTATCAACAACGCGGGCTTGGCGGCATCCGAAAGAAAATTAACCGTGGACGGGATCGAATCCAATTTTGCGGTGAATGTAGTCACGCCATTTCTCCTCACCCACCTGTTGATGGATTCTCTCAAAGCCAGCACATCGCCACGTGTAATCACATTGATGGGCGGCGATGTGCCCGCGAAACTTGACATGGATAATCTACAAACGGAGCGTTCCTTCGACGGGTTGAATTCATATTCGCAATCCAAACTGGCGATGATGGTATTGATGTACGAGTTTGCCCAGCGTGAAAAAGATGTGACGATCAACGTCTGCTATCCGGGGCAAGCCAGCACGAACATGACGCGCAGTGTCACGCCCGAAATGCTGCCAGGATTTATGCGTTTTATTTTCCCGCTGTTTAAGTTTATGGTACGCGATGATGACGGAAAATCTGCGGCAAAGGCTTCGCGCTCATCTGTATATCTTGCTTCTTCACCTGAAGTCAAAGGTGTGACGGGAAAATATTTCGACACGAATTGCAAAGAAGCGGCATGGTCGTTTGCAGTGACAGACGCGGCTGTCCGCTCAACGTTATGGAAATTTGTTGAACAAGCCGCATTTCATAAGTAGCAGGCAAAAAAATAGAGCCGTGCTCACGGCTCTATTTTTTTTATTTGAAAAAATCTACTAATGGCAATCTAAAGCCATCCATATAAGCATAGATGACGATGACCAAGATCACAAGGTGAAATAAAACACCAATCCAATAAAAGAACGGACGGGTATCGCGTCGAATCGACCCTAGCCAACGTAAAGGAAACTCACCCGACTTCAATTCCCACGCGATGAAGCCACCAAAAATAAAGATGATTAAAATCATCATATCCAAACCAAGCAACCACTCCTTAAAATTCTCCATCAAATCACCTCTAGTTTTTTTACGAATTATACCGGCCACAAACTCTTTGGATGCCTATTACATCTCACCCGCAAGTCCTAATTCTGCAGCTGATATATGTTATTTCCATAAATAAGACTTATTGACTAAAAAATCCCTCGCACTCTTGGGGATTTTTGATTTTACCCCTTGACAGATATAAGACTGATAGGTAATATATCTACATAGATATATAAAACGGAAAGGAAACAAAAATGAAAGTCGCAACCTTCATCAACATTCACAAAGCGCTCGTCACCCCCGTTGTCCTCGGCCTGATGTTCGCCTTCAACAACTGGAGCACTGAAGCCTTCATCTACCTCGCCATTCACGGCTCGTACAGCATCCTCTGGCTCATCAAAGACGCGCTCTACGCCGACAAACGCTTCGAAGAAAAAGTTCATCCCCTTGTTGGATTTATTTTTATCTTCCTCCCTTTGGCAGGATACTACCTCGCGCCTTATCTGCTTATCAGCCGCCACGTGACGTTGACACCGCCTCTGATCGCGCTCGTGCTTGTTCTGTACATCTTCGGCATTTTCCTGCACTATGTCAGCGACGCGCAAAAGTTTTACACCCTGCAAAATAAAAAGGGACTGATCGAAGATGGCCTGTTCAAATACACCCGCAATCCGAACTACCTCGGCGAGATCATGATCTACTCGGCCTACGCCATCATGTCGCTGCACTGGCTGCCGTTCCTCGTTCTCAGCGGATGGGTCTTCGGTTTCTTCGTGAAGAACATGCTTTCAAAAGACAAGTCATTGTCACGCCACGCTCAATTCTGCAGAGTACAGAAACACTCTGGGTTGTTGTTCCCGAAATTATTCCAATAACAGGAGAAAATAAAATGGACAAGAAAATTCTCGTCATCGGCGCGGCAGGGTTTGTCGGCGCACCCGTAGCCAAACAACTTCTCGCAGACGGATTTGCCGTCCGCGTGCTGGTACGCAATGCAGACAAAGCCCGCCAATTGCTCGGCGATAAAGTGGAGATCGTCACTGGCAGTTTTGAAGACAAAGCCACCCTCGAAAAAGCACTCGCAGACGTGAGCGGAGTCAACATCAGCGTGCCGTGGCAGTCTGAATTTCAAGTAGCGCGTGATGTGACTGAGATCCTCGCCAAACAGGGACGCAAGAATGTCCGCGTCAGCTATATCTCTGGCACCACCGCCCTGCCCGAGAATCGCGGATACGCCATGATCGATGAAAAACTCAAAGCGGAAGATGTGCTGAAGAACAGCGGCGTGGAATACACTATCCTGCGCCCCAGCTGGTTTATGGACGCGCTCGCGCTTTTCGTCCGCGATGGTCGCGCCACTCTATTTGGCAAACAGACTCAGTCTTATTACTTCCTTTCGCTTGCAGATTTTGCCCGCGCTGTTTCAAAAGCACACCAGACCGAAGCCGCTGCGAACAAGACTTTCGTTCTCAATGGCCCCAAGTCTATGCTGATGACAGACGCGCTTCAGCAATATTGTGACGCCCGCCACCCTGGCGTGAAAGCCGCGTCCATGCCGATCTGGTTCGGGAAAATGCTGGCGATGATGATGAAAAGCCCGGCGATGAAAGACTTCGTTCAGATGATGGCGTACTTTGAAAAGTCACCCAAGGTCAGCCAGCCCAACGGCGCGGAATCCATTCTCGGCGCACCATCCATGACCATGAGCGACTGGCTCAAGAATTAGTACAAGGAGAAATACATGCCACTTTCACATGCAATCCTCGGTTTTCTTGAATACAAACCCATGTCTGGCTATGACTTGAAAAAATTCTTCGATCAATCCGTTACTCACTTCTGGTCTGCCACGCAAAGTCACATTTACAAGGCGTTGGAGAATCTGGAAAAAGAAGGCTTCGTGGAATCGGAAGTCATTCAACAGGAAGGAAAACCCAACAGGAAACAGTATCAGATCACAGTTAAGGGAAGAGGCGAGCTGCGGCAGTGGGTGTCCACTCCGCTGCCGTTGGACATCACTCGCGAGGCCTGGCTCATTCAAGTCTTCTTTGCCCATAACCTTGCAAATGAAGAGCTTGTCAGTCTGTTTGAAAAACGGATCGAAGCCATTCAAGATTATCTGTTGCAATTTCAAACGGCGCAGGAAAATATTGACAATAACTATAAAGAGCTTGGCGTCAAACGATTGCGCGATCTCTGGCAGTTGACTCTTGATTACGGCACCAGCCATTACGAGAACGAAATCGCGTGGCTGAAAAAGACATTGCCGCAAATTCGTAAATTACCCAAAATGGAATTACCGAAATAATAAAAGGAAAAAATAAAATGGAAAAATTTGACGTGGTTGTCATCGGCGCAGGTCTGGGAGGGCTCAGCGCCGCAGGATACCTCGCAAAGGCGGGGAAGAAAGTTCTCGTACTCGAACATCACACTGTTCCCGGTGGATATGCTCATGAGTTTCGGCGCGGAAAATATCGCTTTGAAGTTGCCTTGCACGCGCTGGATGGCGCGGCTCCCGGCGGATGGGCATACCCCATATTGAAAGATTTGGAAGTGTTCGATCAGGTTCACTTTCATCGCATGGATCCGTTTTACACAGTGCGATTCCCAAAACATGAAGTTGTTGCTCACGCAGATATTGTGCAATATGAAACTGAATTGGTGCGTCTCTTTCCGCATGAACGCGAAGGCATTCACAACCTGATCGCAGACATGGTCGAAACCTATTGGCAAGTCCGCCGCTTTGGCGCGGAAGGCGACGCGGGCATTCGTCCGCCGCTCGAAAAAATGCCAGCCCTGTATCCAAAAATGCTGGCGGCCATGTCCATCTCCTGGGATGAGTATATGAACCAGTTCATTCAAGATGTGGAGCTCAAAGCGGTCTTCTCTACGTTGTGGGGATACTACGGCTTGCCGCCGGAAAAACTCAACGCTGCCATCTTCATCTTCCCGTGGGTCAGTTATCACCTTGTTGGTGCGTATTACCCCGAAGGCGGAAGCATGGCGATGAGCCGCGCGCTTGAAGCCACGTTCAAAAAATTTGGCGGTGAGATTCGCTATAAGCAAACAGTCAACAAGATCGAGATTAAGGATGGACGCGCGGTGGCAGTTGAAACCGAGAAGGGATTGCGCGTCGAAGCAGATGTCATCATCAGCAACGCCAACTCCCCCGATACACTGCTCAAATTTGTCGGACGTGAACATCTTCCCGTTGATTACATCCGTGGGATTGAAGAAGCCAAGCCGTCCATTTCAAATTTTGTGTTGTATCTCGGGCTTGACCGTAACCTCCGCTCCGAAGGCTGGACGAACCACGAAGTGTTTATGGCAGAAGGCTACGATTTCAATAAAGATTATCAAGCCGCCATGGATGGAAACTTTGACCGCACTGCGGTTTCAATTACCTGCTACGACATTGCCGATCCTGACTGCGCACCTGAAGGCGGTTCGGTCTTAAATATTTTTTCGCTCGCCGATTGGAACACAGACAATCAATGGGGCACGGGCGGCAATCTCGAAAACTATAGCGACAACCCACAATACAACGAGTTGAAGAATGCCGCCACTGAAGCATTGCTCAATCGTGTGGAAAAAATTATTCCCAACTTGCGCAAATCCATCAAGTACATCGAAGTCGGCACACCAATTACAAACTGGCGTTATAGCCGCAACATCGGCGGCGCGATCTACGGCACCGAGCAAACTGTAGACAACGCCTACACCACCCGCCTGAACGCCAAAACACCGATCAAAAATCTCTTCCTCACTGGCGCGTGGACATTCGGCGGCGGCATGAGCGCCGCGCTGCTTTCGGGCCGCGACACATCCCGCATGGTGATCGGCTACATGGATGGAACACCTGTGACATTGATGACCGCGCCAAATATGGATGAAAATGAATCCCGGTACCAGCCGCGCAGAGAAGTGCTTAAATCCAGCCAACAAGCAGTGACCAACGCCTCAACATCTTCCTCTTCCGCCCCAGCCGTGACTCTCAAAGCCGCAGGCTCTGGTCGTGAAGTGACTCTTAATTCCATTGGTAAACGCAGCATTCTCCTCTTCCACACCGCAGATACCTCCGAAGACGCAGAAAGAATAAATAAGGCTGTCCGCGCTGTTGACGAATATCAAGCCTGCACATCCATCACCATCGCCAACGTCGTGGACTTACATTCTGTGCCAAAGTTATTCCGTGGCTTCGCTGAAAAATCCATGCGTGACTCTTTTGATAAAGCAAGCAAGTCCATTCCGCAGGGACAAGACCCGCAGGACTATGTCATCATCCTTCCCGATTGGGACGGCAAAACCACCAAAGGCTTTGGCCTTGGTGACACGAGCAAAATTGTCGGTCTCGCCGTGCTGGACGAACAAGGCGGTGTGGTCGGTACATATCAAGGCAATGAGCCAGAACGTCACGCACTGGAACTATTACAAAAGGTTTCGTAATCGTATCACTCTGGAGTCGGAGAGCTTGCTGTCCAGACTTTAGAGTGAATCATCTATCCATCAGCTTGCTGATAGATTCCAAAATAAAAGAGGTTCATCACGGTCAACGAACGCGGCGTGACCGTCGGCGAGACCTTTGTGGTCGAAGGTCAAACCCTCTACACCCGCTTCGGCGATTGGTTCGGCTGGACGATGGTCGCTGTATTAGCAGGGTTGATTTTTATAGCCATCAGGCAAAAGACAGGGTTTTAGACAATTTCCTTGAAACCCCGCCTTGTCTTTGAACAGGGAAAGACACAAAAGGACGATAGCTACACGCAAGTTTGTAGGTTTTGGGCAAAAAGAACAGTGGGAATTCCCAAAATACTTTTTGCTTAATGTCCTATTTTACAAAAGCCATTCGTCATAAGGGTGTAAGTAACATAAATCAATTACACAAGGAGATATAAAAAATGAATTCACTTTCCCGTATCCGTTCCGCATGGTCTTCACAGCCAGGAGTTTGGTTTAGCGTCGTTGCGCTCGTAGGGCTTTTATGGAACATTGTAGGCGCCTTGCAGTTCGTCAATTCGCTGACCGCCACTGAAGCGAGCATGAAAGGGGCGATGATGACACCTGAACAAGTTGCGGTGATTACCGCCCTGCCTGCGTGGGTGACGCTGGTCTTCGGCGTTGGTGTGGTCACATCACTGATTGGCAGTGTGCTGATGTACCTGCGCCATCGCGGTACCATGCCAACCCTGGTCGTATCGCTTTTGGCTTTCGTGTTGCTCTCGATCGCCTATGCAATTTATGGTGTCTTCGCAGCTATCGGGACCCAGCAAATTGTGACGATGACCGTGGTGGTCGTGGCTGCGGCTGGGCTGGTTTGGTTCCAAGTCAGCAAAAAATCCGCCGCCTTTCATAAGCTCTGAATTTATCAAAGCCAGTCATCTACAATATGCGTGATGTGCTCAACCTCAAATGGGCGTGTCCATTGTGTAAAAATATTCAACTAAATGTTCAGTCCTGAGCTGAACAACCATAACAAAAGGAGAATTTGAAATGCGTGAATATATTATGATTTTTAGAGGCGATAAGGATCAGCCCAAGCCTTCCCCTGAACAAATGCAGCAAACGGTAATCCAATGGCAAAACTGGATCGGAAACATTGCCGCACAGGACAAATTTGTTGCTACAAATGTGCTCGGGTTTGAAGGAAGAACAGTCAACGCAGAAGGCGTGGTCAGCGACGGCCCCTATACCGAAATGAAAGAAATTGTCGGCGGCTACCTGATCTGCAAAGCTGAAAATCTGGATGAAGCCGTCGCGATGACCGAAGGCTGCCCAACCTTGTTGAGCGGAGGAACAACCGTAGAAGTACGCGACGTAATGCCGTTTGAAATGTAGATATTGAAAACAGAGTTTGAGAGCGCATCTATTATTACAGGTGCGCTCTCAAAAAAAATTCAGAGTTCCTAAAATTCGTCATACCCGTTATCTGAAGTTCGCTCAAGGTTTATCATTTTGAATGAAAATGAGTTGATACCACATCTATTCAGAACAGAGTACAGCAAAATTGTTGCCGTACTCTGTAAAACGTTTGGGCTGTCAAATATTGAAATTGCCGAAGATATTGTCAGCGACACATTCTTAAAGGCAGTCGAAACATGGGGGTCTAAAGGGATTCCCGATAACCCCACAGCATGGCTTTATCAAGTAGCCAAAAACAACGCAATCGATCTGTTTAGAAGACAGCAACTATTTGATAAAAAAATAGCCCCTGAACTGCAATTAAGCACGCCAACCATTACAGAGTTTGATTTTTCCGACGAAAATGTCAATGATAGTTTGCTGCGAATGATGTTCGCAGTCAGTCATCCAAGCCTGACGACAGAATCGCAGGTTGCCCTTGCTCTTCGAGTGCTTTGTGGTTTTAGTATTGACGAGATCGGTAATGCGCTGCTCACCAGCAAAGAGAATATCAACAAACGCCTTTTTAGGGCAAAAGAAGCCTTGAGAAATAGCGAACTGGAACTCGAAGACATTTCCCAAAAGGATATTGAAAAGCGGCTGGACAGTGTATTGTCCATACTTTATTTATTGTTCAATGAAGGTTATTTTTCAACATCAACAGATGAAAAAATTCGTGAAGACCTTTGCTTTGAAGCCATGCGTCTGGCACATCAACTCACCAAAATGAATATAACAAACGTACCGGATGTTAATGCTCTTTTGGCATTGTTCTGTTTCCAGACTTCAAGGTTCGAATCCAGAATAAATTCATCGGGGGAGCAAATCCTTTATGGTGATCAAAACCCGGAAAAGTGGAATGCCGAATTGATTGAAAAGGGAGAACTGTACCTGGTGTTGTCCTCTTCGAAATCACATTTATCAAAATACAAACTGGAAGCGATGATTGCTTTTTGGCATACGCGAAGATCAGTTGAAGAGCATGAGAAGTGGAATCACATTCTCCTTTTGTATAACCTGTTACTGCAAAAACAATACTCCCCAATAACAGCGTTAAATAGAACCTATGCATTGGCAAAAGTCAAAGGCAACAAAACCGCTTTGCAGGAAGCATTGAAAATAAAACTCGAAGGTAATTCCTTGTTTCATTCGCTGCTTTCAGAACTTTATAAAGACTTGGACAACAATAAAAGCATTGAGCATTTGAAAACAGCGATAAAGCTGACGAAGAACGAGAATGATAGAGTGCTGTTGGAGAAAAAACTAAAACAAGCATTAGCAGGAACACTGCCCAATGACGGTTGATGAGAGATTCAACCAGCGCCTACAAAAGACCTTTCCGCCGTTCAACCATCTCTGCAAACGCAATTGAATACGGCAGGGCATCGAACAACCAATACCGCGATGTGACCAAATTCCGATCCACGACGACATGCGGGAAGGGCATCAGCCCTTTTGAATATTGGCGTGTGTCCTTTAATGCCGCGCGGGTTTCGTCTTCGACATACGCGTCATACGTCCGAAATCGCCGCCCCAATAACCAAAACGTGGAAGCATAGCCAATCTGTTCCAGTTCTCTGGTGAGCGATGTGGTTTTGTAATCGTACAAAACGCTTTTCCCCGTGGATGGGTCTATGGCACGCGCCAGCACCAGCAATCCGTGGCACATTGCCCCGACGCCTTTGTCCTGTTTGAAGAAGTCCACCACTTTTTCCTGCAACACTTTGCTTTCCAAAAATTGCTTCATGCCAGGGGCGTGACCGCCTGTGAGCAGGATGGCATCATAGTCAGCCGCATTAATCTCATCGTATCGTATCGGCTTCTGATATTCGGGCGCTTCGGTCATGCGTTTGTAATCGCGCAAACCCATCGCTCCCGCCCCAAGCGGACCGCGCAGAAACCCCATCAACAGGCGATGGTCTGCCGCCGCGACCTTGCCATGCTCCGTGGCGAACGTCGCGCGCCAGCCCCGCTCCGCACACACGCGCCAGGGCGTGGCGGACTCGGTCGGGTCGAAGTCGGTATCGGGCAATGGAATCAGGACGTGGGGTTTATTTTGCATTTATCTCTCCAGAACGGTGATAACCAAATTATATCGCCTCTGCTAAAACGCCAACACCATCGGTAATCCAACCGTAATTGTGGTGGAAAATTCCAGTTCCAATTGATTAGTTTTTCCATTCTTGACAAGCTTGATATACAAATTATTATATATAAAGATTTATATATCAGGAGACGAAATGCTCAAATACGCCCTGCTCGGCTTACTCCAATACAACCCCTCCACGGGATACGACCTCAAACAATTCATGGACACCTCCACATCCAACTTCTGGCACGCCAAACTCAGCCAGATTTACATCACGCTCAAGGCGCTGGAAAAAGAGGGACTGGTCACTTCCGATGTGCAGGAGCAGACCAGTCGTCCCGACCGACGCGTGTACACCCTCACCGAACAGGGCACACAGGAATTGGACAAATGGCTGCGCGACACCAACGTCGAACTTCCCCAACTCAAAGACCCTTTCCTGCTCAAGTTGTTTTTCTGCGCCCGCCTTGATAAGGAGTCCCTGCTCGTGCAGTTGAAACTCCAGCGCGACCTTCACCAAAAATTATTGAACGAATACAGAACTGACACCAAAGCCACCATTCAAAATGTGCGCGAGAACGTGCCGCAGTTGAAGAAAGACGCCCTGTTCTGGGGACTGACCCTGCGCTCGGGCGAGTTGATCGAAGAAGCCACAATCCGCTGGCTGGATGAAGCCATCGAAACCATCAATAAGGAAATCTAACATGAACACTCAAAAGTCTGGTCGTCTCTGGTGGACTCTGCTCGCCGCGCCGCTTCTCGCGCTGGTCTTGATTGTCCTCGCGTCTGTTTATTTTGGCTTCGTCACGCAGGGCAAAGACCCCGCGGCGATTCCTCAACTCGTGGCGGACTCCACACCCTATCAACTGGTGGCGCTGCAAATCTGGCTGCTCCTCATCCTGATGAAAACCATGAAGCGCGAAGGTCTCTCGTGGAAAGACATCGGCTGGAAACTGCAAGACGGTCAACAACTTTGGCGTGAAATTCTCATCGGCGCCATCCCTGGCGTGGTCATTGCCCTGCTTTACTTTTTCGTCCTCACCCCCGTCCTCGTCAGCCTGCAAAACATTTGGGATTACGTCCCCGCTGGCTCCGTGCTCACCGCCCTCGGCGCGTCGCTCATCCCCTTCGCCATCGCGGATGTGCTCTTCGCGCCCTTCGTCGAAGAAAGCATTTATCGCGGCTACGGCTTGACTCGTCTGCTCGGAAAATTCAGCCAGCCCGCCGCCATCGCGCTTTCGGTTTTCTTCTTCGGCATCCTGCACTGGACGGGCGGCTTCTGGTACATCGTGTTGGTGGGACTTGTCGCAGGCGTGCCCTTTGCTTATCTTCGTGTCACGCGCAAAAATGTCATCGCGCCATTTGCCGCACATCTGGCATTGAACCTCATCGAGACGATTTTCATCATCGTCGGAATCGGTGGCTGACATGACGCCGCTTCTCACCGCCCTGATAGTTGGTCTGGCAATCGCAGGCATTTTCGCCCTTCGACCTGTCACCGCCAAAATCAAAACCGTGTTCCACTCCAATCCAGTGGTCAACACGCAAATCAAATTTCAATCCCTGCAATTGGTGTTGACCGCGATTGTCCTGTTCCTCGTCTATTTTCTCAACCCTGAAAACTTCATGCGCTTCTTCCGCGTGGGAGATGTCAACGCACACATCAGCAAAATCGCGTGGCTCGGCGTCACAGGCAACGAGACCTGGCTGGAGATTGCCCTCACACTTGGGCTGTATATCACCCTCGGCACAGCCATCTTCATGTTCTTCCAGTTGAAAAAAGCAGGCGTGGACTATCGCTACTTTCTGTTCAGCCTGCTCTGGTCAATTCCATTTTCGATGGCGAATGCTTTTTCAGAAGAAGCCATTTTCAGAATCGGAATCATCTCGCCGCTGTATGGAATTTTCTCCGTATCCGTCATCGTCCTGATTTCAGGCGTGGTCTTCGGCGCACCGCATTATTTCGGAATGCCCAGCGGCGTGGTCGGCGCATTGATGGCGGGATTCCTCGGCTGGCTGCTGGCGATGAGCCTCGTTGAAACGCAGGGACTTCTCATCGCGTGGGCAATTCACTTCGCGCAGGATGTGGTCATCATCACTTCGATGATTTTGATGAGCAAGAAAACTTGACTCTGTCCCTGCGTAAGAGTTTATACTTACCCCATGCTAAAAATCGGTGACTTCTCTCAACTGGCTCAGGTATCTGTCCGCGCTTTGCGGATTTATGATGAGATGGGTTTGCTCAAACCCGTTCACGTAGACCGCTTCTCAGGCTATCGCTATTACGAAGCGGAACAACTCCCGCGTCTCAACCGCATCATCGCGTTGAAAGATTTGGGATTGTCTCTGGAGCAAATTTCGCAATTGCTCAATGACAATCTGTCCGCTGAGCAGTTGCGCGGCATGTTGATGATGAAGCAGGCAGATTTGGAACAGGAACTCAAAGAGGGGAAACTGCGCCTCATGCGCGTGGCGGCGCGTCTGCGGCAGATTGAGCGCGAGGGAACGGTCTCGCCGTATGAAGTGACCGTGAAGGAAGTCCGCCCGCTGACGATTGTTTCGGCGCGAATTTCACTCGCCACGCTGGATGAAATTATCCACGTCCGCTGCGGGATGTATGACTCGGTCTATCGCTGGTTGGATGAGAATCGAATCGCGCCGCTGGAGCCTGAACTGGCAATCTACGACAACGCGGAATATGTCGAAACGGACATCAACATGGAGGTGGCTGCTATCGTGGAGGAAAAGGTCTGGGAAAACAGGAACAGGCTCAAGGTCCAGATGGGAGGCGTGGAACTTCATCAACTGCCTGCGGTGACCGAAATGGCATCCGTTATCCATCATGGAAAATTGCTCGAAGTCGGCGACGCGATTGGGGCTTTGTTCCAGTGGGTCGGTGAAAACGGCTACGAGGCGAATGGCGCGTATCGTGAATTGCATTTGTTCGGGCGCGAACTCACCTGCGAAGATGAAGACAATGTGACTGTGGAAATGCAACTGCCCTTTCGCAAAATATAGGAGAACTGAAAATGCTAAAAACAACACTGCGCGTTTTCTTTATGCTCGTCATTGGATTTGTTTTGGGAGTGATTGGTTTGTTCATCGCCATGTACATCGGCGGAAATTATGCCGAGGATTTTGTGTTCAATGGCGTTCGCGGATATGAAGCCACGGGGCAAATCGGATTTATCCTTGGCGGGGCAATCGGTTTAATCTCAGGCTGGTGGTTTCTGTTCAAAAAAAGATGCCGCTCGCCCTTGACTCTGACGCTGGGGAAGACTGTATAAACGGGGGCAAGAGGAAACAATATGATTCAAATTGCAAAAGATGTTTTTCAAATTCCTGTCACGCCGCGTCAGTTGGTCAACACCTACTTGATAGGCTCCACGCTGATTGATGCGGGCGTCAAGTTTTCGGGGCGAACCATTCTGCGTCAACTTGGAAATCATAAGTTGACCGCGCACGCATTGACCCACGCGCATCCCGACCATCAGGGCGCAAGCGCGGAGTTATGCAAAAAGTTGGGGATTCCGTTTTGGGTGGGCGCGAAGGATAAATCTGCCGCCGAGAGCGGATTGGTGGTTGGGGCTATGCCGAACCCAAAACACCCAGTTGCCATTTTTGAACAAAATTTTATGGCTGGACCTGGTCATCCCGTTGACCGCATTTTGCAGGAAGGCGACAGGGTTGAAGATTTTGTCGTCATCGAAACGCCTGGGCATTCGGCTGGGCATGTTTGTTTTTGGCGCGAGCATGACGGCGTGTTGATAGCGGGTGATGTGCTGCGCAATATCAATTTTTTCACAACCATGCCAGAACTCAATGAACCGCCCGCCGTGTTTACCGCAGACGCGGAAATAAACCGAAAGTCGATTCGGAAGATTGCCACACTCAAGCCGCAGGTGATTTGCTTCGGGCATGGTCCTGCCATTCGAGGCGCGGAACGGATTCGGGAATTTGCAAACAGGCTAGAAACTTAGAAATGAAATCCTTGTTTTTCCAAAAAACCCCCCCCCAACAACGCCCCCAGGGGAGCGACGAAAATATTTTTTTTGCGGGGCGGGCGGGCCGGGGGGTTGGTTTTTCGGCGTAACAAAGTTAGATAATTCAGTTGAAAGGAAATCATGACAATTACCAACAAAACCATTCTGGTCATCGGCGGGACGGGTATGCTCGGCAAGCCCGTCGCCCAACAACTCAAAGCGGACGGATTCAATGTCCGCTTGCTGGCGCGCAATCCTGAAAAGGCGCAAAAACTTTTAGGCGCTGGATATGAAATCGTCAAAGGCGATGTGGATAATGCTGCTGCATTGAAAGAAGCGCTGACTGGCGTGGACGGAGTCCACATCAGCCTGAAGGGTGGTCCCACCGAAGCGGACTTTGACCGCATGGATCATCTCGCCACGCGCGATATTGCTAATGCCGCAAAAGAACTGAATGTCGGGCGCGTGACGATTCTTTCGGCGTACGCTGTCAGCGAGGAAAAGGCCGATACGCCAGAGAGCAGGTCAAAGGTTAAGGGCGAAGCGGCTCTTAAATCCAGCGGCGTGCCTTACATCATCTTCCGCGCTTCGTGGTTCATGGAAACTTTGCCGCTGTTCATCCAAGGCAAAAGCATTTCGCTGATCGGGAATCAAATCCACCCGCTGCATTGGATCGCCGCCGAAGATTATGCGCGCATGGTCTCAAAAAGTTATCAGACCGATGAAACGTTGAACAAGGAACTTTATATTTTCGGACCCGAAGCCTACACCATGGGTGAGGCGATGAAAATTTACGCAGACCATGCAGGCGTGAAGGTTGCGCCGATGTCCACACAAATGCTTGCGGTGCTGGGCACGCTCACCTTCAACGCCGAATGGAAAGGCATGGCGGTGCTGATGAAGCATTACGAAAATTGGGGCGAAGATGGCTCGCCCGACGAAGCCAATCGTTTGCTGGGAAAACCAAACACCACGCTGAGAGAGTGGAGCGCAAAACATCGCAAATAAAAAAGTGACCGTGAAAAATTCTGGTCACTTCAATTTAGCTAAATATTTATAAATTATAACTATATATAAAAGGAGCACAAATGTGCCACGAAAGGAATCCATGTCACTAAAACACGCTATTCTCGGATTTTTGTCCTTTGCCCCGTTCTCAGGCTACGACCTCAAAAAAGCCTTCGACCGCTCGGTGCAGCATTTCTGGCCTGCCAACCAAAGCCAGATCTACCGCACGCTGGCCCAGCTCGACGAAGAAGGCCTGGTCGAAAAAGAAGTGGTCGAGCGCGAAGAACGCCTTGATATGAAGATCTACAACATCACCGAAACCGGCCGCGCCGAATTACAGCAATGGCTTTCCACGCCCCTGCCCGAGCACGACATGCGCGAGCCATTTCTCATTCAAGTGTATTTTGGCGGCAAACTCAGCGATGAAGAAATTCTCAATTTGCTAAACCTCAAACTAAAAGAGATCGAGGAGCGGCTGGCCGTGTATGAAGCCGTATACCAAATGACTCAAAACACGCCCAGCAAAGTCACCGATCCGCGCACCGTTTTTTTTGCCATGCTCACACTTGAGCTGGGATACATCAACTCAAAATCTGACGCGACCTGGCTGCGTTCGGCCATTGAGCGCGTTGAAACAAAAAATTACAACATTCAAATAGGAAAATAAAATGAACAAGATCATCCGCAATATCATCGTTGTCGCACTCTTCACTATCGGCGGAGGCTGGCTCGGCATCTGGCTGAATGGCGTCACCGGCAACACACAACCGCCCATGCAAAGTTTGGGCGCGCTGGTCTGGCTGACCACGCCCGCCTTATCAGGAATTTTACTGCGCGCCCTCGGCGGGGATGGCTGGAAGGATTCCGGCTTCGGCTTGAATCTCCTCTCAGGCTGGAAGTGGTATCTGGTAGCGATTCTCGTTTATCCGCTCGCCGCTCTCTTAACCTTTGGTCTGGGTGCGCTCCTCGGCATCGTCAGCGCGGACGGATTCGCCGCGCAGGGCTTCAACGCATATCTTTCTGTAGCTGGCACAATGTTCATCGGCTCGCTGATGAAAAACATCTTCGAAGAATTTGCATGGCGCGGGATACCTCACCCCAAGATTAGAAGCCGCAAACATTCATCCGCTGTTGAATCATTTGATCGTTGGTATTCTGTGGTGGTCATGGCATTTGCCGTACTATTATTATTTCCTCGACCGCAACGTGTTGACATCCTCCATCACCACCAGCATTCCTGTCTTCCTCGTGATTGGATTACTCGTTTTGTTCCCCACAGCAATTCTGTTTGGTGAATTGCGTTTGATAAGTAAGTCGGTTTGGCCGGTCTTCGTTTTGCACAACGTGATCAACGCATTAAGTATGCCGCTCTTGATCAATGGATTTATCAAAGTTAACGGTCCGCTGGCGGCTGTGTTCACCCCCACCAATGAAGGAATTATCACATCCATTCTGTTCGGCGCGGCGGGACTGGCGCTCTATCAATATCGCATGAAAAATCAATCTGCTTAATAAAAATAACAACTGATCATTTCTACTAAAAGACACTCTGGCACTCCCTGCAGAGTGTCTTTTTTGCCCTTGACAATTTAGTATAAATATACTAAATTAGTAAAATATTACTAAAAAGGAAAAGTCATGTCACCACGAATATACAAAGCGTCACAACAAACGAAAAACAATATCCTACAAAAAGCAATTGAGATCTTCAACCAATCTGGCACGGCTTCGATCTCAATGAATGCTTTGGCCGAAGCTGTAGGAATGAGCGCTGGAAATTTACAGTATCACTTCAAGAACAAGGAAGAGGTCATCCGCGCCATTATGGAGGAAATGTTCAAACAGTTCGATGTGATCTATCAACCTACAGACCAACCTTTCACGCTTGAAACACTGCGCCGCATGATGCGTCTTAATTTTGAGATCATCTGGTCCTATCCATTCTTTTTTCGCGAACTCGGTGCCCTGCTCCGTAATGACAAGCTCCTCGCCCGCCGCTTTCGCGAGATTCAGGAGCAAAGACTCGCAGATCAGGAAAAAATTATTAAAGGGCTGGCAGGCACAGGTGGAAACAGAACCGCTCTTAATCCAGACGAATTGCACAATGTTGTCTTCACTGGCTGGGTTTTAGGACACACCTTACTGCCCTACATCGAAAGCATGGGACAGAAAATCAACGAAGCCGCACTGGAACAGGCGGTTGAGATCATGGTTCAACATTACAAACCTTATCTGTACAGGTTTTTATTTTACTCAAACAAGGAAAATTAAAATGAAAAATTTACTTAAACTCGAAGAATTATTTATGTTCGGCCTCTCCATCTTTCTTTTTTCAAAATTAGAATTTACCTGGTGGTGGTATCCATTATTTTTATTTGTACCCGACCTCAGCATGATCGGTTATCTTATCAGCCCCAAAGTTGGCGCAATGACTTATAACTTCATTCATCACAAGGCCTTGGGAATTAGTATCCTTGTCGTTGGAATAATTCTGACCAGCGCATCGCTGCAATTTGCCGGCCTGATCTTATTTGGTCATTCGAGCATGGACCGTATTTTGGGATATGGTTTGAAACATTCAGATTCATTCCAGAACACACATTTAGGGGTAATAGGCAAAGCATGAAACCAATAAAATCCAGCCTGCCTAATACATCCCTGTTAAAAAATACAGCCTATGATTATCTGGACAGTTACTCAGTTACACTTGATACGAACAACTTAAAACGTTGGAAAAAGTTGGGAAATCTTTCTTCACATCAAGTCCTGCCAGGGTGGGCTGGCTTTTTACAGTACGCAACAAAATCGTTTCACTTATTGGATTAAAAACATCCGGCTCAAGTGAAGCAAAACGTGAAACTGTGCTAAAGAATTTCAAAGGTGAAATTGGACAAAGAGTCGGTTTGTTCAAAGTTTTCGATGGAAATGAGAACGAAATCATTTTAGGCGAAGATGATAAACATCTTGATTTTCGCGTCTCCCTGCTGCTCGATAAAAAAGAAAACCTGCTTCATGTCTCAACGACTGTCAAAATTCATAACTGGCTGGGAAAACTATATTTCCTGCCTGTAAAACCATTTCATAAGTTGATCGTCCCCAGCATGATGAAGGGAATGGTCAATCAATTAACGAAATAAAACAACAGATTACGGTAAAGCTCTTGACAAAATGACCTGCGGTCAGTTATAACTGACCGCAGGTCATTTATATTATGAAAAAACAACGCGCAACGAACGAAGAAGACAAACTCGAAAAGCGGCAGGTCATTCTGAACGCCGCCATGCAGATATTCAAAAACACTTCCTACAACGAAGTGACCATGTCTGCGGTGGCGGTCAAAGCCAAATTGGCAAAGGGCACCCTCTTTCTCTACTTCCCCACCAAAGAGGAAATGTTCCTGGCTTTGATGGAAGAACAACTTATTGAGTGGTTCAACGCAGTAGATATGGAACTTGATCTCCAAAGGGAAATCATCCATTTCCACAGTCGCATCTCTGGTTGCAGATTCACTGCAAGAGCGGATCGAATTTACCCGTCTGCTGGCCATCCACTCGACCATCCTTGAACAAAACGTCAGCTACGAATCGATCTTCAAGCACAAGCAGATCATCCTGCAAAAACTGGCAGGGACGGGCGCAAGGCTGGAAAGGTCACTGCCTTTTCTGAAAGCAGGCGAAGGTGCGCATGTTATTTTGCAATGTCAGGCTTTGGTCGTTGGCTTGTGGCATCTCACCGACCCATCCCCCATTGCGCGCAAAGTCATTGCAAAAGAAGAACTGTCCGCTTTCGATCTGGACTTCAACTCTGAATTTCAAAACATATTAACCTCTTTGCTGTACGGCATTGAGAAACAATCCAAATCATAAAAAGGAATAAACTCATGAAATATTTTATTACTGGCGCAACTGGTTTTATCGGCGGACGGCTGGCCCGTCAACTTAGAGAAGCGGGACACGATGTGATCGCTGTGGTGCGCAATCCTGCCAAAGCGCAAGATCTGGCCCAATTGGGAGTCACCCTGTATCAGGGCGATGTGACCGAAAAAGAGTCCATGCGCAAACCGATGACCGGCGTGGATGGAGTCTTCCACGTGGCGGGCTGGTATAAAGTCGGGGTGCGCGATAAGAGTCAGGCGGTTGCGATCAATGTGGAAGGCACACGCAACGTACTTGAATTGATGAAGGAATTGAATATTCCGAAAGGCGTATACACCAGCACACTGGCTGTCAACTCGGATACGCATGGTGTGGAAGCTGATGAAAATTATCATTTCACAGGTAAACATATCAGTGTCTACGATCAGACCAAAGCCGGCGCGCATGATGTTGCTGTGCAAATGATCAAGGAAGGTTTGCCGCTTGTCATCGTGCAGCCCGGACTCGTCTACGGCCCCGGTGACACAAGCAGCGTGCGCACTTCGTTGATCCAATATCTGACAAAGCAATTACCTGTCATGCCCAAACAAACCGCCTTCTCCTGGGCACACGTGGATGACATCGCACACGCGCATTGGCTCGCCATGGAGAAAGGAAAGGTCGGCGAGAATTACAACATCTGCGGGCCGACATACACCTTTATCGATGCGCTGAAAATTGCAAATGAAATTACAGGCGTGCGCCTGCCGATGGCTGTGCCCGCAGGCATGATCCGCGCCATGTCTGCGATGATGTATGTCTTTGATAAGGTCATTCCTGTTCCTGAAAGTTTTACAGGTGAAGGTCTGCGTGTCGTTGCGGGCGTCACTTATATTGGCACGAATGCCAAGGCCAAACGCGAACTTGGTTACAATCCGCGCCCGCTCAAGGAAGGTCTTGGCCGAAACCTTGAAACACGAAATGAAATTACTTGGAATGTAAAATGAAGTCCATCCATCTTGGAAAATTATTTAATCTGCAAATGGATATTCTGCCCGTGGCCTTTCTGGGAACGCTTTTTTTGTGGGCTGGATTAAGTGCAGCCGCGTTCTACGGAGTGAAGAGCCCCTTGGGTGAATCGATCCTGCTCGGTTTTGTCGCTGTGTTTCTGCATTGGGTATCTGTTCTGTTGCATCATTTCGGACACCTCATTGCAGCCCAAATGACAGGTTACTCAATGTCCGGCATTCAGTTTGGCATGTTTGGAATTCTGGCTCGCGACTTTTACCCGGATAATGAACCTAATTTACCTCCTTCCATTCACATCCGCCGCGCGTTGGGCGGGCCCATCGTTAGCGGTTTGCTTTCCGTTATTTTTTCTTGCTTCTTCCCCTCTGGCCTGGGAACTGGTACTAGCTCGGCATGTTCACCCTGCTTGAAAATTTATTTGTTGTTCACTTTGCAGGTTTTCTTCCGCTTGAGCTTCAATGATGGCAGTACAATTCTAGAAAATTTGCGAAGGAAATAAACTTGAATTTCAACCTGACTCACATCAGCACCGCGACCATGCTTTTGGAAATTGGGAAGCTGCGCATCTTAACCGACCCGGTATTTGATCCTGCGGGCGGACGGTATTCCTTCGGCTGGGGCACCGGCTCGACAAAGCTGACAAATTCCCCTGTTTCGACGGAAGCACTCGGGCAGATCGATGCCGTGTTATTAAGCCACGATCATCATGAAGATAATCTCGATCAAGCCGGGCGTGCATTTTTGCCAAAGGCCAAACGTGTGTTAACAACCACCTCAGGCGAAAGACGTTTGCGCGGCAATGCTGAAGGATTGGCAAACTGGCAAAGCACAATTCTGGAATCAGGCGATACAAAAGTAAAAGTTACGGCAACTCCGGCGCAGCACGGACCGCTATTCGTGCGCCCGTTTGCAGGGCAGACAATTGGTTTCATGCTGGAATGGGAAGGCCAGCAGAACGGCGCATTGTACATCACCGGCGACACGATCTTTTATCACGGCATTCAGGAAGTGGCGGAGCGATTCACCGTCAGTGTGGGGATATTTCACTTGGGCAGAGCCAGCTTCCCGATTACAGGTCCGATCCGCTTTACGATGGATGCGAAAGATGGCGTGAAAGCGGCGCGAGTCTTAAATCCGCGCACGCTCATTCCGATCCACTATGAAGGCTGGAAACATTTTCGGGAAGGCAGGGCGGTCATCGAAAAGGAATTTACAGCCGCGGGATTAAGCGAGAAGCTGCGATGGCTGGAGATGGGAAAAAATGTTGAGATCGAAATATAAAAAAATATTCGTTCTGGTAATGAGTATGATTTTTATGGCATCCTGCGGGGTTGATATCTCAGGCCGCCCGCCTTTTGAAGATCTAACCATTTCGTCTGATTACAAACAGATCGTCAACCTTGAAGGGTATACATGGGATGTGACTTTCGAGTTACCCACTGACTCCACTTTTACAGGAGTCGTGCGCCACGCTTCGCGTTGGTACGATTCGTCTGCACCGTTCATGTCACATGATGTTCTTGTCACCACGGGAGATTTCGCATTGAAAGATGTTGTGGATGTCAGTGTGATGGGGCATAAATTCTTTTATCACTGGGACGACGCGGCTCCAACGGGAACGATCAATCTCCTGCATATTTTCCCCGCCACGGCGGAAATTTTCGACCAATTGAAAGTTGATCAAAAAATGGGATAACGTCAGCATCAGCGGGCGGGAAATTCTCAAGATCGACAAATACGATGCAGAGGGAAAGTATCTCGGCTATATGACGGATGCAGGCTGCAATACGATCCTGGTCACATCAGTGACTATTCTTGCAAACGAAACCCCGATTCCATAAAACCGCCCGGTCGCACGCAATAAACAAGAGGGAGAAAACGAAAGCGCTTGCAATATCCTTGCAATACACTCAACAAGAGAATCTATTTGTAATAATGGACGTATATAACATGAGATAGAGTCTAGTTTTGAGTGCGCCCTGGTGGAGGAGAATATGCAATCAAGCCCTACAATATTAATTGCAGTCGTTTGTGTTTTTTTCTTAATTATTTTGATGATGGTTGCCTTTGTAATTGTTGCGGCCGGCAAAGGCAAGGCCAGACATGAGGCGTTGGCAAAAGCGCTGGGGTTATCACTTCTCGAAGACACTCTGACCCTGCTTAACCGTGTTGCGTATGTGAATAACATCACCCGCCCCGAACTATATCGCGTGGAGAATGTGTACTCACGTCACTCTTCAAGTGGAGATGTGTATATGTTTGGCTTTCACCGGCGCGATATTAAAGGGTCCCACAGTAAGCAACAAGAGCCGTTCTAGCAAGATACACTATCATCCGCTCGAAACTGATGTACTGGCATTTGTCTCGTCCACATGGAATCTGCCACACTTTGCAGCCAGTCCGCGTTTGAGCGGTGAAGGCAAACTGACGGCCATTGCCAATCAAATCACAGAAGCCGCTGCTGGTATAAAAATGGAAGTTGTGAAATTCCAGCACATCCCCAATCTTGATGACCGCTATCTGATCAGCACTTCTGATTTTTCCGCAAGCCGCATCTCTCTGCCTGATGCATTCCTGCGCACACTTTCAGCCAACCCGAATTTGACGCTGCACACAGGCGGCGACACGCTAACCATCTCGTACGCAAACAGCGCATCCCAGCCGCCCGATGCGGAGAAAATGAAACAGTTATACAAAATTGGCGTACAGATGGCACGCGATATTCCAGCCAAGGCATAAATATGCCGGTCACAACCCTAAACAACGAACGGATCGAGATCACAGAGCGGATGTCAACCGGGCTGCGTGTTTTTCTCTTCATAATCGGCCTGCTCCCGTGGATGGCTCCCTATGAATTGCTGATCAAACCGGGCTGGACGGGTTTCAATTTATTTACGCTTTTCTTCCTTGCCATTTCATTGGGAGCAATCGCAGTCAGCCTGGCATTCATGGCTGGTGCCATCTTCGGATTAAATCAGACCCTGACCATTGACCTTGTCCGCCGCACAATTACTCATGCGTATGAGTCGACAGTCACGCCGTTGCGAGTCAGGAAATATTCGTTAAATCAATTGAAAAGCATTGAAATCATGACACATGATTGGGATAACGGGCCGTCTACTTATGGGTTGAAATTTACCTTCACAGACGGACATAAAACCGAACCGGGAACGCTCGAATCTAAAATAGAAGCGGAACAATTGAAGGAAAAAATCGAACAAATCAGCCGGGAATAGACATAAAAAAGCAATGACCTTCGGCGTCCTTGTCTGTGACGCTTGGCACTACTCGCAATTGTCGGAAAACGACATAATCAAGTTGGCGGTAATCCCGCTAAATTATGTCCGACTTCTCGTATAAAAGGAGTTGTAAATGCCAGCTAAAGGTTGGATCGAAGTAAGTGATACCTACTGCAAAGGATGTGAAATTTGCATAGGAGCATGTCCACAGAGTGTGATTGAACTAAACATGTCACACCTCACCCCCAAGGGCTACCACCCCGCGCACACGTTCAAGGACGGTTGCACGGGGTGTGCTATTTGTGCGGTAGTTTGTCCTGATGCAGCGATCACGGTCTATCGTGAAATGACAAAGGTGGCTGCGCCGATCAGTGTGTAAGAAAGAGGAAAGAAGAAAGATATCATTTTATTCTTTCCTCTTTTTTCTCTTTCGTCTTTCCATGGATTACCAAACGGTAACATGAACGGAGATAAATAAAAATGCCAAAAGAGTTATGGAAAGGGAATGAAGCGATCGCCGAAGCATCTGTCCGCGCCGGGCTTGAAGCGTATTTCGGATATCCCATTACCCCGCAAACAGAAGTACTTGAATATCTTTCACGCCGCATGCCCGAATTGGGACGTGCTTTCGTGCAGGCAGAATCTGAACTGGGCGCGATCAACATGGTGTATGGCGCAGCTTGCACAGGCGTGCGCGTGATGTCGTCATCATCCAGCCCGGGTATGAGTTTAATGATGGAAGGCGTTTCTTATATCGCAGGGACCGAAGTGCCCGCGGTATTGGTCAACGTGATGCGCGGCGGACCGGGTCTGGGAAATATTGCCCCCGCCCAAGCAGACTATAACCAGGCTGTCCACGGCGGCGGACATGGAGATTATCAGCCGATCGTGCTGGCTCCTGCATCTGTGCAGGAAGCAATCGACTTGATGGGTCTTTCCTTTGATCTCGCGGAAAAGTACCGCTCGATCTGCATGGTCATACTCGATGGTTGTGTGGGACAAATGATGGAGCCCGCGCAAATGCCTGAGATGAAACCGATCAAGCGCGCGAATTGGGATTGGGCCACCGACGGAAAAATGGGAAAACGCGAGCGCCGCATTCTTTCCTCCATTTATCTGGATCCGATCGAAGAAGAGAAGATGAATCTGCGGGTGCTTAAGCGCTGGAAGACCATCGAAGCGAATGAAGTCCGGTACAAGGAATATTTTCTGGATGATGCGGAATTTGTCATCATCGGCTTTGGCACAGCGGGACGTGTGGCTTTGTCTGCTGTCCGCGAAGCGCGTGCTGAGGGAATCAAAGTGGGTTTGTTAAGACCGATCACTGTCAGCCCGTTTCCGTTTGAGGTGATCGACCAGCTTACAGCGCGGGTTGATGCGTTCCTTGTCACAGAGATGAATTCAGGCCAAATGCTGGAAGATGTCCGGCTGGCAGTGAAAGGCCGCGTGCCCGTCGAATTCTATGGGCGCATGGGCGGAGTCGTTCCGTTCCCGGATGAGATACTGAATGAGATCCATCGCATGGCGAAGGTTAAGTTGAGCGTGGATATTCATCCGCGTGACGCGTGGCTTGAACGCATGACGCACGCATAGAGGCAAAATGTTAAAAGAGAATTTAGTGTACGACAGACCTGAAGGCTTTACAGATACACCCACCCACTACTGTCCGGGATGCACACATGGCGTAGCGCATCGCCTGGTTGCGGAAGTTTTGGAAGAGATGGGCGTCATCGATAGGACAATCGGTGTTGCACCAGTGGGCTGTTCTGTATTTGCTTATAACTATTTTGATACAGACTTTGTAGAAGCGCCGCACGGACGTGCGCCCGCGATGGCAACCGGCGTGAAGCGTGTGATGCCTGACCGAATTGTTTTTACTTATCAAGGCGACGGCGATCTGGCTTCGATCGGCATGGGTGAAATTGTGCATGCCGCCGCGCGCGGTGAAAATATCACTGTGATCTTCATCAACAATGCAAACTTCGGCATGACCGGCGGACAAATGGCTCCGACAACTTTGCCCGGCATGAAAACCTCCTCTTCGGTAAATGGCCGTGATGTGGAAACGCAGGGCTATCCGATTCGAGTTTCTGAGATGCTTTCCACATTAGACGGCGTGGGCTATTGTGTGCGCCGTTCATTGCATGATCCAAAAAATATTCGTCTGGCAAAGAAGGCGATCCGCATGGCGTTTGAAGTGCAAGCCCGCGGACTTGGCTTCTCGGTGGTCGAGTTGCTTTCCACCTGTCCAACCAATTGGGGCATGACGCCCGTCAATTCGTTGAAATTCGTGGAAGAGCACATGATGCCTGCGTATCCGCTGGGCGATTTTAAAGTCAGCGATGCGATCAAGCAGATCAAAATATAAGATTAGGAATAAGTGATCAGGTAATTAGGTTTTCCTAATCAACTAATCACTTATTATCTGATCCCTATGAACGGAGCGAATAAATGCAAAAAGAAATCATCATCTCAGGTTTTGGCGGACAGGGTGTGTTGTTTGCGGGTCAGGTCATTGCGTACGCGGCGATGGACTCAGGCAAGGAAGTGACATGGATTCCATCGTACGGCCCTGAAATGCGCGGCGGGACGGCGAACTGCACCGTTGTCATCGCTGACCATGAAATTGGTTCGCCGCTGGTAAAGAATCCGCCGTTGGTCATTGCTTTAAATCTACCGTCATTTGATAAATATGAACCCATGATGCAAACCGGCGGGACGCTGGTTGTGAATCAATCGATGGTGGATCGCGGCGCAAAACGTGACGATATCAACGTGGTCTTTGTCTCTGCGAATGAAATTGCGGAACAGATCGGCGACAAGAAATTAACCAACATGGTCACTGTGGGCGCACTGTTGGCCGCACTGCCAGAAGTGACGCTAGAAACACTTGAAGGCGCGCTCAAGGCACATTTGCCCGCGCGTCATCAACATTTGCTGCCGAAGAATTATGAAGCCCTGCGCCGTGGGTTTGAATCCGCGAAGGAACAGATGGCGGTTGCCGTATAGAGCAGTAAAAAAGTAATAAGTAACGAGCAATAAGGAAAAACAGACCCGCTTTTAATTAAGCGGGTTTTTTGTTGATTTGTCTGCGGGATTAATGTATAGTTGTAATAGACATTAGATTCTAATTATTTATTGGAGGCAAACGTGACAGACAGCAAGGGAACACAGGATCATGAAAAATTTATCAATTCAGTAAAAGCCAGCCTGAATGTGGCGAAAAGTAAAACAGCCGATATTCGCAAAACAGACTCACAATTATTTCTGGCGAATGTCATCTCGCCTGCCGCAGCGACTCTGATCGCGAGCATGGCCGCTGCCATTGGCGGTAACAATGTATTCTCACAAGCCGCAGCGCAAGCAGAAGACGGCGGATGGAGACTGGCCTGCATTCTGGTGGCGATCTTTGGCTTTATTGCAACTATAAGCAGCGTCTTTAAGAAACAATTTGAAGACCGGCTGACAAAGGCGAATCAATGCGTTGGCAGATTGCTCAATCTTGATCTGGCGATCACAACCGGCAGCAATGACTGGAATGAAGCAGCCAAAGAATATAGTGAGATCGTAAAAAATTTTCCCGAGTTCATCAGTTAATACACAGGCTTCCAATAGTAAAACTGAAGAAATAGTTATATGTTTTTTCAAACAATGACTCCACCTAACATTCACTACAGCGCTCTGCTCATGACGGCTGGAATTGCATGTTTAATTGTCGTCATCATGATCTGGTACACCCATCAAGCAGCAACAGGCGCGCGGCCTCTTATTGTTTTTTTACTTGCTTTAAGCTGGTGGGATATTACCTACGCCATTTTCTGGGCTGATATCCCAGGCCCGACCCCATACTTCTGGCTGGATAGCACACTCCTCGGGGCATTTATTGTGCCAACGGCCTTCCTGCTCTTTACGCTTGAGTATGCCCAGTTCCAAAAATTGTTAAAGCGCCCAATTATTTTGTCCCTGCTGATTGAGCCGGTTATCACCTTCATCCTTCTATGGACTGACCCGTGGCACAATTTGTATTTTGGAGGAAAGCGCGCGCTAAACACAGTCCGCACTTTGGACGTCGGGCCGGTCGCATGGGCTAATATTTATTATTCCTACATTTTGATCTTTATCAGCATCATCGTATTATGCATAACCCTCTACGGTTCTATTGGAATTTATCGAAAACAAACAAGCACGATCCTGGCCGCAGCCATCATCCCATGGATGGTACACATCTCATTTATTTTAAACGGCGGACCGTTACCAGATGCCGATATTACTCCCTTCATTTTCACGGTCACCGCGCTGACAATTGCCTTCGCCCTCATGCGTTTTCATTTTCTCGATATTGTGCCCATCGCCCGCAGTGTGCTCATTGAAAACATGAGCCAGGGCGTCATCGTTCTGGACAGGCAAAAACGAGTGGTGGATATTAACCCCGCTGCGCAAAAATTGATCGGTGTCTCGGCACAATCCTGCATCGGGCAGCCCGTGGGATTCCTATTCCAAAAATGGCCCGACGTCATAAAAAAATTTCGCGGCATCAATCAAACACATGCCGAGGTCATCCTGGATAATACTCATTTCGATGTTCACATCTCCCCTCTGCTGGATCATCGCAATCAAAATGTTGGAAGGCTAATTGTCTGGCATGACATCACCGACCTAAAGCAGATTCAAACCAAATTTGAAAAACTGGCCGTAACCGATATGCTTACGCAGATATTCAACCGCCGGCATTTGCTTGATCTGGCAGAAATGGAATTAAAACGCGCTGCGCGTACCAAATCTCCCCTATCGCTGGCATTAATAGACATTGACCATTTCAAAAACATCAATGATAAGTTTGGGCATCCAGCCGGAGATCAGGCGCTCATCACATTTGCAAAAATCTGCTGCGAGAATATCCGCGAAATGGATCTGTTCGCACGCTTTGGCGGCGAAGAATTTGCCCTGCTCATGCCGGAAACCAACTGTGAACAGGCGTATCAAGTTTGCGAGCGATTATGCCGCATCATTGCCCAATCCATTATTGAATTAGACAAACACTCCGCATCCATTACCATCAGCCTTGGTCTTACAGAAATGGAATCTGAACAGGACACTTTGGAATTGATCCTGCGCAGAGCAGACCAGGCGCTTTACGACGCAAAACAATCAGGCAGAAATCGCGTCATCTCCTGGCACACATCACTGGAAATATAATATTGCTTAAAGTTTTAAAAAACATCTAAACATCCGCCTTTTGCAAGGCGGATGTTTAGTCAATTCCTTTATTGAATCTTTACAAAGTTCTCCTGAAAACCAAACTAAAATCACGCTCATTCTTAAAGCCATAGGAGCGTATATGAAAAAACAAACGACAACCATTATCATCACAACGGTCATCACTACCATTATTGTGATCATTGGATTTATCCTTCTCATGCCGATCATTGGACCACGATTCATACACCCGATGATGATGGGGAATCAGTCTGCGCCAGCTGATCTGGATACATCCACCACGCTTCTTTCGGACGCAGGCCTGTTTCGGGTATCCTATAGCAGTGACTCCAGTCCCCTGCCGCTCAACCAGATACACTCGTGGACAATTCACATCGAGACCGCAGATGGGCAGCCTGTGGAAGGCGCTGAGATTCTGGTCGATGGCGGCATGCCGCAGCATGGTCACGGTTTGCCCACCCAACCCGAAGTGACGGAAGACCTCGGCAATGGCGATTATCGCGTGGAAGGCATGAAGTTCCAAATGCTCGGCTTTTGGGAAGTCAAGTTCAACATCAATGCCGATGGACAGAGCGATAACGTCACATTTAATTTAATTCTTGAGTAACCAAAACATGAAGCGCATGATCTTGATCGGTGGCGGAATCATACTCACAGCCGCGGCAATTTTCCTTTGGGCACAGAGCAGGCAAACGTCGTGGAGTGAAGCGGAAGTTGTCACATTAAAGTCGCTATGGATCGGCAGTCTGCCTGCGCTTCCTCCTGATCCATCCAATCTATATGCCGATAATTCCAGGGCGGCGGAGTTCGGACAAAAATTATTTTTTGACACACGCCTTAGCTCCAACGGCGAAGTGGCTTGTGCCACCTGCCATAAACCCGAGCTTATGTTTTCAGATGGCTTACCCCTCGCGCAAGGTGTTGGCACAACCTCGCGAAAAACAATGACCATCATTGGCACCGCCTACAGCCCGTGGATGTTTTGGGATGGCCGCAAAGATAGTCAATGGGCGCAGGCGTTGGGGCCGCTGGAAAGCGCAGTGGAACACGGCGGCACGCGCGCACAATACGCGCACTTGATCGATGAAGTGTATCGTGCAGAATATGAATCCATTTTTGGCAGCCTGCCAGATTTTTCAGACCGCGCACGCTTCCCTGAAGTTGCCGCGCCCGTGGACGATGAATCTGCGCGCGCCGCATGGGATGCGATGACTCAAGCAGACCGCGATGCCGTGACACAAGTGTATGTGAACATGGGCAAAGCAATTGCCGCATACGAACGCTTGATCATGCCCGCGCCTTCACGTTTTGATACTTATGTAGAAGCGCTGTTAAAAGATGACAAGACCGCAATGAAAGCCGCGCTCACATCTGACGAAGTCGCGGGGCTGCGATTGTTCATTGACCGCGCGCAATGTATCAACTGTCATAACGGGCCGTTATTTACAAACAATGATTTTCACAACACAGGCGTACCCGCCGCAAACGACCTGCCTGCTGATGACGGCCGCGCAACAGGCGCAAGAAATGTACTCAACGATGAATTCAATTGTCTGAGTCAATGGAGTGATGCCGGTGAAAATGATTGTGCCGAATTACGTTATATAGTTTCCGAAGGTCATCAACTTGATGGCGCATTCAAGCCGCCCACACTTCGCAACGTGGCCGAGACCGGGCCTTACATGCACGCGGGTCAGATCGCGACACTGGCTGAAGTGATCCGGCATTACAGGTCTGCGCCCATCGCGCCTGTGGGTCACAGTGAACTGGTGATGATTCCTTTTACACAAATCGAAATGGCACAACTCGAAGCATTCCTGCGCTCCTTAAGCGCAGGCGTAAACGCGCCGCCGGAATTATTACAAGCACCTTGAGAAATCCAGTCCGCCTGATATCAGGCGGACTTTTTTATAATGCTATAATTTCACTTATGAAATACGAAACCATCCACAACCTGACTCTCCCAAAGATCGGATTCGGCACCTGGAAGATCGGCGGCGAATCCTCCCCCGACCTGACAACTGATTCTGTTTCGACGACCGCTCTGCATTCCGCGCTGGAGATCGGATACACACACTTCGATACTGCCGAATATTACGCAGCGGGTCACGCCGAAGAGCTGATCGGGCGCGCCATACGCGAAACAAATTCCAAACGCGAAAAATTATTTATCACTTCAAAAGTCTCGCCCGAGCATCTTGACTATGATGATGTGCTCACATCCTGCGAGAACAGTCTGCGCCGCCTCAACATGGAATACATTGACCTGTATCTCATCCACTGGCCGCGTGTGGGCATGAATCTGCCTGAGGCCTTCCGCGCATTGAACAAACTCGTGCAGGATGGAAAAGTAAAACATTTGGGTGTAAGTAATTTCAACTTAAAGTTACTGAAACAATCACAGTCATTTTCAGAGACACCCATCATCACTAATCAAGTCCCTTACCGCCTGCCCGATCAATCATATGTTAAAAATGGTGTTCTGGAATATTGTCAGCAAAACGATATTTTGGTCACGGCTTATTCGCCTGTAAAATTCCGCAGCGTGCGCGTCAACAAAACGCTGGGCGAAATTGCAAACGCACATTCGGCCACGCCATTTCAGATCGCACTCGCCTGGCTGGTATCACAGCCGCGAGTCATTACCATTCCCATGTCATTTAATCCGCAGCACATCAGGGAAAATTTTGATGCAGCAGATATTTTATTAAGCGCTGACGAAATCCAAAAACTAAACAATGCCTGGAGCAAGGACGATGAATAAGGGATGACAAAACTACAAATCACCCCCGAGATCGAGATCATCGAAGAAACAGAGACCGAGCTTGAGCCTCTTTATCGCGTCATCATTCACAACGACGATGTCACGCCAATGGATTTTGTTGTACACATCCTCACTTCCATTTTTTATCTTGGCACAGACAGAGCCGCAGACATCATGCTTACGGCACACATCAAAGGCATTGCGTATGTAAAAACGCTCCCCAAAACCGAAGCCGAAAGACTAATCAACAAGGCGCATTTCGCGGCCGGGCTTGAAGGCTATCCGCTTCACTTTTCACTGGAACCCGAATGACATCCAATCTTGAACTTCTAACGCAGATCAATCTCGATGATCTTGTTTCTTCTTTTGACTGGCAAAACCGCCCCATTCTTTCAAAAATTCTTCGCAAACTTTTTTTACGTCCTGCAATTAACTTTGCAGAGTTCATGGTGGAATTTGACAACGCCATCGCAACCCACGGCCTCGTGGATGCATCGCGTCTGACACAAAAACACTTCGTCAGTGATGTGCGCGTCTTCGGTCTGGACCTGATACCTGATTCTGCGTTTCTGGCATTATCCAATCATCCGGGCATGAGCGACACCCTCTCCGCATTTTGCGCGCTCCAACGCAATGACCTGAAGATCATCGCCCTGGACCGTCCATTTCTTAATGCACTGCCCAATATGAGCAATCAACTCTTTTACGTAAAAGATGATGCGGCCTCACGAGTGAGTCTGGTGCGGCAGGTCACAGCACATTTACGCGCCGGCGGTGCAGCACTGACCTTCCCTGCCGGTCACATCGAACCCGACCCTGATATGTACAAAGGCGCAGTGGATTCTCTGCAAACATGGACAGACTCCGCAGGCGTATTCATCCGCATGGCGCCAGAGACCGCGATCCTGCCCATTTTGGTTCGCGGTGTGGTTTGGGACAAGGCCGCAAATCATTTTCTGTTGAATATAAAAAGAACAAAAGAAGAAAAGGAAAAGCTGGCCGCCGCGCTTCAAATTCTCGCACATGTTGGATTCATGAAACATGATGTGCATGTCCGCATACAAATTGGTGAACCGATCTACGCCAAAGAACTGGGGACAACCGACTCCGCCGCCATTCATCAAGCGGTAACCGCAGAAATGAAACGCCTTATCGAAAATCCACCTCAAGGCGAGGGTGTAAGTGTGATGGTTTCTTAACCACCAAGACTCAAAGTCACAAAGACGCCAAGAAAAAAACTTTGTGACTTCGAGTCTTCGAGACTTTGTGTTTAAGGTTTAAATCTTCTCTGTGTGCGAAGTATCTGTCTTGATATTCTTTAAACCCGTAATCCCGGAATATTTATTTATTATTCAGCTTTTGCACCAGCCAGCATCGGCTCATCGCCGTTGTAGGTTCTCAACTGCGGCCACTTGCGGATGATCAACAGCGTGCCGATGATACAGCCGATCCCGCCGGTGATGACGGCGAAAGGTGCGCCGAAGAATTGCGCCACTGAACCAGCTTCGATCTCACCCAACTGCGGACCGCCCTGAAAAAATATTTGATTGACACTGGTCATACGTCCGCGGATGTGATCGGGAGTTTGTAACTGCCGAATGGTGTTGCGGATGATCGTGCTGACTCCGTCTGCCGCGCCGGTGGTGGCAAGCGCCAGCCAGGCGATGAGCAGGGATTTTGTCATGCCGAAAATGACGGTTGCAATTCCAAAAATAATTACCGCGCCAAGAAATAATTGTCCCTGCTTGCGCAGTTCGCGTACTTGAGAGATCACAAGAGCAGCAGCCACCGCACCCACCGCCTGCGCCGCGGATAAATATCCGTACTCCACCACGCCAACATGCAAAACACCTGTGGCAATGATGGGCAGTAAAGTATTTGCTGAAGCAAAGAAGGTGGCGACAAAATCCAGGAGCATGGTCGAAAGGATGACCGGCTTGCTTAAGATAAATTGAATCCCCTCGCGAATTGACTCAACACTAATGCCAGACATTTTCTCGGAAATCGTCTGCGGCACATCACCGATCATAAAGAGTGCGATCAAAACCGAGAGGAAGGAAAACGCGTTGAAATAATACACAGCAGATTGACCCGCAAATGCGATCACCACACCGGTCAACGCCGGGCCAATGACAGAGCCAGCCTGAAAGGCGGTGAATGTCATACTGAATGCATTCGGCAGATCCTTCGCGGGGACTAGATTCGGAATCAGGGATTGGCGTGATGGTCCATCAAAGGCGACGGCAATGGCCTGTAATGCGGTGATGGCGTAAATGTGCCAGATGGTGATCTCCCCAAATTGGGTGAGCAGGCCCAACGTTAAAGCAAGAAGCGCGGCGACGGTTTGGGTAACGAACATCACGTTCCGGCGATTCCGTGAGTCGGCAACCGCGCCGCCGATCAGAGAAAAAATAATGACGGGTAAAATGCGCGCGAGGCCAATGCCGCCCAGTGCGATGGGATTTTTATTGAGCTGGTTGATGTGCCAAAATAAAGCCCAGATTTGCATCCGGGTTCCTGCGATGGAGATCAGTTGTCCAAGCCAAAGGTAGAAGAAACGTTTGTGCTTGAGTGAGGGCGGAATGTGCAGCCCCATTATGTGCCCCAATCGCGCAGATATAAAAAGTCATAGCCGATGGTGCGGTTGCTGATCTTGGCGATGGGCGGCTGCATGCGTTTGAATTGATTGCGGCGAATGCGCGTTGTAACGGCATTCACAAATTTTTCATTGAAGCCCGCTTCAATCGCCTCCAGCGGACTGTAACGCTGGTCAACAAGCAGATAAAGAAGTTTATCCACTTCACCATATGTGAAGCCCAATTCACCTTCATCGGTTTGGCCTTCCCATAGATCGGCTGAAGGCGGCTTATCAATGATCGGGGCGGGGATATTCATCGCGCGTGAAAGCTGACGGACTTGAGTCTTATACAGATCGCCAATCGGATTCATGGCGCTGGCGGAATCACCATAATGCGTACTGTAACCAAGCAATATCTCGGTCTTGTTGCTGGTGCCAATGACCAGTCCTTTGAAGACTTCGCTTTGATCGAAGAGTACGATCATGCGCTCACGCGCCATGATGTTACCCATGCGCATTTTTGAAATATCAGGGTGCATCTTGAAGAGCGGTTCGACCATGTCTGTGATCTCGATGGTTTTGCTTTGAACACCAAGTTGATCGATCAGCAATTGGGCATGGTCAAGCGAGTCGCGGCTGGAAAGTTTATACGGCATCCGTACGGCCAGTACATTTTCAGCGCCAAGCGCTTCAACCGCCAATATACACGAAAGCGCGGAGTCAAGTCCGCCGGAGAGACCAACCACCGCATGAGACATGCCCACGCGTGTCACTTCAGATCGAAGGAAGCCCGTGAGAATTTCACGCGCAAGGTTTGTATTGATACCAAGAGTTATATCAACCACGGGAGAGTATCCTGTTCAATTCTTTTTGTACGAGATTGGTGCGTTCATCGCGCAGCAAAGGCAAACGGGCGCGTGTGCGGCGCAGTTGATTTAAGTCCATTTGCGCGAAAGTGAGCGCTTCTTCGTTATACGGGCCAATGGCAATCTCTTCGCCGTTCGGGTCGAAGAGCGTCGCTACGCCCCAGAAATGCAATCCGTCTTCATAACCTACACGGTTGGCGTGAGCCACAAAGGAGGTGAACATACTGGCATAGGCTTTTGTCACACGTTCCACCCAGCGCGCGGATTCAAGTTTTTCCTTGTCATTTAATCCACGGCCCGGGTGAAGCGGACGAGAACAGCATAATATCCGCGCCATCGAGCCAAAGCAAATACGGCGGCGATGCGTGCCAGAAATCTTCGCAGATCAACATGCCCACGCGCCCAAAGCGTGTATCGAAAGCGCGGATCGAATCACCCCAGGCAAAGAAACGGCCTTCATCGAAAAGGCCATAGGTGGGTAAATACACTTTGTGATGCACATGCAAAACTTTTCCGCCCGAAAGATAGGCGGAAGCAATGTAAAAGCGATGACGGGAGTCTTCGTCCACGAATCCAATGACCAGGTCCAGATCACGAGACGCTTTGAGTAAATGTTTGAATACGGGGTCATCCTCTGTCGGCTTATGTGCAACCGAGGCTACTAAATCCTGTAAAACATATCCGGTGAGGGAAAGTTCGGGAAAAACAAGCAGGTCTGTTTTTTCAGCTCGAGCCTGTTTGATGTAATCCATGTGCTTGGCAAGATTGGATTCCACATCCCCAAGTTTTGTGTTGATCTGGGCAAGGGCAAGGTTTAGTTTCATTGCGCGAATCTTACCATTAAAAATTAGACCTTAATAGGTTGTTTAATAACTACACCACGAAGTCACAAAGGCACAAAGCCTCGAAATTTTCTTTAAGCCTTCGTGGTGAAGAGCATGGTGGAAACAAAAAATGCGCCTTTGCAGGCGCATTTTTTGTTTAGCGGGGAGGGAGGGATTCGAACCCTCGGTGGACCGGAGCCCACAATAGTTTTCGAGACTATCCCATTCAACCACTCTGGCACCTCCCCAATCAGGTGAAGCGGGCAGGATTATAACCGAAAAATTTTTCTACAGATCAACACTCTCGTGCAATTCAGGATAATGCACCTGGCTTAATTTTCTTTCGTTCAAAAGACCCTTCAAGGTCATCGCTTGTTTTTCTTCACCGTGAACCAAAAAGATCTGTTTCACAGTATCTTTTACGCCCAGGGCATACTTCATGAGCAGATCCTGCCCCGCGTGACCGGATAACCCGCCGATCGTCGCCACGTCACATTTGCGCTTGTAGATTTCGCCGAAGATGTTGACCTGCGGTTCACGGTCAGCCAATCTGCGTCCCAACGTATTGGGTGCCTGCCATGAAACAATACAGATCGTATTTTTCGGATTTTCAATATTATTCTTTATATGATGCACAATGCGGCCGGTTTCCGCCATACCCGAAGCGGAGATAATGACCATAGGCTCTTTGTTCTCATTCAAAGCCTTGGATTCCTCAACCGACTTCACATAAGTCAACATTTTGAAATCCAGCGCTGGGTGACGTGACTCGCGCACAAACTTAGCCGTCTCTTCATCAAAACATTCCAGATGACGTTTGAATACTTCTGTGGCATTCACAGCCAGCGGACTATCGACATAGACCGGCACGCGCGGCACTTCGCCATTTTCCATCATCTGATTTAAGTAAAACACCAATTCCTGTGAACGTCCCACCGCGAAAGCCGGCACGATCACCTTCCCGCCGCGTTCCACTGTGAGCTTCACAACATTACGAAATTCCGAGTATGCAAGCTCAGGGTTACTATGCGACTTATCGCCATAGGTTGATTCCATGATCATATAATCAACCGCTTCAGGCAAAATGGGGTCGCGCAATAACGGCATTTTATATCGGCCAATATCGCCCGAAAACCAAAAGCGGATCTTTTTGCCTTTCTCTTCAATTTCAAGCGACACGCCCGCCGAACCGAGAATATGTCCCGCCTCATAAAAACGCGCGATCACACCCGGAATAGGCTCAAACGCTTCAGCGTAATTCACGCCCTTAAACATCCCTGCAACTTCTTCCGCATCCTGTTCTGTATACAACGGCTCGATCGGCTCTTCGCCGCGTTGAGCGCGTTTCTTATTAACGAACTCCGCATCTGATTCTTGAATGCGTCCCGAGTCGCGGATCATCAAACTTCCAAGATCAGCAGTCGCACGTGTGGCAAAAATATTTCCTTCATAGCCCTGTTTGGTCAGGTTGGGTAAATTACCCGCGTGGTCAATATGCGCATGTGAAAGGATCACCGCATCCACGGTCTTTGGATCGTAATGAAAATTCAAGTTGCGCTCATACGTATCCGCGCGCCTGCCTTGATACAGCCCGCAATCCAAAAGCAACTTCGAGCCGTTGATCTCCAGCAAATGCTGGCTGCCAGTCACCGTATGTGCCGCACCATGAAAATTAATTCGCATTTTTTACTCCAAGTACTTTTAGAATCTGCACGCCATATTTTTCAACACGTGAAGGAGTCTCTTTCATAATGGACGCCAGTTCATTCACATCGTTTGGCGGATTCTCAGCGATCGCCGATAAATAAGGCTTGGGCAGGATGACATCTGACTCGACGCCCATTTCCAACCCGACCTTTTTTCGCCACAACTTCAACTTCTCCAACCGACGCAGGAACGCATCATTCCGCACTTCAACCTGCTTCCGTTCAACCAGCGGAGCCGAAGCCCCGCGCCTGATCGCAGCTAAAACCGAATCCCCCCACAAGCGGATCTGCTTCTCGCTTAATCCTGCTGCAGAAAGATCCACCTTTTGCTCAGGCGGATTCTTGGATAATAAAACAAACACATCATCCATCACCACCTTATACGGCGGACGGTTTAACTTTTCAGCTTCCCTGTCCCGCCACTTGCACAACTGCGCCACGATCGTCAACTCGCGCAGATTAAGATCTTTGCGCCCAGCGAATCGTTCCCATGATTCGCTGATTGCCTTTTGCTTCTGCTCTTCCGCCACACAAGCGCGGACAAAATCCTCTTTTGCAAATTCCAGGCGGTCACTTTCCTGTAATTCCTTTTCCAACACATCCCGCAGATCAAAGAGATAGTGCGTATCCAATCGCGCGTAATGGATCTGCTCTTTTGTCAGCGGGCGCGCGGCCCAATCCGCTTTTTGGTGACGCTTGTCTGTTTGTATTCTAAATTTATCGCCCAGCAGACGATCCAGTCCCACAGCCGGATACCCCAGCACACGCGCGGCCTGCATCGTATCGAACAAATTCGAAAATTTGAAATTAAAATCGCGCCGCAAACAGACCAGGTCATATTCTGCAGCGTGGAATATTTTCTCAATGTTCGGGTCGGCGAAAATGGGGGCAAGTCCGCTTAAATCCCTTAAGGCAAGCGGATCCACCAGATAATCCGCGTTGGTTGAAGAAAACTGAATCAGACAAACCTGCTCACGAAAAGCGTGCAGGCTGTTGGATTCGGTGTCCACTGCCACGCGAGACTGTGTGGCAAGATCATCAATTAATTGTTGTAGTAATTGTTTTGTGTTTACCCAAATAGGCGGAGGCAGAGTTTCAGACATATCGGCTGATTATAAACCTTTCAAGCGTAAGTCGGACATTTGCGCCAAATGCAAATATGGCGCTGTTGAGCCGGTTATGGATTTTCAAGTTCTTTTTCCATCACCATGCCATCTTCACCGTCATTGTAATATTTGCTCCAGATCTCGGTGGTGGCATAGCCTTCTTTTTCATACATGGAGATCGCAACTTGATTCGAGACTCGCACGGTCAAACGGGAACGGGGCACGCCGAGTTTGGCTTCACAGGCACGCAGCAGGGCACGTCCAATGCCGCGTCGCCTAAAGCGAGAATCAACTGCGATGGTGGCGATCCAGCCCCACCCGTTGCTCGGACGCGGGTCTCCAGCCACGAATCCGGCCATTTGGCCGTCTTCCACTGCCTTAAGCCGAATCACCTCAGGAAAAGTCAAAACAGCGATCAGGTCAAATAAGGGCCAGGCGTCTTTATCAAAACTTTCGTTTTCAAGCTTGCGCAGTGCGGTCAGGTCAAAAATAGATGCGGTCACAATTTCCATGGCAGGGCGATTGTATCAATAAAAAAGTGGAAAGTGAAATTTTCATTTCAACTTTCCACTTCTCACTTGTTATTTTTTTCTTTCGTTTACTTCTTTACATCCTTGCCGAGGAAGTTATCCAACATGCTGGTAAATTCCATCGGGAAGATGAATTTGGTGGATGCGCTTGAGCCAATGGACTTGAGGGTCTCAAAATACTGCAAGGTCATTGTCTTTTGATCTACTGTCTTGGTTGCGGTGTAGATGGCTTCCAAAGCAACAGCAAAACCTTCTGCGCGCAAAGCCTGCGCCGTCTTGTCGCCTTCAGCGCGCAAGATGTTGGACTCACGTTCACCTTGAGCAGCCAGGATCGCGGCCTGTTTGGTACCTTCAGCACGATTGATGGCGGCTTCCTGATCGCCCATGGATTCGGTAACAAGCGCGCGGCGAATACGTTCAGCCGACATCTGACGATTCATCGCATCCTGCACTTCGCGCGGCGGGAGGATTTCACGGATTTCAACATTGGTCACTTTCACACCCCAGCGTTCGGTAACTTCATCCAAACGGGTGCGGAGCATGTTATTAATGTGTTCACGTTCTGAGAGCACATCATCCAACGGAATACCGCCGATGACAGCGCGCAAGGTGGTTGCTGCAATACCTGCCGCAGCGGTTTCAAAGTTACCCACCTGCAACACTGATTCAGTGGGATCAAGCACCTTGTAATACCACAGGAAGTCAATGGAGATCGGGGCATTGTCTTTTGTGATCGAAGTCTGATGCGGAATTTCACGCACTTGTTCGCGCAAATCCACTTTTACTCCACGATCAATGACAGGGATCAACAGAACAATACCAGGTCCTTTGGCACCTACAGAACGGCCAAGCCGGAATACGACGAGACGTTGATATTCAGGGATGATGCGAATGGCATTGGCAAGAAATACAAAGCCAATGATTAATACCGCTCCCACAAAACAAAATACAGCGCCACCAGTTGCTAAAAAGTCCATATTAATTCTCCTTGTCTTGTTTATTATTTAACTGACTATTTTTTCAACAACGAGGATAAATCCCTCGCGACGAACGACACGAATTGAACTGCCGGCGGGAATGGCTTGATCACTTTTGGCAGACCACATCTCCCCTGCCACAAACACACTTCCTTCTTCATGGACAATTGACCTGGCCTCGCCAGATAATCCGTTCAATGCCGCAAGGTCATGTACCGGGCGCACACCTGCGGCTTGTACAGTTTTTCGCACCACGATCCACAAAAAAACTGAGAGCAGCCCCGAAGTTACCAGCGCAATAAATGGATTGACAGCCGGCTTCCAGCCGTCCACTGCAAACATAAAAACTGAACCAATCACCAGCAGCAGAATGGAAAAACCGAGATACAACTCCCGTTTTGGCTTTTGAATGGCATGGACAAACGGAATAATGCTCAAAACAAGAATAACCAATGCCCACCAATTAAAGGACAGGTTATACACTGCATACCCCGCCAACGCGAGACAAAAGACAGCACCAATTTCAAACAACCCTGTTCCCGGCGTAACGATCGCCATCAAGCCAAGCAAAACACCGCTCAACAAGATCAGGTAAGCAACATTGGGTTCCAGTAAAAATTCCATTTTCGCCTCTATTTGATTATACAACAAGAAGGGTAGGTTTCAATCAATTTACGAGCAGTGCCACAAAAAAGTTGCGCACATTAAGCAGTTTGCTGGTTGTATAATAAGAACGCAAAATCAAACGTATTGGAGTCCCAGTGAAATTTCAAAAAATTTGTGTCATTGGCCTGGGTTATATCGGCCTCCCCACCGCATCCACTTTTGCCGCGCACGGCATCAACGTCCTCGGTGTGGATATCAGTCAGCGCATTATTGACACCCTGAACAAGGGTGAAATCCATATTCACGAACCCGGCTTGCATGAAGAAGTAAAAAAAGCCATTCAATCTGGCAATTTCAAAGCCGCCACAAAACCGGAAGAGGCCGACGCCTTCATCATCGCCGTGCCAACCCCCTTTCAGGAAAATAAATTTGGCGAATACAACGGCATGACCTATAAACTGGCGGATATGCGCGCTGTGATCTCCGCCGCAGAATCCATTGTCCCATTTTTGCGGAAGGGGAATCTCGTCGTCCTCGAATCGACTTCCCCTCCACGCACCACCGTCGACCTTGTGACTCCCATCCTCGCTCGTTCGGGACTGGAAGCTGGGCGCGACTTCCATTTGGCATATTCTCCCGAAAGAGTTTTGCCCGGACAGATCATGCGCGAACTGATCGAGAACGCGCGCGTCATCGGCGGCGTGACCCCCGAGTCGGCACAAGTCGGGCGCGATCTGTATTCCATCTTCGTCAAAGGACAGATCGTCCAAACCGATGCAACCACCGCAGAAATGGTCAAATTGATGGAAAACACCTACCGCGATGTGAATATCGCCATCGCCAATGAATTCTCACGTCTCGCAAATAAATTCGGCGTGGATGTCTGGGAAGCCATCTCCATTGCCAATTTACATCCGCGCGTAAAGATCCTTAACCCCGGCCCCGGCGTCGGCGGACATTGCATCAGCGTGGACCCGTGGTTCTTCGTTGAAGCCGCTCCAGCGTTAACGCCGCTCATCTATCACGCCCGGCAGGTCAATGATGCCCAGCCTCATTTTGTAGTGGAGACGGTTAAACGCGCACTCGGCTCCCTTGAAGGCAAAAAGATCGCAGCGCTCGGCCTGGCCTACAAACCCGATGTGGATGACCTGCGCGAAAGCCCTGCAAATGAAGTTGTACATCTGCTGCAACACGAAGGCGCACTGGTAAAAGCCTGGGAACCTTTCAAACCAGACGCGAATCTGCCGGGCATTCATATGTCTGCTACTTTTGAAGATGCCATCAAAGATGCAGATGCGCTCCTCTTACTGGTAAATCACACGGAATTTGCAAAACTAAACCCCAAAGAGATCGCACAAAAAACAAAAGCCCGCATCCTGATCGATACCGTCAAAGGTTGGAATTATGAAGCGTGGGAAAAAGCCGGGTTTACACTCCTGCGTCTCGGTGTAGGAAAGTAAACCCGTGTAAAAAATTGGTGTTTCCCCCCATTCCACGCTTATACTATCCGTGATAAAAATTTATCAGGCTCATTATTGAAGATAACTATTTGTAATGTCGGGCATATAGATTCTGAGTATAATGAAAAGTATAGAGACAGGATATCCATGATGCTACGCCGATCCATCACATTAATGTTCGTTCTTTGCCTGCTCGGCACAAGCTGGGGATCTGTTTACGCGCAAGCGCCAGAGAACAACAAATATTTTAGCGAAACCGGGCACAATGTCATTGGAGATTTTCTTAAGTTCTACAATAGCAACCCCAATGCCACATTTTTGTATGGATACCCCATCACCGAGGAATTTACCAGCAAAGACGGAAAAAAGGTGCAATATTTTCAGCGCGCCCGTTTTGAATATCGCGCTGATCTGCCCGAAGGGCAGCGTGTACAAGTCACTTCGCTTGGCAGTTTAACCTACATTTCCACCGGACCATTAAATGTGGCAACCAACACATTTGCCTGCCGCAATTACACAGAGACAGGATATACAGTTTGTTTCGCATTTCTTGAATTCTTTGATAAATATGGCGGCACCGCGCAATTTGGCTTCCCCATTTCGCCTTTTGAATATCACGAAAACAAGATCGTGCAATATTTTGAAAAAGCGCGCCTTGAATGGCAGCCGTGGAAACCCGAAGGCCAGCGCGTAGTGGTCTCAGATCTGGGCCGTGTCTATTTCGACAAACTTGGCGAAGATATAGGCCTTATCCCGCCAGTCATCGCGCTGGACAATTCACCCAAGACCATCAGCAAATTACAGATTCGCGCCTTTGTATGGAAGGCTGTCACTCTGGCAACTGATTCACAATTGATCTTCGTGATCGTGCAGGATCAAAACCAGCAGCCCGTGGCGAACGCAAGCTGCACATCCATCGTCCACTGGCCGGGTGGGCGAAATGAGTCGTTTACGCTCACAACCAATACCAATGGTGTTGGCATGATACCGCTCTCATTCGCCAGCCAGCCCTACGGCAGTTTGATCTACACCGATGTCACCTGTACTTATAACGGCCTCAACGGAAGCACAACAACATCTTTCAGAATTTGGTACTAAAAACATCAGTCCTCTCGCAAGTGCGGGAGGACTTTTTATTTTAATTCGCTCATCTCAAACACCGGGCCGTCTTTACAAGTCATCTTCCATTCGTGGCGGATGGTCAACGCGCAGACGCCGCATTCGGCCAGCGCGCCGCATGGCATGGGAGCGCGGACTAAAACCTGCGCTTCACGCGGACCTTTCGCCTGATTCTCCTCACCAAGCATTTTTCTTAGCTGAGGCAGATTCTCACGCCCCACATCCAACGCGGCAAAATCTGCCCATTGATAAATATCAGACATGGCCTGCAAAGGTTGAATCTCAACTGCTTCGGGCATGTCTTCCAAAATTGTATTGCTGACCAGGACCACTTCTGCGCCTTGTTTAAGCGCGATGGAAATTAATCCATGCAGGCGGGCGGGAGATTCGTCAAATGCAATCAGGGCGATCTTGCGCGCAAAGGCCGGGACGGAGAATCCATGCCCGAGCGGACCGCGTAGATTCAGGCGTGTGCCGGGCATCCACGATAAAGGCAGGAAGGGTGCGGAGCGAAATCCATTCGGCGCTGAGTCGCTGAAGAAAACAGGAACAGCCAGCGGTGCGGATGATCCGCTGGCGTGGGCCAGCAAATATTGTCCTGGGGCGGGAATCAGGTCGGGCGGGCAAATGATCCGCGCGCGGGAATCCAAATAAACATCTGTTACTTGCCCTGCACCATTCTTCATAGGAGAAATGTTAACACGCATTGAGAGCCTAAGCAAGCGAGTTATAATCATGAAAATTATGTTTCGGAGGAAACAATGAATATTTCAACTTTACTGCAAGGTCTTGCAACCTTTGCCTGGATCGGATTTTTTGGTGTGCTGGTGTTGATCTTTACACGCGCAAGCCGCAACCAACCTGCAAAAGGATTAAGCACGATTGTGGTTGTTTTGCTGGTTGTGGCGCTTCTTCTCACCACCGTGGGCGCAGGATTGGTCTTCCTGCAAGCCAATGAATACGGCGTGGTGATCTCAGCCTTTGCACCAAATGGTTACCGCAATGAAGCGTTGACCCCGGGCTTGCATTGGATCATTCCGTTTGTTGAGAGTGTGCAAAAATATTCGATTGCGCGGCAAACGTATACGATGTCTTCCACGAGTAGTGAAGGAGCTGTGCAAGGCGATGATTCAATTCAGGCGCGCACAAAAGACGGACAGCAGATCTTTATTGATGCTTCTGTAATTTATGCGGCTGATCCCACACAGTTGATTCAATTACATACAGTCTGGCAAAATCGCTATGAAGAAAATGTTGTGCGCCCTGTTGCGCGCGCGGCGATCCGTAATGCGGTTTCACAATTTGGCGTTGAAGAATTGGTCAGCACAAAACGCGCCGAGTTGGAACAGGCGATCCGTGAAGAGATCGAGACAAAACTCAAAGCCAATAACATCATCATGTCTGATTTTCTGATGCGCAATATCCGCTTTAGCGATGAATATGCCGCAGCGGTTGAACAAAAGCAGGTTGCAGAACAACAGGCGCAGCAAGCCAAGTTCGTTGTGGAATCAAAGAAGCAGGAAGCCGAGCAGGCGCGTCAGATCGCACAAGGTCAGGCGGATGCGGCGGTCATTGCAGCCCAAGGCGCAGCGGAAGCACGTTTGATCCAGGCCAAGGCTGAAGCCGAAGCCAATCAATTGCTCTCGCAATCTCTGACGCCTGCATTGGTGCAATATCAATATATTTTGAAACTCGCACCCGGCGTGCAGACTATCTTTATCCCAAGCGGCAATCAATTCATTTTGCCGTTGCCTGACACAACTACACCTTAATTCGTTATAAACTTCGGAAGTCTTTTTGAGTCAATTTACTTCGGCTCTGTGTAAAGGCTTCCGAAGTTTATTTTTTATAAAGGAAATGCAATGCCGATTCCTCAAACTGGACGCGAAATCCGCCTGACCACGCTTTCGGCGTGTGCTGGCTGAGCGTCTAAACTAAGCGCCGATGCGCTGACGCAGGTTCTGCGTCCCATCAAGGATGTTTTTGATCCCGCCTCGTATCCGGACCTGTTAGTGGGTCTTGACTCTCCGGATGACGCGGCCGTTTGGCGTTTAAGCGAAGACAAGGCAATTGTAGTCACGACAGATTTTTTCACACCCGTTGTCGATACACCTTATGAATACGGCTCGATCGCGGCGGCAAATAGTTTGTCAGATGTATATGCCATGGGCGGGACTCCCTTCCTTGCATTGAACATTGCGGCGTTACCAGACCACCTCCCCCCGGAAGTATCCAGTGAGATATTACGCGGCGGTGCGGAGAAAGCACGCGAAGCAGGTGTGGTGATCGCAGGCGGGCACACGGTCAAAGATAAGGAACCAAAATACGGCTTGGTAGTGATCGGGTTTATTGATCCGCGCAATATGATGAGCAAAGGCGGACTGAAAGCAGGCGACACACTGGTGTTGACAAAACCTTTGGGCGGCGGCGTGACAACCACCGCACTCAAACAAGAGAAAGCATCGGAAAGCGACGTGAAAGAAGCCATCGAGTGGATGTCACGTTTGAACAAGACTGCAGGTCAACTCGCAAGGAATTCAATCTGCGCGGCGGGACGGACATCACCGGCTTCGGCTTTCTCGGTCACAGCATGGAAATGGCAGAGGCTTCAGGTGTATCCCTGCACATTGAATATGGAAAACTTCCCTTTTTGAGCGGTGCGCGCGGGTATGCCGAACAGGGCATCTTCCCCGGCGGCGCTTTTGATAACAAAGCGCATGTGGATGCTTTTGTTAAATTCGATGCCAGCCTTGGCGAACCCGCAGAAATGCTGCTCTTTGATCCACAAACCAGCGGCGGATTACTGCTCGGGGTGCCGCAGGATAAATTAGCAGCCTTCGAGGCACGCGCAAAAGAATTGGGGCAGCCAATTTGGGCGGTCGGCAAAGTCCACTCGGGGCAAGGGATCGAGGTGCAGCCGTAATGTTTCGCATTGGTGTGTTAGAGTTAACTCTCACCTGCGGATTGCTCCTGCTTGTACTCGTGATCCCGTGGATGATCACAAAATTTTACACACGTGTAGATCGGCGTTTGGAAAATATTGAAAAGAAAATCGATAAGAAGTAACTTTCAGGTACAATAAGGGCCGAAAACTGTTTTGTAATAAATACTATGTCAGAAATCCCTACAGAGCCTGATTCAGGTTTTCCTCCAGATACAAATCGTTCATCCCAATTGACGAGAGATTTTTCCTGCCGTGAATCGAGTTTCACGGCATATAGTTTTAATCCTGCATAATATATTTTTAACTTTTAGATTAATTTAATTAAGGAAACCATGAGCATTGCAAATGAGATAATAATGATTTTTATTCTGATATTGGTGAACGCCCTTCTTGCCATGTCAGAAGCCGCGCTGGTTGCTTCACGCAAGGCACGTCTGCAACAACAGGCAGGCGAAGGCAATAAATCATCAGCATTAGCCCTCAAACTGATCGAAGACCCAAATATTTTTCTCTCCACAGTTCAGATTGGAATCACCCTGATCGGAGTTCTGGCTGGTGCGGTCGGCGGCGCAACAATCGCGGAATCATTGGGGAAGGCATTGCAAAATGTTCCCTATATCGGTGTCTATAGCACTTCGATTGCGCTGGGAATTGTAGTTATATCCATTACGATCCTAACCATCTGGCTGGGTGAATTGGTACCAAAAAGACTCGGGCTTAATAGCCCGGAAAAAATTGCCCAGGTTGTCGCCGGGCCGATGCTTTTCCTCTCAAGAATTTTTTCTCCATTCATTAAACTTATGAGTCTGGCAACAAATTTTGTTCTGCGCCTGTTTGGTGTCAATGCTTCCTCTGAACCACCCATTACAGAAGAGGAACTCCAAATGCTGATCAGTCAGGGAACACAGGCGGGAGTCTTTCAGGAAGCCGAACAGGACATGGTCGAGGGGATTTTCAGCCTCGGCGATTCGCGGGTCTACTCGCTGATGACTCCGCGCACAGACCTGGTCTGGCTGGATGTCGCTGATTCCATCGAAGAGATCAGGGAAAAAATTGCCGATTGTCCTTATTCACGGTTTCCCGTTAGACAGGATTCGCTTGAAACGATTGTCGGCATTGTAAAATCCCGCGATCTTTTGGTGGAGAGTTTATCCGGCAAGGATATCGAACTAAAAGCCCTGCTTAAGCCGGCTTACTTTATTCCTGAAACCATGTTCGCTTCGCGCGCACTCGAACTCTTTAAAGAAAAGAATACCGAACTTCTGCTGGTCGTGGATGAATTTGGCGGCCTGCAGGGACTGTTAACCATCAACGATATTTTGGAAGAAATTGTCGGCGCGATGGAATTCGAGGAACCGCAAGCCACCCAAAGACAGGATGGTTCGTGGCTGTTGGACGGCATGTTGGAAGTGGATGAATTCAAGGAACTCTTTGACTTTAAGCTGCTCCCGCACGAAGATGAGTATGAAACATTAAGCGGCTTCATCATGACCCTGCTCGGACGCGTACCTCAAGCCGCTGAAAACTTCGAGTGGAACGGGTATCGCTTTGAAGTAATGGATATGGACGGCCGCCGCGTGGACAAAGTGCTGGTCACAACGCTGCCCAAAATCACCGGCAGAAACAAAGGATAAATCATGACCGCATACGTGATCGTAGATATTGAAGTACTTGACCCTGAAGGGTACAAGGAATATGTCAAATTGGCGCCTGAGGCGGTGAAGTTGTATGGCGGGAAATACATCGCACGCGGCGGACCAAACGAAACATTGGAAGGCGACTGGCAGGCAAAACGTCTCGTGATCCTTGAATTTCCCTCGGTCGAACAAGCCAAAAACTGGGTAAATTCACCCGAATACGCGCCCGCCCGCGCATTGCGTCATCAATACGCGCGAACAAACATGGTAGTCGTAGAGGGAACGTAGAAAGCCCCAAAAGTTCCAAATTAAAAATCAAGGTATAATTTTTACAGTATGAGCCTAGAAACCAACTCCAGTAAAACAAAAGTCTGCCCCACTTGCGGAACACGTTTAAGTGAAAGCGCAACGCGCTGCCTTGTATGCGGCACAGAGTTCAACGCAAAGCCTGAACCCAAAGCAGCAAAAAAAGTGGAAATCTTCAACCTCCTTTTGATTACACGGTTGCCGCAGGCGATGGCACTTGTTCACAGATCGCATATACTTTTGGCATCTCTGTTCAAAGCATCATCATTACAAATAACCTGGCTTCCAGTTGCCCGATCAGCGTCGGGCAAGTGCTAAGATTCCCTATCCAACCCCCACGATTGCCCCTGCCGCAACCAATACCCCGCTGCCAGTAGACGCAACCAAACAATCCTGCGAAACCGTGCCGATCACCGTACAGGATGGCGACACCCTCTCCAGCATTTCTTTGAACTACGCAGTTCCCATGGACGCCATCAAAGAATTTAATGGATTAACCACCGACAACGTGTTTGTGGGAGCGAACTTACTCATCCCGCTCTGTTTCCGTGCTGCCACACCCGGGCCAACCCCCACGGCGACTATTCCGCCTCCCTACCCCGCCCCAAACCTGCTTCTGCCTGCGGACGGAGCAGCCTTCACCCTGGCAAACGACGTGGTGACCCTGCAGTGGGCATCCGTGGGTACATTACGCGATGGCGAGGCATACCAGATCACAGTTGAAGACATTACCGCCAGTCAGACCCGCCGCCTGACCGATTATGTGACCGACACAAAATACATTGTGCCCACATCCTACCGTCCGAAAGATAATGTAGCGCATATTCTGCGCTGGTGGATCACCCCAGTCCGGCAGGCTGGCACAGATGATCAGGGCCAGCCGATATGGGCAGCCTCAGGCGCAGTCAGTGACAAGCGCGACTTCTCGTGGGTCGGAATCGCCGTCGAAGGCACGCCTAACCCCTAATATACAAAAATCCGCGTCTGCTTTGCAGGCGCGGATTTTTTATTTAATAACGTGAACAGTCTCTCCATGCGGCGATTAAATTACTTACAAGAATATTAACTTTTCTTACACCCGATCATCCGGGTGTAAAATTTTGTTTACAGCACGCGTCTCTATTTCACAAATCAAAATAAGGAAAATAAAATGGGAAAACGCGAAGAAATTCTGGAGTCTCTTGAAAGTTCACACACCGTCATGATGGCGCAATTGAACGAAATTGATAAAAACCGCAAGATCTATCCTTTATGGACAATCCGTGAGATCGTTGCGCATCTTTCCGGCTGGGACGATGCCGCAATTGGTTTTGTCAACGCTCTGCTCAAAGGCGAAACTCCGCCCACGCCTGCCATGCGCGGCACAACAGTTTACAACGATGAAACGGTCAGCACGCGTGAAGGATTAAGTTATGACCTCATCGTGCGTGAATATGTGGATACCCGCGCCAAATTGATCGCACTGACACGGCAGGTAACGGAAGAAATGGTCGTGCAAAAATCCACTTTGCCGTGGGGCGAGGCAGGTTCATTGGAGGATATTTTCTGGGTATTTGGCCCGCATGAATTGGAACATGCAAACGATGTGAAAAAGATCATCGAGGAAAACAAGTAAGTCAAATAACCTTTTATAATATCGGAAGTCTTTCATGACTTCCGATATTATTTTTAGACTCAAGAGGAAATTAAATGGATATTCGAGCATACAACCGTGAGGCTTGGGATCGTCAGGTTCAGTCAGGCACAAACCCGTGGACAGTTCCCGTATCGCCAGAATTAATTGCCCGTGCGCGGACTGGGGATTGGTCGATCGTGTTGACGGAAAATAAGCCGGTACCGCGTGAGTGGTTCCCGCCCATGCCGGGGCTGAAAGTCCTTGGGCTGGCTTGCGGCGGCGGTCAGCAGGGACCGATCATGGCGGCGGCTGGCGCAGAAGTGACCATCTTCGATAACTCGCCCGCTCAACTGGCGCGCGACCGTGAAGTGGCAGAACGCGACGGCTTAAACATCCGCACGGTGGAAGGTGATATGCGCGACCTTTCTGTATTCGCAGATGAAAGTTTTGATTTCATCTTTCATCCGGTATCCAATTTATTTATCCATGAGATCAGGCCGGTCTGGAAGGAAGCGTATCGCGTATTACGTCACGGCGGAAGTATGCTGGCGGGTTTCATGAATCCGGTATTTTATCTTTTCGATTTTGATGATATGGATAATGGAAATCTTAACGTCACGGCAAAAATTCCATTCTCGGATATAGAAACCTATGGAATGGAACGCCTGCTTAAGGAAAACCGTCCCGCAGAATTCGGCCACTCGTTGACCGACCAGTTGGCAGGTCAGATGGATGCGGGGTTTTCAGTCATCGGGATGTATGAAGATCATCATAATGGTCTACGGATCAGCGAATATATCGAAACTTACATGGCAACTCGTGCCATAAAATCATAGGAGCAGCAATGAAAATTTTAATCGCAGCAGACATGGAAGGAATCACAGGCGTGGTACATTGGGATCAGGTGAATCCGAATCATGCAGAGTATTCCCGCTTTCGCAAATTGATGACCGAGGATGTGAACGCCGCCATTCGTGGAGCGTTCGCTGGCGGCGCGTCATCTGTGGCAGTGACGGATGGTCACAACAACGGCAGAAATATTTTGATCGAGGAATTGGATTCGCGCGCCACATTAAATTCCGGCTCGCCTTCGCCGCTTTCAATGGTGCATGGCGTGGATGAAGATGTGGATGGCGTGATGTTCGTTGGATATCACGGACGCATGGGCGCGGTTAACGCCATTCTCGATCATACCTGGTCTGATGAACGTGTCTCTGGTTTGTGGATCAATGATCGGGCGTTTGGTGAAGCGGGCTTGAATGGAGCAGTCTGCGGACATTTCAATGTTCCCATCATCATGGCTTCAGGCGACCAGACTCTGTGCGCAGAAGTTCAGGATTTTTTCGGCAACAAAATTGAAGTGGCGCAGGTCAAGAAAGCAGTCAGCCGGATGTCTGCGGAATGTTTACCGCCCGCCGTGACCGCGAGTTTAATTGAAGAAGTTGCCAAGCGCGCCGTGCTTAATTTGAAAACTAAAAAAGCGCCGAAGCCATTCAAGGTGACCAAGCCGATCAAGATGACTTTGGAATTTATCCAATCAGACATGGCAGACCGCGCCGCATTGATGCCCCACGCCAAGCGGACAACTGACCGCCGCGTAGATTATGCTGCTGATGATGTGGTCACGATCTATCTCGCGTTTCGCACGATGCTTGCGCTGGCAAGGTAGAGGAAAGTAAACGGGTAGAGAAGTAAACAAGTAGATATGTAAACAGGTAGATAAGTAAATTAGCATGATCGATCAGGAGAAATATGAATTCAACCATAAAAGCTATTCTTAAAGTAATTGCCATTCTGCTGATGCTCTCCGGTGTCATCTGGGCATTGCAGGGACTTAATATTTTACCGGGCACATTTATGCGCGGCGATCCGCAGTGGATCACCAACGGCGCAATCACGGCTTTGATCGGCGCAGGGCTGTTCTGGTTTACAAATCGAAAATAAATGAACGAAGAAATCGAAATAAATGACCGTGTAAAAATCTATCTGGATTCGAAATTTGGAGACCGCGAAGGCTGGTATGAAGGCGTGGTCTTCAAAGTCGATCCGTACTCAGAACACCGCAGTTTTTACTGGGTGGAATTAAATGCGGATGCACAGTCAATTTTGGGCACCAGGCAAATCTCCGTGTTCAATGTGAAGAACATAAAAAAGATATAAAGACGCTCTTACAGTTCTCAAAGTTAGAGACTTTTCATAATACGATACAATCAATTCATGACAATTTCTCCATCTTTTATTTCCTCTGTCCACGGGTGTGCTGAAACAGAGAAAGGCACGGCAACCCGCAGCCTGATCTTTAATCCAGACGAAATAAAGATTAGCACTGAAGGCCATTCCATCAAATTCCATCACGCGCTTAATCATCAATGCTGCCGCAAAGCGGACTTAAGTCACGCCATCGCAGACAACCGCATCATGATCTACGAAACATGGAGCGGAGAAGGCTGCCGCTGTATGTGCTTCTCAGAGTTGGATGCCACACTCACCGGCCTGCCGCCCGGAGAATATACTGTGCAGATCATCGAACGCGGCACATCTTCACTCGGCAAAGCCATGCCTGAAAAAATAATCAATGAAGTAAAAATACAATTGGATTAACATGACAAACTCACTCACTTCCCTGCTTGAAAAAGCCCTCACCTCACGTGCCTCATTAATCGATCCCAAACATGAAACCGCCTTCCGTCTCTTCAACGGATTCAGCGAAGGCTGCCCCGATCTTGTGATCGATATTTATGCATCCACGGCTGTCGTTCATAACTACGCCAATGATCCCGAACAGGGCGCACTGCTCGTTCAGGAAGCGCAGCAATTCCTGACCACTTCCCTGCCCTGGCTGCGTGCGGGAATTATCAAAACACGCAACGGCGCAACACACGAAGACAAATGCGGAAAAATTTTATTCGGCACAGAAGTAGATCGCAAAATAAAAGAACACGATATCTGGTATGCCATCAACTTAACGTTGAATAGAGACTCAAGCCTGTATCTCGATACCCGCAACCTGCGCAAGTGGCTGCTCGAAAATCTAAAAGACAAATCAGTGATGAATACCTTCGCCTATACCGGCAGTTTCGGCGTCGCCGCGCGCAAAGGCGGAGCAAGTCAGGTCGTGCAAATTGATCTAAGCCGTGATTTCCTTAATCTCGCAAAAGATTCATACACACTTAACGGTCTGCCCATTCAAAAGGGAAGTTTTATTCCACGCGATTTCTTTGAGCAGGTTGGCAACATGAAACGCGAAAAGAAATTCTTTGACTGCGTCATCATTGACCCGCCCTTCTTCTCGACCACCACCAAAGGCAAAGTGGATCAGGAACATGAAAGCGCGCGGCTCATCAACAAAGTCCGCCCGTTGATCAACGATGGCGGTTATTTGGTTGCGATCAACAACGCGCTCTTCGTCAGCGGGCAGGAATATATGCAAACACTCGAAGCCTTATGCAAAGACGGCTACCTGCAGATCAGGGAGATCATTCCCGTGCCCGAAGATTTTACAGGCTATAACATCGTTGGCACGCCGATCACTGATCCCGCTCCGTTCAACCATTCGACCAAGATCGCCATTCTGGATGTAAAGCGAAAATAAATGTCTGGTGAAATTGATCTGCGCAAATTGATTCAGGGCATGAAACCCGAGCTTAATCCGGGTGAGTATGTTTATTGCCTTGCTGAGTCAAAAGAACATGCGCTGTCGCTTGATCCGCTGTTTTATTTTCTTGAAAAAGAAGGTGTGACTGTAATCCTGCCAAAAGAAAAAGCGGACTCAATGGGCATTCCCTACCCGATGACATGCGCCTGGATCACACTCACGGTTCATTCTTCGCTCGAAGCTGTTGGCCTGACTGCGGCAGTTTCCCAGTCCCTGACAGATGCGGGCATTAGCTGCAATATGGTGGCAGCGTTTTATCACGATCATATTTTTATCCCCGTGAAAGATGCAAACCGCGCCATGAGTGTTTTACTGGAATTAACAAAACATGACCAATAAACAAATTCTTGAGCAATTTTGGAAGACCATGGCAACCAACGATTTTTACGCCGTGGGCCAGCTTCTGCACGATGACTATATTCTGGAATGGCCGCAATCCGGTGAGCGGATTCGCGGGCGCGAAAATTTCTCGGCGCTCAACACAGCCTACCCCGCCGCCGGCCAGTGGACTTTCAACCTTAATCACATCGCTGAAGATGGTGATCTGGTCGTGACGGATGTCAGCGTTTCAGATGGGAAACTTCAAGATCGTTGTATTACTTTTTCCACCATTCGTGATGGGAAGATCTGGAAGCAGATTGAGTTCTGGCCTGACTCTTTTGAAGCGCCCGCCTGGCGCGCGCAATGGGTGGAAAAAATTTAGAGGCTATTTATTATCCTGTAGGTTGTGGTCAAAAAAACAGATTTATTAACTATCAGCTTACGCAGTAAACAATCCCGAAGGGATGACATCATCCCCCTGAACGACCATGACACCCCTTCGGGGTTTTGAAATTTTTTCATATTGGAGCTAGAATCATTCCACTCCTTCGGAGTTGTATTTGCATAATGTGAGTTATTCACTTAGGAAACAGTATTCGTCTTTGATATATATAGACTGAAGTCCGCACTCCGATTTTGTTAAAACAAAGTTGGTTGTTCTGGAAGATCAGGTTTGATGGCATCCCACGGTAACGGCGGGATGTTTATTTTTAAAGCGATGCGGCGCTGAAATTCGCGGCAGATATCGGGGGCGATCATGTTATCAGGCGAGTGACAGAAGATGAAGACATCTACATTTTGCTGCATCTGCGGGACGAGATAATCCACCCACTCGGCAACCAGATCAAGGTTATGGTCAAGATCCGGGTGACCGATGAAGCGCAGAAAAATGAAGTCGGTGGTGCGTTCCAAAAAGACAGGGACATCCGGTTTACGTTCACGCGCTTCGAGCAGACTTTCATAGGAACTGCCGGCGATGGATGCGTCACCTTGTAAATTGCGGATCGGGCGGGTATCGATCACCACGCGCGCCATGTTGTGACTCGTAAGCAGTTGATTCAATGCATCACGATGCGGGGCGTCGAACCAATCCAAATGACGCACTTCCACGCCGAGGCGAATTTCCTTCGGCCAGGCTGCAAGAAAAGTGGCAAGATCATCCAACAGACGCGGCGAATAACTGGGGGGCAGTTGCAGGAACATCGGTCCAAGACGCGATGCGAGAGGACGCATGACCTCAACAAAATGCAGGGCGCGATCCACATAATCCGTCAACTTCCCATTGTGACTGATGGCTTTGGGAATCTTCGGGCAAAAGCGAAAGGTCTCGGGCGTTTGTTCGATCCATGTTTCAATGGTTTTAAATGCGGGCACGGCGTAAAAAGTGGTGTTGCCTTCGATGGTGGTTAAGCGGCTGGAGTATTCGCGCAAAAAGTCAGTGGACTTTGTGCCTTTGGGGTAGAAGTTGCCAACCCAACCTTTGAACGACCAGACAGGACAGCCAAGGTAGATGCTCATGCGCTTATTATACGATGTGCTGATTATCACTTGAAAATGAATTTTTTTCGTGCTACTGTGAAGCTAAGCTTGTTCGAATGTTTTCCAAACAAGGAGATGCAACATGTATAAGAAGATTCTGGTTCCACTGGATGGTTCACCGCTTGCGGAGGCAGTTCTGCCCCACGCGCAGGCACTGGCAAAACTTGAGGATGCAGAGATCGTGTTGTTGAGTGTGCCGGTTACACCAAATCTTGAAATGCTTTCGTACAATCCGGGTTTGGCAAGCAAGATCATTGAAGAAACTGAAAAGGAAACGGAAGCTTATCTGGAGGCCGAGGTAGCCAAACTCTCGCAGGATGGCACCAAGGTGACAAGTGTTATGCGTGAGGGGCCGATCCCTGAGATCATTCTGGCGGTCGCGGACGAGATGCATATTGATGTGATCACCATGTCTACACATGGGCGCTCGGGCATTCAACGCTGGTTGATGGGCAGTGTGGCCGATAGAGTTGTAAATCATGCGCACATTCCGGTCATGTTGATCCACCCGCTCAGTAAGAACTAGAATTAATAAAAAAACTCCGAAGCATTTGGCTTCGGAGTTTTTTTTATTTCTATCTGTCCTCTTTTTCTTTTCCGTCCTTCTTCTTCTTTTTCTTATCATCACCGTGTGCCATCATATCAACGGCAACTGCCACAGCCAGAATCAGAATATCATTCTGACCGGATTCAACTTCCACGCCGTAGGTATCTGTGATGCTGAACCATTTCTTTGAAATTTCGGCAACTTTATCGCGTCCCTGTTTGACCGTGTATTCATGGTCGAGGATATTGCCCTGCACAACGAGATCGGGGCCGTTCTTAACTTTCACATCCCATTTGTCACGCAGCGGAGCGATGAGCGCCTTTTTGATGACGGCCATATCCTTGCCGTCTGCATCTTCAATGACCATCGTATCTTTGATGGTCAACAGGCGTTCTTGAATTTGGGCAAGTTTTTTGCCCTTGGCATCTTCCAGCACAAGCGTCTTGCGGATGCGCAGCACTTTGCCATCCACTTTGTAGACCTTTTTGCCTTCTTCGTTTTCGATCCAGAAATCATCTCCGATGGAGATCAGGTTTTGACGTATTTTATAACGGGTGCTCATGGCGGTTTCCTTTTTTGAGTTGGGTAAAATCTTTATTTCAGTATAATCCAAACGGGAAGATGTGATGAAAGACCTGTTATATTATGGATATAATTTATTCTCACGGAGGAAATTTCCCATGCCTTATGCTTTTGCCACCTTGTTATTCCTGCTCAGTTTAGCCACCGGGATTCCCGCCATCCCCCAGCTTTTGCGGATGCGAAACATTAAACAAAACGGCATGTCCACGACGGGACTGGTCCATCTGGACGGCGGTCCAACCGGCGGACTAATGACTTCATTCCTGGGCAAGGTCAACTATCCCCAAATCTTTTTTCGGACTCCGGATGATAAAGAGTATATTTTTGAGATCGTCGATAGCAGCAACTTCAAAATGTATCGTTATAAATCAGGCGAATCAATTGATGTTGTTTACGATAAAAACGCGCCGTCGTTCGCCTATGCAAAAAGAGAATGGGACAACGCGGTACGCGATCTTTGGATGTGCGGCGCGGAGTTACTGGCCGCGATCATTCTTTGGAACATCGGCCTCGCGCTAAAGATACCGATCTAGTCTCAGCATCAAAACGTCTCCCCTCTTTCCAACATCTCCACAAACTGGCGGATGCGTTTCTCGCGCGTTTCGGCTTTCTTCGCCGTTTCAATTCTAAATAAAAACGAATAGCGTCTCCCGCTCGTCAGGGATTCAAAAAAGGATTTCGCTTTCCTGTTCCCCTCCAACGCGGACTGAAAATCTGCGGGCACGGAAATATTCCTCGCTGATGCATACGCAGCATCCCAACGTCCATCCTGTTTCGCCGCTTCAACCGCTTTCAACCCTGACGGTTTCATCTCGCCGCTCGCGATCAATTGCGCCACTTTTTCAGTATTGATCTTTGACCAGATACTCTTCGCTCTGCGCGGAGTGAATCTCTGTAGAAAATATTTTTCGTCAAAACTCAGCTTCTGACCGTCGATCCAGCCATAACACAAAGCCACGTCCAAAGCCTCGTGATATGTGACGGAAGGAATCCCCGCTCCTTTCTTGGCAAGCTTCATCCACACCCCCGCAGACTTGTCATACTGTTTCGCAAGCCAGTCTGCAAATTTCTTTTTCGATTCAAACGGTAAAACGGGAAGGTCGGTCGGTTCTGTCATGGGCAGTATTTTAGCATTGAGTTGAGATTGGGAATATGCAAGGCGGAAACGGAAGGATTGACAGGATAGAGAGTGTAAACAGATAGTATTGCTGTATAATCGAAAATGCGGAGGATATTATGCAAATCACACAAATTGAAATATCAAACTATAGAAATTTAGATGGCGTTAAGATAAATGAAACCTGAGAAGCAATTTCCTTATCGGGGAAAATGAATTGGGAAAGTCAAACCTACTCAACCTACTTGATATTGTTTTTAATTACCAACGCTTTTCGACAGATGATTTTTCTATGCGGTCAACGCCGATAAGAGTTGATTTCAGCCTACACTTATCTGAGGTCGAAAAGGGTATATTTGAAGACCACATTACCCCAGACAACAACAGCTTAATTAATATTTATGCTATTCAAGATGACACTGACCAAGACGAGGATATTAGCTTTTACTGGAAAGAAGGGGAAAACACTAATCCAAGTGAAATTCCAAGCTCTTTAATCAAAAGAATTAACTTTGTTTTTTATGATTCGCTCAAACTCCCGAAGGAGGAACTAACTTTTATAAAGGGGAGGGGAAGCGGAAAATTCACCTACTTGATTAATAAGTTCGTCGATACAGATATTCAAGTTGATATTGACCAAGCAATGAATAAAGTAACTGGAGGGATCCAAAGGGTCTTCAATAGAATAAAACCATTAAAGAGGCAAGGATTAGGATTAAATACCGACAAGGGAGAAATTCTTCTGACTTTGCATCTAGGTATTAAAGCTTAGTGGCATTGATGGCTTTGATATCCAAAAAGTGGATATGGAACTCAATTTTCAACACTTTTAATATTATCTACTTGAAAGACTAGTCAGAATTAAACAAAACAAACGGTTTAGGAAATTCGAAGAAAAAAGAGAATATTTCAGCAAAGAAGAGTATCAGGTATTTCAACTCATTCATCTAGGCGATGAAGCTATAAAAGCCATCCTTACACCTGTTACCCACATCAAAGATGATAAATACTATGTCGACTATAAAAAACTACCGAAAGAAGAGCTAAGCAAACTAGATGAAAAATTAATTGAGCATATTAAACTCCGAAAAACACATATCAATGGTTTTGGGTCTTGACGAACCAGAAATCCATCTTCATCCATATTTACAACGAAGTCTTATCAAGTATGTTTCAGAAATATTAGAAAACAAAGATAGTGATTTTCAATTCTTCTAAAGAGTATTTCGACATGAACTCGATAAATGGTCAAAATACTCACAGTATCACACTCTCCAACAGTATTAAACAATGAATACAAAGAGTACATTCGATTTTTCAAGAGCAAAGCCATCGAAGTAATAAGCGGAGTATCTTTACAACTAAGCCACAATTCCGAAAAACATTTGATGTTAAATCTCCCTTACATAAAAGAGGCTTTTTTTTCGAGATGCGTTATTGTTGTTGAAGGAGAAACGGAGTTAGGTGCTATTCCTGTATGGGCTAATAAGATTATTGGCGACTTAGATGCTCTTGGAATAATCGTCATAAACGCTAGTAGCTGTTCGAATGTCCCACCCATAACACACTTGCTAAATTATTTTAAAATTCCAAACGTAAGTATCATTGACAAGGACAAAGAAAACGATCAAATTTCGAAATACACATCTATAGATGGATTAAGGACCACATCAAAAGAGATTTCGAAGAAGAACTATACGAAACAATCTACGCCACTGATGCCGAAATCAGCATTCTATTTGAATTTCTTATATATTATGGAGAGAAAGGATTAGAAAGATATGTGCAAGTTAACAACTCATCTAAAATTGCTACCACATACTTAATTCCCAAACATGGGATAAGGCAAAAACTCGGTTTACGTTTTAAGGAAGTAAAAGATATTAAAGATGAAAATCTGAATAAAGCAGCTTTTCTAGCCTGGATGACCTGAGATCAAATAAAAACAATTACATTAGGCAGGGCAATAGGTCAGTTTATTGATGTTGAAAAAATTCCAAACACCTACAAAAATTATTCCTAGACGCCAAGGGGAAAACTTAAGATTATGGATCTAATTCATCAGACAATTCAAAAACCGGCATTCACATGGAACTGAAGTTGACAAAAGAGCAACTTGAGGCAGTTTTCTCATCATCCCCACATAATTATCGAAGCTCCTGCAGGGTATGGAAAAACTAAAACGATGGTAAGCAAAATAGCTTACCCCTCCTATCTACAGGCCAAGTTACATACCCAAAAAAGATTCTTGTACTTACATTTAGTATAAATGCCTCCTTAAAATTAGGAGGGACGTAACCTTAGAATTACCAGTAATACTAACTTCTTCCCCAAAGATAGCTCAAAGCGCCATACAGAGTGTTTTTACATCCAATTATCATGACGTTTATCTCGCCGAATTGTCGGAAAATTCGGGTATCTAATAAACGAAAAACTTTCTAAAATCAATTCATTGAAAAATGTTGGCATAGATATCTACAATGATCATCCATACACAGTCGACAGGCTCAAAAAAAACTTAGCCAATTGGGGAATTACCCTATCAAAAGATGAGGTTGAAATCCTACTAAATTTTACAATTAATGTCACAGCCGCAAATGAGTTATCACGTAGACCAAAAGCCCTAAAATACCTCTCAGAAAATATCGATTCTTATCTTGAAATAATAGAAAAAAAATTCCTACCTGCTGAACTTATAACCTTTGACGCAATTATCCTATTTGCGAGAAAAATTCTCAAGAATCACCCCGGCATTCTTGAGTTCTACAAGGCTTTTTTTCCTGTAATAATAGTTGATGAATTTCAGGATACAAATATTCTACAATGGGCATTGCTCCAAGACATCGCAGGAAGGCAAGACCAATCAAAAAACAACTTATTTATTTTCGGTGATCGCTTTCAAAAAATATATGATTTTATTGGCGCAATGGATGGTGTAATCGACTTACAAAATAAACTACAGAATGGATGAAATAGAATTAAAAAACAAATCATCAGCTTCAAAGAAACCAAGACTTAAGTGATTTTGACGAAAATATTCGAAAACTGGGAGTAAATCCTTGGACATCGAAAATAGACAAAACGGCTAAACTAAAGGTTTACAAACTAGACAATCAAGATAATGAATCCGAACAAATAGTAAGGCTAATTAATGCAATATTAAAAACCGACCCCAAGAGCACAGTTGCAGTTTTAGCAAGAGCAGGAAGAGACAACACTAATACAAAAAATATCGTTGAAGAGTTAAATAAACAAAAGCAAAACGGCTTTTCATATTTTTACGCATTGTATAGTGATGAAGACGAAGAATATATTTTGTTTCACCAAGAATGCCTAGACAGTTTACACGCTAACATCTCTCATCATTTAAGCTTCCAAAGCTTGTACGGACTAGTAAAAGAAGATATGAGAAAAAAAGTCTCTGAAACATACATCACTTCAAATCTTATAAGTACATTTTTTTAATCATGTACTCAAGAATACAATTTTGTCAGTTGAAGAAAAGATAGCTTTAGTAATTGAGACGTTGCAAAACAAATCCCATGGAAACAATACCTTGTATATGTTACAGATCTGCAAGTTACCCTTTCGACGGTACATGGTTCAAAGGGGTTAGAATGGGATTATGTAATTCTCCCCAGACATGGAAAGAAATTCACTTCCTTCCTACCCAGGACTTTTAGAATATACATATTTGAAAAAAACTGTCCAAATAGATTGGAGACAAATCAAATCAAGCGATAGATTCACCAGATTATTCAAGCAAGAACTCAATGTTTTTACGTTGGTGGTACCGATCT
>JADKBB010000015.1 GCA_016715195.1 Candidatus Villigracilis proximus
GAACAAGGTAGCGGCGTCATATCCGGCAGGCTGGGCAAAAAAGGGAAAGAGGGTCACCCAAAAGTATTCCAGCCATTCTCCCAATCCGATCTCAAGCAAGGCAACCAGAACGATCAAAGGGACAAGCCACCACCATAGGTTTTTTTGCGTCAGGCCCGTTTTAGGCGAGACAGGATGATTCAACCAAAAACGGCGGCGGATTGTTTCAAAGCGCAGGTTGCCCTCTTCACGATATAGAATCCACATAGAAAGGATGAACTGCCAGATCAAACCACCGGTGAGGAGTTTGATGCGCAATAATGCCGCCTCAACTGCGCCAAGACCTGAACTGAGGAAAGGATATACTCCCCAGCCTAAAATCCACATGGGAATTGCGGCGGCAGCCCAAATCAACAGGGTTTCCCTCAAACTGTATTGGGGGATTAGTGAAATGTTATTTTTGTACTCCATGATTTATCTCCATTTATTTTTAGAATTTTGTTTGTGAGTATTTTATAAATACAAGACATAGCCTTAACGCAAATTGCGCGAAAATTTAAGAAATTCGCCTATTCGCTTCATTCGCCAAAAATCACATTCTTGATATGGAATTTGACCGCTTGCTTTATTTTGCACGAAGGCAGCCAAACGGTTTTGGGCCAGGGCCCGCGCCGGCGGGGAGGGGAGCACTCCCTGCGCCTAGGAGGTAGGGATACTATCCGGCGCCAAGTGTAGGAAATATTGAAGAAAAAAAAGCGCCGAAGGTGTCTGGTTCGCGCCAGAATACTAGAATTGCTCATAATTTACTTTCTCCTGTCTTTTTGCAATTAAATTAATTTTTGTGAAAAACAATATTTATATTGAAAAAGCAGATTTCACGATAACCCACAGAGAAATCGGTTTTGCACCAAGCCCATCGTTGAACAGGATGACTGTTGTTATAACAAACGCGAAAAAACCAATAACAACAGCGATTTGCAGTAACGACGTTTTCTGAATCTCTTGTTTTGCCTTTACATCACAAATTTCGCCCGGGCAGTATTGAGCTTTTTCTTTATAGAACATTGAATAAAATTTACACCCCAAACAAATTCCAAACGCAGATTCAAAGAATAAGAATATCAGGCAGGTATGACAAACAAAAAAATTAATGAAGCTGTCTGAATTCATTACAACCAATAGAAGGAAGATGATTGCTGATAAAACCAGACCGATTGTCCAGGCAAACTTTTTTTGGGCAGCCCCCACATATTCAGGTGTTTGATTGCTGACAATTAAACGCCCGATTATTAATAAAGGAGAATATTTAGGGCTAATAAATATGCGTACGATGAAATCTGCAAGGAAGATCGTGTTGGCATACTTTAGCAGGAGATAATTATCATTAAATATAACCAGTATCCAGGACCAGAACATAAGCAAATATAGTATTCCTGCCGATGCCCTTATCTCCCGCTCGTTTAAAACAGGGATGTTGTAACCTTCCACGGTTTCCCCAAATTGTTTTACTCTTTTCATTTTTCATTCCTTTTTCTATCATTGTTTTTTTACTTTTCAATATTGGAGAGGCGATTCTCAACCTCTCCAATATTCTTATTTGCTGTTGAAACTTGAAGTCGAAAAAATTGTAAAGATCAGGCTTCGACGTTGCGCCAGGTCGATGCAAACCAGATAATCAGCAGCAGACAGAGCGTCTCAACTGTGGCAATGAATATATAGTGGGGATATGCCGCCGCGCCGCCCCAGACATAGGCAATGGTGACAATGCCAACGACGATATTAGCTCAGCGATTGATTTCGTACTTCAAGACACGGGACAGGATGATCATGGCAATGCCGAGTTGCCCCATGATCGCGCCGAAAAGCATCAGTTGGGGAATGGATGCTCCGGTGCTGACGGAGGTCCTTGCTACTTCTTCCACCACGCCGGGGATGAACAGCGAGAGGATGTCTGCTTTCAACATGTTGATCATGACGACGATCCATAGGGTAGAGAGAATGACTTTTGTGTCGAGCTTTTTGGGGATATTTGCGTTCATTTTTGTATTACTCCTTTTTTTATTTGAACTTTGTTGACTCAAGTTGACTGGTATCTGGTTCACCGAAACGAGCGGAAGACCGAGGTCAGCACTATCCACGAATGAGCCGAAGGCCAGTGGCAACGAACCAGACGAGCCACGTAGCTAGGCCCAGAGCCCCGACTAACACTAGTGGCGACCCATCTGCGATGGCGAGGTTTCCAGGTCCAGCCAAGATGAGCAAACTGCCGCCCGCCACGCCTAGCAACCGCTGCCACGGTCGCGTCAAACCACTGGCGTGAGTGGCCAGCGCCGCGCCAAGGAAGGTCGCCCCGAGTGCGGGCAGCGAAAGCGCGAAGGTCGCGGCATGGAGCTGCCACATCAGCTCGAAGGCGGGGGTCGGCTCGGACAGACCATCCGCGGCGAGGACAACTGCAATGTGCGTGGCAATGGTGAGGGCGAATAACGCCGAGAGCGTCGCTCCGGCTGCTACCGCGAGCCGCGACCAGTCCGCCCCTGCGCCGCCACGGCGCTGCACGAGCCCGTGCAGCGCCGTGACAAACAACAGGAGCAGCACCATGTTCACGGCCTCCAGGCCCGAAGTGACGGCCAAGGCGCCCCGGTTCTCGGCGTGGTAAGTGAGGACCACACCAAGAGGATCGCCGTAGCTAGGCGCTCCAGTGACCCCAAACAACGCGTTCTGAACGAACACCGACACGGCGTAGGCAAGTGCGACGACGCCGACGATTCGCGTCGTGGCCCCCCGGTTCCCCACAGCCATCGCTGGTGTTGCTGCTTCGCTCATTTTGACACTTATGTCTTCTGATAGATTTTGTGTATTCATAATTATTATTTTTGTTATGTGGTAGGTTTTTATAAAATGTGTTGATTTAAGTAAGAGTTTTTGTTTTAGTTACGAGTTTCAATAAGAGGCCACTTCCAGGAATAACGGATAATGAGACAAAGAAGAATCACTTCTATAACTGCGGCAAAATACATATGCAACCAAGTCTCTCCTACCAAATTAAACAACATATAAGGAATATATACCGCAGCCACGATTATGTTTGTCCAACGATTTACTTTAGCCGGCAGGGCAACAGAAAGGAAAATCATAAGAACTGGAATTGCTACAAAAAACATTGCTACCATTAGAAAGACATATGAAATGTCAAATGTAAATACTTTTCCTGCCAGAATATCTTCTATTTTGCCCGGCATATATAAGTGGAAATGATCTACATAGGTGTAGAGAAACATGAAACTCGTCCACAGTGCTGCAAGCTTCAGTTTCAAACTGACTTTGATGTCTTCCATTTCAGTGGTCATGTTGTTTGTATTCATTTTTGTATTACTCCTTTTTTTATTTAGAATTTGTTGACTCAAGTTGACCGGTATCTGGTTCACCGAAACAAGTGGAAGACCGAGATCACGCACCCGGCGTAGGATTCCGTATAGGGCGGGCTGATCAGGCACAGGTCCAGAAAGAAGCGTGTTTCCATCCTCTTCCAGTGTCATTGACATGCCGTCAAACCAGTCTGCCCAGTGAGCATCCAGATGTCCTGCGATTCGAATTTCGTAGAAGTAAGTCATCGTCAACGCGCGCAAATATACCGGCAGGGAGGGCTGCCGGTTAGAACCAAAAGTATTGTTTTAAGTATGGTTTGGGGAGATTAGAGCAAGCCCAGTTCGCGGGCGCGCGCCACTGCTTCGGTGCGGCTTTTGGCTTGCAGCTTGGCAAAAATACGCAGGTTGTGTCCCTTGACCGTGCTCAATGTCACGAACAGTTTCCGGGTAAGCTCCTGGTTGGAAAGCCCCTGGGCGATGAGTTGCAACACTTCCAGTTCGCGATCACTCAAAGGGTCGATAAGTTCGAATTTTGGATTTATGATTTTTGATTTTGGGTTTTGAGGTAATGTTGACTGGGAAAATTCGGCAAGAAGTTTTTCAGCATAACCAAACAAAGGATGTGCCGCTATCTGAATCGCAGATCGTAAATCCAAGATCAACAATCGCATGGGTTCACCTTCGTCAACGAAAAGCCGCAAATAGCCTTCGGACTCGGCGAGTTTTAGAGCTTGCTCCAGCGAGGCGAGGGCGTTTGACTGTTCTCCCTTTGCCTGGAAGGCAAGTGACAGCACGATCAGAATCTCGATCTGGCTGGCAAGGCGGTTTTGAGTTTCTGCCAGTTTCAAATGACGTTCCAATGAATTCAACACATCACTGAAATTAACGTTGACTTCCGCCAGTGTAATTCTTGCCAGTGTAACGCGCTCAAACTCATGCAGATAATCGGGCGCATCGCGCAAAGATAAACCGCTCTTGCGTGCCCATGTCTGCGCGTTCATAAGCTGCCCTTGCTTGAGATAAATGCGCGCCTTCATCGCAGCCACAGGACGCAGATTGGGAATGGGCGTGCGCACGTAAAAACGCTGGGCTTCATCCAATGCTTCCAGCGCGGCGTCATAATCACCTTCATATTCTTTCAAATGCGCCTGCGCCAAATTTTTGCGATACGCCCAATCTACAATGGGGGTTTGCCTGCCGAGTTCAAAGGACTTTTGTAAATGACTTGCAGCGCGTTCATCCTCACCCATTTCGTAATACAGCAGCCCCAAACCCAAATGATGATGTGCAGTAATGCTTTCCACGCCATGCGTTTCCGCCAATTCCAAGGCTGTCTGATAGACCTGAATCGCATCGCGCAGCCGCCCTTGTGAAATAAGAATATCCGCCTTGGCAAACGAAGCCGCAACCGCAAAAGCAAAATTATCCGCCTGTTGCGTCACATCCACCCAATTGCTCATGAGCGTAAAAGACTTATCCAATTCACCGCTTGCCCAATAGGTGCCGCTCAAAATTGCCGAAGCCTGCGCTTGCAAGAACGCATCGTCAGACGGCGCCATGTCTTGCGCCATCTCTGAGAATTTAAGCGTATCTGAAAAGCGTTCTTCCACCTGGGCATTGTAAGCATGCGCAATGGCGATCCGCGCAGGCAATGTGCTGAATTGCTCTTTTTCTACAATCACCATTTCTTTTAATGGACGCTTCAAACAAGCTTCTGCTTCTTGCAGGATGGATTCACTTGCAGTCGCATTGCCTGCATCAGCATACGACCAGCCCATTTGAGTCAACAAGACGGGACGAACGCGCCTCACACTTAACGGAAGCTGGTTCGCCCACCCAAGCCAGGTGCCCATCTGAAAGCTTTCATCCATGCTCAGCCAGTTTGTTTCCACCAACGTGGCAGCACGGTCAAAGTCTGTGGCGGCGAGGGCGTGCTGAAATGCATCACCGATCTCGCCGCTTTGTTCAAACCACTCACTGGCACGGATATGAAGCTGTGAAATTGCCTCTTTGTTCTGCTTTTGACTCAACCGCTGACGGAGCAAATCACGGAAGAGGTGATGATAGCGATACCAGCGCCGTTCATCGTCCAATGGAATGACGAACAGGTTGGCACGTTCCAGTTGTTCGAGCATGGTTTGCGCCGAAAGAGTCTCGTCCTGCCATAGCGCATCACACAGCGAGCCGTTCAATCGATTCAAAATGGCAGTGTGCAATAAAAATTCCTGCACAGCTTCGGATTGTTTTTGCAGCACTTCTTCCAATAGATAATCCAACACAAATTGGTGCGCTCCGCTGAACGAACGGATAAATTCAACCGCATTCGATTTGCCTTGCATGGAAAGCGCCGCCAATTGCAGTCCCGCCACCCAGCCTTCGGTGCGCTTATCCAGCGCAGCAACATCTTCACTGGAAAGATCCAGCCCCATGACCTGATTAAGAAAATCGGCGGCTTCGTTTTCGGTAAAGCGCAATTCAGCAGTACGGACTTCGGTCAACTGGTTTTTGGCACGAAACCGCGCGAGTGGCAGCGCGGGGTCTTCACGGGTGGTGATAACCAGGTGCATCTGTTGGGGCATATGCTCCACGAGGAATGCCAGTAATTCATCCACTGCACGCGAATCGACTGCATGAAGATCATCGAGGACAAGGATGAAGTCATCTTCAATGGAGCTTAATTCGTTGAGAAGTGTGGTTAATAATTCGTTAGGGGGTATCGGCGACGACGATTGAAGCGCCGCCAACACACCGTCACCGACGCCAGAGATCAGGGTTTGCAGAGCAGCAATAAGGTAGGTCAGGAAGCGGGCGGCATCGCCGTCATTTTCATCCAGCGAAATCCACGCGGCAGGGATCTTGCAGATCTCCAACCATTCGCAAACCAGCGTGGTCTTGCCAAACCCAGCCGGTGCAGAGATCAAGGTCAGTTTGCGCCCAGCTCGAATACCATCCGAGAGTGCATCATTGATCCGTTTGCGAAGGACCAGATCACGTTTGAGCGCCGGGATGTTAATCTTTGTTTTGATAAGAAGGCTGGGCATAGATGAGGGTTCCAAAACTGTTTTGAAAGGCTGCCTTTATGTACGTTTGGGGTTCGCAATAGTTGTGTCTGAAGCACATCTTCACGCCAGACAAAACCAGCGCCATTATAGTGCTATCCCAAATTCTTCAACAAACTCAAAAAAAGTTTGGCCGGAATATCCGCGCGGAATCGGCGGTGTCTTTTCAAAAGTGGATTGTAGTTTTTGATTGGAACTTGTCTCGCTGCTCTTAACAATGCTGTGCAGCACATCCAATGCGTGATAGGCCATCTCTTTGCTTGCGCGATTCTTTCTACCCGTGCGCATGGCCCAGGCCATGTCGGCCACACCGAGTCCGCGGCATTCATCGCTGAAAGCATGGCTTTGCTGCATGGTGAATGGTTCGTTGTTGCCTTTCAAAATGACTTTGACATCCCCGCCAAAACTGTTCGGGTCTTGAATGGAGACAATGCCCATCGTGCCGATCAACGCCACGGCGGGTCTTTCCGGCGCGGTAAAGATGGAATTTGCGTCGAACAAAAGATTCCCAACTGTTCCGCATTCAAAGTGCAGAATACCAGACATGAGATTTTCACACTCGATTGCATACGACTCGCCGAAATTTTCCGGCGCATAATTTTTGCGCTCGGGCTTGTGAGTGCGCACCACGCCAGAGACTTCCTTCACTGGCCCCAGAATACTGAGCAGCGCGGTGATGTAATAAATGCCCACGTCAAAACCAATGCCGCCGCCGGGTTTGGCAGTGAAGGGGAAGGCGCGGCTGAAAATTTCGCTGTCGCGGGTCAATACACAATAGCAGGATGTGATCTCGCCGATCATGCCGCTATCCACTACATAGCGTGCGGTTTGAATGGCAGAACCGAGGAAGGTATCGGGTGCGGCGCCGAGGTAAAGATTTTTTTCATCCGCAAGTTTCACCAACTCGGCGGCATGTTCCAATTCCACGGTCATCACTTTTTCGGTGTAGACATGCTTGCCCGCTTCGAGCAATTGTTTGATGACCGGGTAATGTCCCGTCGGCGCGGTGAGGTTGACAACGATCTCGATGGAATCATCCACGAGGATTTCTTCAAAGGTCATTGGCTTGATACCGTACTTCTCCGCTTTGGCTTGCACCTTGGCGGGGTTGCGGTCGTAGCCGCCGACCACGTCCAGAATCTTGAATTTGTTGATCATGGTAGAAAGATACGAATCACTGATTCCACCACAACCGACAATGGCTGTTTTTACAGGTTGGATTTTCATGTTGAACTTACTCCTTGAGCCGATACGAGACAAATGCAATCGTGCGGTTATCGGGAGACCACGAGTTGACGTTGATGGTTCCCTGTCCGCCAAATAAACTGACAATAGTTTTTGCTGCCCCGCCCTCGGCAGGGATGAGGCGCAGTTCCACATTCTTGTTGGCGGGATGATCACCCGGGTCTACATCCCCTTTTTTGTAGGCAATGTAAACGACCAATTTTCCATCGGGTGAAACATGCGGAAACCAGCAGTTGGATTCTTCCTGCACCATGTGAGTGGGATTCGAGCCGTCCGCTTCCATGCGCCAGACTTGCATCAATCCGCTGCGCACCGAGTTGAACCAGATGTGTTTGCCATCGGGGGAATATTCAGGGCCGTCATCCAGACCGGACAAATTTGTCAGTTGGGATTCTTCGCCGCCGTCAATCGAGATGGTGTAAATGTCGTACTGTCCGCCGCGCTCGGCGCAATAGGCGAGACGCTTGCCATCTGGTGACCATCCATGCAAATAGCTGGGGCCTTTCTCGGTCACCAACTTTGGCGTGCCGCCATGAAGCGGAAGGATATAAATTCTTGAAGTTGCATCTTCGTTCGTGAAATGACTGACAGCAAGCTGCGAGTTATCCGGCGAGAGGACGTGGTCATTATTGCAGTCAATTGCAAAACCAGAGTTGATCTCTTTGATTTCGCCAGTTGCCAGTTCATACGTGTACATGCGTCCCTGACTGTTGTAAACCAGATACTTGCCATCCTGAGTCCAATTGGGCGCTTCGATGACGCAATCAAACTCTTTGAGCGTAGTCCTGACTCCGGTGTGTACATCCACAGTTTCCAGCGTGCTGAATGAGTCGCGCTGTGCGATCCATTGTCGTAGTTCGTTGATATCCATTTGATTTGGTCTCCAGTTTTTTGTCGATCAGGTTGTCTTGCAGTTTTACCATATTCAACGACTTTTACTAAAACCCTTGACTTAGAGTCAACTTCAGGTGTTACACTGCCTTTCGAGGTGACCCATGAAAATTGCAGAAGTTAGTACACAACACGGTATTTCAACGGACACGCTTCGTTATTACGAACGGATCGGTCTTATCCCGCCTGTCAATCGCAGTGAAAGCGGCATCCGCGATTACAACGAACTTGACATCAGGCGGGTTGAATTCGTCAAATGTATGAGGAGCGCGGGTCTTCCGGTTGAAGTGCTAATTGAATATATCGCACTGGTTCAGCAGGGTGACAAAACCATTGAAGCCAGAAAAGATATTCTGGTCGAGCAGCGGGAGGCGCTGATCGCCAGAATGGAACAAATGCAAAAGACTCTGGATATTTTGAATCATAAAATCGAAGTATATGAAAAAGCTGTTTTGAAAAACGAGAAAGAAATGATTCCGGTAGTGGAATAAAAGGAGAGATAAAAATGCAAACACGAAAACTTGGAAACAATGGATTGGAAGTTTCGGCAATGGGCTTGGGATGTATGCGCATGAGTTTTGGCGACACGCCCACCGACAAACAGGAGATGATCAATTTTCTTCATAAGTCTGTCGAGCGCGGCGTGACCTTCTTCGACACTGCGGAGGTGTACGGCCCTTTCACAAACGAGGAACTGGTCGGCGAAGCGTTGGAGCCGTTCAAAGGTCAGGTGGTGATCGCCACCAAGTTTGGATGGAAACACGGGAGCGAATGGACCTCATCCCAGCGAAGGTATGGACAGCCGACCGGATCAAATCAAGCGGGTAGCTGATGCTTCTCTCAAGCGTTTGCGTGTCGAAGTGATTGACCTGTTCTACCAACACCGCCCCGATCCCAACGTCCCAATGGAAGATGTGGCTGGCGCGGTAAAGGATTTGATCCAGCAGGGCAAGGTCAGATATTTTGGACTGTCTGAATCAAACGCGGAGCAAATCCGCGCCGCTCACGCCGTGCAACCTGTCACTGCCTTGCAAAGCGAATACTCGATCTGGTGGCGGAATATCGAAGAGAATTCAGTCTTGTCCACTTGTGAAGAACTTGGCATTGGACTCGTGCCATACAGTCCGCTCGGGCGTGGATATTTGACAGGCAAAGTGGATGAGAACACTACCTTCACCAGTACCGATATCCGCAGCCGCAATCCGCGCTTTACACCGGAAGCGATGAAAGCCAATCGGGGCGTGATCGATCTTCTTGAGAAAATCGGAAAACAGCATGGCGCTACTCCGGCACAAATTGCGCTGGCATGGCTGTTGGCGCAAAAACCGTGGATCGTACCCATCCCCGGCTCACGCAAACTGGAACGGCTCGATGAAAATAACGGCGCAGTGGATATTAAATTGACATCCTCTGATCTCACCGAAATCAAAGAAGCCATGTCACAGATCAAGATTGTTGGCGACCGGTATTAGGTTCAAAATGAAAAATAAAACTTGGAACAGGAAGTAATCAATCTCTCCAAAGAAAATGGCACTGGATGTCCGAGTGCAATCCTGGACGCGCTCTTCCATGAAAAGTCTGTCTTTGTCCATATGGGCGGATCATGGGGAAAAGAACGGGAAATGGAGATCATCAAAAGCGGCGGGATTCATTATAAGAAAGCCGACATCCTTGAAGTGTCGGTGAATGTTATAGGCACAACTGCTGTTTTACTAAACCGAATTACCTTGTTAGCTGTTGTCGGCGGCAATGAGGTGACCAATCCCTTCATGGTGACAGAAGTATATGTGCAGCAAGACGATAGTTGGAAGTTGGCGTCGCTCTCGTTTACGAAATTGATTACTCCAGAGCAACACTAATCAGTACAGAGATCAAGGAGAAAATCATGCAAACTATAAAATTGAACAACGGCGTTGAAATCCCTATTCTTGGTTTCGGCGTTTTTCAGATCGCTGACCCAGCCGAATGTGAAAGAAGCGTAGTTGACGCCATTCAAGTTGGATATCGCCACATTGACACTGCCGCTTCGTACATGAACGAAGAAGCGGTTAGCAAAGGAATCAAACAAAGCGGCATTGCAAGGGAAGAGCTATTTATCACAACAAAACTTTGGATTCAGAGCACAGGCTACGAAAACACGCTCAAAGCCTTTGACAGGTCTCTGAATCGCCTTGAACTGGATTATGTTGACCTGTATCTTATCCATCAACCATTCGGCGATGTGTATGGTGAATGGCGTGCGATGGAAGAACTGTATGGGCAAGGCAAGATCAAAGCCATTGGCGTTTCAAACTTTCAGCCAGACCGAATCATGGACTTGATGACCCACAACAAAATCACACCTGCGGTCAATCAGATCGAAGTCAACCCGTTCCAACAGCAAATTGACAACCAAAAGTTTTTGCAGGACAACAGCGTTATGATTGAAGCGTGGGCTCCGTTTGCCGAGGGCAGGAATAATATTTTCCAAAATGAAACCTTGCTTTCCATCGCCGCAAAGCACAAAAAAAGCGTGGCGCAGATCATTCTCCGCTGGCTTGTACAGAGAGGTGTTATCGCCCTTGCCAAGTCAACCCGCAAGGAAAGAATGATCGAAAATATCAGCGTGTTTGATTTTGAGCTAAATGCGGATGATATCGCAGCAATTACAACATTAGACACCAAGACCAGTAGTTTCTTTGACCACCACGATCCTGAAAAAGTGAAATGGTTGGGCACTAGAAAACTGGATATTTAATAAGCGAGGTATTTCATAATGCACATTGGATTACAAATCCCGTCTTTCAAGGTCCCCGGCGGCACGGCTGCCATTCGACCCAAACTGAAGGAGGTCGTCACAACCGCAGAAGGATCAGGTTTCCATAGTCTGTGGGTGATGGATCATTATTATCAGATCAAAGGCTTGTTCGATGAAGCCTATACCGACCCAATGCTGGAAAGCTACACCACGCTTGGATATTTTGCAGGGCTGACAGAGAAAGTCCATCTCGGTGTATTGGTAACAGGTGTTATTTATCGCTATCCATCCGTGCTGATGAAGATGGTCAACACGCTTGATATTCTCTCCGGCGGTCGTGCTTATCTCGGCATTGGTGCAGCATGGTATGAGGATGAAGCGAAAGGTTATGGTATCCCCTACCCATCAACATCTGAGCGCTTCGAGCAACTCGAAGACAGCCTGAAACTGGCGAAGGCACTCTGGGCCAGTGATGAGACATCTTTTGCGGGCAAACATTTTTCTGCTCCAGCAATCACCAATAATCCGCGCCCGCTTTCAAGTCCGCATCCGCGCATCATGATCGGCGGTACAGGCCCCAATAAAACACTGCGCATGGTTGCCCAATATGCAGACGCCTGCAATATTGGCGATTGGGTCGGCACAGAAAACGTACAAAAATCGCTTGATACACTCAAAGGGCATTGTGATGCCCTCGGGCGTGATTACAACACGATCGAGAAAACTTGTCTTGGCACTGTACATCTTTCTGCGAACGACACTGTAAGCGGCGTTATAGATCGCATCCAGAAACTTTCTAAAATGGGCTTCACCCATGTGATCTTCAACATGCCGGATGTTTATAAAATTACACCACTCAAAACCTTTGCAAAAGAAATCATCCCGGCAGTAGCGGGACTTTAAGGAGAAAAAATATGAAAGCAACTGTCATGTATGGCGCGGGCGACGTTCGTGTTGAGAATGTCCCTGATGCCCAGATCAAAGAATCAACCGATGCCCTGGTGGTCGTCACACGCGCAGCCATTTGCGGCAGTGACCTCTGGCCCTTCAAAGGCATGAAGCCGAGCGATGTCGGTAGCCGCATGGGACATGAATTCATCGGGATCGTCGAAGCGGTGGGCAAGGACGTCCGCAAGATCAAAGTTGGCGATCTGGTCGCCGCGCCGTTTGCATGGTCCGATGGAACCTGCGAGTTTTGTCAGGAAGGTCTTCACACCTCCTGTTTGCATGGAGGATTTTGGGGCGGCACAAAACTCGATGGCGGACAAGGGGAAGCGGTACGCGTCCCACAGGCGGATGGGACTCTCTATCCTCTTTCTGTGGGGAGAGATGACTCCTTAATGCCCTCGCTTCTTACTCTGACCGATGTAATGGCTACAGGCCATCATGCAGCTGTCTCAGCCAAAGTTGGTCCTGGTAAGATCGCAGCAGTGGTCGGCGGCGGCGCGGTGGGATTGTGCGGTGTCATCGCCGCGAAAAGACTCGGCGCGGAGCAGATCATCTTTTTGGATCGTCATGCCGACCGCATTGCGCTTGCCAAAGAATTCGGCGCGACCGATATTGTCAGCGAGCGCGGAGATGCCGCCATTGAACGAGTGCTTGCCCTCACGAACGGACTCGGCGCTCATTCAGTATTGGAATGTGTCGGCTATGAAGAGTCGACTCGCACTGCGCTGAGCATTGCCCGCGCTGGCGGAGCAGTGGGACGAGTGGGTGTACCACAGGATGCATCCATGCCCGTCGCGATGCCGACCTTCTTCCGAAATGTCACCATCGCCGGAGGCCCTGCCCCAGCCCGCGCATATATCGAAGAACTGCTGCCAGATGTCCTCGAAGGAAGAATCGAGCCGGGCCGCGTCTTCGATTTTGCAGGCGGACTCGATCAAGTCCCAGATGGTTATCGCGCCATGGATGACCGTAAAGCGATCAAGGCGATCATCGAGTTTTAAATACATGGAAGCAACAAAAGTAAATTCCAATCTCAAAGGCATCGGCTTTCTTTTACTGGCGATGTTGATCGGTTCACTGCAAGCCGTTGCAGTCAAATGGATCGGCGGCAATTATTCCGTGCTGGAGATCGTCACATTCCGCAGTCTGGTTGCCCTGCCCATCACACTCCTCTTTTTTCGGCTCGAAGGCGGAAAGGGATTGCCCACCACAAGCCAGCCCAAACTTCAAGTTGTACGCGGGATCTTCCTTTTTCTCTCCTATACCACCTTCATGATGGGGCTGGCTGCCCTGCCGCTCGCCGATGTTGAAGCGATCCGTTTTTCAGGACCGATGATGATCACTATTTTGTCGGTCTTTATGTTGAGTGAAAAAGTGGAACTGCGGCGCTGGCTGGCGTTGATCGTTGGATTTGCAGGTATTCTGCTGATCGTTAAACCCGGTTCGACGAATTTCAACGAAGGCTCGCTCTTCGTTTTGATCTCGGTTCTTTTCTACGCGCTGACCGTGATCCTCACCAGAAAAATGAAAGCCACCGACAGCAGCGCAACGATGGCGTATTTCAGTTCATGGGTCTATTTGATCGCTGCCTTTATTTTTTCACCGCTGGCTGCCGCCGTGGGCGAAATTCCCAATGCGCATCCAAGCGTTGCTTTTCTTTTCCACGCGTGGACCATGCCGACTCCGCTGGATCTATTCATCATGTCTGGGCTGGGACTGGTCTGGGCTCTCTGGGCATATTTTATGACCCGCGCCTACAGCACAGCGCAAGCCTCGGTGATCGCTCCGTTTGAATATGCCTCGCTGCCCATCAGCATCATGTGGGGATTTCTCTTCTGGCGCGAAGTCCCAACCCTGCTGACATTGGCTGGCGCCGCATTGACCCTCGCAAGCGGCATGTATCTTTTGGTTCAGGATCAAAAGCAAAAGAAAGTAAATCAGATCATTGCTGATAATGCTGTTTTGGAAAATGAAGCATAAAGGAGAAACCTATGGAATACGCTCGCCTGGGAAATACAGGAATGAAAGTCTCGCGCATCTGCCTCGGCTGCATGGGATTCGGGGATTCAGAGTGGGTTCATAAATGGGTATTGAACGAAGAAGACAGTCGCCCGATTATCAAGAAAGCGCTTGAGTTGGGAATCAACTTCTTCGATACCGCCAATGTTTATTCCATTGGAAAGAGTGAAGAGATTCTTGGGCGTGCGTTGAAAGACTTTGCGAAACGGGATGAAGTTATCATCGCCACCAAAGTGCGCGGAAAAATGCGCGAAGGCGCAAACGGCGAAGGGCTGTCGCGCAAATCTATTTTGAGCGAGATCGATAACAGCCTCAAACGTCTGGGCACAGATTACGTGGACTTGTATCAAATCCACCGCTGGGATTACGAAACTCCCATTGAAGAAACAATGGAAGCGCTGCATGATGTGGTCAAGGCTGGCAAGGCACGTTACATCGGCGCATCCGCCATGTTCGCATGGCAATTCCAAAAGGCGCTTCATGTGGCCGAAAAGCACGGCTGGACTCGCTTCGTCTCAATGCAGAATCACATGAACCTTCTCTATCGTGAAGAAGAACGTGAGATGATACCGCTTTGTCGCGAGGAGGGAATTGGTTCCATCCCGTATAGTCCGCTTGCCTCTGGTAGATTAACCCGCGATTGGTCATCCGAAAAGACGACGCGTTCTGAAACTGATTCTATCGCCAAAGGCAAATATGATTCCACTGCCGATGCCGATCAAAAAGTTGTCGAGCGGGTTGCGGAGCTCGCGCTCAAACTTGATGTTTCGCGCACGCAAATTGCGCTGGCGTGGTTGCTGCAAAAAGCTCCAGTGACGGCTCCCATCATTGGCGCAACCAAACTGTCGCATTTGGAAGAGGCGGTTGGCGCTTTATCGGTCAAGTTAACTGCGGAAGATGTCGCTTATCTCGAAGAGCCGTATGTGCCCCATCGTGTGGTTGGTCATCAGTAAACAGATTCAAGTGACTGGGTAAGAAGACTCAGGCACGATATAACAAAACAGGACGGGCTTATGCAGCCTGTCCTGTTTTGTATTTATTCAACAATATTTTATGAGGCGAGCACCGCGCCAGCGGACTCGGGATCAAACCCGGCGGGCCATTGAGTGAACGAATTATATTTAACGCCGCTCAAATTTGCTCCGCTTAAGTTTGCTTCATTCAAATTTGCATAGCACAGATTGACGTTATTAAGATTAGCTCCGCTCAAATCTGCACCGCGCAGGAGGGTATCGCTCAGGTCCGCATCCACCAGAGTAGCTCCGTGAAAGTTGGCTCTGCTCAAGTTGGTCCCTTCGAGGTTGGCTTTGCTCAAGTCTGCATAGCGCAGTTTGGCGCCATTCAAAAATGCTCCGTTCAAGTCAGCTCCGGTCAGGTTGGCTTTGCTCAGATCCACCTCGGTCAGGTCGGCCTTGCTCAAGTCACAATTTTCGAGTTGTAGTGGTTTCGGTTGGGAAAGTAGTGCGCCAAGTTCTTCTTTTGTATATTGCATGGGTTTGCCTTTCAAATTTTCGAGAATGATTGGGTCTTAACGATTGAAAATTATTATATGCGTGATAAGTGAACAGGGCAAGCCGGTATTTCCCAAAAAATTCAACCTTCCCTCCTGTCAACTAATTGACTGTGGACTTTCCATTCATATAAGTGAACAAGCCTGACAGCACCAAAGTGATGAACATCAGCAGGAAAAGCGCAATTCGCAATTCCCCGCCCTGTGCGGCATTGGTCACGCCCTCAAGGGCAAGAAAAATTATATTGAGAATAAAATATACAACAATGGAAATGACCGACATCCACAGGGATCTCGATTTAAATCCACCTGACGCGACAACTGCCAACCATAGAAGTATGACGATATTTGATGTAACTCGAATCGGCTCCAGTTGATTCGTTGCAGCGTGAATAAGGATGTCTGCCAATTGAACAATGACAATTACGATGCCTGTTATTTTCGGGGTCATACTCACATTCTTCATTGAGCATCACTTGTTTGTCGATAAGCGCTCCAGAGCGAGAGCACCAACATCAGCGCAGCCAGCGGAAGAATGATCTGATTGCCAATTGCGCCGGGAGGCGTATGTGCAAAGGTCACAGGTTTCATCCTTCCCACCAATTCACGCAACAGGACTTCCAATATAAGCATCAGATACATGAATGGCACCAGTGACTTATAGCGAAAGACGACCAGCAATTGAATAATGGCAAACAACAATTGTGAACTGCCCCAAAGCGCAAAGGCAAAGACAATGCCATCCGCGCCTGCCACCGAGAGATCCATCCCGGCGATCGTACCTGCGCCGCCATCGGGGGAAAGCAGATGAATACAACTCCGCACAGCGCTGACAATGGCATATAGTGCAAATATGTAGAACGGAATTCTCGTTCCACGAATGGTATTGTCTACACTGGAAGGCAATAAAGTTTCAAAGATTTTTTTCATTGTATGATCCTAAAAATTAGATTTTTTTAATTATGTTAATTTTGGGTTAAAAATTTAGACGATCCACGCCTGCCATGCACATGACTTATAATCATATCAATGCATAGCCTTACCCCGCAACTCCTTAAAAACTATCCGTTCTCACGTTACGCCGATCCAAAGTCCATTCAACGCGGACAGGAATACTTTAAAGATGGCCGTGTCTGGGAAATTATACTCACGAAAAACAATAGCAAAGCCGTTTGCGAAGTCGGCGGCGATTCAGGGGAATATACCGTTGAGATCGAGATCGCACAGAAATCGGGCCAGCTTTCTTTTGATTGTACCTGTCCGTATGCTGTCAGTCATTTTTGCAAACACATGGTCGCATCCGCACTGGCGGTGATCGCGCATCTTCAAGGGGAAGATGAAGAGTTTGAATATGAAGAGGACTTGCTCCCCATTCAGGATTCACAAGCCGCACAAAACTGGCAGAACAAACTTAATGAGACGCTCGCCCTGGTTCCGCGCCGCGCGCCGGTGGGCAATTTTCAACAGTATGCCGCGCTGGTCATGCTGACACGTTCTCCGATTAGCAACTACGCCTATGGAAACGCACCCCGCTCTTCCTACACTTATACCATTGAGCCTTTCATTGTCAAAGCAAACGACCTGAACTCGATCAAGGGACAGGTCTTAAACACCCCGCAGGAAGTCAATGACTTTTTGTTTGTCAATCAGAAATGGGCCAAAGCTGGCGAGAAAATGCAGCAGCAAATGAATCCTGAAGGCTGCATAAATCTCAGCCCCGATGCCATTTCATTTCTGAACATTTTACAAAGTGTAGGCCGCCTGTACGGAATTGTTTCGAGCAGCATGTCGATGTATCTTTCCATGCTTGCCAAACTGGAGATTCCCGTTTTTCTCGGCAGTTTCTATCCCAACAAAATCGACATGCGCCTGCACCTCCTGCATGATCCGGTTGACATCAACATTGATCTGCAAAGTGATAAAAGCAAATTGACACTGCAAGCGGGCTTTGAAAAAGATGACAAGTTCAAGGCGATCAACAAAAAAATAGAAGTGATCTCCAGCGGTCCCACCTGGGTATTGATGGACGATCATATCGCCCCGCTGCGCAACACACAGGCGCTTTCCATTCTTTCATCATTTCCAATTGTGATTCCCCTCAAACAAGAGGATGTTTTTCGTGAGCGTTATTTCGCGCAGATCGCGCAATTATTCCCGATCAAAAGTGACATCGTCCACTGGCATGATGTTTATACAGAACCTGTTCCGCGTTTGTATCTGCACGATGACAATACCAGCACGTTGAGCATTGACCTGCGTTTCGGATACGGCGACCATGAATTACCCGCCACGAAATCTGAAGAAGACCATATTGTAAAAACCATCCCCGGCACATGGGACCTCGTCCGCGTTTATCGCCGGCTTGAACGCGAGCAATATTATTATCAACTATTGATCGACCCCACCTACCATCTCAAACGCGCAGGCGAGCTCGGCGTATTTGAACTGCGCGCCCGCACGCATCCTTTTGATTTTCTCCTGCACTCCGTCCCGCAGCTCACACAGGCCGGATTTGAAATTTACGGCGAAGACACGCTCAAGATCGGCAAGATCAATCGCAACACCGCAACCCTGCGCGTCAGCATCACATCCGGCATTGACTGGTTCGATCTGAAAACTGTCGTCGAATATGGCGATCAAAAAATCTCATTGCACGATCTGCGCAAATCCCTCAAGCGCGGCGATCATTACATCAAACTCGCCGATGGCTCCGTGGGACAAATTCCCAAAGAATGGCTCGAAAAATATAAACATCTATGGAATCTGGCGGAAGAAACCGGGGAAGGATTCCGCGTCAGCGACCTGCATCTGCCGCTGCTGGATCAACTGCTCGAAGAGGACGCCACGCTTCAAGCTCCCCCAGACCTGATTCAGCGCCGAGAGCGACTCAGCGCCTTTGAGAAGATCAAGCCACAGCGCCTGCCCAAAGGATTCACCGGCGAGTTACGTCCCTACCAAAAGCATGGATTCGACTGGCTGCACTTCCTCAAGGAATATAAATTCGGCGGCATCCTCGCCGATGACATGGGACTGGGAAAAACTGTTCAAGTGTTGGCTTATCTCCAATCGCAGCAGGAACAGGCAAAGGTTAAGAATGTCACGCTGCTTGTCGTCCCCAAAAGTTTAATTGCAAACTGGCAGCGTGAATCCGAAAAATTCACACCCAGCTTGCGCTTCCTTGAATATATTGGAAATCTCCGCAGTAAAGACGTGTCCATTTTCAGCGATTACGATGTGGTGCTGACCACCTACGGCACCATGCTGCGTGATATTGAAATTCTGCGTGAGCATAAATTTCATCATGTCATTCTGGATGAATCACAAGCCATCAAAAATCCGCTGGCGAAGAGCGCCAAAGCTGCGCGGCTCTTAAAAGCGGACCATCGCATCGTGATGACCGGCACGCCTGTTGAAAATAATACTTTTGAGTTGTGGTCACAGTTCTCGTTTTTGAATCCCGGCCTGCTTGGAAGCATGGAATATTTCAAGCATGAATTCGCCAACCCCATCGAAAGCGGAGCGGGTGAAGCGGCCACGGCCATGCTGCGAAAATTAGTTTATCCATTCATTTTGCGCCGCACAAAAGAACAGGTTGCGCCCGAACTTCCGCCGCGCACCGAACGCATTGTGTATACAGACATGGACACCGCGCAGAAAAAACTATACACACAGACCCGTGAAAAATATCGCGCTGAATTGCTCGGCTTGATCGAAAGCGAAGGCATGAACGATGCGCGCTTTAAGATTCTGGAAGGCTTATTGAGATTGCGGCAGATCGCCATTCATCCCGTACTCGTGGATAAAACCTACAAAGGCGAAGCGCCCAAATTTGAAATTCTGCTCGAAACACTGGAGACCCTGCAAGCTGAGAATCACAAGGCGCTCATCTTCTCGCAATTCGTAGAGACGCTCAAACTCGTCAAACAGGAACTCGACAAACGCAAGATCAAATATATTTATCTCGATGGCAAGACACAAAACCGTCAGGCCAAAGTGGATGAGTTTCAAAACAATGACGATATTAAATTCTTCCTGATCAGTCTGAAAGCCGGCGGCGTGGGATTAAACCTGACCGCCGCTGAATATGTCATCCACCTTGATCCGTGGTGGAATCCTGCGGTTGAAATGCAAGCCAGTGACCGCGCCCATCGCATCGGGCAGAAGAAACCGGTCTTCGTGTATAAGATCATCGCACGCGACACAGTTGAAGAAAAGATCCTGCAATTACAGGAAAAGAAACGCGCACTGGTAAAGAGCATCATCTCCAGTGAAGCCAGTTTCTTCAAATCATTGACCAAGGATGACATAAATGCGTTGTTTAGTTAAATTTCAGCAGCACACAAAACCTTTTTAAGATACTGAAGAGCGCTGAGAGAACATCTCTTACTGATTATTGACGTATCATTAAAAATGGGGGTTGAAAATTTAATACCAGCCGTTAGCAACCTGCAAGGTTTCATTGCAAATGAAAGTTGTATACTCTTTTTATAGAGGAGGCTCAAATGGGACGTACTGTCAGGCAACTTCAAAAGGGGCAGGGGCTGGTGGAATATGCTTTGTTGCTTGTACTCATGGCTGTTATTGCAATCCTGGCCTTGAATATCTCCGGCGTATCCACATCTGACTTATTCAATCAGATAAAAACCGGAATTGAGGGCGAAGACGATTCGTGCAAGCCACTGGCTGAAGCAGGCGATGAATGGGAATCCTCCAAGGATAAATTCTGGCACGGGGGAATCGAACAACAACAAGACGGGTATAAAGTTTGCCCGCTATGCGGCGGACTACTACCTGGATTTTCAGACAGCGATTACCAGCTTGATCTTTCAGGCGTCACGGTCAAAAATACCAATGCCACATGGAACGGATACGGCATCACCTTTCGTGCAGAAAATGGTGCGAATGGTCTCAACGGGTACATGTTTGAAGTTGAAAAAGTGAACAAAAATAATCCAACTCGAATTTATTTCAGCAAATGGGTAAACGGCGTACAGATCAAGCCCTATATCAAAATGTACTATCTGCCATCTGATATCGACTGGAATAATCCCCCGGATATGAGCGTAAAAGTGGAAGGAAACACATTTACCGCCTACATGAACGGCCAGCAAGTACTGCAAGGCAGCGATAAAACATATACTGAGGGAGGCGCAGGTGTATTTTCAAACGCCGGAACCGAATTAAGTTTCTCCGATTTTCTAATCAACCCATTAAACTGTCCTGAGGTGAAATAATGGCCTTTGAAGAATCTCCCGATTTAAAATTATACAAAGATGGATTGCCCGCCGGCCTTCCAGACCCTTCCCGCAAACAGCGCCGTATCTGGGCTGTCATTATTGGATTGGCGATTGTAAGTCTGTTATTGATGATTCTAAACATGGCTCAAGATGGAACACTTGCCATCCTGGCCGGTACCGGTGAAATCACCGGGATCATATATGATGATCTGGGAAATCCCTGCGAAGCTGAAATTTTTGTGTTTGGCACGAATCTATCTGCGCGATCTGACCAGAACGGCTATTTCCAATTGAAAGGCGTTCCAGCCGGAGAACAAATTGTGATCATCGCCTACAGAAACAGCGGACACGAACACGCAATCCATGTGACCGCCGGACAAATGATTGACATGGGAAAAATACATTTTCAAACAGAAGACTTCCTAAATGGCTGGAGTCACACACCATAAGAAATCATTTAACGTAAGTAATGAATAATTTGAATTGATTTGAATTTAATATAAAACATCCAAAGTCAATGACTCTGGATGTTTTTTTAATCGAATGACACACAAAAGCTAATCAGAATGCAGCTTTTCCAACTCTTCCCATCTGTGATAGGCCTGCGCCAATTCATCCTGCATCTCTTTTAAGCGGTCAACCGTCTGCGCGATCATGGCGCTGTCTTGTTGATAAAAAGCCGGAGTTGCCATCTCGGCCGTCAGCGCATGGACATCCGCTTCGAGTGTTTCGATCTTCTGCGGAAGTTCTTCCAGTTCACGCTTTTGCGCTTCGAGGGCACGCTGCTCTTTATAGGTCAGTTTTTTAGATGTCTCTACCGGAGTTGACGGCGCTTCACTTTGTTCAGTCACAACTTTGCGCGGCTTAGCTTCGCTCTTCGTGGCGTTTGCAGCTTCGTTCTGACGCTGCCAGTCATCATAGCCGCCGACGGTTTCGGTGACTTGTCCGCTGCCATCGAGGGCGAGCGTGCTGGTGACGATGTTATTCAGAAAAGCGCGGTCATGGCTGACCAATAAAAGCGTGCCTTCGTAATCAAGCAATAAGTCTTCGAGAATTTCCAAAGTCTCAACATCCAGATCATTGGTCGGCTCATCCATTACCAGTAGATTAGCGGGCTGCGCAAACAGACGGGCCAACAGCAAACGATTCCGCTCGCCGCCGGAAAGCGCGCTGATCGGCGCATTGACGCGATCTTTTGAAAAAAGAAAATCTTCCAAATACACATTCAAATTGCGAGTCCGGCCATTGATGGTGACGTTGTCACTGCCCTGCCCCACATTATCCAACACGGATTTGCTGTCATCGAGTTGGGCACGCAGTTGATCAAAATAGGCAATCTCCACATTTGTGCCGTGTTCCACGCTGCCGCTTTGCGGAGTCAGCTCTTCCAACAGCAGGCGCAATAATGTGGTCTTGCCCGAGCCGTTGGGACCGATGATGCCGATCTTATCTCCGCGTTGAATGGTGCAGGTGAAATCACTGACAATGGCCTGACCGCCGATCGAATAATTAACGTTTTCAGTTTCGATCACCAGTTTGCCAGAGCGTTTCTCACCCTGAATTTGCATCTTTACCTTGCCGGGACGTTCACGCCGCACGAGCCGTTCTTCGCGCAGACGTTTGAGCGCACGTACGCGGCCTTCGTTGCGTGTGCGCCGCGCTTCGATGCCTTTGCGGATCCAGACTTCTTCCTGTGCCAGTTTTTTATCGAAGAGAATATTTTGCTCCGCTTCAGCGGCGAGCATGGCTTCCTTGCGTTCGAGAAAAATGTTGTAACTGCAATTCCAATCGAACAACCTTCCGCGATCCAATTCAACGATGCGGGTGGTTAATTTTTGCAGAAAGACACGATCATGGGTGACGAATAACAGCGTGCCGCCCCAGCGTTTGAGAAAACCTTCCAGCCAGTCAATCGATGCAATGTCGAGATGATTGGTGGGTTCATCCAGTAAAAGCAGATCGGGCTTTTTCACGAGTCCGCGCGCCAGCATGACGCGGCGCTTCATGCCTGCGGAAAGGATTTCAAAACGCGCATCGGCATCCAATTGCATACGCGAGATGACCTGCTCCACTTGAAGCTGTCCCTGCCAGTGATGCTCATCGGAGGCAGGAGCAGGCATCGGTGAGTCCAGACCGCCGGCTACAATGTCAAATACTTTTCCGGTGACATTCGCCGGAACTTCCTGCGGCAAATACGCCACGCGCAAATTCTGCTGACGAGATACAGATCCGCTTTGCGGATTAATATCGCCGTTGACCAGCTTGAGCAAAGTCGATTTGCCCATGCCGTTGCGTCCCAGCAGACCCACCCATTCGCCCTGCTCGATCTGTAAATTGATGCCGTCAAAAAGCCGCGGTCCGCCAAAGCCGAGGCTCACATCCTGCAAACTGATTAATGCCATAAATAATCTTTTCCTTTGAAGGGGGAAAATATACTACAACTTGCAGGTTTGAGGAGTATTGAAAAAATCTTCATTTGCTCAATGAAATCCCTGGCAGTGTTGCACATCAAACAATAAAACGGTAAGATAGCGCCTATGTTTACTCTTTCCAACGCACGCTTCGCTTTTCTGGATATCGAGACCACCGGACTTTCTCCCTGGTTTGGAGATCGCATCTGCCAAATTGCAGTTATCCTGACTGAAGGCAAACGCATCAAATCGACCGTTGACCTGCTCCTCAATCCCGAGCATGAGATTTCACCCGCGGCAGCCCACATCAACGGTCTGGACGAATCACGACTCGCAAAAGCGCCGCGCTTTGAAGAGATCACCAGCCAGCTTGAAGCGGTGTTAAAAGATACGATCATCGTTTGCCATAACGCGCAATTCGATCTGCAATTCCTTGATAACGAATATCGCAAACTGAACCGCACCGTGGAATATCCCAACCTGATCGACACGATGGTCATGGCGCGCGAATATTTCGAGCTGCCTTCCTACAGCCTGCACTATCTGGCAGATGCATTTAACGTCTCAAAGAATTTGCAAAGTTCACGCGCCCAGGCAGACGCACTGACCGCGAAAAATATTTTCTTCGCCATGATGGATACGCTCAAACCCAACGGCAAGCCGCTTGATGATTATATTGGAATTTATAACTCGCCCGCCTGGCCGCAAGAAGGCGTATACCTGCCTACAGAATTGAGCGAAGCCATCAACAGCGGCAAACGTCTGTTCATCAAATATATGGATAAAGACGGCGAACTCTCAGAACGCTGGATCTCCCCCAAAGAAGTCATCGGACTGTCTGATTACATCTACCTGCAAGCCCACTGCCACACCCGCAACGCCGAACGAACCTTTCGATTAGATCGGATTATTGAGGTGGCGGTGGAAGTGAAAGAAATGTAACGCTTTATAATTAATTCACCTTACACAAAAAATAGGACTGCGGACTTTAGTCCGCGATCCAAATAAAAAATCTAACCATCCGATGTCCCCGCCCCTACGTTACCAAAAAATGCAAGCATTTGGTCACATTTTCAAACCCAACCATGTACTATAATATAACGATCTTTCAATAAGTTAATATTTATTTATAGAGGCAGAAAGTGAACAACAGCCCAAAACAAGAAGAGAAACAAAGGAAACCGTTTCCACTCCTCCAGTATTTCACCGTCACGAGTCTGATCGCCTTTGTACTGGTCGCCGTTTCGTTGGTGACCTTTTATCGTCAGATCGCGGTTAACAGCCTGCTTGAAATCGGGGAATCAAAGAACGCGGCCTTAACCCAGACGTTTTCCAATGTCATCTGGCCTGAGTTTTCCTCTTTTCTCAGTTCGGCATCTGACCTGAGCGCGGACGAGATCCGCGCCCACCCGGAGACTGCGCGGCTTCGTCAGGCAGTCATTGAGCAGACGCAAGGGCTGTCTGTCATCAAGGTCAAGATCTACAACCGCGAAGGCATCACCCTCTTCTCCACTCAGGAAGATCAGATCGGTGAAGACAAAAGCGAAAACGCCGGTTATCTGGCGGCGCTCAATGGTGGTTTTGCCAGCGAATTAACACACCGCGATACCTTCAGCGCTTTTGAAGGCGAGATCGAAAACCGTGATGTGATCTCAAGTTACATCCCCATTCGCCATAACAGTTCAGAGGTGGAAGGCGTATTTGAAGTATATGACGATGTGACGCCTTTACTGGAGAATATTTCAATCGCCCAAAGGAACGTGGCCATTGGCGTGACTTTGACTTTGGCACTTTTATATTTCATCCTGTTCCTGATCATCAAACGGGCCGACAGCCTGATCAAGCGGCAATTCATTGAACATCAACAGGCCGAGGAAGAAATCCAAAAAGCATACAAAAAAGAAGAAAATGTTAATGAGTTCTTCCGTTTCACCCTGTTGAACATGATCGAGTTTGTTGATCGCGGTAATGAAAAAGCGGAGCTTCTCGCCTATCTTAAACAGATCAAGCAGCAATTCGACGACTTGAAATATTGGGCCGTACCTGATAAAAACACCAAATAAGATAACTTCGTCTGCCAGATCTGATCCGCGCAAAACATGCGGGCTTGATTGACCGGATAGAAGAGCAGAACAAGCAGTATCGCCAGAAAACATTTCAGTAAAATAAAAAGCGGGACAAGCCTTTGTGGCTTGTCCCGCTCATTTCTTAATCGTCTTTCTTTTTCATGATCTGCGCCAGCGCATTCTTGAATGCTTGATATGGCTGAGCGCCGACAATCGCATAACGGTCATTGATGACATAGGTCGGCACACCGGTCACGCCGATCTCCTGCGCCTGCCGCACCTGCGCGGCTACTTCAGCGGTGTATTTACCACCATCCACAACAGCCTGCATGTCATCTGCATTCAGCCCCGCTTCTTCAGCGGCGGAGCGCAGAATTTCCCAATTGCTGATATCCAGTCCCTCGCCGTAGACTTTGCGAAAGACGATATGATGGAATTCAAGCGCTTTGCCATGTTCGCGCGCATATTCAGTAGCTTCGTGCGCAATACGTGTGTTGTATATGCGGCCGGGAGATTTAAACTCCATGCCATGCATTTGCGCCATGCTCTGCAGACGCTCATCCGCACCGCTGGCTTGCGCTTTGCGAATGTAATCAGGCAGGTCCATGCCTTCGGGCGGAGTATCGGGGCGCAGATAATACGGGCGCCATTCCACATCCACTTTGTATTCAGCTTTCAGTTGGTCGACCACACCCTGGCCGACATAGCACCACGGTCAGATGTAATCAGAAAAGATGGTCAGTTTAAAGTCCATTGCCTGTCTCCTTTGAGTTGATAAATCGTGACAGTTAGACTGGCAATGCAGGTAGGTTCTTACTCAGAATTTTTTAGTCGTAATAATAGGGCGAGCAGGAGAATTCGTCACCGGAGGGCGTGGTGACCATTGCCACGTAATTTGAGTCGTCAATTTTGAACTTCTTAAGGTCACTCTTAATGGATGCCAGTGCCCGGTCTGCATTGACGGTGGCAAAATGAAAAGACTGCCAGGATACTTCACGTGTATCTCGTCCGTGTTCGTAGTTGATACAGGCCAAAGATGCGCCAATCTGCTCTCGGACGGAATCAGACAGGGTCGGAGTCAGATACGCTTCAACGAGGGCGGGAACTGCGTCATCGGAGAGATCCAAAAAGTAACTGGTGTCCAATTCCACGCTGCCAGTACGCAGTGATGAGCTGCTTTCTGATTTAATGACAATCATCTCGCGTTGAATATTTTGTTTAACAATGAATTCATCCACATTGAGAATGGGGAGAGTCATTGCAAATCCGAAAGAAGCGATCAGCATGGCAAAGGTGAACATGCGCTCCTTGCGTAAAATTTCAAGCGCAATGGTGACGATTAAAAGCAGTCCGATCCAAATCAGGAAGACGTGGGTATAGGTGCGCAAACGAGAGAAGCCATATACTTCTTCATACAAGCCAAGACGTTTGAAGGCTGAAACCAGCATGACCAGCAAAAGGGCAACAAGAGCCACACCCAACCCCGAGAAGAACTGGCGCTGCGACTCGCTCTCGCGTTTGGTGATGGCGCTCAAGGTAAGCAGCATAAGCAAGGCAAAGAAAGCCACGGTCACCAGTTCGCCAAATCCGCGGCGGGCGTATTCGGCGTAGGTATATCCATCAATGTGGATATTGGTCGTGCCGCCAAAAAAATATTGAAATTGAATAACGACAAAGGCAGTGAAAAGCGCAACCACACTACCCAGGACAATGGTGGCTTCCACGTAGCCAAGAAAAGGTGGAATGAGCGGCTTGTCCTCGTTTGCAAGTTTTTCATCTTTTGATTGCGTGGCGGCGTGTAGAACGACCCCCGCGAGCGCATATCCGACGACGACGATGTAAATAAAGCGAAAGATCAATTCAGGCAGATTATCAATGTTGAACCAGTTGATCAAATCCTCAAGACGCTGACCGAAGACCACATCTGCTGACGCGAGCAGGGAAGCAAAGATGGCGATGACAGGCAGGGCGATGACAATGCCGCGCACGACGGGCCAAATATTTCGTTTAGAGGGTACAACGCCGGCTTCCGTTTGTGCCTTGCGCACATCTGCTATAAAAGTGATCGGGGCAGCGATCATGCTCCCAAATAATTGCAGGGATTTTCCCAGGTAATCTATAAACGTGTATAAAATCCAGCGCCCGCCAAGATAGGTGACTGCGAGAATGGTCATTGCCAACAGGGTGAATGTGTAGGCGAGAAAGGTCGTCATCGGTTCGGCGCGGATAAATGTGACAGCGGCGAAAAAGCCGAATAACGGGAGCAGGATCAGGCTGAAACGATTCGGGCGCAGCCCGTCGCTTAATAAAAGATAGAAGGCAGCGACCAGACAAGCCGTTGAAAAAATGGCAAAGTTGACACCGGGTTTATTTTGCCAAAACAGAAAATCGAACAGCCAGCCGAGGGCGAAGACAAATATCCATAGTTTATTTGGATTGGTTTTCATACATACTCCTGATTGAATTTCCGCAAGGATAGTCGGGATAGTCTGGCGGAGACTATCAAAAGGTATCACAATTTTTCAGGAATTGGGGAGGGAAAGGCTTTAAACACAAAGGACACAAAGAGCACGAAGGAACAGCAAACCCAGCACGTTCCCTGTTTAAGAAGGTTTTTGCGTGAAATATCAGCATTACAATTTTGTGAGAGTTTCTAATCCGCCTATTGACATCCGATTTATTTTGTGACATACTTTCGTTACTGCTGGGGGGCAAACAACTAAATGCCATTTTACGAAATGGAGGAGGTGATGTCACTTATGAAAAGTAGCAATAAACCCAGCGCTGTGGCATCCCTCTCCGCGATCTAACGAAGAATTGCCACAGCGCCACACGATTGCCATCCGCAAGGATGGCAGTCTGGTTTAATGGACAAAAATAAAGGTTGAGCTGAAACGCTCAACCTTTAGATCTGACATCGTATTGATCTAGTAAAAGCCCACTGAAGAATCCACCCTGCTTGCATATTCATTGATCCCACCGCTGACGTTGATCATATTTTTATATCCCTGCTGCGCCAGCCACATGGTGACCTGCACACTGCGGCTGCCATGATGACACATGACATAGACCGGGATTTCCTGGCTGCGAGCGGATTCGGACAACGCGGCGACACCTTCGCTCGCGAGGCGGCTCATGGGCGTGACCTCAAGCCTGCTGTCTGTTACTTTGGCATATGCCAACTCTGACAGTTCGCGCACATCCAGCAAAATAAATTTTTCGTCTGACTTAAGTTTTTCACCCAATTCGGTGACGGTAATTTCGGGAAACATTTTTTCTCCGTAGGGGCGACTCTTGCGGTCGTCCTGATATATAGGGAATAAAAAGGGCGGGGACAAGCCCCGCCCCAACAACAACATCAAATCAAATTTATTTATTTTTCAACGCGGGCGCGTAGAACTTCTCAACATATTCCTTTACCATGCGGCGTGTGGAGAATTGAGGAATGACAGTTTTCATCGTATCTTTCATCATGTCGATCCACTCGTGTGAAATCTCTTTCGGGTCACGGTTGTAATACATCGGGATGATCTTATGCTCAAGGGTGTGATACATATCTTCGGCATCGGCAGAATCCTGAATCTCATTCGACTCATATTCCTTATCCTCACCGATCGACCAGCCGTTGCTGCCGTTGTAGGCTTCACGCCACCAGCCATCGAGCACTGAGAAGTTCAGCGCGCCGTTGATCGCGGCTTTCATGCCGGAGGTGCCGCTGGCTTCCATCGGGCGGCGCGGAGTATTCATCCACACGTCCACGCCCTGCACGAGGTAACGCGCAAGGTTCATGTCGTAATCTTCGAGGAAGACGAGACGCCCGCCTGTTTCCGCTTTTTTGACGGTGCGATACACCTTTTGGATCAACTGCTTGCCGGGTTCATCGGCGGGATGCGCCTTGCCTGCGAAGATGATCTGCACGGGCATGTTGGGGCGGTTAATAATATCGAGTAAGCGCTCGATATCAGACATGATCAAATTGGCGCGTTTGTATGTAGCAAAGCGGCGCGCGAAACCAATGGTCAGCGCGTAGGGATTAATTAACACACCCGAAGCAACCACCTGCACGGGATGGAATCCGCCGTGCGCCCAACGGTCACGGACACGTTCCTTGAGATAGAAAGCCAGTTTACGTTTGAGGTGTAAACGGACGCCCCACAATTCGGGTTCCGGGATCTGATCGAGTTTCTTCATCAACTCGTGGTCATCAAGATTATCGTACCAGTCTGCGCCGAGATATTTTTCGAGCAAAACATTCAAGCGGCGCGCCATCCAGTTGCGGGTATGAACGCCATTCGTGACGTATTGGATCGGCACATCATTTTCAGCTTTGTCAGGCCAGAGGAAGTTCCACATTTCGCGTGAGACTTGTCCATGCAGTTCTGAAACGCCATTGCTGCCGTTGGAGAGTCTCAAGGCGAGAATGGGCATGGAGAAAGTTTCGCCATGCGGCTGTTGATGCTTGGCAATATTAACGAACTCTTCACGGGTGAGTCCAAGCTCGGGCCAGAGTTTGGCGAGATATTTATCCAGCAGCCAGAGCGGGAATTCGTCATTACCAGCAGGGACAGGGGTATGCGTGGTGAAGACATTTTGTCCACGGTTCTTTTGGGCGGCATCTGCAAAAGTGGAGCCTGATGCAACCAGTTCACGGGCCCGCTCCAACGTTAAGAAAGATGCGTGACCTTCGTTCATGTGCCAGACCGCGGGGGAATAATCCAGAGCACGCAGAGCGCGCACGCCGCCCACTCCGAGCAAGACTTCCTGCATCACGCGGCGGTCCAGATCAGACCAATACAAACGCGCGGTGAGCATACGGTCAAAATCGTTGTTGCCTTCAACATTTGAATCAAGCAGATAGAGCGGAACACGTCCGACACGCACTTCCCAAATTTGCGCGGTGATATTGCGGTCTGGGAATTCGATTTGAATGGTGACAGGTTTGTTGTTTTTCGTCACCAGAGTAACGGGCAGATGTTCAAAGGTTAATGGATTGTTGAGCGCTTCCTGCCAGCCGTCTTCGCTGATGCGCTGGGAGAAGTATCCCTGCCCATACATGAAACCAACTGCGATCAGCGGCAGGCCGAGGTCGGAGGATTCTTTAAGGTGATCGCCCGCCAGCACGCCGAGGCCGCCGGAATAAATGGGAAGTGTTTCGTGCAAACCAAATTCCATTGAGAAATACGCAACCGGTTTGTTATCAAATTCAGGATGCGCTTTTTGTGTCCATGATTGTTTGGTGAAATAATCATCAAAGCGTTTGAAAAGCGCATCATACAAGACGAGATAATCCTTGTCTTTGGAGGCTTGCACCAAACGTCCGTGGCTGATCTCCTGCAGCAAGCGGATCGGGTTGTGCCCGAGGCGTTCCCACAGATCATAATCAAGTCGTCCGAAGAGGCGTGCAGCTTCAGGCTGCCACGTCCACCACAGGTTGTAGGCTAATTCGCCAAGACGCGTCAGGCGCTTGGGCAGGTCAAATTTTTGAGGGGGGGGTGTTAGGAATTCCATAATGGATGAAATGATACCGTAAAAAATAGGATTCGGTATTTTTGGGTTGAAAAGTTTGTCTAATGACTAAACAAATTAATCGGGAAAATTTCACTTTTCAGGAATTATCGCGGACTTAAGAGAAAACGCCAGGAGTACGTTTCCCTGCAAATTGTAATGACAATAAGGTGTAGATTTCCACATAGCCCCAATCCGCTTACAGTACTATAATCCAAACCGGAAATTAAATATTAAACGGAGTAGTTTTATGCCTAAAAATAAAAGTGTATCAATTAAAAAAATAGCGATCAGCACCGGCGGCGGTGACGCTCCCGGCTTAAACGCTGTCATTCGTGCTGCGGCGCTTTCAGCGATTAAACGCGGCTGGGAAGTGTACGGTGTTCTCGATGGCTTTCACGGAATCCTTTCACCGGAGGAATATCCAAGCGGAGGCTTTGTGCCGCTCACACGCGAAAAGGTGAGCGGGATCACCCACCTGGGTGGAACCATTCTGGGAACCAGCAATCGCAACAATCCGCTTAAGTATCCGATCGCACGCCCCGACGGGACGATCGAAGAAGTAGATCGCACCGATGAGATCGTGCGCGGATTCCGCCTGCATCATATTGATGCACTCATCACCGTCGGCGGAGATGGTTCGCTTGCAATCGCGAGCGTACTCTCAAAGAAAGGTCTGCGCCTGATATCAGTTCCCAAGACCATCGACAATGATCTCGATAAAACAGAAGTGACCTTTGGTTTTGATACCGCCGTCGGGTTCGCTACCGAAGCGCTCGACCGATTGCATTCCACAGCCGCATCCCATGGACGCGTGATGGTCGTGGAAGTGATGGGACGGTACGCCGGCTGGATCGCGCTGCACTCAGGTGTGGCAGGCTCTGCCGATGTGATCCTGATCCCCGAGAATCCCTACGATATTCATAAAGTAATTGAAAAGATCAAAGAACGCGAATCACGCGGCAACAAATTCACCATCGTGGTGGTCGCAGAAGGCGCATCACCCAAAGGCGGCGCAGTCACCGTGGTTGAACATGAAGCGGGCCGCGCCGAGCGTTTGGGCGGCATTGGTGAAAAAGTGGCAGCAGAGATTCATGCCATCTCTGGCAAAGAAACACGCGTAGTGGTGCTCGGTCATCTTTTACGCGGCGGCTCCCCCACCTCTTTCGACCGTCTCACCGCGCTGCGTTTCGGCGCAGCCGCAGTCCGCGGTTTGGAAGAAGGCCAGGATGGCGTGATGGTTGCTCTCGACCCGCCGCATGTTAAATATGTTCCGATCGAAGAAGCCATGGGCAAAATGAAAATGGTCCCAATGGATTCAGATATTGTGCTCACCGCCCACGACCTGGGAATTTCATTCGGCTAGATCCAATCAACCTTACGAATCAACAAGTCTGACTCACAACGAGTTGGGCTTGTTTTTTTAAGCTTTCACCACAGAGATTTTTAACCACTTTTTAAAATTGGATGATATTTCCACTTTGGGATTAGAATCGCCTCATGACTCACGTCCAACTCTTCATCACCTGTCTCGCCGATTCTTTCTTCCCGAAAACTGGTCAGGCCGTCGTGGACATCCTCCAACGCCTCGGCATCTCTGTCGAATTCGCCCGCGAGCAAACCTGCTGCGGACAGCCCACCTTCAATGCCGGTCTGCGCACGGAAGCACGCGCCATTGCTGAACACACAATAAAAGTTTTTGAAAAAACAAGCGGCGATATTGTCACACCTTCAGGTTCATGCGCACACATGTTCAGGCATAACTATCCTGAATTATTTGCCGATGATGCAGTCTGGCTTCCGCGCGCCAAGGCACTCTCCGCGCGGACTTATGAATTCACAGAATATCTCGTAGACAAATTAGGCGTGACCGACCTCGGCGCAACCTGGGACGGAATATTAACCTACCACCCATCCTGCCACACTTTGCGCGGCATCAACGTGGATAAACAACCACGCGCATTGCTGGCGAATGTCCACGGTGCGACGCTTGTCGAATTGCCGCACGCCGAAGAATGTTGCGGCTTCGGCGGAATCATGTCGGTTGAACATCCTGAGTTATCGGCAGAATGGCTAAAGCGCAAGATCAGCAATTTGGAAGCGAGTTACCCTTCGACAAGCTCAGGGCAAGTCCCCACGTTGGTAGTGACCGACGCGGGCTGTCTGATGCACATCGCCGGCGGATTAAATCGTCAGAAGAAAAAACAAAGAGTCCTTCATATCGCAGAAATACTGAATCACAGATAACAAATGAATAACGAAGCGCCAAAATACAACTTTGTAAAAGTAGGCAACGGACGCCTTGCCCTTTATCATCGTCCGCGCCGGACGGATTTTAATCATCTGCGCGAGATCGGCTGCACGCATATTGTCACATTGCTCAAAGAAAGCGAACACGCCGAACAATACGGCGACATGACAAAAAACGCAGGACTCAACTGGTTCTGGCTGCCCGTCCCCAACGGAAATTACCCGATGGGAGATATGCATAAACGTCTGATCGAAGCCATGCCGCAACTCTCGCAATTGCTGGATGATGGCGGCTCGCTGCTCATTCATTGCTCGGCGGGCGTTCACCGCACAGGGACAGTGGCCTACGGCCTTCTGCGCTGGCGTGGAATTGAAAGCAACGAAGCCATGCGTCTTATTGGCGAGATCCGCAAAGAAACTGCTGAAGGCATGCTGGAAAAACGTATGCGCTGGGGCGATGAAAATGCAAGACCGGTGATCCAACAGGAAAAAACATGGGCACATTCCGTCAAAGAATTCGCGAATCAATTAATAACGAAACTCTTCAGATCGCGCTAGACAACAACACCGAACGCCGTCTGAAAGGCCGCGCCCTCGCATTTGAGTCAATCCCCGATTGGCGCGAGAGGCGTCAGCGCGCGCACAAAATCCGCGCGGATGTAATTGAGCATCTTGATTCCTATCTGTCACAATTCATCACCCACGCAGAAGCAAACGGCATGACCGTCCATCGCGCAAAGGACGCAGCAGAAGCAATACAAATTGTTTTGGATATTGCAAAAGATTTACCGCAGAGACGCAGAGAGCGCAAAGAAAACCAAAAAGAAATCTCTGTTGATCTCCGTTTATCTCCGGTGAATTCTGTTCTTATCGCCAAATCAAAAAGCATGGTCTCCGAAGAGATCGAATTAAATCATGCGCTTGAAAAAGAAGGCATCGAAGTCATCGAAACCGACCTCGGTGAATACATTGTGCAACTGCGGCACGAGCGGCCAAGTCACATCATTACGCCTGCGGCGCATTTACGCAAAGAACAGGTCGCAGAACTCTTTCACGAAAAACTCGGCATTCCCTACACCACCGACATTCCCACACTGACCGCCACCGCGCGCAAAGTTCTGCGCGAAGTTTTCCTGACCGCCGATATTGGTTTAAGCGGAGTGAACTTCGGCATCGCAGACACGGGCGGAATTTGCGTCATCACCAACGAAGGCAACGCGCGCATGGTCACCACCCTGCCGCCGGTCCACATTGCGTTGATGGGCATGGAGCGCATCGTCCCAAACCTTGATGATCTCGCGCTCATGCTCTCGCTTCTCCCCCGCTCTGCAACCGGACAAAAACTCAGCGTCTACACGCAACTGCTGCACAAGCCACTTCCCGACCAGCAGCGTCACATCATCCTGCTTGATAACGGACGCACGCGCTTAAGAAATTCTCCGCTTAAAGAATCTTTGTATTGCATCCGCTGCGGCGCGTGCTTGAATGCCTGTCCCGTTTTCCGCGAGTTGAGCGGGCACGCCTATATCGGCAGCGACCTTTCCATCGCGCCCTATCCCGGCCCGATCGGCTCTGTCATTTCGCCGGGCTTGCTCGGTGAAAATTATGTACAACTCGCGCAGGCTTCGTCGCTGTGCGGCGCGTGCAAAGATGCCTGCCCGGTGGATATTGATCTGCCGAAATTATTAACTCGCGTCAGAGCCGGATATTCATCAACCACAGACGACACTCCGCAAACCGCTGGCGCGGGACTTTCCGCCTCAACCAAATTTGGCCTGCGGATATTTGCCCGCATCGCGACTCACCCGAAGCTGTATGCGGCGTCACAAAAATTCGCGGCGCTCGGAAGTTTTCTCTTCGCCCCCTTCTCGCAGTGGATTCGTCTGCCCGCGTTTACAGGCTGGGGCTACAGCAAAGACTTCCCCCGATTCGCAGGCAAGACATTTCGGGATGGTTTTATGGAGTCTGACGGCTTGCCGTCAGGTACGCGAATAGAAAATGCGTGGGAGCAAGCTCCCACACTCCACAAGATTCAAACGCAGGAGCAGGCTCCCGCGCTCCAAAATAAGATTACACAATTTACATCCGAACTCACCGCACTGGGCGGACATGCCTATCAAACACAGAACGCCACGCAAGATATTATTGAATTTCTTAAATCACGCGGCGTTCATAAAATTCATCTGGAACCAAAGACTCTCGATGAAAATATTTTACAAAATGCAGAGATTGATTTCACGCACGAGCCTGATCCGGAGATCATCGTCGGGGTAACGAATGCCCTTTGCGGGCTGGCAGATACCGGGTCCATTTTGATCGTGGATGGAGAGGGCAGCCCGTTACACGCGTCGCTGCTTCCGGAAATCCACATCGCAGTCTTGAATTCATCCAATATTTTGTCATCCTTATCTGACGCAATGCATTTGGTAAAAGGCACGGGCGCGGCGGTTTTCATCACCGGCCCCTCACGCACCGCAGACATCGAAATGACTCTAACCATCGGCGTACACGGCCCGAAGGAGATACACGTCTTCATTGTTGACGGGTAAAATTTGCGGTGATACAATGCAACCCGCTTCAAAAAGTACGCCCCCATCGTCTAGTGGCCCAGGACGAAGCCCTCTCAAGGCTTAAACCGGGATTCGAATTCCCGTGGGGGCACTCCCACCAACCCCGCAATCTGCGGGGTTTTTATTTTTCAAGGACTCTTCATGAAACAAACCTCCCAATCTTCACGCGGATTTATCATCGCGCTGGTCGCTACTGTGCTCTGGTCTACGACGGGGCCGTTCATCAGTTATTTGAGCAAGACGTATTCATTGCCATCTTTGGTGCTCGCCTTTTGGCGTGACCTGTTCGTTTCCATCGGCATGGTGGTCGGCCTGTTGATCTTCAGCCGTGCGCGTTTTCATCTTGAGCGCATCCACTGGCCGTTCATGGTTTTGTATGGACTCTCGCTGGCGATCTTCAATTCGTTGTGGACCTTCTCTGTGCAATATAACGGCGCGGCGGTGGCAACCGTCATGGCGTTCAGTTCGCCCGCGATGACGGCGATCTTAAGCCGCATTGTGCTGAAGGAAAAATTCAGCCTGATAAAGATATTGTCTATTTTATTAAGTCTGGCGGGGATCGTGCTGGTAGCGGGCGCGTATGATCCTTCGGTCTGGAATCTTAATCCGCTGGGGATTGTTTTTGGTCTGCTCTCCGGTTTGTTATTCGCTGTGTACAATCTCGAAGGCAAACACGCTTCAGATACAAAGATCGATTCGTGGACGGCGCTACTTTACAGTTTTGCGTTTCGCAACTGTCTTTTTATTATTTTTCAATCTTGGGAATGATCTGTTCATCACAGGCAAACCGGCTTTTGCCGATATGCTCTGGCTTGGAAATTCGTCCACGGGCTGGGGGATTCTTTTCTTTTTGGGTGTCGCTCCCACACTCGGCGGTTTTGGTTTATATACGTTAAGTATCCGCTATCTCTCCCCTACATCCGCAAATTTAATTGCGACTCTTGAACCGGCCTTCACTGCAATTTGGGCTTATTTCTTCTTGAGCGAATTGTTGAATCCGATTCAGCTTGCGGGCGGCGGATTGGTATTGTTGGGTGTGATCCTGCTGCGTTTTGGAGAACGCTAACTTTAAAGAAAAAATCCTTCAGCTTTCTGAAGGATTTTAAAATTACGGCTTTGGCGTACGCGATGGAGTGGGTGTGGGTGTAGGTGTATCTGTTGGTAAAAAAAACGGGTCACCCTGCCAGGGGAGAAAGAGCGCAAATTGCTTAAGATCATAAGTTCCTCTTATGTCGCGGCGCTGCAGGGATAATATATTTCCCGTTCCCTGATCGTAGGTGAATCCCAGACTCATTCCAGTTGTGTAGCCTGCGGCGCGAACCAGATCAACGATATCAACATTGCTATTGCCAAATGGATAGGCAAATGACTGAATGGGAATCCCCAGTTTCTCTTCCAGATATTCACGCGATTCAAATATTTCATACTTCTGTTCTGTTCGGTCAAGCGCGAGCAGGTCAAGATGACGCATACTATGACTGCCCACTTCCCAGCCGGCAACGGCCATTTCCTTGATCTGATCGGCATTCAGGTATTGATCTGCGCCGATGTAGGTACCGACGACATAGAGCACGCCTGTGAAGCCATACTTTTGCATGATCGGAAAGGCAGTGGTGTAATTATTCATGTGACCATCATCAAAGGTGATGATCATCGGGCGCGGGGGCAGATCAGCGCCGTCAATGATGGCACGCGAGAGCATGTCAAGTGTGATGGTTGTATATCCCCAATCGTGCAATAATTTCATTTCCTCTTCGAATCTCTCAGGCGTCACATAGTAACGGCTGTTATCGGGTGATGTATCAATGCGATGATACAAGAGGATCGGCATAACAATCTCATACGGCCCCTGATGAATCCATGTGGCCGTGGGGATGGGCGAAGCCGTAAATGTTGAGGGCGGGGGAAGTGTTGGTAGTCGAGTGGCAGTTTCGGTCGGGGGGAGAGGCGTGGACATCGGCTGGGGAGTCTTCCTGAGCGGGACGACTCCATTGCAGGCAAACAGCAAAATACAAGTCCCCGCGATCCAGTAAATTATTTTTTTCATTTAGTGATTAAGCTGCCAGATGATTCGCAGACCGTCGAGCGTGAGCCAGGGAGCGATGACATCAATGACCTTTGTTTCTTTGGCGACGACTTCTGCCAGCCCGCCGGTGGCGATGACTTTCATATCGCTTCCCAACTCGGACCGGAATCTGGTCACCATGCCCTCGACCATGCTCACGTACCCAAACAGTAAACCCGATTGCATCGCGTGGACAGTGTTGCGGCCAATGACGGAGGGCGGCACCTGTAAATCAATGCGCGGAAGTTTCGCAGCGCGTGTGTATAAGGCTTCGGCGGCAAGGTTGATGCCGGCCGTGATCGCGCCGCCAAGATATTCGCCGTCTTTTGTCACTGCGTTGAAAGTTGTTGCGGTTCCGAAATCCACCACGCAGGCGGGGCCGCCATAAAGTTTCATCACGGCCACGGCATCGCAGATGCGGTCCGCACCTACAGCTTTTGGATCTTCATAGCGGACCTTGATGCCGGTTTTGATGCCCGCATCCACAACCAGCGGTTCCTGTTTGAGATATTCGCGGCAGGCTTGAATCACTCTGCCGGTTAATGGTGGAACAACCGAAGCAAGCGAAATGCCTGTGATCTGATCGAGTGTCTTGCCCGCGTTTTGCAGCAGACCTAAAAACTGCAAGCCGTATTCATCGGGCATACGGTTATGGTCGGTTGCAAGCCGCCAATGTGCGCCGAGTTGATCGCCTTCATACAGGCCGAGGGTCAGGTTGGTGTTGCCGATATCAATGGTGAGGAGCATATTTTCCTTGGACGATTGACCACAGACAATGGACGATGGTTGACAGACTGTGGTCTATGGTCTGTCGTCCATTGTCTATTTTACCGCTTCGATGATTTCTGCGACCATATCATAACGATGGAATTGCGGCATGATATAAATTCCGCTGGCCCATGATTTGATGTTTTGAATTAACTCAACCGCCAGTTCCACGCCTACTTTTGCGCCGCCATCTCCGGCAGCTTCGATTCGCTCACGCGCTTCATCAGGGATGAAAACACCGGGCACTTCGTGATGCAGGAAGTTGGCATGTTTCCCGCTGACCAAAGGCAGAATTCCGGCCAGAATGGGTTTCTCCAATTTGCCGTGTTTGGCTTCGTAGGCTTCGATCAGTTTAGGTCCATCATCCACGCGGTAGATCGGTTGGGTCAGGAAGAAATCTGCGCCGGCTTTGATCTTGCGATGCAGATTCTTTACTTCGTTATCCACATCCTGCGGGCAGAGATTCAAGGCCGCGCCTACGAAGAAATTTGTCGGCTGGCCGATGCTTGTGCCTGAGTGGTCCACACCGGTGTTGAATCCCTGCTTGATGAGTTTTATCAAACCGGATGGAACCAGATCATAGTTATCTGTCGCTTCGGGATAATCACCAATGGATGTGGGGTCACCCATCACCACAAAAACATTGCGAATACCGAGCGCGTGCGCGGCGAGCAAGTCACCTTGTACACGCAGCAGGTTACGTCCACGAGTGGGGAAATGCAAAGTTGTTTCTACCCCGATCTTGCGCTGCACCAGATCACACACCGCCCAGGCAGACATTCTCATGCGCGCCATCGGCGAATCAGCCACGTTGATCACATCCGCGCCGGCATCATATAAAAGAGATGCGCCAGCCAGTAATTTATGAGTCGAGAGTCCGCGCGGGGATCCATTTCAACGCAGATCGAAAATTTCCCAGCGGAAAGTTTTTGCGCGAGTTGGGTTGGCTGTTCGGCAGGCTCGTCCAACATTTCATCTTCGGCCAAAATTGAAATTGACTCTGCCACAAAAACAGGCGCAGTTTCAAAGGCCTTCTTCATGGCTGTGATATGTGAAGGAGTCGTTCCACAGCAGCCGCCGACAATGCTCGCACCCGCTTCACGGAAGGCAAGCGCGTAATCGCCAAAATATTCAGGGTCAGCGGGATACATAATTCGTCCGCCCACTTGTTCAGGCCAGCCCGCGTTCGGCTTAACCCAGAACTTTCCATCGAGAACGGCGTGCTTCATTTGTTTGAGAATGCGCAGCAACTGCGAAGGTCCGCCGGAACAATTGACTCCGATCACATCCGCGCCTGCATCTCTTAATGTGCGTGCCACCTTCATCGGCTCATCGCCGAGCAAAGTGCGGTCATCGCGCGTGAATGTCACCGATGCCACCACAGGCAGATCACAGGTTTGCTTCGATGCCTTGATCGCTTCCTGAATTTCATATAGGTCGCTCATGGTTTCGATCACGATCAAATCCGCGCCGGCATCTGACAGAGCCTTCACCTGCTCTGCAAACGCCGCGCGTGCTTCTTCAGGTTTCACCCGTCCATAAGGGGCAATGCGCACCCCCAGCGGACCGACGTCGCCGGCCACGAAAATATTTTTGAATGACGCCGCCACTGCGCGTTTTGCAAGTTCCACACCGGCGCGGTTGATCTCGGTCACGTCATCTTCGAATCCGTGTTTTTTTAATTTATAACGATTCGCACCGAATGTATTAGTGATAATTAACTGCGCGCCCGCTTCAATATATTCGCGGTGAATATCCGCCACCGCCGCCGGATTGGTGAGATTTAATTCATCAAAGCATTTGTCAAAACCAACGCCGCGCGCGTGAAGCATTGTGCCCATCGCGCCATCGGCCAGAATTGTCCCCAAAGAAAGTTGTTCCAAAAGATCCATGCTGCCTCTTATTTTATTTTTCTGACCACAGCGAAAAGCATTCCGCCGCGTTCAACTTGATATACGATTTCATCATCCGCAAAAAACTTTTCGTGCGCGTTATAGCGGGTGGAGAATATAACATAATCCGGCTCTGCATCCGTGATCTTCAAATCACTGCGCAGATACAACTCGGCAATATGCTGCGGGTCACCCACAGCGATCTTCGCATTGGCGGGCGCATTTTCATTCAACCAGTTCGCCGCTTCACGATACGATGCCGCCCAATAATCCAATTCAAATCTTCCGGTCGGATTCCCGATCAAATGATTGTAATAGACATATTGATACGGATGCAAAACCACGCCCGCGATCAAACCGGGCAGGAGGATGAAAACCGCGAATCCCATTTTAACTTTTTGCTGGTTCAGCCATCCGAGGACAGTTTCCACGCCCAGGCCGGCCACGAAAAACACAGGCGGCAGGATAAAGAATATCTGGCGCGTATTATCGTATAAAGGCGCGTGCGTGAAGATCAAGGCCAGCAAGGGCAGCACGAACCACAACAGAGTCGAAACCAATGCCATGTTATTTTTGCGCAGTTTGATTAATCCGATCACGAACAAAGGCCAGACCGGTTCTGTGAATTGAATGGCAAGCAAAACCGGAATATACGATAAAGGCAGATCCGTCGAAGAATAAAATTGCCCGTTAAAGAGTACTTGTCCCTTCCACGGATATTGTGACATGACCTGTAAACTCTCCAGCAAACGCGCCGGCGGATTCGGCCACAAGTACGGCCAGGTGATGTACATGGCGATGATGGAGAGAATGGCGTAGATGGTTAGGAGAAGAATGGTATTTGGTAGTTGGTGAGTGGTGAGTGGTGAGTGGACATCTTTTCGCTGTATTGATTTTCTCAATGCATAATACACAACGATCACCCCAGCCAGCGGACCGAGGATGCGGGTGGAGGTGGTGAGGCCGAGAAGGAGAGCAGGGATAAGGATGAAGGATAAAGGATGAAGGATGAAATTTAAAAAACGACGAATATACAAAAACAAACCAAAAGAGGAAAGAAGGAAGAAGGTGGAGCGGAGCCAGAGGAAGAGGGTGAAGTATTTTTGGATGTAGATTTCAGGTTTTACTTTTTGAATATCAGATGCGATGAGCGAAATGATATTTGTTTCACCTGATGCAGCCGCGCGGACAAGAGTCTCGATCAGGGTGTGGAATGTGTCGGTGAGGAGAAAGAGCGAGAAAACAGAAACAAGCCACAGGGCGGAAAGAACCGTCAGAGATTTTCTGGCGGCAGGCGTTAATGAGTCCAATGAAAAATGCGGGGCAGAGTCCACCATCCTGAATCCAAAAGAAAGACTGAGCAAAAAAAAACTCATGAAGGGAATATCTTTCGGGCTGAAGAAGGCGTGTCCCCAGAAAAGCGGTTGAGTGAGAAAAAGTAAAGTTGCAGTACATGCCGCGAGTTGATTCATCCAGCGTTTGGCAATGTCGTGAAAGGCCCAAACGCCCGCGAGGAAAGTAAAGAAATAAACAAGGTGACGATAATCAGAGATCAATCCGCTGGGATTAATGATCTGCAATGCGCGGGCTGTAAGCGAAGTGAAGATCACAAACGCCGGGCCGTAATTATCATACGTGTTGCCGGTGACGATGATCTCGCCGCGCTGCGGCCATGTGCTGTAAGACTCAAGCGCGTGGTTGGCATATTTATAGAACTGCAACTCATCCCACGACTCACTATATTGACTCGTAATGAAAACGCCAAGGATGGCAAGCGTGATAAAAAAAATAAGCTTGATTATTTTATTCATGAGACTCAATCAACCGACTTTGTGACCAAAGATGATGAAAAAATAAACTGATGACGATCAGGTCAAGCGAAAGGAGCGGCAAACTAAAGCGCGGAAAATAAGCGGCGGGGCGTACAACGATGTAGGCAGGCAAAAGACTGAGAGCAAGCAGACCAAGGCGCAGGTCAAGTTTTTTGAAAATACCGACGCGAAGAAAAACAGATGCGAGCACGAGCATAAACCCGATCAACAAAGGAGTTGATATTAATAAAACATCCAGCGGAGATTCTGCAAATTTTTCACGCAGATCTTTCATTGTTCCGCCAACAATAACTTTTACCAGCCCATCAATAAAACTTTTGAAGGATGTTTGATCGGTGTCAGACGCATTTAACATGTAGTCAGGGACAAATAAAAAGTATCCAAGAACGGCAAGAAAAACCGGCAGACACAAAGCGGACATATAGGCGGCAAGAAGTTTCCAGTTTGTTTTTAACCAGCCAAAGAATTGCATCCAGGCGTTCTTTAGCGTGCCCTGTATCGGCGCGGAAGAAAGCAGGATCGCAGTGAATGTAATTCCAAGATAATCGAGGCGCAGCAGGACCGTGAAAATACCCGCGATAAACATGCCAACGCGTTGATGTTTGATGGCGAAGTAATAGGTGAGTAACAGCAAAGTTGTTGAAAATGGTTCGATCAATCCAAAGCGGAAATAGAAAATATAGAGCGAGGGCAAAAAGAGCAGTGAAAGATAAAAGACCGCGGCGCTCAGTGAGACTTTATCTGTCAGGCGGAGTTCTTTCATCAATTCAATCATGAGAGCGCCGCTGAGTATGGCGCACCATGTATCAATAAATAACTGTGCCGATGCCGAATGTCCAAAGAGAATATGCAGGAGGCCAACGACATAAGGGAAAAGAACCTTATATGCACGGGGCGGCGTATTCGCAAGAAATATATCCAGATTGACATAGATATTATGCGCGAAGGTTTGATATTCAAGTCCGTCTTGAAATGGCGGAAAATTGGTAACCACCCGCAGGTCGTATGTATCCAGGGCGAGGAAGAGAAACAGCAGAACAACTCCGAAGGAAAACAGGAATACCTTTCCTGAAAAATAGCGTTGATAAAGAAATTGTTCCGTCAATTTCACTGCATAGAAAACAAGAATAACTGATAACGCCAAAACATTCATGTATTGCTTTTGGATCAACAGCGTCACAAAAAACAGGGGCAGACCGGATAATGCGAGATACAGGTCAACCAGTGAAATTTTGCCGTCTTGCAACAATACGCGGATTGCGATGAATAATCCGACAAAGATCAACGAGGCGAACAAAAAGCCCAACACATTCAAAACAAAGCCAAAGGTATTCACCTGGCTTACGGGGTAATTGGCGCCATCCAGTGATGTCCATACACGCGGAGATGCAAAAAGGGATTGTGTTGAACCATCGGGATATACAAGAAAAGGCTCCAAACGCATTTGTCCATAATGATCGAAGAGGAGCGCACCTTGAATTTTGACTTGACCAGATTCGGGGATGGAATCGTAAAGTTTGCTGTCAATGTCTTCGATCCGCTCAACAAATATGAGGGGAACCGTTTTTTGCGTGCTGACATCCAGCAGTTCCGCTTGAATTTGTTTTGCGCCCTGTGTGACAAATATAAGTCTTTCATTCTGCTGTAAGTTGATGTATCCGTTTAATTCCAACTTCAGCCAGAATTGATTTTTATCAAACCCAAAGCGATTGTTAATCCATTCAACGGGAAATTCACGCAGCGCATAATATGGACGATTAATGACCTGTGTATAACCGGGAGTTGCATAAGTGTGATAACTTCTGTCCCATTGATCGGTCAAAACTGCTTCTTCGCTGGTAAAAGCGTAAATTCCCAGGCCTGTCTGCGGGAGAAAACTGAAGAAAACAAGTTTCACTACGAACAGGCTTGCAAGTGAAAAAATAAAGAAACGTTTGGAAAAGATATTCCAAACGACGGCAAATGTTAGCGGCAAGATAAATACCGCAAAAAGGAATTCAAGAGACGAGTCCCAGGGGAAACCATCGAACCACGAAGGAATGCGGGATGGGACCAGTAAAAATCCATAAGCGAGGAATACGCCAATAATTCCGAACAGGCTATCGTTACGGCCAGATGCGCTTGTATTTCCATCCTGTACGCCTGATGGAGACGATCCAAACAACAACAGGATTTCCAACCCGATCAGCCAGAGGCATATCAGTAAAGGAGCTGCCACCACGACAATATTTGCGGCTGGCATTATCACAAAGAAAAAAGCGGATAGAAGCAGAATCACGATTAAAGGGAATGACCTTCCGATCATTCCCTTTAAAATATCCAAAATCTTTTGTTCAAGGTCGTTTTTTCGTTTTAGAAAAGCCGGGATCAAAAGACCCAGCAGTCCGGCAAAAGCAGTCAACGCTGAAAAGATTAGCGTGGATGCAAGCCCTTGCTGTGCGGCAAGGAATGCAGTCATCACACCTGAAAATAAAAGCTCAGCACTTGCCAGATAAATAAATAATCCAAACCGAAAATCGTACTTGTTCTGCAGCATCATTTTTCCAAAAACTTTTTTATTTCATCAACTGTTCCACGCGGCTCTCACCCACCGAGTAATACTTCGCCTTCGCATGGTGGACAATGATCGCAGCGGTAGATTGCTCGGGAACGAGCTGCCCCGATGTGGCGAGACTCATACCGAGTTCGGATTCTACTGCGGGTAATAATTTAAAGACCTTGAAATGATCTTCGAGCTCGGGGATGGCGGGGTAACCCCACGAATAACGCTTGCCCTGCTCTTCGCTAAGTCCCAACTCACGGCGGATGTGCTCGTGCAGATAGTTCGCCGTTGCTTCTGCAGTTTGCACGGCGAGACCATGCAGGAAGTAGGCTTCGGTGTAATCGTTGGCAGCTTGCATCTTCTCAAATTTCTCGGTGGCTTCAAGTCCCACGGTGACAACTTGCAGCGCAACCACATCCATTTGACCTGATTCAACAGTGGCGTAGTAATCTGAAAGCGCGAGGTGATCATCGTAAGGCTGGCGCGGGAAATCGAAACGTGCAATCTCCCGTAGCGGATTTGAAAGCGGATTCACGGATGAAACGGATTCGGGATCGTAAATGATTAGCGCGTCACCATCGGCTTGACAGGGAAAATACCCATACACAGCTTGTGGTTTAAGCCAGCCGTCTTTGAGCGCTTCTTTTGTCATTTTGGCGAGACGGGCATCGAAGTCTGCTTTGAGTTTTTCCCATTCCGCACCGTGGGTATTCTTAGCGCCCCATGACAGACGGTAGAGTTCATTCATATTGAGGTGTTTCAAAACCATTTCAAGCGGCATATCTTTGACAACTCGTTGACCAAGTTTGGCGGGAAGTTGAATCGGCGCAGGCACAATCGCTGACCGCTGACCACTGACCGCTGACTGCTTGACTTGCGAAGCGCGGTTCATTTCCATATCTGCATCTTTGCGGAGTTGTTCCAGCATGGCAGGCTTGCGGTTGGAGTCGATCAACGAGTCCATTGTGTCGAGTCCTTCGAAGGCATCCTTACAATAGAAAACGCCGGGTTCATAAGCGTTGCCATCTTCCGCAAAGAGAATACGACGCCCGAAGCGGCGATTGATGGCCGCGCCGCCGATCAGGATCGGGATCTTATGTCCACGGCGCTGCATTTCGTTGACGATGAGCGGCATCTGCTTCGAGGTGGAAACCAGCAAAGCAGACAAGCCAATCGCGGTGGCGTTGGCTTTCACAGCTTCGGTGATGATCGTCTCAGCCGGGACTTGCTTGCCGAGGTCAATGACGGTATAGCCATTGTTTGCAAGAATGGTCTTGACCAAATTCTTGCCGATGTCATGCACGTCACCATAGACGGTGGCGATGACAACAGTTCCTTTGGTGACGCCTTCCACTTTTTCGAGATAATTCTCAAGATGGGAAACGGTCTTTTTCATCGTTTCAGCGGATTGCAGCACGAAGGGCAGGATCAATTCACCCGCGCCGAATTTGTCCCCCACTTCTTTCATGGCAGGCAGCAAGACATTGTTTAATGTATAAACCGCAATTTCATGCTTCGTAGGGGCAGGGCTTGTCCCTGCCCCATTATCAGGTAACGCCTCATTCCAAATGTAACCGCGCTTGATAATGGTATCAATGTCCGCTTCGACGCCGTCTTTGTGACGATGAAGAATGCACCAGTGCAATCTTTGTTCAGGAGTCATGCCTGCGGTGGGGTCAGCAACCGTAGATTCAGTGGAAACCGTAACCGTTTCAAAATGTTGAATGAAGAGCTGCAAGGCATCGTCACGGCGGTTGAAAATTAGATCTTCGCACAGGTTGCGTTCTTCGGTGCCGATCTCGGTATAGGGCATCACATGCGCGGCGTTGACGATTGCCATATCCAAACCAGCTTGCACGCAGTAATACAGCATGACAGAGTTCAACGGCGGGCGGGCTTGCGGAGCAAATCCAAACGAAAGATTGCTCACGCCAAGCGATGTCATCACACCCGGTAAATTTTGTTTGATGAGACGAATGCCTTCAATGGTCTCTTTGGCTGAGTCGACAAATTCAACGTCACCTGTGGCGAGTGTGAATGTCAGATCATCGAAAACCAGATCTTCGGGTTTGAGTCCATGGTCGTTGACGGCAATATCATAAATACGCTTTGCTACTTCGAGTTTGCGCTGCGCAGTCTTTGCCATGCCATCTTCATCAATGGTCAAGGTGATGACCGCGGCATTATATTTTTTGGCGAGAGCAAAAATCTTATCGGCTTTTTCGCGGCCAGATTCAAGATGGGTCGAGTTGATGAGACAACGTCCCGGTGCGGTTTGCAATGCAATTTCCATTACGTCCACTTCGGTGGTGTCGATCACCAAAGGCACGTCCACGCCCATGGCTAATTTTTTGATGACCTTGCGCATTTGCTCGCCTTCATCACCGCGCTCGGTGACGGCCACGGAAATATCGAGAGCGTGCGCGCCGCCTGCAACCTGGTCACGTGCGATCTGCAAAATGCCATCATAATCTTCTTCGAGCAGGAGGCGCTTGAACTTGCGTGAGCCTTGCGCGTTGCAACGTTCGCCAAGCAAGGTCGGGGCGGGTTCCTGTCGCATGGTAATTGCTGACATTGCGGACGATAGACGACCGACCGTGGACGATGGTCTGCTCGGGCCGGGATACTGATTCAGTTTTTCAACGAGCAGCTTGAGGTGAGTCGGAGTCGTGCCGCAGCATCCGCCCACGACCGAGATGTTGTGCTTCGTCACAAACTCGTACATGTCATTCGCAAACGGTTCAGGTTCCAGCGGATAAACAGCCTGCCCATCCACATTCAATGGAAGGCCTGCATTTGGAATGCACGAAACCGGCAGCGTGGAATTTTCGCCGAGGAAGCGGATCGGCTCGCGCATGTGTTCGGGGCCGGTGGAACAGTTGAGGCCGATGACGTCGATGCCCATGCCTTCGAGGATGGTGAGTGACGCGTTGATGTCGGTGCCGAGCAGCATACGACCGGTCGTATCAAACGTGACCTGAGCCTGAATCGGCAAATAGACATTCGTTTCGCTGAAAGCTTTGTGAATGCCCGTGATGGCGGCTTTGACTTCGAGAATATCCTGCGAAGTTTCGATCAACAGAAGATCGACGCCGCCTTGAATTAATCCCACGGCTTGTTCGCGGAAAATATCTATTAATTCGTCATAGGCGATATTCGATAATTCGGGATCGGTAGTGGAGGGAAGTTTGCCTGTGGGACCCATTGAACCAGCGACGAATCGCGGCTGACCTGTCTTGGCGGCATATTCATCGGTAAGTTTGCGCGCAAGAGTTGCCGCCGCAATATTGATCTCGGCAATGCGGTCTTGCAATTTGTATTCCTGCATCGTCAAACGATTCGAGCGGAAGGTGTCTGTTTCGAGCACATCCACGCCCACATCAAGAAACGAACGGTGGACTTTTTCCACGGCTTCAGGGCGCGAGATGACGAGATAGTCATTGCATCCGTTGTATTGCTCGCCGCCGAAATCTTCAGCAGTCAGGTTTTGGTTTTGCAGGCTCGTTCCCATCGCGCCATCGAAAACAAGGACTTTCTTTTCGAGTGCGTCGAGGTAACGGCGGTTGGTGTATTTACGATGTCATTAAGTTCTCCTAAACTTTTCTTTATCCATACATCAAGGAAAAACCTTCCAACTCTTAATAGCTTCAGGTTTCTGGTAATTCAGCTCAAATCAGTGATTATTATTAGATTATAAGAAAATATAAATCGTTACATTAGGTGCTATTGGCGATGTTTCAAATTGTCTGTATCTAGCATGTCTTTGCTGCCTTTAGTTCAGAGTTGTAAGTGACAGTTTTCTTGTCAAGAAAAACAATGAAATCATGGACAATATATTTCAAAACGAAAGACATAATTTTCTTTCTGTACTCGTTAACTCCAAAGAGTTTTTGCCCGCTTGGGTGTTGAAAGATAACGACCTATTTCCAAATGCAAATTTTTATTTGCATTTTGGTAAATTAAATCAATGAGCAGTGAAGGTTCAGCTCTCTAAAAACTTGATACCATTTGTTCCGGTATTTTTGTAAAATGTCTTAGTCCAAAAATTGATCATTGCAGGAGACCCAAGTTATTGTCCTTTGAGGAATGTCTGTTTTTTTGACCAATGTCAAACAAACCTATCAACAGTTTCCCGTCAGCGTACTGGTGTTTGTTATTTGTTGCATTAATAACTTGTTTTACTGCATCCCCTGTTCATTTGAAACATATATTTGCATGACAATGAAAGGTTGGTGGTCGTATAAATAAACAAAAAACAATATCATTTTTGATGGAACTTAAGTTTGAATCAGTAATATGGAATCCATAAGGAAATAAATAAACCTCTGTTTGTTTTACGTGTACTTGCTAGATAGTAGGAGACTGTTCAAAATAGATGTTTGGGGTTGATTGGTCTTGGTGCATTTTTTCTCAAGTTTAACTTCCAATCTTGCATCTCCAGCACGGGGGGTGGATTGGGTCCGCACGGGGATTAATCCCCGTGCTATGCGTACGAAGCGCTGCGCGCTAGTCCGCTTGAGCGGACTTTGTAGGCGTAGCACGGACGTTCACGTCCGTGCGGTTTCGAGGCGTCGAAAAATCCTATCGTAATCCGCCACTCTATGTTCCCTTTGGCAGAGTCGCCCGCCCCGCTTCGGTCATTTTGCCTTCTTCGATCATTTTACGCGCCCGCTCGATGTTCGTTTCCGTCCACAGGGATTTTTGTCTGCGGGGCGTGAAGCGTTTGGCGTAGCGTTGATCGTCCATGCCTTTTTCAAAGCCGTCGATCCAGCCGAAACAGATGGCTTCCTCCACCGCTTCTACATACGGGATGGATGGTTTACCTGTGACCTTTTTATATTGGATCAGCCAGATCTCTTTGCAGGTCTTGTGATTTTTCTCCAGCCATTCGCGGAATTCTTCGCGAGTGGTGACGTAAATTGTTTCACCGATTTCCATTTTGGGTTCTCCATATCATTGCTTTACTTGCAGCAACAAAATTAAAACGCCTCTCTAAATGAGAGGCGACATAAATAAGAAGTCATCTCTCATCTGTCAGACATTTGTCTGCCGAAGTTGGCACCGCTTGAACGGTTGCCGAGGTTTCAAAGGGTCGGGTCCCTCCGCCTCTCTGGATGAGTACAGAACTAAATTGTTTTAAGTTTATATCAAAGCGTGTGGGATTTGTCAATTTACTAAAGCATGTTCCAGGGTTTTGATCCGTTCGATGCCGGTATAAATATTGAATCGGTTTCCACGCAGAAAGCCAATGAGGGTGATTCCGAATCGTTCAGCAACTTCAACAGCCAATGTACTCGGCGCGGATACGGCACAGAAGACCGGCACGCCAGCGACAAAACTTTTTTGCAGCAACTCATAACTGGCGCGTCCACTCACCATCAATACCTTGTTGTGGAATGGCAATTGGTCATTGAGCAATCCCCAGCCGATCAATTTATCGAGTGCATTATGGCGGCCAACATCCTCGCGGATGGCGAGTAGATTTCCGTTCAGGTCGAAGAGGGCGGCGGCGTGAAGTCCGCCTGTGGTTTCAAAGATTTCCTGAGATTGGCGAAGTTTATCTGGCAATGAAGTGATAAGTGCCGGGGTTGCGCCTGAACCGGCGGGGATGGGCGGCAGGTTGCGCTGGCTGATGTCATCCAGCATGGTGCTGCCGCATACGCCGCAGGCGCTGTTGGTGAAAAAATGCCGCTCGAGCTGATTCAGTTTGGGGAGAGTATCAGCTTCCAGTTGAATCCGAAGCGAGTTGTATTCCTGCTGATTCCCGTCCACACAATAAGTCATATTTGCAACTTCCGCTTTGGTGTGGATGATTCCTTCGTTGTAGAGGAATCCCGCTGCGAGTTCGTAATCGCTGCCGGGGGTGCGCATGGTGATGGCGATGGTGCGTTGTTCCTGTCCGGCGCGCAATAGAATTTCCAGGGGTTCTTCGGCGGCGAGCACATCTTTTTTGCGTTGCGGCTGCCCATTTTCGATTGTCAGTATGGATTGTTTTTTCTTATTAAAGCGGGTCATGTTCACCTTCGATCTGGGGCGGTTATACCATTAAGGAACCGGAGACTGGGAATGTTTTGATTCGCCAGTCTCCGGTTTTGACTTTTTTGACTTCGTTGTTTCTTACAGCGGTTCGATGTGTACTGTGCAGACTTTTAGCTCGGCGGTATGGGTGGTGGGGTCATAGCCGGAGCCCGTCAAAATGTTGATCGGGGTTTCGGCGAAGCTGAAACTGGCAAAGACCGTGCCTCTGGGAGAGCGCGGTGTGGCTTTGACCTTGATCTTGACTTCGCCGCGACGGCTTGTCATTTTTGCCCAGCCGCCATCGGTGAGACCCCATTTCTTTACATTATCCGGGTGAACTTCGAGGTATTCTTCCGGCGCGAGATATTCAATGCCGGAGGAACGTCCGGTTTGGGTGCGGGTGTGATAACTCTGCAAACGGCGGCCCGTGGTGAGCCAGACGGGATATTCATCGTCAATGACTTCGGCGGGGTCGCGGAAGCCGATGACTTTGAAGATCGCCTTGCCGTTGGTGAATCCATCTTCATGCAGGCGGGGCGTGCCCGGGTGTCCTTTGTATGGCACAGGCCATTGATACTGTCCGCCATCGATGATGTCCCAATCAACACCGGCGTATACCGGAGAGATACTGCACAATTCGTTGAAGATCTCCTGCGGCGAATCATATTCAAAGCCGGGAATGCTCATGGCGTTGGCGAGAGAACTTAATATCCACCAATCGGGTTTTGCTTCTCCGGGTGGAGGTACTGCGGCGCGTAAACGTTGAATGCGGCGCTCTGTGTTGGTGATGGTTCCGTCTGTTTCGCCCCATGAGGTTGCGGGGAAAACCACGTCTGCCATTGCTGCAGTTTCGGTGAGGAAGATGTCGATCACAACGAGATGATCAAGGGCTTGCAAGGCGTGTTCACTGTGTTTGCGGTCAGGGTCTGAAACCACGGTATTTTCGCCGTCGATCAACATGGCATGGATTCCATTGCCGCACATTTCGAGGGCGGTCACTTTGGTAATGCCGCGCTCAGAGTCCATTTCGCGCCCGTACAATTTTTCAAACTTTTCCTTGTTCTCTGATTTGGTGACGACTTGATAGCCGGGATATTCGCTGGGCGCTGCGCCCGCGTCACCCGCGCCCTGAATGTTGTTCTGTCCGCGAAGTGGATTGATTCCGCATCCTTCGCGCCCGAGGTGGCCCGTGATCAAAGCGAGATTGCTCAAGCTTTGGACATTGTCCACACCGCAGATGTGCTCGGTGATTCCAAGTGTGTAATAGATGGAGGCTTTGTCTGCGGCTGCATACAGGATCGCGGCTTTTTCAATATCTTTGGCAGGGACGCCTGTGATCTCGGAAGCCCATTCAGGGGTGAAGTTTTTAACGTGCTCAATATAATCTTCCACGCCATTGGTTCGTTCGGAAACAAATTTTTGATCGATCAGATTTTCACGTACGATGACATGTGCCATACCAAGCAGCAGAGCAACATCTGTGCCCACGCGCAGCGGCAGATACAGGTCAGCCATCTCAGCCAGCCTGATATAGCGCGGGTCGGCTACGATCAACTTTGCGCCGCGCGCGAGCGCTTTCTTCATACGCGTGGCTGCCACCGGGTGACACTCGGTCATATTGGTGCCGATACAAAAATAGACATCAGCTTTTTCAAGATCAGAAAGGGGATTGGACATTGCGCCGCGTCCCATGGTTGCCGCCAGACCGGCGACAGTTGGAGCGTGTCAGGCACGGCTGCAATTGTCTATATTGTGCGTGCCAAATCCTGCGCGGATAAATTTTTGCATAAGGTAGTCGGCTTCGGTGGGCGTTCGTCCGCTGGCGACGCCGTAGGTTGCTTCACGGCCATACTTTTGTGTAACTTTTCTGAACCCATCAGCCGCGACCTGGATCGCGTCTTCCCAGGTGGTTTCATGCAGTTTGCCATCTTCACGGCGGACGAGTGGTTTGGTCAACCGGTCGGGATGATGAACATAGTCATAGGCAAACTGGCCTTTGACGCATAACGCGCCTAAATTGGCGGGGCCGTCCATGGCGGGTTGAATGGCAAGGATACGTTCATTCTTAGTGAGGATATCCACGGCACAGCCCACGCCGCAGTATCCGCACACAGAGCGGGTCTTCTGCACCCCGAGATTGATAAGTGGAAGTTCGCGTAAATCTTGCATTGTGGCCATAACTTTATACTCCTGTCTTTGATTCAACCGATCAACAATAAAAAATTAACTATTTCGCAGGGCTTTCTTATCCGCCAGCGCGCCGGTGGGACAAGTCTGCACGCATTGGCCGCAGAAGGTACATTGCGAATCGCGCAAGTCACCATTGAATTCAGTGGTGATCTGTGTCTGGAAGCCGCGGTTCATCACGCTGATCGCGTAATCACCTTCCTGCTCGGCGCAGACACGCACACAGCGATAGCAGGAAATGCACAGATCATAATCGCGCAGGATGAACGGATTTTTATCATCGAAGTTGCTATGGCCAGATTTCTTCCCCTGAAAGCGGCCATGATTGGCGTCGTAGCGTTCCACAAGCAGGGACAATTCCTGCGAGGCGATCCCGCGCAGCGGAGACACTTCGATCTCGCGATTCTCGGAGACCACCATCTCAAGCAGGGTCTTGCGGAATTTTTCAATTGGTTCGGTGCTGGTTTGTACTTCCATTCCGGCTGCGGCTGCCATTGTGCAGGAAGCAACCGGATTTTTAATACCCTTCACGTCCACCACACACATGCGGCAGGAACCAAATGGTTTGAGTCGCGGATCAAAACACAGAGTGGGGATGAACACATCATTCCGCTGGGCAATTTCCAAAATGGTTTCACCCGGCTCAAAAGAAACTTCTTTGCCATCCAATATCATGATTGGAGAAGATGTATTGTCAGTCATGGTTTACCTCTTCTCCACAAATTCCTGCACTCGTGCAGGGAATTGTTTGATCAGGCTTTCGATCACCAACGGAGCCGCCATGCCCAATCCGCAGGCGCTGACCGCTTTCATCGCGGCGTTCAAATCATTAACTTCTTCCAGCCAGACTTGTAATTCAATGGGACCTTCACCGGATAATCTCTCAGTCAATCTTTGAGTTCCAAGCCGGCAGGGGAAACATTTTCCGCATGATTCGTGCGCGAAAAATTCAATGGCATTGTGAGCAGCTTCGATCATGTCACGGCTGTCATCGAGGACGATCATCCCCGCTGCACCCAACATGGAGCCTTTGCTGCGAATGCTTGGTTCGTCAATGGTGGCAGTTTCAATATTTTCAGCAGAAAGGAATCCGCCGGAAAGCCCGGCCATCGTCACTGCCTGGATGTGGCGGCCTGCCACAGGACCGCCAGCCCAGTCATAAATTAAAGTGCGAAGCGGAAGTCCAAATGGGACTTCGTAATTGCCCGGGCGTTGTACATCTCCCGAAAGAGAAACAACTTTGGTCCCCGCCTGACCGTTCAATCCCAAACTGGGATACCACTCGACAGCGCGGCGCATGATCTGCGCAGCGGCGGCCAGTGTTTCCACATTATTTACAACTGTAGGTAAATTCTCAAATCCATTTGTCACAGGGAAGGGCGGGCGATTGCGCGGGAAGGGGTGCTTGCCTTCGAGACTGTTCAACAACGAACCTTCCTCACCGCAAATGTATGCGCCGCCGCCGCGCCGCACATAAAGTTCAAAACTAAAATTTGTGCCCGCTATGTTTTTGCCAAGCAGGTTGGCTGTGTACGCATCGGCGACCGCTTTTTCAAGCCGCAAATTTGTTTCGGGATATTCATAACGCAAATAGATAATGCCACGCGCCGCGCCGGTTGCGTATGCGGCAATGGTCATACCTTCGATCACAGCAAACGGGTCGTAATCCAAAATGGCGCGATCCTTGAAACAACCCGGCTCGCCTTCATCCGCATTGCAGACAACGGTCTTCGGATCGCCCGAAGCATTTGCAACCGCCTGCCACTTCACACCGGTTGGGAAGGCTGCGCCGCCACGCCCCGCCAGTTTGCTGTTCTTAATATGTTCGATCACACCTTCGGGAGTATTCTCCTTAATGGCACGCATCAAACCTTCATAACCACCTGTTTTGCGGTACCCGGGCAGGGTGTTACGCTCAGGCATTCGAATCTCAGAGAAGATGCACTCTTCTATTTTTCCGGGGTTTGGGGGTGGCACAGGTGAGGGCTTGCGGGTTAAGTTTCCCTTGGCATCGCCAACCCATTGCTCATGGCCGATCAACACCGGCACTGGTTCATCACAACGTCCGGCACACGGCATGGAAGTTGCGCCTTTGTCTGCCAGTGCAGAAAGACATTCCGCTCCGCCATTCAAACGGCAAACCGGCCCAGTACACACACGCGGCTTGTTTAATCCGCCTGCTTCCTGGCTGAAGTGATGATAGAACGTCACCGTGCCGAATAGGTCGGCGAGCGGAATCCCAAGCCCAATGGAGATGGCACGCATGGCACTCTCCGAGACGAATCCGTCGCGGTCATGAAAGGCGTGTAATAGGGCTAATAGGGGGGCGGGGTTGTCTTGCAGTTGCTCAACGAGCAATTGGTCTATCAATTGTTGGTCAATGATCTGTACCATGAAAGGATTTTACAGTAGTTTCAAATCTTTTACAAGGAAAGGGTTATAGACAACATCCGGCGTTCTCAAGGCCTGAAAATCTTTAATAAAAATTTTAAAAACAACCTTTACAAACCATAAAAAAATTCCCGCTTGACTTGTAATCGGTTTGCTCTTAGACTCAATTAAGTATTTCCTTTTTTGAAAAAGAACCCATGAAAACAGTTCAACCCATTCAATCCTTTGACAAGATCAAACTCCTGGCAGACTCCCGCCGCATGGAGATTTTGCGCCTGTTGATGGACACCCCCGCCACACTCACGCATCTCGCCCGGACCTTGAAACAGTCACCCGCGTGGATACGGCATCATATTCTGACGCTTGAATCTGCCAACCTGATCGAAGTCAGTGAGATCCGCAAGACCGGCAAGGTAATGGAAAAATTCTATCGTGCAAAAGGCGGCGCTTTCCTTTTACAGGAGATCATTCTGCCAAAAAGCAAAAAACCTGCTGTCATTTTTTCTGGCAGTCACGACCTCGCACTCGAAGAGATCGCCGAACATCTCAGCAAACACGTCACCATGTTAAGCCTGCCCGTTGGCTCGCTCGACGGGCTGATCAATCTGCGTCAGGGGCTATGTCAAATTTCAGGCGCACATATTTTGGATGCATCGGGTGAATACAACACCCCCACCGTCCGTCATCTCTTCCCCGACCGCAACGTGGAACTGGTCACACTCGCCCATCGTACACAGGGATTGATCCTTGCGGCGGGCAATCCGAAAAAGATCAAAAATATTTCAGACATCATGCGTGAAAATGTAAAGTTCATCAACCGCAACGCCGGTTCCGGCACACGCCTATGGATCGACGCCGAACTCAAAAAACAAAAGATCGACTCCGCATTCATTAACGGGTACGACATCTCTGTCAAAACGCATAGCGAAGCGGCTGTCTTGATCTCTGAAAACAAAGCTGACGTCTCCATCGGCCTGCAAGCCGCCGCCCATCAGCACGGACTTGATTTCATTCCGCTCTTCGAAGAACGCTACGACCTCATTCTTCCGCGCGAGAATGAAAAGACTTTATCTCCCCTGCTCGATTATCTGCAAACCTCCACCTTCCGCAGCGGACTCAGCTCATTAACAGGATACAACGCCGCCCACAGCGGTGAACAAATCCATATCTAGATCAAGGGTGTACATGAAAAAAAACATTTTGCTCACTTTGTCTTTATTACTCGTATTCGTTCTCACAGCCTGCGGCGCATCAGCCCCGGCCGCTACTGAACCCGCGCAGCCTGCTCAAGCGGAGTCTGTTTCTGCTGATGCTTTATTCCAGATCGTCAAAGCAGACGGCTCAAAATTTGATGTGACTCTCGACGCGGTCAAAACTTTACCACTCGCCCAACTCACAGTCGAAGGTAAAGTGCAGGAAGGCCCCAAATTGCTTGATATTCTGGCGCTGGCTGACATCACAGATTTCAGTGAGATCACGATCACCGGCAGCAGCGCGCCATCCACGCTTACCCATGAACAAGTGGACGAAAACACCATTCTTGATTTCAGCAATCGCGGCACCATGAAACTCGCCACCACCTACATCCCTAAAGCCGAGTGGACAAAGGACATCACCCAGATCACGGTTAAGTAATATTTTCAGCGCGTGTTTTTTTATTTTGAATTATCAGTTAAGCAAAAACTTAGTTGAATCCTGTTTTTTGAAAAGGAAAACGAATGCATTATCTGCTCGGAATTGACGATACTGATAATCTCGAATCACGCGGCACAGGTCATCGTGTCCGTCAACTCGCTGATTGGCTTGCCGAAAATAAACTGGCTGCGCCATTGGGAATCACCCGCCATCAATTATTGGTAGACCCGCGCATCCCATATACATCTCACAACAGTTCGGCTTGTTTATCAGTTGAAACAAAAAATGTAGATGATGTTTGGGAAGCCGCGCGCGAATTCCTTTTGCGTGAAAGCGCACCCGGTTCTGATGCCGGTTTAACGCTGGCTCAATGGGACTCGATCAACGAAAGTGTGTTGTCCTTCGCGAAGCGGGCAAAACTTGAAGTGCTGACCATGCCTGAGGCACAGCAAACAGCTTCACAGTCACAGATAAGATGCGAGGGGTTGACGGGCACCCACGGCGGAATCATCGGCGCCGTGTCCGCTATTGGATTACATCGCGCTGGTAATGACGGCCGATTCCTGTGGCTGCCTGGTTTGCGTGAATTGAAAGGTAAATATCCAGCCCATGAAATTTGCAGCCTGGGTCACATAGATCGTATCTGCACTTTGAAAAATCTGGAATTGGATTCAAAAGCGATCGTGGATGTCGGTGAATGGATTCGGCCCGTCCTGCGCGACGGTAAGGCAACATTATATGTAGAGGAGAATCATCATGAATGGAACATCATCTCTAAAGAACAAATTAAACAGCTTTCCAACTGAGTGGTCGCTTTCGTGGATTGAAGCGCTGCTGTTGATCGGCGGCGGCGTAATGGCGGTTGTATTGCACCGCGCATTAGATACGTCTCCCGGCCTGCCCGGTCACCACGGCATCGAATGGATGGCGATCATGATTCTGGGCCGTGCTTCATCGCGCTTTCGCGGCGCAGGCACACTGACAAGCATCGGCGCATCATTTGCATCCACGCTGCCCATGCTGCATGGCGATAATCCATTCACGTGGATGTACTATCTTTTGCCCGGCCCCGTAATGGATCTGGCTTTCCGTTATCTGCCGCGTTACGCAAACAAACTCTGGTTCATGGTCTTGCTCGGCGGTTTCGCGCACATGACAAAACCGATCGGTCAACTCACCGTGAATCTAATTACCGGCTGGCCGATCGGCTCGTTCCGCTTTGGCGTGGTGTATCCATTTACCAGCCACCTTCTCTTTGGGATGATCGGTGGATTGCTCGGCGCACTCGTTGTGCTTGGCATTCGCCGCATATCTCACAAAAACGATAAGTGATTCAAAACGGATAGATCGTTGAAGCAGTAACCAATCCTCTCCATAGCATCGAAAATAACGGGCGCACATACGCCCGCGTAAACATAAGGAGAATTTTATGAAACTGTACCTACGTTTAATCCTGAGCGGCGCACTTTTGATCACGCTGGCATTTACATTTGCCGCCTGCTCGGGGGGAGCCCAGGTTGAACCATCACCTGTGGCAGAAGTGACGGAAGCGCCGGTTGTGGCAACAAAAGCCCCAACTGAAGTCGCTGCACCAATTTTGGAAATTGTCGGGCTGAACGAAACAAAGTCTTTGACAATGGATGATCTAAAAGCAATGCCTGCGACGGAGGGATATGCAGGACTGAAAAGCAGTACGGGCAAGATCACGCCGCCCGTTATGTTCAAAGGCGTGGCGTTGAAAGACCTCGCTGAATTCATCGGCGGGATGGATGAGACAACTGGTTTCAATGTGGTTGCGGAAGATGGATACAGCATCACCTATTCATTTGATCAACTGCAAAACGGATCGTTCATTGCGTACGATCCCGCAACGGGTGAAGAACTAAAAAATCCTGTCGAGTTGACCGCCATTCTCGCCTACGAAGCGGATGGCAAACCCTTCGACGCCAAGCAGGATGGCGCACTGCGGCTTGCAATTATCAGCGCGGAGTTAAATCAGGTCACCGATGGACATTGGTCGGTGAAATGGGTGAACAAGTTGGAAGTGAAAAGCCTCGGCGCGGAATGGGCATTGCATTTGGCTGGCGCTCTCACCGAAGATACCGACCGCGCCAGTATTGAATCCTGTGGTGCGCCGCAATGCCACGGTTCGTCATGGACGGATGACAAAGCGCAGGAATGGGTAGGCGTGCCGTTGTGGTTATTCGTCGGTTCGGTGGACGATGAGATCGAGCATGAAGGCCCCGCGTTCAACGATGCACTTGCTGAAGCAGGTTACAGCGTGGACGTGATTGCGAGCGATGGATATACCGTCACATTTGACGCGGCGCGAATCAACCGCAACGACAACATCATCGTGGCGTACAAGGTCAACGAAAATCCGCTGCCCGATGAATTCTTCCCTCTGCGGCTGGTTGGTTCTGACCTTGAGAAAAAAGAAATGGTCGGCATGATCGCGGAGATTCATGTAGGCGTTGAGCCTCTTGCGGATGTGCCTGCGGCCGCCTCAACCGAACCCGCAGCTGCCACTGTCTCTGAAGCAGATGCCACGCTGACAGTGTTTGGCTCCGTGAATCAGCAACTGCTTTTGAACGAAGCCGCCCTGCGCGAAATGGAAGTTCTGAAGATCACCGCAGAACATCCCAAGAAGGGCAAGGAAGATTACGAAGGCGTTTCTCTGAATGTCCTGCTTGACTTGGCTGGCGTGAAAGACGGCGCAACCACTTTGGTCTTCATCGCCGCGGATGGGTACACATCTGAAATCAGCCTTGAGGAAGTACGCGCCTGCACGGAATGTCTGCTTGGCTTCACCAACACCTTGGAGAAATTCAAGATGGTCATGCCAAACCTTCCCAGCAGTGCATGGGCCAAGGACGTGATCAAGATCGAAGTGAAATAAAAATAAATTGTGTAGTTGCGACTTCAGTCGTGCGACTGAAGTCGCAACTACGGTTATTTTCAATGCGAAAAACTTTTGCAATACTTCTGGTTTTATCCCTGCTTGGGCTGGGACTCGGCTCTTGTAACAGTCAGCAGGTTGGGGCGGGGAACGAAGCGGCGACATCAACGGAGAAGACTCCTTTATCGGTATTCGCTGCGGGAAGTTTGATCATCCCGTTCGGGAATATCGAAAAAGCGTTCGAAGCAAAATATCCGAACATTGATGTTCGGGCAGAGTATCACGGCAGCATTCAGGTCATCCGCCACGCGACGGAGTTGCACGAGCCAATTGACGTGGTCGTGACGGCGGACGCGGCGCTGATCCCGATGCTGATGTATGCGAGCAAGGTTCCAGAGACGGGCGAGCCGTACGCCGATTGGCACATCCGTTTTGCGAGCAATCACCTTGCGCTTGCGTACAACGCGGAAAGCAAATATGCGGATGAGATCAACGCGCAAAACTGGACGGAGATCATCAGCCGCCCTGATGTGAAGATCGGCCTGGCCGACCCGCGTTTTGATGCTTCCGGCTACCGTGCCTTGATGGCGTTCGCGCTGTCTGAAATTTCAAATAAAAACTACGGGCTGTTCGGCCCGATGTTTGACAAGCAATTTTCGTTTCCTGTCACGATCTTTCGCGGCGATGAACTTACGACCATCACCGTGCCAGAAATTTTGGAAACGAAATCCGATTCGCATATTGTCATCCGCGGCGCGAGCGTGCAGTTGATCGCGCTGCTCGAGTCGGGCGATCTGGATTACGCCTTTGAATATGAAAGCGTCATCCAACAACATGGTTTGAAGATGTTGAGCCTGCCTGCCGAAGTGAATTTGGGCGAGCAGGAGTATGAAGAACTTTACAAACAAGTTCAGGTGAATCTTGATTTTCAACGCTTCGCCTCGCTCGCTCCGCAGTTTCGCGGAGAACGCATCGGCTATGGAGTTACGGTTCCTGCGAGCGCACTGCACACGGAGGAAGCCGCACAGTTCATCGCCTTTCTGTTGAGCGATGAAGGACGCAGCCTGATGGAAGCCGATCATCATCCGATGTTCGAGACATTCATCGCGGATGGCTACGAAAATCTTCCATCCATTTTGCAAGCGCTCACGGTTCCATTGGAATAACTTTGAGAAAAAGGAATCTGTTCTTTAACATCGTTTTTTCCTTGCTGGGCGGGCTGCTATTGCTCTTCATCGTTCTGCCGTTGATGAGCATCCTGCTCGGCACCACTCCGCAAACTCTGTGGCTCGCGCTGATAGATGAGGAAGTGCTGAACTCCATCGTCATCACATTCAGCGCGGCGGCAGTTGCAACATTGCTGGCAATTTTCACGGGCGTGCCGCTGGCATTTTTGCTGGCACGTAGAAAATTCCGCGGCAAGCGTTTGCTGGAAGCGTTGGTCAATTTGCCGATCGTCATTCCACATACGGCGGCGGGAGTTGCGCTTCTGCTCGTTTTTGGCAGGCGCGGTTTGCTCGGTCAGTGGCTCACGCCGCTCGGCATAACTTTCACCGACAATTTCTACGGCATTGTGGTTGGCATGTTATTCGTCAGCCTGCCGTTTCTGGTCAACCTCAGCCGCGAGTCCTTTGCGCTCGTGGATGAAGAACTGGAGCGCGTCGCGTTGATCGATGGCGCATCTCCGTGGCAGGCGTTTTGGTACGTCTCGCTTCCGCAGGCATGGCGCGGCGTGTTGGCAGGCGCGTTGATGATGTGGGCGCGCGGCATCAGCGAATTCGGCGCGGTCGTCATTCTGGCCTATCACCCGAAGATCGTGCCTGTGTTGGTCTTCGAGCGCTTTGAGGGTTTTGGCCTTGTGGCCGCCCAGCCTGTCGCGGCATTGCTGATCCTCATCGCGCTGGCAGCATTTGTGTTTTTGCAATTATCTCTCCCAAAGGAGAGCGCAGACTAAATTTGGCTTTATCCCGCTTATTATTTTTCAAGCGGATGGCAAAAAAACTTTTTATGTAAGAAGGAGAATTGAAGCATGTCCCGAACGATTAAATTTATCTTGTTAATGGGCCTGATCCTGTCTCTGGCATTATCTGCCTGCGGATCCCCCGCCCCCACAGAGGCTCCTGCTACGGAAGCAGTTGCCGCCACTGAAGCACCCGCCGCCGCTACCGAAGCCCCTGCGGCTGAAGTTGCTCTCAAAGTCACTGGCAGTGTCGCCAGCGAACAGGCTTGGACGGAAGATGAAGTCAAAGCAATGGAAGCCATCAGCGTGGAATCCACCAACAAGAACGGCGAGAAAGCCACCTACACAGGCGTGCTGTTCTCCGATCTGTTGGCTCTCGCTGAACCCAATGCAGATGCCACCACCGTGGTCTTCGTCGCTGACGATGGCTTCACCGCCGAGATCGCCCTCGCAGACTTAACCGCCTGTGTTGACTGTATAGTATCCTTCCGCGACAACGGCGGCTTTAGCACCGTTCTTCCAGGTCAGTCTGGCAAGTTACAGGTCAAAGGTGTGATCGAAATTCAGGTCGTCGCTGGCACAGCCGCCGCAGTTGAACCTCCCGCCAACCCGACTCTCATCCTCGCTACCACCACCTCCACACAAGACTCTGGTTTGCTGGATGTGCTCGTCCCCATGTTCGAAGAGAAGACTGGTTACACTGTGCAGACCGTTGCCGTCGGCTCTGGTGAAGCGATGAAGATGGGTGAAGAAGGCAATGCCGATGTATTGCTTGTCCATGCCCCCGCCTCCGAAGTGACCTTCATGGAAGGCGGCTTCGGTACTGACCGCTTCCTCGTCATGCACAATGACTTCATCATCGTTGGCCCCGCTGCCGACCCCGCTGGTATCAAAGGTATGACATCCGCCAAGGAAGCCTTCACTGCCATTTTCAATGCAGGCTCACAATTCATCACCCGCGGCGATGACTCTGGCACACACAAGAAAGAACTCGCGCTGTGGAAATCTGCCGAGCTCGACCCCGCTGGAAAAGAATGGTACGTTGAAACAGGTCAGGGCATGGGCGCTTCCATGACCGTAGCCTCCGAAAAGGGTGCCTACATCCTCACCGACCGCGCCACCTACCTCGCCAACAAGGATAACTATCAGCTTGAGATCCTCGTCGAAGGTGATAACAAGCTATTGAATGTGTATCACGTCATCACCGTCAACGCAGAGAAGTGGACTGCCGCCAATTACGAAGGCGCTCTTGCCTTCGCCAACTTCATGATCGACCCCGAAACACAAGCCGTCATTGGTGAATTCGGTTTGGAAGAATTCGGTCAACCGCTTTTCTACCCTGATGCCGACAAGACCGATGCCGATCTAGGTTTATAAGCATGTAAGTTTATACACAAGTAGACACGTAAACAAGTAAAAAATGTTTACGTGTCTACTTTGTTTACCTGTCTACCTGCCCACTTATTTTCCTGTATACTTTCACCTCATGTCTGATATTTTTGAAATTACCCTTCTCTCATTACAAGTCTCAACCTTTGCAACTCTGATCAGCCTGTTGATCGGCTTGCCTTTTGGCACATGGCTGGCGCTGGGCAATTTTCGCGGACGGTCATTTCTATTAAGTATTGTCAACACGGGCATGGCATTACCGCCTGTAGTTGTGGGACTCGTTGTAGCGATGACTTTGTGGCGCAGCGGTCCGTTGGGTGGATTAAGACTGATCTACACTCCAGTGGCGATCATCATCGCGCAGACGGTCATCTCTGCACCGGTAGTCATGGGATTAACAGCCGCCGCACTTGAAGCGCTTGATCCACGGCTGCGACAACAACTCCTCGGGCTTGGAGCTTCACAACTACAAATGATCTGGATGTTATGGCGTGAAGCGCGACTGCCTCTATTGGCGGCCTTGATGGCCGGCTTTGGCTCGGTCATCTCTGAGGTTGGCGCATCAATGATGGTCGGCGGAAATATTAAAGGTCAAACGCGGGTGTTGACTACGGCCATTGTATTGGAAACTTCCAAGGGTGAATTTGAAAAGGCGCTGGCTCTTTCGGCATTATTACTGATTCTCACTTATCTCATCAATCTCGCGCTGACTTTGATTTAGCAAAAAGGCAGTAGGCGATAGTACTTCCCCTCTTTCCTCAACTTGAAAGAAGAAAGGGAAAAGAAGCGATTATGAAAAATATTATTGAAATCAACGATCTTCTCATTCAGCGCAATGGACGTGATGCGTTAAAAATTGCATCACTGGAAATCCAACGCGGCGAGACTCTTGCGATTGTCGGCCCGAATGGCGCAGGGAAGAGCACACTGCTGTTGGCGCTGGCACGTCTCATCAAACCAGCGCGCGGACAAATGATATTTAATGGCAGTCCCATTTCGCAGATGAATGATCTTGAATATCGCCGGAGAATATCGTTCGTTTTTCAAGACCCGCTGTTAATGGATATGACCGTTGAAAAAAACATCGCACTTGGGTTAAAGTTTCGCGGTACAGATAAGGACGAGACACGCACACGGGTCGATAGGTGGAGCAAGGCCATGGGCGTAGAGTCACTGCTCGGACGGCGGGCAGGTCAACTTTCAGGTGGGGAAGCGCAGAGAGTCAGCCTGGCGCGGGCTTTTGTTCTCGATCCCGAATTGCTTTTGATGGATGAACCATTCTCGGCTGTCGATCCCCCAACCCGCGCACAATTGCTGAACGATCTCTCTACTTTATTATCACAGGAAGATCGCACGACGATCTTTGTCACACATAATTTAAAAGAGGCTGCGCAAGTCGGCAGCCGTGTGGCGGTCATTATCAATGGCGAATTAAAACAAGTGGGAACGCCAATGCAAATTAAAGAAAATCCGGTTGATGTAAGTGTGAAGGATTTTTTGAGGGAGTTTTAAAAAGGGAGCGCGGACTTAAAAGTCCGCGTTCCCTTTTTAACGGCATACACCGCGTTATACGCGGTGTAGCCAAAAGACCAACTCAGAGGGAGGAGAGAGTTTGGAAGAGCAACTTTCGGTCGCTCAATTACACGGGGTCAAGGTCAGGGTTTGTGCCGCACAAAGCGCAGGCTGCTTTTTCAAGCATGTTGCATTCCAAAGCGTTGGAGCAGCGATGCGCAACAATTCTTGGCGGCTGGTCAGGCAGATTTTCAGCAGGGTACACGACTTCGTTTTCGATCTCAACTTCGTGCCCGACGTGTTCACAGTATTTGGTTTTTTCAACTTTCCAAATCTTTTCTGTCATATCTGCCTCCTAACTATAATGAGACAAGTTTAAGACCAAATCATATCTCCTGCCAGTGACAGGCGTCACAATCTCTTATGACAAAGTGCCTATATAGGATGTGATATATCTTTATTTTTTTATAAATTGATAAATGTTTCCAGTGTCGCTTGCAAAATAAAGTTCGCCTGATTCATCCTGACCGAAGGTGGTGATGGTTCCGCCTGTTTCAAACAGCAATTGATTTTGCCAACCGCCATTTGAGAAAAACAATCCCCAGATGTATCCGGTGCAATAATCGCCGTAGAGGTAGATACCATTCCATTCCGGCATGGTTCCACGATAGACATATCCGCCTGTGACAGAACATCCGCCATAGGTATCAGCGTGACTGTATTCGGCAACGGGAAGAAGCAAGCCGGGTTGAGGTTCGTCATCGTAACCGTGATTGCCTTCCATAATAGACCAGCCAAAATTTGCACCGCTGGGTGAGCCAACAGGAAGGTAATCAACTTCCTCCCAGTCACCCTGTCCCACATCGCCGATCCACAGGTCACCGGTGACTTTGTCAAAGGAGATGCGCCATGGGTTGCGAAGTCCATAGGCCCAGATTTCATTGCCGAAAGGATTATCAGATGGGATGCTGTATGTGTCGCTGCTGCTGACATCGATGCGCAAAATTTTCCCGAGCAGGACAGTTGTGTCCTGTCCGTTCTTGTGCGGATCACCCGCCAGACCGCCATCGCCCATGCCGGCATAAAGATATCCATCAGGGCCAAAGTCAAGTCCACCGCCATTATGGTTGGGATAAGGCTGATCAATGACCAGTAAAACTTTTTCGCTGTTGCTCTCGGAAAAATTTCCGCTGGCTTGAAAGCGGGAGATGCGGGTATTTCCGCCGTCACCTGTATAGTTGACGTAGAAGAATCCGTTTTCACCGTATGCAGGATCAAAGGCCAGACCGAGCAGTCCCATTTCGTTGCCGCTTTCATCCACACGATCTGTGATGTCAAGGAAGGGAGAATCTAGTATTTGGCCGTTTTCGTAAATGCGAATGACGCCGTATTTTTCAATGATGAACAATCTGCCTGAACCGTCATTGGCAGATTGAATATCCACGGGGCGTTCAAGTCCGCTGGCGATGAGTTTCCATTCATAGGAATTCGCATCGGGAAAAGCACCGGCATTGATAATGGGATTCTCTGTAGCCGGCGTGGACTGCGATTCTGTTTGGGTGGCCGCAGCCATTGTCGGCGGGCGCGAAGCGAGAGGCGTGATCGTCGGAGAAACGGACTCTGCCAATCCTCCACAGGCGAGAATTGGCAGAGTCAATAAAATTAAAAGTCGCTTCATGTTAGGAGGGTTTGTCGCTGACGTCGGTGGCTTCCGCGTCTACAACTTCATCCTGCGCAGAGACTTCCATGTTGCCGGCGAGTTCCTTCATGTGTTCGGCAACAACAGCGGGCGGACAAAGTTCGGTAAAGACGTACGAGCCAAGCCATAATAATGCGGCATCATCCACAACGCCAATAATAGGGAACATGATCGGATCTGGCGAGAAAAGATAAAGTAAAGCACCAACAGGCACGATCTTTGCAAAAACATTGACCCGTTTATCGCCCATCAGACGAAAGATCAATTTAAGTTGATTAAGCACATTGCGGACAACGCCGCCCTGCTGGGATACCATAAGATTGGAAGGTTTCTTTTGATCCATTTGAATCTCCTTTGAATAAACATATTATATTCGATTTGTGATTTGCTCTTTATCTACGTATTTAAACGGGAATTGATGCAGGTAATATTATGCAATTTCAATTCATCCAAACCAAGGCTCGAAAAAATCTGTTTCTCTCCTGATGGGGGTAAAATCATTTCATGCCCTATTTGATCGATGGACATAACTTAATTCCCAAGGTGGGATTGCGACTCGATTCGCCCGATGACGAAATGGAGCTGGTTGCCATCCTGCAGGAATTTGCGCGCGTCAAACGCCAGCAAGTGGAAGTGTATTTCGATGGTGCACCCATCGGTCAGGCTGGCAGCCGCAGCCTGGGGACTGTTCGCGCGCATTTTGTGAAGCTCGGCCAAACCGCAGATAGCGCCATTCGCGCACGGTTAAATAGAATGGAAAAGGATGCCCGAAATTGGATCGTTGTATCTTCAGACAGGGAAGTACAAAGTTCGGCGCGTGTGGTCCATGCCCAATATATTTCAGCAGAAGAGTTTGTAAAGTTTTTAAGAGAAGCGCGCAACTCTGCGCCAAAAGCAAATACAGATGATAAAAAACTTTCATCTGCTGAAGTGGACGAATGGCTAAAACTCTTTCGTGATAAAGGGGACTAATTAGGATAAACTCACTCCACATTCTAATCTTTTTTTAATGTTATTTGGACTATTCAGGTGTATATTCTAGTCATTGACACCTGCCCTCCCCTTTATTGGTATTAGGTGTCCCCCGCCGCTTGATTTGCATGTCCCCCCCATGCTGACAAGCGGCGGGACCCTTTTTATATAGTACAACGGCGGGGGAAAACATGTCACCTAAAATCCATTTACAAAGTCACTTAACTTTTCAATCCCATAAGTTGTACAATCTAAAGATAATTATCAACTCACTTTAAACTCATTAAATCGACGGCAAGTTAATAAAATCTTTGAGAAGGTGGAATAATGATAAGGGGCTTTTCGTTCACACCACACAAATCTTTAGTATTTGCATTAATTAGTTTTCTGATATTTTGTATTATGACCGGGCTTTCTGGATGTGGGACACCTTCACCAGAAAACCAAACACCTGTTATTTGCACGCCTCAATCACCCAATGTAAATATTTACAGAGTACTGCCAGACTCATGGGCAGGCGCTATTTTTGAAATGGCATTTCCGACCATTCCCACTCCCATACCGCCCGCTATCCCCGCCCCCATACAATTCAATGACCAACAAATTCTAGGCGCTCGTTACGCTGCTTTTCAATATCTACTGGATGAGACAAAACGCTGGTCAGATACCGAGACGATCACGCTAAGTGACCAAAACAAGACGAGGATCACGCTTACCTTTATCAGCCCTAAATTACTTCAAGCCGTGTTTCTTAGCGACGTTCTCAGAGATCGCTTTATCACCTCTGATTTTCAAACTCATCTTCAAAACATGCTTAATGGTGTTGCAGAGCGTGATGAACTATTATTCCTGCTGACAATAACAACGACAAGCAACAACAATATAACTCCAACGCGCCATACGATAAAAATCCCAATAAACAATATGACCTTGAATAACGCTGAAAACTTAATAGTTTTACACAGCCATGACGACCACAACCTGGAGCAACTCATTGACACTTCAGCCGAACCGGTTTTTGGATATCTTGCCTACCCATTCGCCATGCTGTCAGGAGGTCAATGTAAGTGGGTGCTTGATCCAAAATACAACACAAACATTGTCATCTCTGTGCCTTTCATTGAAGTGGACGGCGTCAACAGCGGCAGCCCGTATTCGTGGACAATTCCATATTCATCTTTGATCAACTCGATCGCGCCTTCCAACATACCAATTCCATTTTTACCTGCCGGGTTTGACCCAAACCTCATGTCTCCTTTGGAATTACCGCCAAGCGAAATAAATCAAAACGATTACCTGCAGAATTTCGCCAGATATATATGGAATCAAATCACGCCAAAAAATGATTAGCAAACGTGAATTCGGGTAAACTGATTGCAATATGAAAACCGTATCTACCTTCGTCCCATCACGCAGCCATGAATTTCCAGATCATCCTGAAAGACCCGGAAGATTGGATGTGCTGGAACCGCTCTTAAATTCACTCCCCGCAACTGTGGAGCAGATCAACGCCGCGCCTGCGACGCCCGATCAAATTGCGCGTGTGCATTTGCCGCAATTAATCCAGGCGATTGAAAAAGTATGTCAGCAGGGACCAGGCATTATTGACCACGCGCCCACGTATATCACGCAGACCTCATACCAGGATGCCCTGCTGGCGGCTGGCGGCGTGATCGCCTGCACACAGGCTGTGCTTCAAGGTGATGCGCAAAACGCCTTTGCCATTGTCCGCCCGCCCGGGCATCACGCCGAGCCGGATCATGCCATGGGATTTTGCATCTTTAATAATATCGCCATCGCCGCACAGGAAGCACTCGCCAGCGGATTGGAGCGCGTAATGGTCATTGACTACGACGCGCATCACGGCAACGGCACACAAGCGGCATGTTTAAATGATAAACGGTTTGGATTCATCTCGACGCATCAATGGGGAATTTATCCGGGCACAGGCTGGATTAATGACGCGCCTCACGCTAAGGGACGGCTGGTCAATGTGCCCTTACATTCGTTTGCAGGCGACAGAGTGTTTGCGCGCGTTGCAGACGAAATCTTCAAGCCCATTGTGGAATCATTCCGCCCGCAAATGTTGTTGATCTCGGCTGGTTTCGACGCACATTGGAATGATCCGCTCACATCGTTGGGACTCTCCACGCAGGGCTATTACAATATTTCAAAAAAACTGGTTGATCTCGCTGAAGAATACTGCAACAGCAAGATCGTCTTTGTACTGGAAGGCGGCTATGACCCGCACAACGTCGCCAACGGGGCAATGGCTGTCTTCGACGCATTGACCAACTCTCCGTTACAGAGAGATGCGCATGATCCATCTCCACATCCCGAACCGGATCACGAGTCGCGCATTGCTGAAATCCGTGCGTGGCATCAAATCAATTAGCATCCCCTGATCTACATAAAAAACTTTAATATTCCGGTGCTGATGGAATAGGAACATCAGGAGACGGGATAAAATCTGTTTTGATGTAAACTTCATTTAAATAAAAATAAAAAGGAGAAATTTATGAGAAAAAAAATCTTATTGATCGCAGCGATTGGGATATTCATCCTGGCTTGCAACACATTGATGCCGCAAACACCGGCAGAGGAAGCGCCTGTTACACCTGCCACTGAGGCGGCTGTCGGCAGCGACATGGCCGCAAAGCTTGAAGCGTTGGGCGGCACAGCTTGCGAAGAAAATCCAGACTTTACCTGCGTGACCATTCAAGTTCCGTTAAATCATTTTGATGCTGCAAACACAGAAACTCTAAATGTGGTCTTCGCGGTTTCTCCGGCCACAGGTGAACGCTACGGCATGTATGTGCAAGCCTTCCCGGGCGGCCCGGGTGGTGAAGGAATCAGTTCCGGCGGATTGGGCTGGTATCCTGATGCGATTCTTGAACATTATGACATTGTCTATTTCGATCAGCGCGGAATTGGGTTATCGAACCCGTTGTCCTGTCCGAATACATACAAATCTGATTTTACGGGTTATTTAAACGCTGTCGATGAAGCAGGTGTGGAAGGGCTTGATACGCCCGAAGAACAACAAGAAGCCATAGACAGCGCCCGCAGCTACGCGGAAGCGTGTGTGGCCGAAATCGGCATTGACCCTGCCAAACTTGCATTCTTCGGCACCGATCAGGTCGCGGAAGATATTGAATCATTCCGCGCGGCCATTGGCGATGACAAATTCATGATGTACGGTGTCAGCTATGGCACCGCCGTGGCACAGACCTATGCCGCCGCGCATCCCGAACATCTTTCAGGGTTGGTACTTGACGGTACGATCGACCTGACCTTGAATGGTGAAGAGGGTGCTCTTTCACAGGAAAAAGCCTTCGATAAAGTTTTGGTCGCGGCCCTTGAAGCCTGCAATGCAGATGAAACCTGCACCGCTGATATGGGCGGTGACGCCGTGGCAGTTTATGATAAATTGGCCAAACAAATTTCAGAGACTCCCATTAAGTATGAATTTCCGCTGCCTTCCGGTGAAAAAGTGGAACGCATCTTTAATTTCAATCAATGGGAATCCACAGCCGCCTACCAGTTATATTCATTGAGCGGAAGAATGCTATACCTGCGCGCACTGGCCGCCGCCAATCGCGGAGATATGATTCCGATGGCGCGCCTCGCCTATCAAAATCTGACGCTTGATCCTGCAACGCTTGAATATCTTGGCGATGACACATTCTCGGATACGATGTTCCTGGGCGTACTTTGCACAGACGACTCGTTCTTCTCAGGCACACAGGATGAAAAGATCGAGCAGACCATCGCGGCAGGACAGGCATCCAATGGCACAGTGCCGCGCCTGGATGGCAGTGTATACACCGGCTTAAGCTGTGCTTTCTGGCCCGGTTCTCCAACAGAAGATGTCACCACGCAGCCGCTGGTCGCGGAAGGCGTGACCACCTTTGTACTCAACTCTACACTTGACCCGGCCACTCCATTTGAAGAAGGCAAAGCCGTCTACGAAAACCTGGCCGATGGATATCATCTCTATGTTGAAGGCGGACGTCACTCCATTTACGGTTTTGGGTTTGACTGCCCTGATCGCTATATTTCAGACTTCATGCTGGAAGGCACACTTCCAGCCGAACGCGAAATTGTCTGCGAAGACTGGGGCACAGATGTGATCCGCGCTTATGAACCTCTGGTCGCAGAAAATATAAGCTCGTATGAAAATGTGCTTGAAGCTTTTTACGCGATCGATAGCGCGATACAACTTCAACCTGAATATTTTTACGGTTCCTTCACTGAAGATGTATCCATCGCCTGTCCTTTTAGCGGCACTTTCACTTTCGGCCCGAGCGATACGGGAGAAGCCTACACATTCGACAACTGCGCCTACACGCAAGGATTTGCACTGACCGGAACCGGCAGCTATGAGTATGAAACCGGCATCATCACCTTTGAAACACAAGTCACCGGCGCAAAGGAAGGCAGCCTGACTTATACCGACAATCTAGCCGACGGCACTTTCTCAGTCACCGGCGAATATGGCGGCGAGACAATCGACCTTTCACAATAAACATCCTCAGTTAGTTTAATAGACATTACCGAAATACATTAAGCACTTCAAGGTTAAATGGAGCCTGATGGCAACCTTCGGGACGTTTTGAGTAATTACCGATAAAGTCTAATATTCATCAAAGAGCCTTCGAGAAAATTCGGAGGCTCTTTGAGTTATAAAAATCGATTTTTGCAAAAGATCAATTACAAAAAAAATTGCGCTCTTTATTTCATTGTAAAATTGTTGTACACTCGTGTTTAACCAAGGAGTAAAGATGGAGAAAAAAGAAAGTAAAGGATTTGTAGAACTCGAATGGATATGCCCCAACTGCGACAGCAAAAATAAAGGCTCCAAAAAAACCTGCGAAAACTGCGGCGCTCCCCAGCCCGACAACGTAAAATTTCAACGTGCGTCAGATGAAAAGATCGTCACAGACGCAAAAGCAGTGGAAACCGCAAAAGCCGGTGCAGACATCCACTGCGGATTTTGCGGCACACGCAACCCGGGCAGCGCGGTGACTTGCTCACAGTGCGGCGGTGAATTAAAGGAAGGCAAAGCCCGTCAGGCGGGACAGATTTTACAAGCGGCTCCTCCCGCGCCGAAAGCTGTCACCTGCACGAATTGCGGGACCGAAAATCCGGGCAGTGAACGCACATGCAAACAATGCGGCTCTCCACTGCCACGCGCAGAATCACCTGCGACATCGCGCCCGTCACCTGCGCCGGCATTCGCCTCTCCGGCAATCAAAGCTCAAAATAAAAAAGTGAACTGGCTGTTATTCGGCGGCATCGGTGCGTTTTTGGTCGTATGCTGTATCGCTATTTTATTTATGGTGCTGCCTTCAAAAGCGATCAAAGGGACTGTAACCGACGTGCAGTGGCAGACCTCGGTGCCGGTGCAGGAAGTGCAGGCTGTTAATTATTCCAACGAACGCGGCAGCGCTCCATCAGATGCCTACGATGTTTCGTGCCGCACAGAAGAGCAGGAAGTCTGCGAAGAAAAAACAGTGGATCAGGGCAACGGCTTTGCTGAAGTGGTCAAGGAATGTCACACAGAAAGTGAACAATACTGCAATTACACCGTGGATGAATGGAAGACGATCCAAACCTATACCCTCGACGGCAATGATCTCTACCCTGTGTATGAAAGCCCAAGCCTCTTCAACGGACAGCGGTTGGGCACCAGCACACAGACATTCACCGTCACCTTCAGCACTCCCAATGGACAGGAAACCTACGCGCCAAATTCCGAGAGTGAGTTTCAGCAATTTCAAATTGGAAGCACATGGACGTTAAAGTTAAATGCGTTGGGCGGCGTATTAAGTGTAGGTCAATAGAAATTTAAGGATAAAAGATCAAAGAAGAAAAATCGACCAGTTCTCTTCAAACCAGGGTTACAGACAGAAGTTTAAATTCCGTTTGCTGCCTATGATTTGCAATCGGGAGTTTTTTCTTTATAATGAACTCATGAAAAAAACAGTGGCAATTATCGGCGGCGGACCTGCGGGTTTGATGGCCGCGGAAGTATTAAGTGAGCGCGGCGTGAAAGTGGATGTTTATGATTCCATGCCTTCTTTGGGACGTAAATTTTTGATGGCCGGCAAAAGCGGATTAAACCTGACGCACTCAGAGCCTTTTGAACAATTTGCTGCACGCTATGGAAATCGGCGTGAGCAGATCGAGCCAATGATCAAGTCATTTGGTGCGGATCAATTACGTGAGTGGGCGCGCGAACTTGGGGTGGAAACTTTTGTAGGCACATCGGGACGTGTCTTTCCAAAAGAGATGAAGGCCAGTCCGCTGTTGCGGGCGTGGTTGAAGCGGCTCGATGCGGCGGGAGTCAATTTTTATTTACGGCATAAGTGGCTTGGCTGGAACGCAGATCAATCACTTAAGTTTGAAACACCCGAAGGCCAGAAAAATATCCGCGCGGATGCGGTGGTGCTGGCTTTGGGCGGCGGAAGTTGGGCACGACTCGGTTCGAGCGGAGAATGGGTTCATTGGCTGAATCAGGCCGGGGTTAAGGTGGAAACGTTGAAGCCGTCCAATTGCGGATTCGATGTGGCGTGGAGTCCGCATTTTCGTGAGAAGTTTGACGGTCAGCCGTTGAAATCGGTGGTGTTGTCGTTTGAGTCATTTCATCAACAGGGTGAATTCATTGTGACGAAGAATGGCGTGCAGGGCAGTTTGGTGTACGCGGCTTCGGCGCTGATGCGCGATGCGCTTGAAACAAAAAACAAAGCAGTGATGCTTTTAGACATGGCGCCTGACCGCGCGCGTGAATGGCTGGTTGCGCAATTATCAAAACCGCGCGGTTCGCGTTCGATGGCGAGTCATCTTGAAAAAACGGTGGGATTAAAAGGCGTGAAGGTGGGGCTGTTACACGAATTTATGCCGAAGGAAGATTTTGCGAACGCTGAAAAGCTGGCTGATTTTATTAAGCAGATGCCGATCCCGTTGACGGCAACACGTCCGCTGGATGAAGCGATCAGCAGCGCGGGCGGTGTGACGTTTGAGGCGCTTGATAAAAATTTGATGCTGCGCAATTTGCCGGGCATTTTTTGCGCAGGCGAAATGCTGGATTGGGAAGCCCCCACCGGCGGCTATTTACTGACCGCCTGTTTCGCCAGCGGACGTGCGGCAGGCGCGGGTGTGATGCAATGGCTGGGAATTTTGTAAAAAATAAATCAGGCAATATCTTTCAGGATCAACAATAGAAAAAGGAGAACTCATGGATAGTCAGAAAAATGGATTCAACTCAGTCGATGAATATATTGCGGCCTTTCCTGTTGACATACAAAAAATACTCGAGGAAATACGGGCGGTCATTAAGGCCGCAGCTCCTCAGGCTCAGGAAAAAATCAGTTATCAAATGCCCACGTTTTTTCTGAACGGGAATCTGGTGCATTTTGCAGTTTTCAAAAATCACATTGGGTTTTATCCCACGCCAAGCGGGATCGAAGCTTTTCAAAAAGAATTATCCATATACAAAGGCGCAAAAGGTTCAGTGCAATTCCCGCTGGATCAGCCTCTGCCTTTGAAGTTGATCGGCAAAATCGTAAAGTTTAGAGTTGCAGAAAATATAAAAAAGTTGAAATAAACTTTAGGCCACGCGCAAAATCCACCATGATAAACGGGGATGAACAGAGATAAAAAAAACACCTTTTATCGCCGTCTGCATTGCGCCCATATCAGTATCTGGTGGAAATTGGTTTGCATAAATCATGCTAAAAGAAATGGGGAAAATTATCTGTTGTTCTTAAAAGAAAACCTGACTGCAAATTATTCTTTGCAGTCAGGTTTTTTCTATCCCTTATCCCAAACTTCCAATCGTCTTTTCCACTTCCTGCAAAATCTCGGCGGATTTTACCAGCGCTTTCATCTTATTATGATCGTTATAAAGCGGACGATCCACTTCGAGATGATCAACATACTTGCGGATGGTCGCGTGCGCTTTTTGCGTCCCGATGCCCGCTGTGAATTTGCGGAAATCCAGCGCTTGCGCGGCGGCCATGAATTCGATGCCGAGAATACCGTAGGCGTTATCCAAAATTTGTCCATTCTTCAACGCGGTGTTCATGCCCATCGAAACAAAGTCCTCCTGATCTGCCGCAGCAGGAATGGATTGGATCGAAGCCGGCGCGGATAAAATTCTTTGTTCCACGATCAAATGATCGGCAGTATATTGTGAAAGCATCAAGCCTGAATAAAAGCCGGGTTCATGCGCCAGAAAATCAGGCAACCCTTGCGAAAGCGCGGGATTGGTCAAACGGTTAAGCCGGCGTTCAGAAAGGACGGAAACCATCGTGATGGCGATGCCCGCCATGTCCATCGGCAATGAAACCGGCGAGCCTTGAAAGTTCGCGCCGGTCAATGTTAGATTTAGCTCAGGCACAAAGATCGGGTTATCCCCCACACCATTCAACTCAATTTCCACCTGCGAACGCGCATACGCAATCGCATCGCGTGCCGCACCGATCACTTGCGGTGATGAACGCATCGAATACGCATCCTGTACTTTTGTTTTCATTTTGCCCGTTGCCAGGTCTGAGCCTTCGATCATCTTTGCAATATTCTGCGCCGATGTGATCGCGCCTTTGAATCCGCGCAGTTCATGTAGTTTCGTGCTGTATGGTTTTAAATTTCCAAGCAGGGCTTCGATCGACATCGCCGCCGCGATCTCGGCCTGCTTAATGAATCTTTCCATATCATAAATATGCAGGGCAGACATGGCGGTTAACAAATTGGAACCATTGATCGCGGCCAGACCGTCCCGCGCCTGCAAACCGGGGACTTCGATCCCAGCCCGCCGCATCGCTTCTGCACCTGGTAACTGCTCGCCGTTATAAAAAGCATCCCCTTCGCCTAATAATAGCAGCGCAGCCTGCGCCATGGGAGCCAGATCTCCGCTTGCCCCCACCGACCCTTTCTGACACACCACCGGTGTGACCCCTTTGTTCAGCATTTCAATATACGTCAACGTGATCTCGGGCCGGCAGCCTGAATTGCCATGCGCGTGGACGTTAATGCGCCCCGCCAGCGCCGCGCGCACATGCTCGATCGGAGCCGGGTCACCGATACCTGCCGCGTGGTTATAGATCAAATATCTCTGAAATTCCTTTACCTGATCGTCATTGAGAATTTTCTCAGAGAATTCGCCAATACCCGTGTTCGTTCCGTACATGATCTCTTTTTTGGCGAGCTTATCCTCCAGCATGGCGCGGCAGATTTTGATCCGCTCCAGTGCAGCGGGAGCCAGTTCCACCTTTTCATTAAATCGCGCAATTGCCACCAGCTTTTCAACTGTCAGAGACGAACCGTCCAGAGTAATGGTCATAATTTTTCTCCTTGATCGTGGGTTGTAAAACATTCAACTCAAATGATTATACGACTTGTTCTATAAAATAAAAGAGGCTCCGCCTGAACTGTTTTTTACTCTGAGTTTCTTAACGCAAAACCGCCAAGGTTTAATGTTTTTTCTTTGCGTCTCCGCGTCTTAGCGTTAAAACTTGTGCAAATTCTACAAGGCAGCAACCTGGATTAATTATGCTATACTATTTAAAATTCAATAAAACTTTTATTAATTGACCTTGTGCAAAAAGTTGGACTGCGGGCTTTCGTCCGTGTTTTCGGCAGGAAGTGGGAGAGAGTCATCAGTCCGAGCAAAACAGGCTTATCGAAGAAAATTGCGTACGGTAAATTATTAAGTACTCCAAAATGCCGCGCTATTAAAGATCAGTACGAACTGGATACTGCAATAGAGATTCCACAATAGGGCGGCTACACAGGGTAAAAATTTGTTTTCTTTTTATGCTTACACCAAAAACGACCCTGCTTCTGGCAATCCACGTCTTCCAAAATTGCGGGAAGGCTTCTGCATATTCCTGCCGGAAAAATATTCCCTCAAAAGACGATGAAAAAGTTGTGATGACCGCGTAACAGACAAACAGTGACTGCTTTCTGACAATCAGGAAAAAAAGATGCGATGAAAACCAACATCAAATCAGCAGATGCAAAAAAAGGTAAAAAAGCCTCCACTCCCCCAACAGGGAAGCATGGATTGTTGACTCGTCTGCTTGAGTTGGAGGAACAGAACAAGTCGCTGAATCAGGCGCGGGCGGAGTCTGAAGCGGCTTATCGTCGCTATACCGATCTGTATGATTTTGCGCCGGTGGGATACTTTACGTTGACTCGCGATGGCGTCATCCTTCAGGTTAATTTGGCTGGCGCGAATCTGTTGGGCGTGGATCATGATCAACTTCCGCTGTGTGAATTGGATACTTTCATTTCCAGTGAGTCTAGCGCAGTCTTTAATATATTTTGGAATAAACTCTTAACGGGGGAGGGAAAAGAAACCTGCGAATTGGCCTTTAAAAAAAACGGGGAGGGAATCTGCTGGGCATGCCTCGAAGCCACTTGTTTTGAGGGAGGCGATGAGTGCCGCGCCATGTTGACCGACATCACCGCGCGCAAGCAAATGGAACAGACGCTGCAGGAAAGCGAGAATCGGTTCCGCGCCACACTGCGGGAGGTGCAGACCATTGCGGTTCAAGGCTACGCAATGGATGGCACAACGCAGTATTGGAATTCTGCTTCTGAAAGTTTATACGGATACAGCGCGCAGGAAGCCATGGGAAAAACCTGCTGGATCTGATCATTCCGCCGGAAATGCACAGTGAGGTGCAACACGCCATTCAACAGATGGTGGAAACCAAACAACCCATCCCTCCGGCGGAAATGTCTCTGATGCGCAAGGATGGTTCACGCATCACTGTCTATTCGAGTCATGCGGTTGTTTCTGTTCCCGGCCAGGCGACTGAATTATTCTGCTTTGATATGGATATTAGCGAGCGCAAGCAAATGGCGTCGCTGCTGCAAGCGCGGATGCGCATCAGCGAATTCGCAAGTACACATACCTACGATGAATTGCTGCAAAAAACATTGGATGAAGCCGAGGCGCTGACGGGCGGTCAGGTCAGTTTCGCTCATTTTCTTGATGAAGATCAAAAAACGATCAAACTCCAAATGTGGTCCAGTAATACGCTGGAGTTTATGTGTCAGGCCAAAGGCAAGGGAGAGCACTTTCCGGTGGATCAAGCCGGCGTATGGGCTGATTGTATTGCCACACGTCAGCCATTGATCCATAATGACTACCCGAATCTCGCACATCGCAAGGGATTGCCGAAAGGTCACGCGAATATTCAGCGCGAACTCGTTGTGCCGGTTCTACGCAATGACCTGATCGTAATGATCATGGGGATTGGCAACAAGCCCACCGATTTTGATCAACAGGATATTGAGACCATTTCCCAATTGGCAAATCTGGCCTGGGATATTGTGCAGCGCAAACAGGCGGAGGATGCGCTCAAGACTTCGGAAAGAAAATACCGCCTGCTGCATGAAAGCATGATCGATGGGTTTGTGAGCGTGAACATGGAGGGGAATTTTCTGGACTGTAATGAAATTTACAGGGACATGTTGGGATATTCTGAAGCTGAGCTGTCTCAATTAAAATACGAAGATATTACGCCTGAAAAGTGGACAACATTTGAAGCGGATATTGTGAAAAACCAGATCATAAAACGCGGATATTCCGATGTTTATGAAAAGGAATATAAAAAAAAGAACGGCACGATCTTTCCGGTGGAATTGCACACAGTGTTATTGCGGGATGAAGCAGGAAACCCGGCGGGGATGTGGGCCATCGTCCGCGATATTAGCGAACGCAAGCTGATAGAAAACAGCTTACGCGCGAGCGAGTTAAAATTCCGTACACTGGCAGAAAATATTCCAAGCGTAATTTATCAATGCCGGAATGACTCACGGTATACACTTCTCTATTTGAACAATGCAATTGAAGACCTGACTGGATATCCGCCAAAAGCATTTCTGGAGGATGGATTAACTTTCTTCGATCTGTATCACCCCGATGATGTTCCAGGCGACTGTGTGCAATCTACCGCGCAGTCTGATGCCAACCAAAGCGCGTTCCATCTTACCTATCGGATTCGTCATAAGTCAGGCGAGTGGCGCTGGGTGGATGAATGGGGCGCTGGCGTATTAAACGATCAGGGCGTCATTCAATATCTTGAAGGCATTCTGATCGATATTACCGAACGCAAGCAGGTCGAAGAGGCGCTGCGTGAAAGTAATGAGTTGTTCTCGCTGTTTATGCTGCACTCTCCAATCTATGCCTTCATCAAATCGGTCACGGCCAGCGAAAGCCGCGTACTGCAAGCCAGTGACAACTATCAGGATATGCTCGGCGTTTCAGGCGTGGATATGATCGGCAAGACCATGCAGGAATTATTCCCAGCCTGACCTCGCCGCAAAAATTACCGCCGACGATTGGTCTGTGGTGACTGGCGGCGAAGTGCTCAAGTTGGATGAAGAACTAAACGGCCACCACTATGCCTCGATCAAATTCCCGATCACCCAGAGCAATAAAACCCTGCTGGCCGGTTACACGATCGACATCACCGAACGGGTGCAGGGGGCCTGGGGCCTGGTCCCGCTGACCGCCCACACCGCCGAATGGAATGAACAGGGGGGGAGCGTATCGGTCAACGAAGGCGGGGGAAAGGGTGGACCCAAGGGGGGGAGGCGCGCCGCCGCGGGGGGGGACGGGGGGGAATTAAGGGGGGGGCGGCCGGGGGGAAACCCGGGGGGGGGGGGGGGGGGGGGGGGGGGGGGGGGCGGGGATTCGCGCAGTGTTGACGGAACCGTCTCAATTCACGGCTGAGTATCGTTCACCACCGGGGTTCATCACCGTCCTCCACAAAAAACCGCCAAGGCGCGCGCGTGCATCAAAACATCACTGAGCGCAAAGAAGCCGAACAAGCGTTGGCAGAGGCGAACATCGCGCTGCAAACCGCCCTGCTGCGTGAACAGGAATTGGCGCATACCGACGGGCTGACCGGAGTCTTTAATCGCCGTTATCTATATGAAGTTGCCGAGCGTGAATTGGAAGTTGCCGTGCGCTATCGGCAGGCGCTGGCTGTCATCATGTTTGACATTGACCATTTCAAAAAAGTTAACGATACCTTCGGGCACGCGGCGGGCGACCAAATTCTACAACGTGTTACGCAGGTGGCACGCGCTGAATTGCGTTCCGCGGATGTGATCGGACGATACGGCGGCGAGGAGTTCGTGGTGATCCTGCCCATGACGAACGCACAGCAGGCCTATCCGCTGGCGGAGCGCATCCGCGCGGGGGTGGCGGCCATGCGGGTCTCAACCGAAAAAGGGGAAGCCGCGGTAACTCTCAGCATTGGCATTGTCGATATGCGGCACGCTGAAAAAATTAACTCCATTGAAGAGTTGATCTCCTACGCGGATCAAGTAATGTATAGCGCGAAACAAGCCGGACGCAATCAAACCAAGATCGGCGGGTAGGAAGCAGCGGCTTAGAGACTGTTTCTTAAGTACACGGACGCGGAGCGCACTGACGCTTCGCGCACGGAAAAGAACGGATTTTTTAGGATTTATCCGTGATTGCCCGTGCAATCCGTCAAATCCGTGTACAAAAAGAACTTAAAAGAAACTCTCTTAGCGTTAAAACTTGTGCAGATTCTACAAGGTCGCAACTTGGATTAAATACAGATAAAGCCTACTGTAACAACAACCGGGCAAATTTAAGAAAAAAATATATTGGTGCTATACTGGATTTATCTTAATGTTTATACAAAAAATGTTTTTTATCCGCACCCAATGCAGTGCGGTGCAATTGCCGTAAACCTTTTGGATAAAACCTGATAGGTAGATCGTTTCCATCTTTGGAGCAAGACTATGATAACAGGGAAAAACTCCACCCCGCAGCGTACCGCATTGATCTATGCATTTTTTGGCGTTCTATGGATTCTAATTTCAGACCTGGTACTGCAATTAAGCCCTCTCCCCCCCCCTTTCAAATACCTGATTATAGAAACCCTTAAAGGCTGGTTGTTTGTACTTACAAGCGCCGGCCTGATCTATTTCATACTGCGCCGGGAAGTGAAATCACAGCAGGAAAAACAAAGCAAAATAAACTATCAGGCGGGGTTGATCAAAGACGTTTCCAGCGCGCTCATCTCCCTTGATCTGCAATTCAAGATCGTTAGCTGGAATCCCGCCGCCGAGGAAATCTATGGCTGGAAAGAAACCGAAGTGCTGGGGCTTCCCTTTAATGAAATAATTACCACAGAATACATTCACCAGGAAACAGCCGAAATCGCGCTGCAAACTCTGATAGAAAAAGAATACTGGAAAGGTGAAGTGCTCCAAAACCGCAAAGATGGCTCCATCTTTCCCGTGCTGTCTTCGGTCACATATGCAACGAATGCAGAGGGTGAAAAGGTCGGATTGGTGGCGGTCAATCAAGACATCAGCGAACTCAAACAAGCCGAAGAATCGCTGCGCATTGCGATCACCAAATACAAAACATTATTCGATAATTTTCCGCTCGGCATCACTGTCTCAGATGATGCAGGAAATATTCTGGAAAGTAATCCCACAGCAGCCAAATTGCTTGGCATGCCGGAAGACGAACATAAAAAGCGGGTGATTGACGGCCCGGAATGGAAAATCATCCACTCCGATGGAACGCCCATGTCGCCCGATGAATATGCCAGCGTGCGGGCCTTGAAGGAAAAACGGAAAATCGAAAATGTGGAAATGGGGATTGTCAAACCCGATTCCAGCACCACCTGGATCAACGTCACCGCCGCCCCATTACCACTTGCAGGACATGGCGTAGTGATCACATACAGCGATATCACCGAATCTAAACAACAGCAGGAAGCCTTGCGCAGAAGTGAAGCCCTGCTTTCCGAAGCACAACGCATCGGGCATATCGGCTACTGGGAATGGACAGCCCCGGCGAAGACCTGGTTTGTTCCGATGAGTTGTTCCAGATTCTGGAAATTCCACTTCCGCCGAAAGGCCGCGCCATTTCACAATCCACCATCTCCTCCATGGCAAGCCCCGAAGATCGGGAATACATGCTCAAGCTGGACAAATCCATCTTTGCCAATCATAGCGATTTGGATTATGAATTCCGCATCATCCTAACGGGCGGCAGGGTGCGCTGGATTCACCAACGGGCAAAAATCACCTACGGGACAGATGGCGCGCCAACACGTATGATGGGCGTCATGCAGGATATCACCGAGCGCAGATACGCAGAGGAAGCCCTGCACACAAGCGAAATGCGTTTCCGCTCTCTGATCGAGCATGGTATGGATAACATCTCGCTCCTGGCGCCTGATGGCACGCTTCTCTGGGAAAGCCCGGCCACGATCCGCACACTTGGCTATCAACACGAACAATTCAAAGGACATAATATCTTTGAGCTCATTCATCCCGACGATCAGGAATGGGTGCAAACCCAATTTGAAAAAATTCTCAGCCAGCCGGGCAACGTGATTCATGGATCATTCCGCCTCAAACATTCCAATGGCAGTTGGCGCTGGGTGGAAGGCATCGGCAGCAACCTGCTGCAAGAGCCGAGCGTCAATGCGATCGTGATCAATTATCGCGATATCACCGAACGCAAAATCAATGAAGAAGCTCTAAAAGCCAGCGAAGAAAATTATCGCGATCTGGTCGAAAACAGCCAGAGCCTGATCTGCACGCATGACCTTGATGGAAATTTACTTTCAGTAAATGAAGCGGCGGTTAGATTAAGCGGCTATTCACGCGAAACCCTGTTGAAAACAAATCTAAAAGATTTGATCGCATTTGATGGAGAAAAAGAATACGCCATCTACCTCAAACATATCCACACCGAGGGGCGGGCGCGCGGCCTGATGGAAGTACGCGTCGCAACCGGCGAGGTGCGCACCTGGGCTTATAACAATACCCTGCGAGCTGAGGGCGCATCAGGTAATATCGTGCGCGGAACAGCACATGACATTACCGAGCGCAAACAGGCCGAAGATGCGTTGACCGAAAGCGAAGAACGGTTTCACAAGGCATTTCGTTCAAGCCCGGTGGGCATGGTCATCACACGCGCTTCAGACGGCACCTGCATCGAAGCCAATGAAACCTACTCTGAAATTACCGGCTTCAACCATGACGAACTGCTCAACCAGACTTCATTACAGTTAAATATTGTAAACCTCGAACAACGGCAGGCCTATACCCGCCAGATCAGCGAGCAGGGTTTTATTTACAACCAGGAAATGACGCTGCGGAATAAATCCGGCGAACTACGCATCGTCCTCGGCTCAATGGAGATCATCGAGCTCAACCATGAAAGCTGTGTGCTCACCACCGCCATAGACATTACCGAGCGCAAACAAGCCGAAGCAAAGGTGATCCGCGCGAATCGCATGTATGCCACGATCAGCCAGATCAATCAGGCAATTGTCCGTGCGCAAGACCGCGACAGCCTCTTTGCAGATATTTGCAGTATCGCCATTGAATATGGAAAATTCCGCATGGCCTTTATCGGCCTGACCGACGAAACCAATGGAAATGTAAAACCGGTCATTTTTGCCGGCGAAGAACAAGGCTATCTGGCAGATTTACATATCACGGCCCACGACCAGGCTCTGGGCGGCGGCCCAACCGGCACAGCCATTCGTGAAGGACGCTGTGTCATCTCTCAGGATATTGCCAACGACCCGCACATGCTTCCATGGCGTGAACAGGCTTTAAAACGCGGCTATCGTTCATCGGCATCTGTTCCACTTCAACAAAAGAAACGAACGATTGGCGCGCTCACCGTCTACGCATCTGATGTGCAAGGCTTTAGCGACGACGATCAAAACCTGCTGGATGAAATCGCACAGGATATTTCATACGCGCTTGATGCATTGGATACTGAAATCGAACGCAAGCAAGCAGAAGCATTATCCGTGCAAACCGAAAGGCATTTTAGAGCCTTGATCGAAAAAGCCCCGGACGGTATTGCATTGGTCAATATCGATGGAAGTTTTGCCTATGCCAGCCCATCAGCCAAAACGATCTTCGGCTATGACGGTGATGAAACCATCACCGCAAGCCCAATGGCTGATACCCACCCGGATGATCTACCGCGCGTACTCAGTGCCTTAAATCATTTGATCCAGGATGCCGCGCTGATGCCCACGCTCGAATACCGCTTTAAACACAAAAACGGCGACTGGCGCTGGCTGGAGAGCACCTTTAGAAATATGCTTGCAGAGCCGAGTGTGAATGCGATCGTGATTAATTTCCGCGATATCACCGAACGCAAACACGCGGAAGAGCAACTGCTTGAAAGTGAAGAAAGATTACGATTGTCTTTGCAGGCTGCCAATCAGGGATTGTTCGATCTTGACCTGCAAAGCGGCGCGGCCATTGTCAACCGGGAATATGCGCAAATGCTCGGCTACGACCCAGAAACGTTCGTCGAGACACACGCTGCGTGGCTCGCGCGAATGCATCCCGACGATCAGGAGTCCGCTGCCAAAACATTTAGCGAATACCTCCACGGCACGATCCCCGAATACCGGGTTGAGTTTCGCCAAAAAACAAAAGACGGCCATTGGAAATGGATCCTTTCACTTGGAAAGATCGTGGCGTATGACATACAGGGAAAACCGCTGCGTTTGATCGGAACCCATACCGATATTAATAAACGCAAACAAATCGAGATCGCCCTGAGTGAAAGCGAAGAAAAATACCGCCTGCTGGCAGAGAATATTTCTGATGTGATCTTCGTGCTGGATGTTGAATATGATCAATTCATTTATGTAAGCCCCTCGATCAAAGCGCTGCGCGGCTTCACTGCCGAAGAAGTCATGCTGCAAGGCACAGCCCAATCACTAACGCCGGCCTCGCTTGCCTATCTGCGGACTCTCGCCCCTGGCCGGATCGAACGGTTCCGTGAAGGACAGATCGAATTCTTTAACGATGAATTTGAGCAATTCTGCCGGGATGGAAACACAGTCTGGACGGAAGTCAACGCCCGCTATATGGTAAATCACACCACAGGCCGCCTTGAAGCCATTGGCGTTACGCGCGAGATCACCGAACGCAAACGGGCAAAAGAAGCATTACAGGAAAGTGAAAACAAATACCGCACCCTGGTTCAAAACATGCAAGTCGGTGTTGTCGTCCACGGTGCTGATACCCGCATCCTGCTCTCCAATCCAATGGCTTCACAACTGCTTGGGCTGACGTTTGATCAAATGCTGGGAAAAACAGTCATTGACCCTGCCTGGCATTTCGTTCGGGAAGATGGCACAAAGTTATCGCTGGAGGATTACCCAGTCAATCAGGCGCTTTCCACCAAAGAGCCGATCACCAATCTCATTCTCGGCATCATCCAGCCAGGTCAGAATGCCGCAACCTGGGTGCAGTGTAATGCCTATCAGGTTTTGGAAAAGGACGGCAGTATCCAGCAGATCGTTGTAACATTTATCGATATTACCGAGCGCAAACAAGCCGAGGAATTGATCCATCAATATACCGATGAATTGGAGGCGCAGGTCAAAAAACGCACCGCCGAACTTATCCGCGCCAACCATGCCAAAGATGAATTCCTCGCAAACATGAGTCACGAATTACGCACGCCGCTGAACGGCATTTTGGGTTTTTCAGAAACGCTGATGGACGGTATTTATGGCAGCGTCAATGAAAAACAAAATCATGCGCTGGGGATCATCCAATCCAGCGGGCAACACCTGCTAACCTTGATCAATGATATTTTGGATGTCTCCAAGATCGAAGCTGGTAAATTTGAGTTGCTGTCTGAAACTGTCAGTGTAGATGAGATCTGCCAGTCAAGTTTGGTGTTTATCAAACAACTGGCGAACAAAAAAGCCATCACCGTTGAGTACGCACCTTCTCCCGCCGCATCCACCATCCGTGCTGATTCGAAGCGCCTCAAACAGATTCTGGTCAACCTGCTGAATAACGCGGTTAAATTCACACCCGAAAACGGAAAAATAAAACTCGAAACAGAACCAGATATCAGGGCGGGCATGATGCGGTTCTCCGTCACCGATTCAGGCATTGGCATTACCGCTGAAAATCTGCAAAAATTATTCCAGCCTTTTGTACAGGTCGATAGCAGTTTGTCGCGTCAATATGAAGGCACAGGGTTGGGATTAACACTGGTGAAGAAGCTGGTCGAAATGCACGGCGGCAGTATAACGACGCAAAGCGAACCCGGCCGGGGCAGCCGCTTTACTTTTGAATTGCCGTGGAATTCAAAGACGAAAACTCTCACCAGCCGCGAACCGCTTGATGCCGCAGACAGCGAACACAATTCCTCTGCGCAGAAACTGCCCGCCGCCCCACGAAAAATTTTGCTCGCGGAAGATAATCAATCCAACATTACTGTGACTCGTGATTATTTGGAAAATCGCGGGTATCAGGTAGTTGTGGCCTATGATGGTGAAGAAGTACTTTCAAAAGCGGAGGAGTTTTCTCCTGACCTTATTTTGATGGATATACAAATGCCGCGCCTGAATGGATTCGAAGCAGCCAGGCGTCTCCGTGCCGCGCCGCAATTTGCCTCTGTTCCGATCATCGCACTCACCGCCTTTGCCATGCCCGGCGACCGCGAACGCTGCCTCGAAGCAGGCATGAATGAATACTTGAGCAAGCCTGTTCGATTAAAAGAACTTGTGCAAACGATCGAAAAACTTATCGGTCATGCGGCAAGCTGATATTTCTTCCCTTCCACGGGATCAGGTGGTCCGTGCTGCTTACAAAAATGTTGGTCGTTGCGCAATCAACGGTTAAGCGTAGGGCGGGCGTCAAGTAGCTTTTGCAGGTCGGTGATAAAGTTACGGGAGTAAAGTGATTTCTCTTCTCCTCCTTTGTGAAAGAGAGCCGGGATAGGCGATCCCGGCTCTCTCGATTCTAAAACAAAACATAAAGGCAAAGAAAAAATGGGCGGTGTAATCAGTAAATCTGAAAGCAATAAAACTTTCACAACATCCATAAAACCGAGCATAACATTAAAATAACAAATCCCAAAAAGTCATCAGCTAATCAAATAAATTAGAGTAAAATACGAAACATTAATCAAAAATTAATCTGGAGATTTTATGTACAGCGAAAAAGTGCGTGAAATTTTATTAAAACATGGCCGCCTTTCCACTCCGGTCGATCAACTGGAAGATACCAGCGATCTCTATAATGCGGGGCTGACCTCTCTCGCCACAGTCGGCGTGATGCTGACCCTCGAAGAGGAATTTGATATTGAAATTCCAGACAGCCTGCTGGGGCGCAAAACATTCGGAAGCATTAACTCTATCATCGGGGTGGTTGAACAATTAAAAAATTCCAATCATTGATCGTACTGGAGAAAAAGCAATGGAGCATCTTGACCAGACCGGGATCGAACAACCTGCATTTGATAAATTATTACAGGAAGTGCAAAAAATCGGCGAAGAAGTGATGCGGCCCAACGCCGCAGACGTGGATGCGAAGGCGCGTTTTCCACGCGAAAGCATGGACGCTCTCAAGAAATTGGGATTGATGGGCGCATATATCCCGCAAGACCTGGGCGGCATGGGGTTAAACATCAGCCAGGTCGGCAGACTCTGTGAAACGCTCGGGCAATATTGCGGATCCACAGCCATGATCTTCGCCATGCATCAAATTCAAGTAGCCTGCGCAACCCACCACGGACTCACCAACAACCACTTCAGAGATTATTTAAAACAAGTTGCCGCAGGTCAACGACTGCTGGCATCCGCGACCACAGAAATGGGCATTGGCGGAGATTTGCGCTCCAGCATTTGCGCTGTGGAAGTGGAAGGCGATACATTTACCCTCACCAAAAATGCACCCGTTATTTCCTATGGCTCCGAAGCAGACGATCTCTTCATTACTTCGCGCCGTTCACCCGATGCACCTGCCAACGATCAGGTGCATGTTGTTTTAAGGAAGACCGATTACGAATTGGAACCCACCATGAGTTGGGACACGATGGGTTTCAGAGGAACATGCAGTGAAGGCTTTATTGTCAAAGCCCACGGGAATATAAATCAGATCATCCCAACCCCGTTCGCTGAGGTGCTGAGCCACAGTATGCACCCCACCGCGCATATTCTCTGGGGATCACTCTGGCTCGGCATTGCCACAGACTCGGTCAACATGGCGCGCGCGTTCGTGCGGGATATGATGAAGAAGAATCCCAACGCGCCGCAAACTGCTTCGCTGCGACTGGCCGAAGTCCACTCGATCTTGCAGGAAATGCGCAACAACGTGCATGGCTGCGCTTTGCAGTATCAACAGTTGTTGAGCGAGAACAATACCGACGGGCTGGATAGTTTTAGCTTCTCTGTCAAAATAAACAACCTGAAAATTTCCTGCTCCACGTTGATCATTGAGATTGTCAGCCGCAGTTTGCTGATCTGCGGCATCGCGGGCTATCGCAACGACACAAAATACAGTCTCAGCCGTCATTTGCGTGATGCGTATGGCGCGTCATTAATGGTCAACAATGACCGCATTATGAATCACAACGCAACCCTGCTTCACATGCACCGTGGAGATTAACCATGTCACACACACACGACCATCTGGATGATATACAGGAACGCTATCAAAAAGAGTTGATCGCCGCCGGCTTATTGATCGAATCAGGCGTACCTGGCGTGTATGGGCGCAGCGGAGTTTTCGAGCATGTCATCCAAACGTTTGATGAATATGTCAGAAAAGAGGGGCAGGCGCTCGGTCCGGAGGTGATGCGCTTTCCTCCAGTCATCACCCGCGCGAATTATTTAAAAACAACGCACATTGAATCATTCCCCGATCTGATCGGTTCCATCCACAGTTTTTATGGAAAAGAAAAAGATCATTTGGAAATGTTGAGAAAAATCCAGGACGGCGAAGAATGGACAGGTGACCTCGGGCCGACCGCGCTAATGTTGACGCCTGCCATCTGTTACCCGCTCTACCCCACCGCCAAAGATAGCGTGCTTTCTGAAAATGGACGGCTGGTTGATCTGGTTGGTTTTGCATTCAGGCACGAACCATCGAATGACCCCGCGCGTATGCAAACTTTTCGTATGCATGAATTTGTGCGCATGGGCACGCCCGAACAGGCATTGGCTCACCGCGATAACTGGCTCAAAAAAGGCGAAGAAATGCTGCGCGCACTCGAACTCGATGCAAAACCCGCGCTTGCCAATGATCCCTTCTTTGGCCGCGGCGGACGCGCCATGGTCGTTTCGCAGCGTGAACAGGAATTAAAATATGAGTTGGTGGTTGCCATCACCAGTGAAGAAAAACCAACCGCCATCGCTTCGAGCAATTATCATTTGGATCACTTCAGCCATCCATTTAATATTAAGTTGCAAAGCGGCGAACTTGCGCACACCGCCTGTGTTGGATTTGGTTTGGAACGCACTGCGCTCGCCTTATTTAAAAAGTTTGGCTTCGATCCAAAGACCTGGCCCGCCGCAACCAAAAACCTTTTGGGATTATGAAAAAATCCATTTTGCAGGTAGCTCCGCAAACCTATTCACGTCATCTGATTCACGGACCAGATCGAATTTGGGCGGAAACAAATTGCTACACCGATCTATGGATCGAGTTATTGCACGCGCTGGGGCATGAGCCCATCGCCGCGCTGCCATTCACATTGGCAATTGACTTTGAAGGCGACCAGTGGACATTCTTTAAATTTCCGCTGGCCGATCTTTACGAACTCTACGGCTTGGACGTGCAGGAGCTCGCCATTTGGAAATCGCTTATCGAGCATGTCGAAGAACAGGTAACGCTCGGCAGGCCTGTGCTGGTTGAAGTGGATTCTTTTTATTTACCCGATACGCACGGCACCGCGTATCAAACCGCCCACACAAAAACAACCATCGCCATTGTTGAGATCGATGTTGAAAACAATCATCTTGGTTATTTTCATAATCAGGGATTTTACAATCTTAACGGAAATGATTTTACTCATCTCTTCCGCCTGCACATGCAGGATGATATTTATCTGCCGCCGTATGTTGAATTCGTAAAAGTTTGGGATAACAAAAAAACGCAGGCGCAGCTATTGGAAACCTCCATCAATCTTTTGCGCCGTCAATTAAAATTATTGCCAACAAAAAATCCATTTGACACGTTCACCACCCGCCTCACAAAAGATGTCGACTGGCTGACCGGCGAACCGATGGAAACCTTCCATCAATATTCCTTCGTCACCCTGCGTCAATTTGGCGCGTGCTACGAGTTATCAAAAACTTATTTGCAATGGCTTGAGCAAAACGGACAGACAGGTCTCAGCGGCACGATTGAAATTTTCAACGAACTATCCACCAGCGCCAAGACAATTCAATTTCAACTCGCAAGAGCCGTCAGCAAAAAGAAACCGCTCGATCTTTCATCGCTTGAAAAAATGGGGCAATCCTGGCAAACCGCCATGGACACGCTGCTAAACCTTTACCCTTAATTTATGATGGAACTATCAAAGCAATGGCGGATACAAAAGACACAATCCGGTCAGCATGAAAATCCTGACTGGATGAAAACCACGCATCCGACTCCGCCGTTACTTGCCACCGTTCCCGGCACAGTTGCCCAGCTGCTGGTTGACTCTCCCCACTCCCCCCTCGCATCCATCTCTGATCTCGACGAATATGACTGGTGGTATTTCTGCGACTTCGATCTTCCAGAAAACCGGTCACGCCATCACGAACTTGTATTCGACGGTCTGGCAACTTTGGCAGATATCTGGCTTAACGGCGTCCTTATCTTAAATGCGCGCAATATGTTTTTGCAATATCGCGTGGATGTTTCAGAAAGATTGCAGGAAAAGAATCAACTGGTCATCTGCTTTCGTTCCCTCGCCAATGCGCTCAAAGAAAAAAAGTCCCGCCCCAAATGGAAAACAAGATTGGTGGAGCAGCAAAACCTGCGCTGGTTTCGCACCAGTCTGCTGGGATACATCTCCGGCTGGGCATCATCCGCCAAACCGATCGGCCCGTGGAAAGGTATTCGTCTCGAGTCTGCGGAGACGGTAAAACTTAATGATCTGAGCCTGCAGCCATGGGCGAATCAAACTGACGGTCACATAAAAATAGCGGCAGATTTTAGCTGCTATCAATCCCAACCTTGTGAAATCATCTTTGAGATCAACAACAAGAAGCATGTTTTGTTCTCAGGAACAACGCAAGACAAACACATCCGGATCAATGAAAAAATTGTACTGCCGCAGATCCAAACCTGGAATCCGCACACACACGGCAACCCAAAACTATATCAATACAGCTTATCCATTCAATTTGACGGCAAAGAACAAGTTCTACAAAACGGTCAACTTGGATTTCGGGATGTAAAACTAAACCGAAACGATCATTTATTTCAGTTGCAAATAAACGGGCAATCCATCTTCGCCCGCGGCGCCGTGTGGACAGTCAACGACCTGATCTCTCTAACCGGAACAACCGACGATCTACGTCTCGCATTGACCCTCGCCCGCGACGCTGGCATGAACATGCTGCGCATCAGCGGAACCATGCTCTATGAACAGGATGAGTTCTACAATCTATGCGACGAGTTGGGAATTATGATTTGGCAGGATTTCATGTTCTCCAATATGGATTACCCGGTTACAGACGAAGCCTTTCATGAAAACATCACACGTGAAGTCACTTATCAATTAAAGCGACTGAGCGCTCACCCATGTATTGTCATCTATTGCGGTAACAATGAAATAGAACAACAAGCCGCGATGATGGGAATCCCGGAAGAATACTGGCGTAACAAATGGTTTGGAGCAGAATTACCTGAATTGGTTCATCAACTTCACGAAAATTCAGTCTACGTTCCATCTACACCGAGCGAAGGAACACTTCCGTTTTACACAAGCGAGGGAGTCACCCATTATTACGGTGTTGGCGCATATCGAAGAGATATTCAAGATACACGCCGCGCAGATGTGAAATTTGCATCAGAATGTCTGGGGTTCGCAAATGTCCCCGAAGACAAGACCATCATAAAGTTATTGGGCGACTTGGATCTCACATCCAATCAACCCTTGTGGAAGAGTGGTGTCCCAAAAGACAACGGCTCTGACTGGGACTTTGAAGATGTCCGCGATCATTATTTGCGTGAACTATTTGACGTTGATCCAGATGAATTAAAAAATACCGACATAGCCCGTTATCTTCTGCTTGCCCGCATTGCAAGCGGCGAAATGATGAATCAGGTTTTTTCCGAATGGCGTTCGTCCAATAGCAATTGCGGCGGCGGATTGGTTTGGTTCTATAAAGATTTACTGCCCGGTGCAGGCTGGGGCGTGCTGGACAGTGACAATACTCCCAAAGCAGCCTATTACTATTTAAAGCGCACATTGCAGCCAGTGAGTCTGGTCATCACCGATGAAGGGCTGCAAGGACTGCACCTGCACGCCATAAATGAATCCCCGCGTCCATTTACAGGCCTGCTCGAATTCCGCATGTTGCAAAATGAAAACGTGACCGTTGCCAGAGCTGCCAAAGAAATATCGATTGCGCCGCATTCAAGCATCACCATCCACGCCGAGGAACTTCTGGGTGGCTTTTATGATACTGCCTATGCATATCGTTTCGGTCCGCCCAAACACGATGTCGCCTGTGGCAGCTTGAAAAACAGCGCCGGGGAGATCATTTGTCAGCAGTTTCATTTTCCTCTTAAAAAAACATTTCCGCATATACAGGCGGAGATCGAAGCGGCGGCGTGGTGGAAGGATGATGGATACCAGCTGTCCATTTTGTCAGATCGTTTTTTACATGCCGTACAAATTAAATGTGAAGGATTCCTTCCTGACAATAATTATTTTCACCTGATGCCCGGTGAGCCGAGACTGGTCAAGTTAAAGCCTGCAAGTCACGCCTCTGAAATTCCACAAATATTTATGCGGGCGGCAAATACACGGGAATTCATAAAAATTTTAATTCGGGATTGATTTTTATCTTATGCAGAACAACACAAACAGTTCAACGATCCAACGTATCCCCTTTTACATCGAATCCGGCAGGGATGTTTTACTTTCCTGGTGTCATCTGCCTGAGAAGCCAACGAACCATGCTGTGATCATTTGTCCGCCTGTGGGGCATGAATTCATTAATTCCTATCGCGGATTACGTCACCTGGCAGGCGGGCTGGCTGAAGCCGGTCTCACCGTTTTCAGGATCGAATATCAGGGAGTTGGCGACTCATCCGGTTTGGATACCGACCCCGACCGGATGAGAAATTGGCTCAAAAGTATTGAACATGCCTACGAATTTGTAAAACAGCGCGGCGTCGAACACATTAGTCTGGTGGGCTTGCGCATGGGAGCAACGCTGGCCGCCACACTTGCCGAAACTCTGGAGTTGGAAGCGTTGTTATGTTGGGTTCCGGTGGTGGAAGGACGGCGCTATATCCGCGAAATGCTGGCGCTACAGAAAACGGGAGAGAATGCCGGTTTGGATGTTGACAGCTCCTCGCTGGAAGGCGGCGGGTTCTTAATCACCCGTGAAACCATGAATGAGATCACATCCATTTCACTCGGGCAGATCAATCCGCAAAAAGCAAAACATGTGCGCTTATTCAACAGCCCGGATATGCCGGTCCCGAATGAGTTGATCGAACGCTGGTCTTCCACGCTTAAGAATTTTCAACATACCAGCCTGCCGGGCTACGCAGATATGATGAGTTTGCCGCATCACAGCCGGGTTCCGCTTGATGCCATTCAACAGATCACGGATTGTCTGTTGAATATTTCAGTTGAAAAAAAAGAGATCAGCAGAACGCCCTTCCTTGCCCTGGAACATCATCAGGAAACCCGTTTTGATTGTTACACCTATGGCTCCTCGGCCAAAGAAAGCATGGATGCCGGCGGAGGCTTCCCCGTGGCCGAAACGATCTGCCGATTTTCCAACGAAACATTGTTTGGGATCTTTAGCCAGCCTTTGCTGCGCGACGGTGAGAGAAAGCCCACCATTCTGCTGCTGAATGCGGGTTCGGTGCATCGCATCGGACCCAATCGAAATTATATTTATATTACCCGTCAATTATTGTCGATGGGTTTTCGTGTGATGCGCATGGACTTTCTGGGGTTGGGCGACAGCGTTCATCCAAATCCCGCAAAGGAAAATGACCCCTATCTGCCTGAAGCGCTGGAAAATATTCGGGATGCCATTCAATATTTGAAAGGTACCTTTTGGCGTGCAGGAAATCATCCCCATGGGGTTATGCTCCGGCGCGTATGCGTCTTTTCAAACAGCGCTGCACCTGAATGATGATTCCATTCAGGAAATCATCCCCGTCAACCCGTTGACGTTTCACTGGCGGGAAGGCATGTCACTGGATGCCTCACCCGCCGAATATTACATGGACTGGGGCGCGTACCGTCAATCGATGTGGAAAAAAGACCGGTGGAAACAGTTATTAAGAGGCGAAAAAAATATCAGGCATATTCTTAAAACCCTGCCCATGGTGCTGGAGTTAAAAATCATTGCTGTCTTTAAACCGCTCGTCAATCGCATCAGAAGATTAATGGGCGCCCGGGATGTTGAAGACCTGGCATTAGACCTTGAACTGATCTCAAAAAAAGGGGTCGCCATTCGATTCTTTATTTCAGAATCTGACCCGGGATATCAATTATTGATCGAAGGCGCCGGAAAGACGGTAAAAAAATTAATGGAAAAAAAAGTGGTTGAAGTATCCTTTATTCCAAAAGCCAACCACAATTTTTCTTCACACCTGGGCCGCTCACGTCTGCTGGCGCAGGTGGGTCAATATTTCTCTTCACGCTATCATTAACCGCATGGAGAGAATTTTTTATCGTTGCGCAATCAACGGTCAAACGTAGGGCGGGCGTCAAGTAGTTTTTGCGGTTCAGTGATAAAGTTACGAGAGTAAGGTGATTTCTCTTCTCCTCCTTTGTGAAAGAGAGCCGGGATAGGCGATTCCGGCTCTCTTGATTCTTATCAGGTAAAATGCAATGATGACCAACGAAAAAGAATATCTCCCAAAAATTGCAATGTCCATTCAAGCGCACCCTGACGATCAGGAATTTTCAATCGCGGGCACACTCGCAAAATGGGTCAAAGCAGGATGCAAAGTCATCTCCGTGCTCATCACCAGCGGCGACTCGGGCTCCAATGATGTCACCAAAGGCGCAGACTACAAACCAGTGCTGGCGAAATTACGCGAAGCCGAGCAGTTGCAGGCAAACCACACACTCGGGATTCATGAAACTGTTTTCCTGCGCTATCCAGATGGAGAACTCGTCGCAAGCCTTGCCTTAAGAAAAGATTTGACCCGCCTCATCCGCATTCACAAACCGGATGTCGTCGTATCAGGCGACCCTTCGGGCTGGTTCTACGGCAATGAATATATCAATCACCCTGACCATCGCGCCGCCGCCGAAGCCGCCACCTACGCGGTCTTCCCGTCCGCTGGGACCCGGTTGATGTTCACCGACCTGCTCACAGCGGGGTATGAACCGCACAACGTCAAACGGCTGTACATCCACGGCGCTGAAAAATCCGATACGTGGATTGATATCAGCGAAACCATTGACCTGAAAATCGAAGCGCTGAAAAAACATATCAGCCAGTCAGATACGCACGATGTTGATAAATGGATCTATAGCTGGGCAAAAGATGAAGGCAGGGAAAAAGGACTCGACTTTGCCGAAGCCTACAAGGTGATGATCTTGAAAAAAGAGGAAGAAGAACAGTAATCAGTAATCAGTAATCAGTAATCAGTAATCAGTCTTGAGATAGCAGGGTATCCTTACTGCCTAGCTCAAGACTGATTTTTTTATTTAACTCAAGTCGCTGTCTTGCAATTACTTCATCTTGTTAGACCCGTTTTCGCCACGAACACTTGCGCCGCGCGCCACATCGTCCCGATGTATTTTCGGGAGTGCGGTGTTACACAGATTTTCACAAATTCAAGAAAAAAATCCGTATAAATTAGCGGCATAGTGCCTGTAAGGTAAATCTGCAGCGATGGATTTGTACGGTAGAGAATTATTTAAAAGAACAATCCGCCGATCAAAGCCGAAGCGAGGGTCATGGTTACGTTATCAATATCTTTGTAATGCAATGACTCAACCAATGCGCCCACGAGCGCAATGAGTGTGATCGGAAAAAGATAATTGGTAAACGGGCCGCTAAAAATTCCCGCGATTACATAAATAAAAATAAGTGCAGCCGCAAACACCCAGCCGCCCGCAAAAACGCTGATCGTGCCCGCGATGGATTTCTCCTTGCTCCACGGAAGTTTTGCAGATTTGATCTGACGTCCGATAATATCGGCAATGCCATCGCCGCCGCACATCATCATCAACGCAATAATACCCACCGGAGAATCCTTCCAATAGACCAAAGTCAACACCACGAACATGATGCCGTAATAAAGCGGGCCGCGTAAAATTTCTCTGGGATCGCCCGTGCGCGACATGGCTTTAACAGACGCTTCATCTTTTATCACGCCAAAACCGATCAATGCGAATTGCAGCGTGATCGCAAATGGCACCAGCGCCGCCAGCCAGCGCGCATCTGGCGTATCGCGGAAGAGAAACCAGCACAGCACGAACAAAGGTCCTGTGCCAATATGAATAACCTTGCGGCTGAGTTTACTGTCCATCCAACCGCGCTGGGCAATGTAATCCATCGAACGTAAAAACAACATTGAAAGAGCAAAGGTAATAACGAGGGCGATATAGTTGTTCACGAAAGACTCCGGAATGATTTGATGATTTGATGCTTCGGTAGTAAAACACGCATGTCTGAAAAAAGATATTCCCTATTAATATGCTAAAATCCATTTATGCAATTTGAGGTTTTCACTCTCCTGCCCGAAGTATTCCCTTCTTATATTGATACCAGTATTATCAAACGCGCCCGTGAACGGGGATTGATCACAGTGCGTGTCCACAACATCCGCGATTATACCCACGACAAACATCACATGACCGATGACACCCCGTACGGCGGCGGCGGTGGAATGGTGATGAAGCCCGAGCCGATCTTCGAAGCCATTGAATCCGTTTTGGGAGTCGATGCCTCCTTCGACGACAGCCTCGAAGAACGCGAGGCTTCCGCTCAGGATGTAAAAATTCCAATCATTTTGCTCACCCCGCAGGGACGTGTCTTTAACCAAAGCATCGCCCAGGAACTTTCACAACACGATCGCATTGTTTTAATCTGCGGCCGCTATGAAGGCTTCGATGAGCGCATCCGCGAACACCTCGTGACCGATGAAATTTCCATCGGTGATTATGTATTGACCGGCGGAGAATTGCCCGCCCTTATCATGATCGACTCGATCTCGCGCCTGCAGCCTGATGTTCTCGGTGATCCCACCGGCGCACAGGATGACTCACACGCCATGGGACTGCTCGAATATCCGCATTACACACGTCCGCCTGAATTTCGCGGCTGGAAAATTCCCGAAGTCCTGCTTTCAGGCGCTCACGCAAAAATTGATAAATGGCGTCGTGAACAGGCTTTATTACGCACCTATAAAAAAAGACCCGACATGCTCGAAAAAGCAGACCTGAGCAAAGAAGATAAGAAGTTTCTTGAAAAACTAAAGAATGAAGAAGAACGTGAAGTGCGAGAAACAAGTGATGAAGAATGAGAAGTGAGAAGTAAAAAGCACAAATCAACAGACGTGTAACGTTCGACGCCCGACCTTCGACCTTAGACTTTCGACCTCATAACCCTCATAAACATCACAAACCCTATATCCCTTACACCAACGGAGGAAAACATGGCAACAAGATTGAACTACGGCAAAACCTTCCTGCTCGGCTTTGGTTTTTTTGGATTAAGTGTCGTCTGGGGCGTGTATAACGCTTTTGTCCCCATCTTTCTTTCAGAAAAATTCGGACTCTCGCCCATCGTCGTCGGCTTCTTTATGACACTGGATAACATCGCCGCGCTCTTTATTCAGCCGCCCGTTGGCGCATGGTCTGATAAATTACGCTCCCCGCTGGGACGGCGCATCCCCTTTCTGTTGATCGGTGCGCCCATCACCGCTGTTGCATTCGGGTTGATCCCATTGCCCGCTGCGCTTCCCCTGTTTGTTGCTTGCACAAGCACCTTGTTATTAAGCGCGGCATTTTGGCGCACACCAATCATCGCGCTCATGCCCGACATCACGCCTTCAGAATTCCGCTCGCAGGCAAATGGCATCATTAATTTTATGGGCGGTATTGGTACGATCATCGCCCTGCAAACAGGCGGCTTACTCTATAAGATGAGTCCCAACTTTCCCTTCTGGCTTGGATCAGGTCTTGTTTTAATTTCTGCGCTGGTTGTATATCTCTTTATTGAAGAGCCAAAAGAATATGGTCAGGCAGAAAGTCAGCCGGGCATGTTGGAAAGCTTGCGCGAAGTATTCACCAACGAAGACAAAAGCGGATTACGCATCCTGTTCGCCATCTTCTTCTGGTTCATCGGTTTTTCAGCCGTGGATACATTCTTCACGCTCTATGCAAAGAATCACCTTGGCCTGTCTGTAGGTGACGGCGCAACATTACTCTCGGTACTCCCCCTGTTCTTTGTATTGTTCGCCATCCCATCCGGGTACATCGCCGGCAAGATCGGACGGCGCAACACAATTTCGATGGGCTTGATCATTATTTCAATCATATTGGTACTGCTTTACATCACACCTGCCAGCGCCCTGCTGACCAGTATTGCACCCCTGCCGCTGGTGGGAATTCCGCTGGTGGATGGCGGCCCGCGTATGCTCACCCTCGCGGGCGTACTGCTCATCTTCGCAGGCGCAGCCTGGGCTTTTGTCAATATCAACTCCCTGCCCATGATCGTGGATTTAACCAGCGCGGCACGCATCGGCACATTCACCGGTTTATATTATTTATTCTCCACCTTCTCTGCGATCATCGGTCCCAACCTTAACGGCTGGGCGATCGGGCTCACGAATAACAACTACAACATCATCATGCTGATCGCACCCGGATTTATGCTGATCGCGTTATGGCTAATGCTCGGCGTAAAACATGGAGAAGCAGTGAAATAGTGCAAGGATAAATAATGAAGGATCAATTACGAATTGGGGTACATTGGTTTATTCTGACGATTGCAGTGCTAGGCCTCCCCGCCTGCGCGCAATCGTCAGATTGTTTTCGCAAAGATGTCTTTTGTGCGGGGCTGGTAACAGACACACTGGGCATTGACGATCACGGCATTAATCAAAATACCTGGGCCGGGCTGGAAGATGCCAAATTAAATGGCGATGTTGACCGTGTTGATTATATTGATTCGATAGACACGCGCGATTACGAAAAGAATATCGCCTACTTCGCCGAAAAAGGCTATGACGTAATTCTCACCACCGGCATTGGCTTGAACGAAGAAACGCTGCGCAGTGCTGACCTGTATCCTGATACTGTTTTCGTCGGCATGAATCAACCGCATGAAGAAGTGCGCCCGAATATTATTGCCGTCACATTTGCGGAAGATCAAATGGGATTCGCCGCCGGAGCATTGGCAGCGCGAATTTCAGAGACGCAGGTCATCGGTGCGGTATGTGAGACATCAGGCATTGATTCAGTCTGGAGATACTGCGAGGGATTCCGCGCAGGTGCGCTGTTCGCCAATTCGCTGACCGGCAGAAATGTAAAAGCGCTGGTGATCTATCGTGAGAATGGGGATCGCGAAAATCTATTCATTGATGAGGCCTGGGGCTACGACACTGCGCAGGAATTAATTCAACGCGGAGCAGATGTGATCTTTGCGGCGGGCGGCGCCACGGGTCAGGGCGCATTGCGTGCGGCGGACCAATCTGCGGTGAATGCGATTGGTACAGAACGGGATCAGGGTGCGGTTTTGGCAGAATCAGGCTCTCACGTAGTCACCTCTATTTTTGGGCGTGCCCGTTTCGAGGTCCAGAATATGATGCGTCTGTTGAAGAGTGGAGATTCCTATCAGCCAGATTTGAGTCAAATTGAGTATGTGCCGTTTCAGGGGATTTTCCCAGAAAGCCTGACTCTGGAAATGGATAATTTACTTTTTGCGCTGCAAAACGGGGAAATCAAGACGGGTGTGTCCTTTGAGAGGCCGTAAAGTTGTTCAGGCTTGCACAATAAAAAAATAAGACGTATACTTGCCGAGTCGTAAGGCTCTGCTTTTCAGGCAGAATGCCGTAAAACCCTTACTCTTCTAGGAGAAGAAAAAATGAAAAAGCTATACTTTGTTATGGCCCTGTTGATCGTCGCTTCGATGATCCTCGCGGCCTGTGGCGCCCCTGCCACTGAAGCCCCAGCTGCTGGCGCTACTGAAGCCCCTGTCGCTGCTGCTACCGAAGCGCCTGTCGCCGAAGTAACTCTTGACGATTGTGTTAAGGAAGAAGTCTTCTGCGTGGGTCTCGTGACCGATGTGGGTAAAGTCAATGATAAGTCCTTCAACCAGTCTGCCTGGGAAGGCGTTCAACAGTCTCAGGTTGATGGCGCGGCTGATTTGGTTCAATTCATTGAAACCGCTGATGCCAAAGACTACGCCAAGAATATCGCCACCTTTGGTGATGCCGGCTTTGATGTGGTCGTAACCGTTGGTTTCGGTCTCGGTGAAGCTACTCTTGCCGCTGGCGTGACCTACCCTGATGTTAAATTCATCGGTGTCGATCAGTTCCAGGCCTGGCAGTTCACAGAAGATACCGCTGACGATTCAGCCAATGTGACCGGTTTGAACTTCCCTGAAGATCAGGCTGGCTTCCTCGTTGGCGCTCTCGCCGCGATGATGTCTGAGAGCCATGTCATTGGCGCCGTTTGCGGTACCGATGTGGTTCCTCCCGTTTGGCGCTATGGTGAAGGCTACAAAGCCGGCGCCCTTTATGCCGATGGCATGAACAGCACCACCACCGAAGTTCAAGTTGTGTACCACAGCGATGTGGGTTTCGATAAGACTTTCACCGATCCTGAATGGGGCGCTCAGACCGCCAAAGCCATGATGGACAACGGCGCAGATGCAGTCTTTGGTTGCGGTGGTTTGACCGGTAACGGCGCCATCACCGCCGCCGCTCAGGCTGGCAAGTACGCCATTGGCGTGGATGCCGATCAATACCTGACCCTGCCCGAAGCTGCTCCTCAGATGCTCTCCAGCGCGATGAAACTCATCGTTCCTGGTGTTGCTGAATTGGTTGCTCAGGCGAAAGATGGTTCAATTGCTGCCGGTAACTACACCGGTTCCGCTGGTTATGCTCCTTACCACGATCTTGAGGGTGCAGTTTCTGACGAAGTCAAGGCCGCCATGGAAGAGATCAACGCTGGTTTGCTTGATGCTTCCATCACACCTGGTGTTGCTCCTGCCAAACCCTAAGTTTTAGTTTTACCTGTAATAAAAAAGGGAAAGAGGTTTAGGCCTCTTTCCCTTTTCGTTTTAAGGGGTCTTCCGTCTCTGGCAGGAAAACCCTTACTATGAAGAACTGCACAGGTTGTATAAGAGGTGTTTTTGTTTTTTCCTTTGTTGTTTAGAAAGAATATCCATAAAAAACGGTGAAACCGTTTTAAGCGAGCTTGATTTTCAAGAAAGAAAAGACTTGTTTGATATAATCTTTCCATAATTCACAAGTTCCACTGGAGCGAAGGATGCAATCAGAAAAGCAGTCAATTTCGCGAGGCAAAAAAATACTACAATCGATCCTGGATGCAACACTGGTCCCATTTTTAGCCATTTTCACCGCAGTTGTGATCGGCGGCGTGATCATTAAAATGGTGGGTGGGAATCCATTTGAAGCGTATATGGGATTGATCGAGGGGTCACTTGGCTCAAAAAAGGCTTTAAGTGAAACGGCAATCTGGGCCACGCCGTATATTTTCGCCGGTCTGGCAGTTGCGTTGGGATTTAAAGGCGGTCTGTTCAACATCGGCGCGGAAGGTCAATTGGCCGTCGGCGCTGTTTTTTCAGCCTTGATCGGCTATGCTCTGCCCCAATGGCTTGGCTACGACCTGCCTGCCATCGTCCACATCCCTTTGGCTGTCCTCTTTGGCATGTTAATGGGCGGTCTTTGGGCGGGTATCGTGGGTGCGCTTAAGGCATACACCGGCGGACATGAAGTGATCAACACGATCATGATGAACTATATCGCGTTGAATACAACCTCCTTTCTGCTTAATGGCATTATGAAAGACCCAAGCCCGACGAATGTCATTGCCCGTACGCCGTTGATCGCAGAAAGCGCGCGCATCCCTCCGATCTTTGACGGGTTGCGGGTTCACTGGGGATTTGTACTGGCTCTGCTGATCGCTTTCCTGGTCTGGTGGGTGTTAAATAAAACCACACTCGGCTTTGAAATTCGCACTGTGGGTTTAAACCCGGATGCGGCCAAATATGCGGGGATCAATGTTAAGCGCACGATCATTCTCACCATGGCGCTTTCAGGTATGCTGGCAGGGCTGGCAGGCTCGATCGAAGTCACTGGATTAAACTATCGGCATGAACTCGGGTTCTCAATCGGCTACGGGTATGATGCCATTGCAATTGCCCTGCTTGGGAAATCCCATCCGCTGGGAGTTGTGTTGGCGGCCTTTCTCTTTGCAGCCATGCGCAATGGAGCCACCCGTATGCAATTCCTGACTCAACTACCCGTGGATTTAATATCCATGCTGCAAGCATTGATCCTGCTCTTTGTGGCTGCAGATGCCATTGTGCGCTATATCTATCGCATAAAATCCAGAGGCGAGCGCGTTGTCCTCACCCGTGGTTGGGGAGGCTAGGAGACGAACATGGACTGGAAACGTTTTGGCTTCATCGCTCTAATTATTACCATTCTCATTGGCACGGTGGTCTATGTCGGACAGACAAGACAAACCCCGCTGCTGATCATCACCAGTATGCTGGCGACCACCATCGCCGTTGCCACCCCTTTAACACTAGGCGCGCTTTCCGGGGTCTATTGCGAACGCGCAGGCGTGGTTAATATCGGCATCGAAGGCATGATGCTTACTGCCGCTTTCTTTGGCTGGCTGGGCGGCATTTACATGTTTCAAATCTATGGCTTGTCTGCCGGGATCAGCATTACGCTCGGTGTTTTCTTTGCCATTATCACCGGCGGATTAATGGCACTGCTCCACGCGGCGCTCTCGATCACATTTAAAGTAGACCAGATCATCGGCGGAACCGTCATTAACATTTTGGCAGTGGGGCTGACTGGCTTTTTGAATCGCCAGTTATTCTTTGGAAAAGGCAGCGTGTTCGGAGGCACTGTCCCCAGTTCTCCCGGTGTATTGCCCACCATCCACGTTCCGATTACTGAATTATTCGCCCCGCTCTGCGGCACATCTGCAGTGTGTTTGGAAAATGTACAAGCCATCAACCGCGTATTCGATCAAAAACCAATTGCAATTGCGGCCATTCTGCTTGTCTTTATTTCCCACTACATTCTGTTTAACACACGCTGGGGATTACGCACGCGCGCCGTGGGTGAACATCCAAGAGCGGCAGACACCGTCGGCATTAATGTTATAAAAATGCGATATGCCAATGTAGTGATTGGCGGCATGTTCGCTGGTCTGGCAGGCGCATATTTCACCATCGAATCAGTTCCATCCTTTGAACCTTTGCTGACCAATGGACGCGGTTTCATTTCACTCGCCGCCATGATCTTCGGCAACTGGACACCCATCGGAGCCTGGGCTGCCGCGCTCGTTTTTGGCGCATCACAGGCCTTGCTGATCAACATGCAAATCTTCCGCGATGTCATTCCTCCGCAGTTATCCTTCCTTCAAGAATCCTACATTGTAGGTCTCACACCCTATATTCTTACAATGATCATCCTCACGGGCATCATCGGCAGAACCACTCCGCCCGCAGCTGATGGTGTTGCATACGAGAAATAAGAGGCGCATCATGACTGAAACCCCACACACCCTTTCGGATGAGATCGTTCTTGAAGCCAGAGGAATCACAAAACAATTCCCCGGCGTACTCGCCAACGACAATATTAATTTTGATTTGCGCAAAGGCGAGATCCATGCCCTGCTCGGAGAGAACGGCGCAGGCAAAAGTACTTTAATGAACCTGATCTACGGCCTGCATAATCCCGATAAAGGCGAGATATTCGTCAACGGGAAACCGGCCGTCATCAACTCCCCCAACGACTCGATCAAGCTCGGCATTGGCATGGTACATCAACACTTCATGCTCATCCCGGTCTTCACCGTGGCAGAAAATATCATGCTCGGCGATGAAACCGTCAAAAACGGAATGCTTGACCAGAAAACTGTTGCGGCAAAAATTACCGACCTTTCCTCACAATACGGATTGGAAGTTGACCCAACTTCGCTCGTTGGTCAACTTCCGGTTGGAACCCAACAACGGGTTGAGATCGTAAAGACGCTCTATCGCGATGCAAAAATTGTGATCCTGGATGAACCCACTGCCGTGCTGACTCCGCAGGAAGCCGACGACCTCTTCCGCATCATGCGTGACCTGACAGCACGCGGAGTCTCGATCATTTTCATCACCCACAAACTAAAAGAAGTTCTCGCCATCGCAGACCGCATCACGGTCATGCGCGCCGGCAAAACCGTTGGAACTGTATTGCCAAAAAACACAACCTCCGAAAAACTTGCGACCATGATGGTCGGGCGCGAAGTTAATCTGGTCATTATCAAAAAACAGGCTGTTCCCAAGGAAGCCATGTTGACCGTAAAAGACCTGCATGTTGACGATGTTCGTGATTACCCGGCAGTGCGCGGTGTTTCCTTTGAAGTAAGAGCCGGTGAAGTATTGGGAATCGCCGGTGTGCAGGGAAATGGACAAACAGAACTCGCCGAAGCCCTAAGCGGATTACGCGCAACCAAAAAAGGTCATGTCACACTTGCTGATAAAGACATCACCGGTAAAACTCCCCGGGTGATCACTGAAGCCGGCCTTGCAAATATTCCTGAAGACCGCCAACGACACGGTCTGGTACTTTCCTATTCCATCTCCGACAACATGGCGCTCTGCGATTATTACCATGAGCCATTCAGTAAACACGGAGTCTTGCAGCCCAAAGCACTCGATGAAAACGCGCGCAAACTCATCAGCGCCTTCGACGTCCGCACGCCATCCTCCTTTGTCAGTGCGGGAAAACTGTCGGGCGGCAACCAGCAAAAAGTGATTGTGGCGCGTGAACTGAGTCGCTCGGTCAAACTTGTGATCGCCAGTCAACCCACCCGCGGACTGGATGTCGGCTCCATCGAATACATCCACGGCGAGATCATAAAAATGCGCGACCGTGATGTGGCCGTCTTGTTGATCTCAGCCGAGTTGGATGAAATTCTCGCGCTCTCAGACCGCATCGCCGTGATGTACCGCGGACAGATCGTCACCATTGTGGATGCCAAAAAAGCGACGCGCGAACAACTTGGATTATGGATGGCCGGCGCGCACGTGCAAGCCGCGTGATCCACCACAACGCATCTTTCTTAACGCAAACCTGATTCACCCAAACAGGAGTTCTCGCAACTCCTGTTTTGATTCAAGCAGGAAATGCGGGGGATAAGGCAAAACATATCTTGCGGTAAAATAATTCTCAAACAAAGGAGAAAAAAATATGAAAAATAACATACGCCTTTATCATTTGCTTATTATTCTCGCCTTATTCAGCGGCGCGTGCAATCTGCCTTCAGGCACCAATGGCACAGATACCGCCAGCACCGCTGCCGCACAAACCATAGAAGCCTTACTCAGCGCCACCCCCGCCATCGCCGCGATCAGCACATCCACCTTCACCCCCGCCGCTGTCCCCGCCACATTGACACCCATCCCCATCTTAACCAATACACCGGCAGTTCCGCCTACATCGAATTGCAATGTAATGCAATTCGTTACCGATGTAACCTATCCCGATGGAGCCATAGTGACCCCGGGACAAAATTTCACAAAAACCTGGCGGCTCAAAAATGCGGGAACCTGCACATGGACCCCTTCCTACGCCGTCGTATTTTCTGACGGCAACTCCATGAATGGTCCATCCACACAGGCTTTGACAAGTAACGTCAACCCCGGCCAGACCATAGATATTTCAGTAAACCTGACCGCACCCGCCGCCACCGGCGATCACACCGGAAACTGGAAAATCAGAGATGCATCAGGCGTGCTGTTTGGAAAATTCTATGTGCAGATCAAATCACAAAGCGCCGTCACAGCCACAAACACATTACCGCCCGCGGTTGCACAGGTTGTCCTCAATGCAGTCGCTAGTGAAAGCGGAACTCTGTACGAGCCGGCGGCTGGCGCACCCCTCACAATTCTGGCAGGCGACACATCCGCCAACGATATTGCCAGAGGCTACATGAGTTTTGACATCTCAGCCTTAAGCGGAAAAACCATACAAAACGCATCACTGGCAATTGGAAGCTGTTCCACCATGCAAGACCCATTCACCAGTCTGGGAGGGATTTGGGTGGGCGAAGTGCAATATGCCCTGCCGCTCGATCAATCAGACTATAACATTGCAGGCACAGGCATTACCCTGCTCAACGCCGTCCCCGGACCGATTGATGTAAAAAACCTTGTCCAAACCCGCACAACGGAAGGCAAGGCCCGCTTCCAAATCCGCCTGCACCCTGCCGGCCCCACTGACGCTGACGGTCAGGCAGACTATATATCCTGCAACTCAGGGTCGGTAACACTCACAATCACCTACCAACCCTAAGATTAAAATAACAATAGAAATTAAAAAACAGAGCGCCCGGAAAACCGGGCGTTTCTGTTTAACAGTATAATAATAGACACGAAAGGAAAAAATGTTTAAAACAATAAAATACACACTCTTCACTTTGATCGTAATCGCATCTTTTATCATCACAGCCTGCACAGCAGAAAGTACACCAACCCCTGCCCAGGAATCAGGCATACAAACCGCAGTAGCGCTGACCGTTGCCGCGCAAAATGCACAGCCCACACTGGCAATCCCAGCGATCATCGGCACGCAAACACCGCTGCAATTCTCACCCACTCTCACACCCCTTGCACCTGCCGCCTCGCCCACTCTGCCCGCCTCCAATACAACCGCATCAAAATGCGCCAGCGCAAGCCTGATCAGCGAAACCATTCCTGACGGCACCATCTATGCCCCCGGCGAGCAATTTACAAAGACCTGGCAGATCCAAAATACAAGCTCCTGCACCTGGGATACAAGTTACGAGATCGTCTTCTGGGACGGCGATGTACTTGGCGGCTCATACGTGTATAACCTGCCCCAGGTGACACCACCCCAGGGAGTAGTTCCCATCTCACTTATACTCACCGCCCCCACCGCAGACGCAACCTACACCTCCAAATGGATGCTGCAAACCCCTGATGACACCGCGTTTGGCGTCGGCCAATACAGCGCGCCCTTCTACGCCGAAATTGTCGTCTCCGGCTCAAGCAGCCCCAACTACGCTGTCACCTCAGTCACCTACAGCGTTGTACGCGACCCGGCCACCGGCTGCCCGGCAAACGTCAACCACATTGTTTATGCCACCATCACCACCAATGGTCCGCTCAAATTTAATTACATCTGGCTGCAACAGGATAACAATAGTGGAGAGAACCATGGCGGCCCCGGCAAGGGAACCATAATCATGGAAGCCGCCGGAACCAAGACCATTACCCGCGAGTGGAAACTCCACCTTGGAAGCGCACCCGGAAGCCAACGCTGGATCGCACTCGGCATCACAACATTGCCCGACGGCGAATACATTGAATATCGCCCCGGTCAATATTTCACCTATTTATGCGGTTCATAGCCCTCCAATAAAAAAAATATAGATCATAAAAAGAAGCCGCTGGCATAAAGCGGCTTCTTTTTTATTGGGAACCATTTCCACAGTGAAAACGTCTTTAATCTTTGGAAACCTACATTTTGGAGAAAACCCATGTCCATCAAAAAATCAGCCCTCGCCCTTTTTATTGTCTTTATCAGCATCGTCCAATTGGCATGTAACGTCCCGTCAAATTCAGCGACACCGGATACCTTCGCCACTTTAAATGGACTATACACCGCATCAGCCCAGACGCTGGAAGCTGCTTCAACCCAATCAATTTTTACCGCCACCCCCGGCCTGCCTCTGCCAAGCGCCACTGCGAGCGGATCCACTCCCCTCACAGCCACGAACACGCTCATTCCGCAGACACCAGTTCCAGTGTCCAGATGTGATGCGGCGCAATTCGTCAGCGATATCACCTATCCAGATGGAAGTCTGGTCGCGCGCAATAATACCTTCGTCAAAATTTGGCGCATTAAAAATATCGGCACCTGCTCCTGGACAACTTCCTACGCGCTGGTCTTCACCGGCGGCGACTCAATGAGCGGCCCCTCAGCCGTAGCCCTGACAAAAACCGTCAACCCGGGTGATAGTATTGAGATGCCTGTCACATTTACCGCGCCAAACAAAGATGGAAATTATCGCGGATATTGGAAACTGCGCAACGCCGCCAATGTTTTATTCGGCATCGGCACGCAGGCCGATACTGCTTTTTGGGTGGATATAAAAGTAACCGGCCCGGCCTATATTGCCTATGATTTTATAAGCAATCATTGCGCCGCGACCTGGGAAAATGGCAGCGGAGCGCTGGCCTGCGGAGTGGATGGCGGCATTAATGGCTCTGCGATCAGACTAAATGCCCCGGTCATGGAAGATGGCTCAACCGAAGATGAACCCGGCCTGCTGACTGTGCCGCAGGATAAAAATAACGGCTTCATCAGCGGACAATATCCGTCCATGGTTGTGCAGGCTGGAGATCGTTTCCGCACGATTGTGAACTGTCAACACGGCACAAAAAACTGTGATGTGTTCTTCCGCTTGAATTATAAAATTAATGGGCAGATCAAAACACTTGCAAGCTGGCACGAAATATATGAAGGCAAGTATTACCCCGTAGACCTTGACCTGAGCAGTCTCGCGGGTCAAACCGTCAACTTTATTCTGGTCGTGGATGCAAACGGCGCACAGAAGAACGATCAGGCGATCTGGCTCAACCCGCATATTATTCGTCAGGGTACGCCGCCGCCCACAGCCACATTCACCTTCACCCCCACGCTGACCCCAAGTGCCAGCCCAACGATAACTTTTACACCCACCGAAACATTTACGCCTACCCCCACATTCACACTTACGCCCACCTTCACGCCCAGCCCCACTAATACGCCCACGCCGTAGGTGCGTTATAATAAAGTTAACTATTTTCGGAGGTTACTACCATGAAATTAAGTAAAACCCTTTGGCTGATCGGCGTAATGATTCCAGCCGTCATCCTAAGCGCGTGTAATTTAGGCGCAACAGCCGTACCAACACAAGACCCGGGCGTGGTTCAAACAGAAGCATTTAATCTTGTTATGACACAATCTGCCTTGCAGCAAACTCAAACAGCAATGGCGATCCCGCCCACTGCTGTGCCGACAAATACACTCATGCCCCTTCCTACACAGGGATTATTCCCCACGGCAGCGTTGGGCGGGAATACAGCCATTCCACTGAATACCCAACTGCCCGGCTTAACTCCGCTCGCATCTCCGGTTCCAACTCTGGGAGTGATTTCAACAGTCACTACCAAGAACGGCTGTAACGATGGCGGGTTTGTAGGTGAAACCGCCCCATTTGACGGCGCAAAGCTTAAGAATTTCAAGGAAATTACAAAAGGCTGGACGATTGTCAACCTCGGCACATGCACATGGGATGAAGGCTACACATTTGCTTTTAACACAGAACTTTCCAGCCCTGAATTAAAAGGGTACGACATCGTTTATAAAAAATCAGACGATTTTACACTGCCCGGTGAAAGCCAATCCTTCATTGTGAAATTAACCGTCCCCGGCGGAAAAACCAAGGAAGTTGAATACGTGGGTTACTGGAAGCTAAAAGATGATGCGGGCAATTTCTTTGGACCGCTCGTTTCGATCAAGATTATCGCGGTACCATAATTAACTGGTTTCATTAACCACACTCAACAACCATTGTTCAAGAAAAGCAAGAGAGGAAAAATGAAAGTTAGATTGATTATCCTGACACTAACAGCCGCATTAATTCTAGCCGCCTGCGCACCCGCCACACCCATTGAACCCACCCCTGATGTGCTTGCCATCCGCACTTCAGCGGCAAATACAGTCATTGCAGAATTTACTCTTACCGCCGCAGCCTTCACCCCCACGCCCCTGCCGCCCACAGAGACACCCATTCCGCCGCCGCCGACAGAAACTCCAACTGCCGCATACGCAACAGACCCAACTCAAATTGCACTTGGCACACCAGGCGAATTATGCGACAACCTTACATTTGACAATGCCACTGTAGATGTGACCATTCTGGACGGCGCGCAAATGACACCCGGCCAGGAATTTGTAAAAACATGGAAGATCAAGAACACAGGAATTTGCGCCTGGGGTGATGGCTATGGCCTCATTTATGCAGGCTATGCCGACCAGATGAGCGGCGAACCTGTACCGCTTGGCACATTGGTTGAAGTCGGGCAGGAAGTTGACGTATCCGTCAATTTCAAAGCGCCAGCAAAAGTTGGTGAATATACCAGCGCATGGCAAATGTCCAACGCCAAAGGCATTCCATTTGGCAAAGCCATTTTCGTGAAGATCATCGTCAAATAAAAATTGACTTGGCAACGCCAGGTTATTTGAAAGTAATCTTGTGATCCAAAACAGGGCAGGCTTTTCAGCTTGCCCTGTTTTTTTTATACTGCACGATAATAATGGCGGATTTATTCTTTCAGGCTATTGAATATTTAATCCCGTATAAGCCTCGTACATGCTGATAAACCACTTCACACTTCTGGTCATATAAATCTTTGGTGTAAGGCTCTGGGAGTTGTTCGAGGGCGTCGAATATCGCCACGCGGACGGCGGCGCGGGTCTTCTGTTGTTTGCGCCAATCGAGGACGATGCGTTCGGCTTTGAGGGTGTCGAGCAGTTCTTTGGCGACCTGTTTGACTTGCTCGCGTTCTTTTTTGTTGAGTTTGATGTTGGGGCGGATGAGCAAATCGAAGATGGCGAGTTCTTCTTCGGATAGGTTTTCAGAGATGCCACGCTGCTCTTCTTCACTCAGGGAGCGGGCGAAGGAAATCACTTCCACAAAGAAGGTATCGATATCTTTGCCGCCCGCGTTGTAGTCGGCGATGAGTTGCTCGAATTTGGCGGCGAAATCTACGCGGGATTTGTTGACTCGCAGCATGGCTTGCAGTTGGGCGTTGATTTTTCCGCGCAGGCGGTCGAGTTCGATGTTCTTGCGGCTTTTGTCGAACATCTTCTTGAGGGCTTCAAAATCCACTTTGGACATATCGAGCACGTGCGAGCCTGCGGCGTTCTTGATGATATATTGCTCTTTGACCTTGATGGACTTATCGAGCACGCGGTTGACTTCTGCCATGACTGCTGAGAGGTCGGTGAGGTCTTGCGAGTTGTTATTGCGGACGCGTTCGGCGAGCACTTGAATGGCTTTGCGTTCCATGCTGAATTGACCCGCTGAGACATCGGGCAGGATGGCTTGGAAGAGTCGTTCCACTTTGAGGGCGTGCGTGATAAAGCCCGCCTTGCTCTGGTCGTTGACCAGAATCGCGTTCACGGCGTCATCCATAAGACCGATGCGGACAAATTCATCTTTGGCTTTGATAATCTTGCCGAGGTCGGAGCCGACGCCGCGCAGGAATTTCTTTGCTTCTTCGAGGGCGGTGCGCAGTTCGTTGACCAATGCCTGCTTGGCTTCGACGGGGAGTTCGCCCGCTTTGATTCCGCCACCCGAAGCGGAGCCGTAAATGGCGAGGGCGGATTTGAGGTCTTTGAAGATACCGATGTAATCCACAATCAAGCCGTTGTTCTTGTCGGCGAAGACGCGATTGGCGCGGGCGATGGTCTGCATGAGCGTATGATTGCGCATGGGCTTATCGAGGTAAATCGTGGAGCAGCTCTTTACATCGAAGCCCGTCATCCACATGGCGCAGACAAAGACAATGCGCAGCGGATTCGTGGCGTCTTTGAATTTTTCATCGAGTTGTTCGGTGACCATGCGCTTGCGATGCGGTTCAATATCGAGACCGAGTTCGCGCATGTCGGCGACTTCGTTCTGGCTTTTGGGAGATGACGACCGCCATGTCGGTCTCGCGCATGAAGGCGAGTTTGGATCCGATATCAGGCTTGAGCATGGGGTCGACGGTGTCGAGGTCGGCTTCCAAGTATGGCGCGTTGAATGTTCCAATGCTTTTGAACTTTATCGAACATCCTGACCGTGGTGGCTTTGTCAATCGAGACCACCATCGCTTTGCCAGGGAAGCCGCGTCCCATGAAATGCAGGACGATATCTTCGGCGATTTTTTCGAGGCGTTCGTCGCGGGTTATCAAATCATATTCGTGCGGGAATTCGCGGGCGAGTTTGGATTCTTCTTCGGTGTCCAGTTCGGCGCGTTCGAGCACGGATTCGAGTTCGGGGTTGAGGTTCTTGTTGGCGAGTTCCACTTCGGGGATGCGGTTCTCGTAATAGAGCGGAACCGTGGCGTTATCTTCGACCGATTGCTTGAAGTTGTACACGCTGACATAATCACCAAAGACCTTTTTGGTTTGTTCTTCGCCCGCCATGAGCGGCGTGCCTGTGAAGCCGAGGAAGGCGGCATGGGGCAGGGCGTTGCGCATGTTGAGGGCGAGCGTGTCGTATTGGGAGCGGTGGGCTTCGTCAGTGATGACAATAATGTCAGAACGCTGAGACAGGACAGGGTGGGGTTCGCCGCGCTGAGTCCCAAATTTTTGAATGGTTGTGAAAACGTAGCGGTGGTCTTCATCCGCCAGCATTTGGCGCAGGTGTTCCCTATCCTGTGCGCGGGTCTTTTCTTCGGGTTCGGTGACCGCGCCTGTGCCTGCGAAGTTCTTGTAAATCTGGTCATCCAAATCAATGCGGTCGGTGACGATGAGGAACGTCCAATTGCCTGCGAGTTTGCGTTGCACCTTTTGGGCGAAGTAAATCATGGAGTAGGATTTACCGCTGCCCTGCGTGTGCCAGAAGACGCCGAGCCGACCTTGATTCTTGCGGATGTTTTCAACAGCGTCAAAAGAATTATTGACACCGAGATATTGATGATTCATCGGGGCGAGTTTTTGCAAGCCATCTTTGGTTTCGGTATAGAGGATGAAGTTCTCGACGATATCAAGCAGGCGGGATTTTTCGCACACGCCGCGCAGTACCGTATCGAGCGAGATGACGCCTCTTTCGCCCTCGGAGTTGATTCGTTTCCACTCGTTGAAGTGTTCCCACTCTGCGCTGAGACTGCCCAGCCGCGTGGCGGAGCCGTTGGAGAGGATGATGAGGGCGTTGTACCAGAAGAGCTGGGGGATGGCTTCTTTGTAATCGCGCAGGTTGTCGCGGTAGGCGTGCGCGAGTTGTTTGTGACTGGCTTTGAGTTCGATGAAGACCAGCGGCAAGCCGTTGACGAAGCCGAGCAGGTCGGTGCGGCGGGTGTAGATGTTGCCTGTGACCCAAAGTTGGGAGACGAGCAGGAAGTCGTTCTCTTTGGGATGTTCCCACTCCATCACGCGGACGGTCTCTTCGCGTTGCCGACCTTCATCATCCTTGAACTTGACCTTGACGCCATCTTTGATGAGTTTGTACACATCCTGATTGGCGGCGATGGGCAGAAGCGTGGCACGCTCGCGGATGATTTCAGCGATGGCGAGTTCGATGGCGACCG
>JADKBB010000016.1 GCA_016715195.1 Candidatus Villigracilis proximus
CCTGGATCCAGAACAATATGCGACTCAGCAATTCCGGCATTTTGCGCGATGACAACGCTGTTCATTAATTCACGTTTCACATCTGCAAGCAAATCCTGATATTCCGCACCAACATAGGCATTGCCAAATTTCTCGCGCACTTCCACACTGGCCGGATTGCTGCGATTATGCATCAGGATCACCGGCGTTTTATATTTCGCCGCCACGAGCGCGAGTCCATCGTCTGCGCGCAAACCCCAGACATCGTTAATCATATGCGCGCCCGCCTTAATCGCCTCTTCAGCGACCTGCGCTTTATACGTATCAATTGAAATTATTGCTTCGGGAAAATTTTCGTGAATTGCACGAATGATCGGAACTACCCGTTCCATTTCTTCATCCGCAGAAACAGGAGCAGACCCGGGCCGAGTCGACTCGCCGCCTACATCCAAAATGTCCGCACCGGAAGCGAGAAAATCCCGCGCCTGCACCACGGCCGCATCCACTGCATCCCCTTTTGTAATGAGACCGTCACCGGAAAAACTATCGGGAGTCACATTCAAGATTCCCATCACATACGTGCGGGAACCCCAGTTGAATGTGAAACTCCCGATCTGTAAAGAAGGTGATTTCATAAAAAGTTAGACCTGACAGATTTTCAAGAGTGACTAATCTTGCGGGCTAACCACGAAGTCACGAAGACGCCAAGTCACTAAGAAACCTTTGAGGCTTCGTGTCTTGGCGTCTTTGTGGTTATACAAGCCCATTCCTTTAGTCACTTTCGAGTTTGTCAGGCCTTTTGAAAGTCTATTATTAAATTTGATCCAACGGACGGGCCAGCCAGGCTTCGGCTTCGTTGATGTCTGAAAAGATCTTCATCGCCGAAGCTGTTCCGGTTAAAGAACCAGCCGCCACATTGCGGATCGCATCCGCGACAGTTGCATCCGCAACCACCACCGCCACGCGGATATTGCGCGCAGACGGGTCACTGTTTGCATCCACAGCCATGCGGATGGCTTTCTCGGGGATTTCCTTCACGGCACGCAGGTCATACAGGTTGCGTGTGCGGCGGTCGGCCTCAAGCAAATGTGCAAGCGCAAAATCATGCCAATGTGCAAGGGTCGCATCTGAAAGATCAGTGAATGTCAAAGTCATGCCGCCATCACCGCGACGAATCACGGAATAGCCAACATCGGCAGTGGGTGTCCAGTTAAGGGGTTTTGATTCAGTCATGGGTTCTCTCCTGTTATAAATACGATTATAACGCAGGCTTAAACTAATTTTTTTCATTTCCTCAAACCCGTGCTATAATGCGGTTCTCCGGGCGCTTAGCTCAGTTGGTTAGAGCACCTCGTTTACACCGAGGGGGTCGGGGGTTCGAGTCCCTCAGCGCCCACTAAATCCCGTTTTTACGGGGATTTTTTTTTTAACGACTGTTTCGAGCCTTTCGTCAGCAAGTCACAAGGCACCAAGCCACGAAGGTTTTTTTTTCCTTTGAGCCTTTGAGTCTTCGTGTCTTAGTGGTCAAAAAAACACTTCTTAGCCAAATACGGGGTATCAACGCCCACAAATGCGTCGATATAACAAAGACTTCGGAAATCTTTTTAGAGGCATCTTTGCGTGGATGCACTAAAGCAGATTTCCGAAGTCTGGGGTGGAGCAGATATATTATTTTGCCTTAACTTTCACAGCTTTGATAAATCCCTGCTTGAAAATATATCGAAACAAGAAACTTCTCGCGATCTCCACTTGAAACCCATTATCCTCCAGATATTTCACAATATCTGAATAGTGATGACCGTGGTCAAGATAATCGTGGTATTCAAGCAGGATCTTGTCTACTTTGTTCAACACTTCGGGCTGGGCATTTAACAAAATGAGATACTCCGCTCCCTCAGCGTCGATCTTCAGGTAATCCACATGTTGTATTTTATTGGCTTCCAATATCCCCGCCAAAGAGACGGTGCGGACTGTAGTGGAATTTTCAACATTGGTTTCAAAAAAAGAATGGGACATGCTCAAATGCTCAGAATTGAAGAAGGAAGCCTTGCCATCCTTCTCTGAAACCGCGAGTTTAAAGATCTCAAGGTTTGCAAGGTTATTCAGATTTTTATTTTCTTCCAAAAAGAAAAAGTTTTCGTCATTCGGCTCATAAGCGTAGACATGCCCCTGCGGAGCCTGTTTTGCTGCCCAAACAGAAAATGACCCAATATGCGCGCCAATATCTATGATCATGTCCGTGGGGTGAATAATGAAATTATCGTCCTTATATTCCTCAAATCCCCAAACTTCATGAACAGCCAGCCTATCGTAGGTGTTTACCCTCATTTTCATTTTTGTGTCCCCGCCAAATTGCTGGATAAAGGTTTTCTCACCGATCCAGCGTAAATGAAACAGTGGCGCAAAGAACAAACCGAGTCGAAACAGGTTTTGATTAAGTATTCTCATTTTCAAAGATCCTCACAAACAAAATTGGGTATATCTGAGCCGAAGCTTTCAAAACCTGAGACAAAACAAGTTTTTTCGCCAAGCTGGGATTTTACACCCTTTGCCCTGTTTGATATTCGTCAAATATTTATTTATCGATTATCAGTTTTGGAAGGAACAGCCAGTCCAAAGATGTTTTGCGCCATGCGATATAAATCACGCCAGAAATTTTACAGCGGGCAGTATAATCCTTTGCATGATCCTTATTACAGGCGCAACCGGTTTTATTGGCCGCACGCTCGTTCGCCAGCTTTCGTCCATTGGATACCCGCTGCGCGCGCTGATCCGTCCTTCGCCGCGCACACCGCGCCTGCCCAAGGGCGTGCCCGTGGAAGTGGCAGTAGTTTCTCTGGCAGATAAGCGCGGACTGCGCGCCGCGCTGCGCGATGTGGATGTAATCATCCATCTTGCGAGCGCGGAAAATCAGGGCAGCCGCGGCAGTCTTTTAACGGCAGATATTCAAGGCACAGAAAATCTCGTCGAAGCAGCAGCAGATGCGGGCGTCGATCGAATCGTGTATTTGAGTCATATTGGTGCGGCGCGCGCTTCGGCGTATCCCGCTTTTAAAGCGAAAGGCATCGCTGAAGAACACATCCGCAATGGGAAAGTGCCTTATACGATTTTGCGGACTTCGCTGGTCTACGGGCCTGAAGATCATTTCACCAATAATCTTTCGCGGCTGATCCGCTCTTCCTTTGGCGTGTTTCCGATCCCGTCTGGCGGGCGGACTGTGGTGCAGCCGGTGTGGGTGGAAGACCTTGTGACGTGTCTGCTATGGTCGCTGGAAAATAAAGATACGCTTAATAAAGTTTATGAACTCGGCGGCAGCGAATTTTTTACATTGCAGCAGATCGTGGAAAACATTATGGAAGCCACGCACAGGCAGCGTTTTCTGGTTCCGCTTTCACCGATCACATTGCGTGCCATCACTGTTTTTCTTGAAGGTGTGATTCCAAATTTTCCCATTTCCTCTTTTTGGCTTGATTACTTCGCCGTCAATCGCACCTGCGCCGTGGATTCGATGCCGCGTATTTTTGGGTTGATGCCTGCGCGTTTTACCTATCGTCTCGATTATTTAATTCGCAAGCCGTGGTATCAACGGGCATGGAATGCCATTACAAAAAGAATTTCCAATTTACGTCCAGGGTGAAAATGTCCAACTTTAATATTCGCTTAATTGAAACTCCCGAAGAAATGCGCCTGGTGGAAGATTTGCAGCGCAATGTGTGGCCCGACTCTGAAACCGATGTTGTGCCTTTGCACATGCTCATCACTGCCGTACATAACGGCGGACTTGTGCTCGGCGCATTCATTGAAGAAAAGATGATCGGTTTTGTCTTTGGCTTCCCCGGCATCGAAACCACTCCCGACGGTCCACGCTTAAAGCATTGCTCGCACATGATGGGTATTCATCCCGCGCATCGGGATGGCGGCATTGGCTTCGCACTCAAACGCGCGCAATGGCAAATGGTGCGTCATCAAAGCCTCGATCACATCACATGGACGTACGATCCGCTGCTCAGCCGCAATGCCTATCTTAACATCGCAAAACTTGGCGCGGTCTGCGTCACCTATCGCCGCTCAGAATATGGAGACATGCGCGACGGGCTGAATGCCGGCCTGCCCTCAGACCGCTTTCAACTGGATTGGTGGATCAATACGCGCCGTGTCGAAAGCAGACTGGGCAAACGTTCGCGCCCGACGCTTAAATTGAATCACGTAGCACGCTCGGGGATGCATCCCTTTTACCCGCTTCACGCTTCACACCTGACCGGAAACCTGCCTCAGCCACCCGAGCATGTTCCCCCCTTTGACGACCGCCTGCTTCTGGCCGAGATCCCCGGTGATTTTATATCGCTCAAATCAAAAGATTTTGGTCTCGCCCGTGACTGGCGTTTTTTCACACGAGAACTATTTGAAACCGCATTTGAAAAAAATTACATCGTCACTGATTTTATTTTTGATAAAAATGAAGGCAATCCGCGCGGACTTTATATCTTAACGCACGGCGAAAGCACGCTGGATGAGTTTGAATAAGTTTTTATTTGATTATGGAGTCCATCAGCTTGCTGATGGGGCATTAAAAAAACAGACAGCAAGCTGTCTGACTCCATAGATTTAAACGCATAAGACGCCCTTGCGGACGTCTTAGCGGTTGGATGGGGAGATTTTTGTGAAAACGAAAGTTTTTTTATTACCTCCGCGTGGATGAAGAATTTTGTTCGTTGCGTCCCATGGCGGTCATGCCCACGGGGTGATACGTAGGTTCGGAGCGGGTGGTGCCATAGCTGGGAACGGGAGCAGGACGCGGCTTGGGCGCAGGGCGAGGATAGTTAGTGGCTGGCAGGTTCGAGGTTAGGGGTTGATTCGAAGCGGCAGGGCGTTGAGACTGATTTTGGTAGGAAACCGGCCGCTGTCCTGCATCTGCAAGAGTGAAGAGACGTTCACCCGCCACAGAGAAAGTTCCAATGATCAAAACACGGATCAACCAGACCATGGCCGCTACAAAGATCGGCACAACCTTAATCATCACCGCCTGACCTACAAGAGAACCGCCTTCAGCATTGTGATTGAGAATTGCAACCGAAACACCCCACCAGGTGAGCATGGCATTGAATGCAGCAGCCAGCAGCCACGCGCCAAAGAGATACCAGACCTCAGCGGGTTCATCGCGCCCCTGTTCAGGTGTAAAGATGCGGGCAATACCGGCAAAATCGATACCGCAGAATGCAAATGCAAGAATGGCAGACCAGCGAATCCCGGCAAATTTTAAATCACCGAGCACATCCTGCAATGCAAATGAAGTTGTGCCAAAGTTGAATAACTCAAAAGCAAGCAGGGCGCTGATAAGAATACCGCCAAAGATCGCGCCGCGTTTGAGGGAAGCACTTTTCAGAAACGGGAGCAATTGAATGTTGAGAGAACGGTTCATGGGAAATCTCCTTTTTTGGAACCAGATGAAGAAAGGAACGACTTCTCCTAATATAGAACAATTGTTCTAATTTGTCAAGAATGGATTCGTTACAGGAAGGTTAACAGATACATAAGTACCAGAAACACTACCAATCAATAAAAGGTGGGTTATAAATATAAATCCTTGCAGTAAAGGTTAACCTTATGAATTCAAGAGACTTGTTAAGAATCACCAGCCGCACATTCGCCATTGGCATAGAACGCCTGCCCCGTATTCTATGTGACGCGACGACCATTGCCTATTTGCTATTAAGAGTATCAGACTATCTCGAAGATAATGAAGAAATGGAAGCCGGTGAAAAAGTGATCTTATTGAATTTATGGATCAATATTTTGCGTGAAGAGAAAAACATTGAAGCGCTTACCAGCCAATTAACAAACGCTGATACAAACAACCCTGATGCGATCGTGGCACAGCATTCAAAAGAAATCCTGTTGCATCTGCATTCCCTGCCTTACGCGGTTCAGGAGATCATCATTCATCATGTGATCAACAGCACGCAAGGCATGGCGCGCTGGACAAAACTGGGGCCAAACGTCAATGACGAAAAAGACCTGGATGATTACATGTTTGAAGTGGCAGGACGTGTTGGGTATTTGATCACGCAGTTATTTGCATGGTATTCGATCACAATTCGACGTAAGGAAAACGAGATCATGCCGCTGGCGCGCGAGTTTGGTCTGGGACTGCAAACTGTGAATGTGATCCGCGGGATCCGCGAAGACTTTGACCGCGGCTGGGTCTATATTCCCAAAAAATTCATAATGGATATGGGGCTCACAAAAGAACAACTCTTTGACCCCGAGCATCGCGAACAGGCCCTAAAAGTTTTGGATATGATGACCGATAAAGCAGAACGTCATCTCAGGCAGGCTTTGCAATATGTAAAATCCCTGCCCTGGTGGCAGCATGGCATCAGACTCGGTTGTATTTTCCCGCTGATGTTCGCCATCCGCACACTGGCGGTCTGCCGTCACAATGCGCAGGTGTTTGAAAGTGAAGCCAAGATGAGCCGCACCGAAGTAAAAAAGATCGTGCTGGATGCCACCCTGTGGGGCTGGTCAAATCTCTGGCTTGATCGTTATTATCAGGAATTAAATGTTATCGGGGAATAATCTGATCAGGCTGGTTTTCTAACAGGAAACAAATGAAAAACTGCAAATTTATTTTTCTGGAATCAAAAAGAGCGGATGTTGAAAAAGCATCCGCTCTTTTTATTTTTATGGAATGATGACCGGGACAGAGGAAATCGGCACGGAGACCTGCACCAACTGGGCGAACACCCACGCAACTTGATCGGGTTTGTCGGGAACCTGCACTTGTATCCATTGATCATCGGCTGTTTTCCCCAGGGCAATGGTTGAGACCTGAGCGCCAAGCAAACCTGCCTCCGGTGCATTCAGATCGGGTGCGCTTCGCAAGTTGACTGCGCCAGCGCCAAGATTGGTGACAGTAATCACCTGGGTTGATGTGGGCGGCACATTGACTTCAGGCGTGGCTGCGCCCGGGGTGGGGGAAGGCGGAACAGCCAGAGTAATGCCCAATAAACGCGCCATTTCAATATCATATTGACCATGCAATTTGCGCGCTTGTGCGATCCCGGCATTGATCTGATCCGCGCCAGCCGCATCGGTTGTATTAAGAAAGCCCATCAAGGTTTGCACGACCACACTCATGTGCGCAAGCTGTAATTTTTTTAGATCATTCAAACAGACGGGTACGGTTTGATCTTCTGCATCGCGCAAAACCCGTTGTAAATCAGGGATGATCTGTATCAGTTGGGATTGCGGCGTATTGGAGGCCAGCGCAGAGTAATCATCAAACTCACGCGTCAACTTGTTAAGTTTGCCGATCTCCGCCGACAAATTCTCACCCACGCATGGATCTGGCGTGGACGTAAATTCCACGACAGTGGCTGTGGCAGCATTCGGCGCAGGTGTGGCTTCTCCGCTACAAGCAGCCAGAAACAGACTAAAGATCAAGACAAGCATCAGGATGTTTTTTTTAGACATAAATTTTTCCATGTATATAAAAATGAGGAGCCGCGAAAAGCGTTTCGCAAATTGTAGCATTATTAATGGATTATTTTTAAACCAGGACAAATATACCTGAGAAATAAATGCAGTGGGATTAAATAGATTCACGCCGCATGGCTTTTCAAAACTGCTTGCCGGATCGCCAATCACCTGAAGAGATCCAACGCGAGTCTGTAAAAGGGGATATTTTAGCTTTGGGCTAACAACCGGTGAAAAGTACTTGACATAATTCAGTCGCTGAATTATGATTTCAATCAATAAAGTCTATTGGAATAGTAGGAGTTATAAAAAGCATGAGACTTTCCAAACGCGGAGAATACGGCCTTCGGGCAATGATCGCCTTGGCGGAACCCGCTGAAAAAAGCGATGCCCCCCAGATGATGCAGATCAAGGAGATTTCACAGCACGAACAGATCTCCACCAAATTTCTTGAGCAGATATTACTCACGCTCAAAAATGCGGGACTGCTTCACAGCAAGATGGGCGTCGGCGGCGGGTATTACCTGGCCAGGTCAGCCAAAGAGATCACCCTGGGACAAATCTTCCGTGTACTGGATGGCCCAGTGGCTCCTGTCAAGTGTGTGAGCCAGATGGCCTATGAACCATGCGGCTGCCCCGATGAAGAGACTTGCGGCTTGCGGCTTGTAATGGGTGATGTGCGAAACGCCATTGCCGATATTCTGGATCACACCAGCCTGTCTGATGTGACCAAACGCCAGAGCGCGGTCCGCAAAAAACTGGGCATCAAATAAAGCAATAAGACTGTGCCAGGGGAGCACATTTTTATTTGCCTTAAAAGTATACTAAACCAATAGGATTTATGTAATACTAAGTATTCAGACCTACATACGACTAAAAAGGAGAATGCAAAAATGGATTTAACTTTTCTTTTATACGTGCTGGTTGGGTTTCTGGCACAAATGATCGACGGTGCATTGGGCATGGCCTATGGTGTCAGCTCAAACTCATTCCTGCTGAGCCTGGGAATTCCCCCAGCAGCGGCTTCAGCCAGTGTACACATGGCAGAAGTTGTAACCACCGGTATTTCAGGGTACTCGCATTGGAAGCTTGGAAATGTGGATTGGAAGCTGGTGCGCCGCCTGCTCGTGCCCGGTGTTATTGGCGGTGTGCTCGGTGCATACATACTTACTTCGATTGATGGGAATATCATCAAACCATATATTGCAATCTATCTGCTTATCATGGGCGGCGTGATCATCTATAAGGCATTTACGATTAAGCCGCGCAAGAAGCCCGATGAATATCATGGACCGCGCATTAGTCTGCTTGGTTTATTTGGCGGATTCTGCGATGCAATTGGCGGCGGCGGTTGGGGACCAGTCGTCACATCCACGCTGGTGGCGCGTGGGAAAAATCCGCGTATGACGATTGGCTCGGTAAACTTTTCAGAGTTCTTCGTCACATTAGGACAATCCATTTTATTTGTACTCACATTAAGTTTCGGCGAATACTGGCGGGTAATTTTAGGATTGTTGATCGGCGGAGCCATTGCGGCGCCCATTGCGGCAAAACTCGCGCAAAAATTACCTCTGAAAGCTTTGATGATCTTCGTAGGAATTTTGATCATTGCTTTGAGCATTCGCACACTTTATCTTGCGATTAAATAGGGGGAGTGGAAGGGTGGGTAGATTGGTAGAGAGGTAGGTAGACAGGTAAACAGGTACAGCACTTTCCTTGTCTACCTGTTTACTTGTTTCCCTACTCACTTGTTTCCTGCCCGCCTGCTTTTTCCTTATCTGTGTCTTATGCAATTCGGCTTATAATCTTTCATTATGAAAAAAATCCGCGTATTTTTGCTTGTATTAACTGTGTTGGCTTTCTTTTCGTCGGTGCGGGCGCAAAGCAATGGACCTCTGGCGCTTGTAATGACCGCCGAGGGACCGATCATGCCGCCGATGCTGGCTTATTTTGAACGCGGCATTAAGACCGCCGAACAGCGTAACGCGGAAGTGCTCATTATTCAATTGAATACACCCGGTGGAAGTGTGGAAACCATGCTGGAGATCATTCAGGTGATGCGTGCCAGTGAGGTTCCGGTGGTGGTCTATGTTTCGCCAAATGATGCGATTGCCGGCAGTGCGGGCGCGTTGATCACGATGGCTGGACATGCATCCGCGATGGCGCCCAAGACGGCGATTGGCGCGGCCAGCCCGATCGATAGCTCGGGTTCAGATATTCAGTCAACACTTGAAAAGAAGATCAAGGAAATTCTAAAGGCGCGGGTGCGCACGCTTACAGAAAGCCGCGGCACCAAAGCGGTAAAACTGGCCGAGGCGATGATCGACGATGCAAAAGCGGTCACAGCCAAAGAAGCGCTTGATGCAAAACTTATCGATTTTATTTCTGATGACACCGAAGACCTGCTGCAATCGCTGAATGGTTTCACCGTTCAAATGGATGATGGCAGCAAGATCAAACTCAATACGGAAGATGTCCGCACTGAAAGCGTGGATATCAGTTTCATTGAGCAGTTGCTGTTAATGCTGACCGACCCGAACATTTCTTTTCTTTTGCTGGCGATCGGCGTGCAGGGAATCTTGATCGAGATCTCCAGCCCGGGCGGTTGGTTCGCGGGCTTCATCGGCGCAACCTGTTTGACTCTGGCTGTGTACGGCATGGGCGTGCTGACCGTCAACTGGTTTGGTTTTATCTTTTTGATCATCGCTTTCGTGTTGTTCATTCTCGATATTAAAGCGCCGACCCACGGCGCGTTGACCACGGCGGGCGTGGCATCGTTTATTGTGGGCGCGTTGGTTTTGTTCAACTCGCCGGGCACGCCGCAATTTCAGCAGGTGTCTGTTCCGCTGGTGATCGGGATGGGAATTTTTCTGGGTGCGTTATTCTTCGGCATTCTGCTGATCGCGTTACGCGCGCAGCACCGCCCGATCCAAACCGGAAGTGAGAGTCTGATCGGGAAAACAGGATCAGTTAAAACGTTCGAAGGAGATGCGGGACAAGTCCAATTGGAAAGTGAATTATGGAGCGCAGAAAAATCTCCTGAGTCAGAATCAATCAGTAAGGGCGACCTTGTCGAAGTCGTCCAAGTGCGCGGATTGAGATTAATCGTTAAGAAAAAATTATAAATTGGATGTCCTTCGGCTGCGCCGCGAAGAGATGCGGCTCCGCTCAGGATGTAAGAAAATAAGAGGACTTTATGGCTGCTACCCCTACGAGAGACAGAGTCTCCACTCAAACAGAGTCACGCCCGATGCGCCGCCCCGATTGGATCAAGGTGCGCGCGCCTTCGGGTGAGACGTTTGAAAAATTACAGGTATTGATGCGTTCGAAAGAATTGCATACGGTGTGTGAAGAAGCGATGTGCCCGAACCTCGGCGAATGCTGGGGCAGCGGCACGGCAACATTTTTAATGCTGGGTGACGTATGCACGCGCACCTGTGCCTTCTGCGATATTAAACACGGCAAGCCGGGACTGTTGGATTGGGGCGAAGCCGAACGGGTGGCGCAGGCTGTGAAGTCAATGGAGTTGAAACACGCGGTGATCACTTCGGTCAATCGTGATGAGCGCCGTGATGGCGGCGCGCCGATCTTCGCGATGGTCATCCGCAGAATTCGTGAAGTTCTGCCAAGCTGTTCCATTGAAGTTTTGATCCCTGATTTCAAAGGTAGTATCGAAGCCTTGAAGATCGTGATGGATGCGCGCCCTGAGATTTTGAATCATAACGTGGAGACGGTTCCGCGTTTGTTTAAGACCGTGCAGCCGCAGGATAATTATGAGTGGGCGGCAGCCACATTGAGCAATGCAAAAAAACTTGACCCCGATGTGTTGACCAAGTCGGGCATTATGCTCGGCCTCGGCGAAACGATGGATGAAGTGAAACAAGTGATGCGCGACCAACGCAGTTGGGGCGTGGACATTTTGACCATCGGCCAGTATCTACAGCCAAGCAAGAAACATCTCACGATGGAACGTTATTACACGATGGAAGAATTCGCCGAACTGAAAGCCTTCGGCATGGAGATCGGTTTCAAATGGGTCGAGTCGAATCCCTTGGTGCGGTCTTCGTATCACGCTGCGGAGCAGGTCCGCGCGCTGAGTGTGGTGCATCGCAAGTTGTATGGGGATGGTGGGGAGATGAGTGAGTAATAAGTAATAAGTAATAAGTAATAAGTAAGCCCTTTCGCGGTTTGTTGGCGGGAGGGCTTTTTGTTTAGGTCAGGGTTTATAATTTGTATTGTATATAAGGTGTTTATACGGCGATATTTTTGTATAAATATTAGTTGGGCAGCTCCTTCGGAAATGACAGCAAACGGAATTCAGAGAACACTATGGCACACAACTCCAAATTCAGAAATCGCCTTGCATCTATCTTTATCATTGTTTTCATAATTGCTACATTTGCTAAATTTTCTACATTTGTTTACGAAAATAAATGTCATTTTATTAATTGTCCTGCCGCTTCATGGACGCAGATTCTAGATACAGCATTTTCCAAGTCGGGTACTGATTTTAGAATTCAAAAAATTTGGGCTAGTCCATCCAGATGGAATCGTTATACAGAAAATGGTCCGACTTTTATAGATATTCACATTGCCTACACATCTCTCAATATAGAACCTTCTCGTGCAGATGAGGAAACAAATCATCCTACTAAAGATATTGAGTTCGATGACCGAAACTTAGTATTTGACATCCGCACTGGAAATAGTTGGACTAACTTTGTCCCCCCAGAAGATAGACAGGAAAAATTGCGGAGAGTTTACGTACATCCGCGTGACGTTTTTCTTGCCACCTGGTCATTAGCAGAAAAAGAATCAGGGCTACCGCCAAACAATGCCAGTGTCATAGCAATTCTCAATTTCGATGAACATGGACGTGAGTCAATATGGTATGTAACCTATTATTACGATGATATAGTTGACCTGACTTTTTATATTGATACCCAAACAGCGCAGATTATTTCAGTGAAAAAAAATGATTTGTCTCAGTAAAATCACGTGCGTTCCCAACCACTGCCCAACAAAGCATGGATGTCAGGAAGAACTTAAGAATAACTATATTTTAGGAGAAAAAATTGAATATCGTAGATGCACAAAAAGATATGCGTTATGGCTTTTTTGGCGGCGGCATTGGGATGTTCGTTTCAGGCACAATTTGGTTATTTTCCGGGATCATTGCCCTCAACGGAAACGCTGATCAAGCGATATGGGCATTGCTGATTGGCGGTGCATTAATTGCCCCTATCAGTGGAATATCCAAAGTTTTTGGCGTCCTGACAAAAGCACTCCTGGAAACCCACTTGTAACTTTGGCAATGGAAGTCACTATTTGGTTGATCTTTTGTTTGCCTTTGGCATATACTATTTCACAAACGAATCCTCTTTGGTTTTTCCCTGCTATGTTATTGGTCATTGGCGGGCGTTATCTAACATTCTCCACCAATATGGTATGCGGATATACTGGGTATGCGGTTTATTGCTTGCAGCGGCTAGCGTTGCCCTCGTAAGATTAAATGTGCCTTTCAGCATTCAACCTTTTATTGGAGCATTGATTGAAATCGCATTTGCTCCATTTGTATTCATACAAGGACGCAAAGAAGGAAAACTTTCAACCTAAAATCTATGGTCACTTAAGCATGAAAGGCGTCAAACAAAGCGTGCATTGTCCGCAGGGATTCTGCACACGTTTCGCGTCAAGCAGTTTTCTATGCTTTATCATTTTCCCAGTCGGACGGCGTCCCGCCGCCCGCCCCAGCGTAGTCCACGCAAATCGTTAGGCGCTTACGTAATCAACGCAGGACAAATGAAAAGAAAACAAATAAAACTATTTGTCCATAGTGGCATAAAGTGTTGCTACACAAAGACTTTGGATTCAGCACTCTACGTCAAAAACTTATGAATGACGAGTTGCCATTTTTATCATAACTTCATCAAATAGTCAAAGTTCATCCTTCAGTTGCAAAACGGCAAAGTAGTCAAAAACGGTATTGAGAAAACAGTATTTGATGATGAAATAACTTAACACTACACAACTAATGGAGATAAAACAGAAAATTCTTCTGCGAGCCTGGTTATACCCATAAAGCCAAATCTAGAGTCAAAATAAACATTTCTGGCAACGCTACTGTTCGCAATAATATGGAGCCTTACAAAATAGAAATTAGAGATAACCCTAAAAAAAAAAGATTAAGAGCGGCAAAGGATTATTTGCAATTATTAGAATTGCTTTCCAAAGAAGTGCAGGGTTTTACTTTTTTGATGTATTATTTGGTGTTGAAGGACAAGAAGAAACTATTAATACAGATGGAAACAAAGAACGCCCCCATATAGCAATTTACCCAGATGGCAACGGTAAATTTATCAGGCTACTAGGAAATAATTGCGAATTAGAAAGTGAATTAACTTACGACCCATCCCAAAAAAATATTTATCCTGCCAAGTTATCTTTGATATCAATTGACTTTTCGGAAAAACTATCTCTATACTTTGAGTTTCACAAAGAAAGTAAGAAAGTTATATTAAATAATGTGACGTTTGAATAAAAAATAGTATATCTTTAAATAATCGCGCCTAACACAGCGTGCACCCGACGCGGGGATCTTGCGCACATCCCAGGCAGTTTTCCACACCTGAGCATTTTTTCAGTTGGGCGGCTTCGCCGTCCCCGCCCCAGCGCAGTCCACACAAACCGTTGGGCCGCTAAAGGAAAACCATGAGTATCCACTTGAGAGAATCAATACCATCTGATATACAATTTTTGAGAGAAATGCTTTATGAGGCGGTGTTTTGGCGACCTAACCCAAATAAGCCTTCATTTGAAGAAGGTCTCACCTATCCAGGTGTAAGCAATGCACTTGTTGATTGGGGCAAAAGAGATGGAGATACTGCGGTAATTGCTCTTTGTGATTCAAGGCTAGCTGGGGCAGCATGGTATAGATTTTACACAGATGACAATTGCATCAGGGGATACATTAATGAAATGATACCTACAGTCGCAATCGCAGTCCATGAAAACTATCGACGTCAAGGAATTGGGGTAAAAATGATTGAATGGTTGATTGATTGTGCCTCAAAATCCAACATTCAAAAACTAAGCCTTATGGTTTCAAAAGACAATCATGCAATAAGGCTATATCAGAAATGTGGTTTCCTGGAATATGCAGATAAGGATGATTCGTTGTTGATGTTACGAAGAACAGAAGCATTATAAAAAGCGGCCCAACAAAGTGCGGACTGTCCGCTGGGGCGCTTCGTCTCAAGCAGTTTTCTACGCCTTAGCATTTTTCTGGCTGGACGGCTTCGCCGTCCCCGCCCCAGCGCAGGTCCACGCAAACCGTTAGGCTGCTTCGCAAATTTACTAAACTATTATGAAACTTACCGCCATCGTTGCGCAATTCCCTGTGTCATTATCCATCCAGAACAACTTGAATGTTATTGATTCTGTATTAGGGCAAACAAATCCTGGTGATTTAGTAATCTTTCCAGAAGGCTCAGTCTCAGGTTATTCAAGTGACATCACATTTCTCCAACAAATAAATCTTGACGAGTTAAAAGCAGGTTTGGAACACATTAAAAAAGAAGCGCAACGGCGAAAAATAAACGTCTGGATTGGCACCTGTGTGAAAGTTGAAGGCAAATGGTTCAATACCGCACAAGGTTTCTCGCCAAACGGAGACGTGCAGATTTATCACAAGATAAACCTAGCCCATCACGAACGTGGAGTTGTCTCCGCAGGCAACGCCTTGCCCATATTTGAATTAAATGCTCCTGAAGGTACAGTAAAAATTGGAGTTCAAATTTGCAGAGAGTTGCGCTACCCCGAACAATGGAGATGGCTTGCACAGCATGGCGCGCAAATTATTCTTCATCTAAATAACGCAGTTGGCGATGATACATATCAACCCGTTTGGAAAAGCCATCTCATCAGTAGGGCAGCAGAAAATCAGAGATTTGTTCTGAGTGCAAATAACGCCGCGCCAAAACAAGTTAGCCCCACCATCGCTATTGCTCCTGACGGAAAAGTCATAGATGAAATGGCCTCAGCAGAATTGGGTATCTTTCGAGTTGAGTTAGAATTGTCCAAAGTTTCTAATTGGTATCTCGACCAAAGGCGAAGTGATGTCGTAGAAATCAAGTCAGGTGTTTCACAATAAACGCAGCACAACAAAACGCGGACTGTCCGCCGGGGCGCTTTGCGTGCTGCACGTAAAGCGTTGGGTTAGAATAGTATAGTAAAGCCTTGTAAGTGTTTGCAAATATGCATGACAGTTTTTTGTAAAACAAAAAACTAGAAAAGGATCACTTCCATGTTCAATCCACCTAATTCTCACCCAAACCCAAGCCCATATTTTGACTTATTAAAAAAATTACACAACTCGTGCAAGAGAACAAGGTTGAAGAACAAATTCTTCAGGTTGTTCAGCAAGTTTTCGAGAAAGAACTGGCTAGTGAGAACATCGTTCTATCACCTCCTGAAAAAACACGCCTGCTTCAACAAGTTACAAGAGCAGTATTGACTGAAGCAATTACAAAGATCTCCGATATAAAATAATCATCCTGCGAGAACTTTACAAATAAATATCAGGCTGCAAACAGCAACATTAAAAATACCGCCAAAGCCGAAGCCAGTGGTAAATCAAACTGTCCGCTTTGCGCGATTGGGCCTGACGCCAACAAGAGTAAACTTTGGAAGTTAAACGAAATGGACGCCGATCATGTAGCAGCGTGGAGCAAAGGCGGCGCAACCAATATCAAGAACTGTCAAATGTTATGCAAGACACACAATCGGGCAAAAGGAAATCGGTAAAAGCAAAAAGCGGGCCGCCCACTAAATAGTCCACGCAAACCGTTGGGCGCTAATATCAAGTTCTAGTCAGAATCGGTTTCATTACCGAAAATATGACGAGGCTACGAATACCTCCATGTTTTCAAATAAATTTTCTAGGAGAAAAAATGGCATTCACTTTCAAAGTTGACCCAGCCTTGGGACTGATATTTTATGTAGGTTTGAATGCCACTGGCACGGAAATACTTGAAGCTGAAAAAGCTGCTTCGAACAGCCCATTGAGGCAGCCCAATATGAAGATTATTGTTGATATAACCCAAGGCGGACTCGATTTTGAATGGAGCGATATAAAAAAAGTATACAGAATGAATAGGAACCGCCTGGAAAACGGAAATAAATTAGAAGCGACCGCCGTCATTACTTATAACAATTTTGCTAACACATTCGGAGATATTTTTCGAATGGTGGGCGAAGGCATACCCATAAATTTGGGTATGTTTAGTACGTTGCCCGACGCAATCAAATGGTTGGATTTATCAGATAAAGAAGCAGAGATTTTGGAAATACAAAAAGAGTTAATGCGAAAGTTGAGAGAATAAAAAAATCGTTTTATATATAACCGCGCCCAACAAAGCATGCACCTGAGGCTGGGGCGCTTTCGCGTCAAGCAGTTTTCTGGCTGGACGGATTCACCGTCCCCGCCCCAGCGTACCCCGAAGGGGCATAACGCAAACCGCTGGCTGGCTATTGGCAAAATAATCTAAAAAGGAATCTTCACTATGCAACAATCTCCCCGACTAAGCAACCGCGAAAGGGAAACCTTGCAACTTTTATTGGAAGGTAAAAGCAATAAATTAATTGCGCTGGATATGAAGGTCTCTGAACGCACGATTGAATTCCATTTGAAAAATATATACTCGAAATTTCAGGTAAATTCAAGAATGGAATTAGTTTTGAAACTAAAAAACGATATGAATTGGCTCGAATCTGAAAAACTAGGGTATTCCACAGTTGCGGATAAGAGAATTCTTGCTGAAAATGATGACGGACTCAATTTAAGGAATTGGGTTACATCTTTGAGAGAAGCCGTCTTTAGAATCGGCAAGGAGTTAAAAATGAAAGTTTCTTCAAATTCAAATACTGATAACGAAACAAGCCCGATTACATTCTACGAGTCAATCCGCAAATGCTTAACAAAATACGCAGAATTCCATGGACGAGCATCGCGCCCAGAATTCTGGTGGTTTGCATTGTTTATCGTGATATGCCTTTCGGCAATTACGCTTTTAAATGAAACTATTGGAGAAGTGTTTCTTCTTGCTACTTTACTACCTCTATTGGCGGCAGGTTCGCGCCGACTTCACGATTGTGGAAAAAGCGCGTGGCAGTTGCTATATCTATTAGTTCCAGTTGCTGGAGTTTTCATAGTAGGTGTTTTATGGGCATTGCCATCAATAGATCCTTTGTCAGAGGAAGATACGCTTCCAGCATAAACGCCAGTCAACAAAACGCGGACTGTCCGCCGGGGATGCTCCGGTCATCCCAAGCATTTTTCTACGCCTTATCATTTTTCCAGTTGGGCGAATTCACCGTCCCCACCCCAGCGTAGTCCACACAAATCGTTGGACGACTGACCTGCAATTATTATGTCACATGGCCGCTTGCAACAATATATAAGCTATAAAGGAACAATGTATGATTAATACGAACAATCTTCAACTGCTTCCCATAGAACGAATTCACATTGAAGCGTTCTTGCGTGATAAGAGTGACCTTGCAGAAATTTTACATGTCAGTATACCTAATAGCTGGCCTAACTTCCCCGAGGCATTTTCCATCCCAGCCGACGAATCTCATGATACGGAACAGCCTCCAACTGACTGGCAAGGATACTTCTTTATTTTCCCAAAAGATAGCGTACTTGTCGGTAATGGTGGCTTTAAAAGCGAACCTGACGACGCAGGCACAATAGAAATTGGATATGAAATTGCTTCCGAACATTGGAATCGCGGGTTCGCTACCGAGGTAGTTCAAGCGATGATCGCCTATGCGTTTGCGCACAAAGATGTGCGCGCTGTCATAGCACATACTTTGGCTGAGGTAAACGCATCAAATACTGTGTTGAAAAAAGCAGGCATGAAGTTCATTGCAGAAGTAGATGATCAAGAAGAAGGCAAGATATGGCGATGGCAGATAAATCGAAATGAATATCATCCTTCATAGACCATAAAACCGCCTAACAGAACATGCATCTGACACTGGGGCGCTTCGCGTGTGGCACGTTTCGCGTCAAGCAGTTTTTTACTCCTTATCATTTTTCTGGTTGGACGGCAGCAGCAAGGTAATTGATCTTCCTTTTCTCAATTGAACTGTGGTGAATCGCGGTAATGACAGGAACTATGGTAATCGGAGGAAACGTGGCAAAACATACGCGAGTGATGCTGGAAATCGGCCCGAAAGGCAAGAAGATAGTGGCGGTAGCACCTGATTGGCCCGGCCTTGAGCGCGGGGCAAAGACCGCGGAGGACGCAATCGAAAGGCTGCGTTCCTATATTCCGCGATATTCACAGGTGGCAAAGCTAGCTGAAATGGATGCGGAGTTTTCTACTATCAAGAACTTCGACATAGTCGAGCAGTATCCAGGAACAGGCTCAACTGACTTCTGGGGCATCTCGTTCGCGTTTTCGAACATCGACAAGCAAGCCATGTCGGACGAAACGTTGGAGCGTGAGCTGGCGCTGATGCAGGCGTGTTGGCGATTTTTCGACGATGTGCGGAAGCGGGTATCGGCTGAGATGCAGAAGGGTCCGCGAGGAGGAGGGCGCGATCGGGACCATATTGTCCGCCATACACTCTCCGCTGAGCAGGATTGGGCGGGAGGGGTTGGAGTGCAGGTGCCCGACGATGCAATGTTGACCGACAAGGCGTTGAAAGCGTATCGTGATGCGTATTGTCACGGAATACGGGACTACCACTCACAAGGCAAGTGGGCCGGCACGAGGGCGAAATGGCCGCTCCGGTTCCTGATTCGGCACACCGCCTTTCACACCCTGGACCACGCCTGGGAAATGGAAGACAAGGACCTGACGACCTGACGGTCAAACAAGCGTGAAGTGTTGCCCAACGCAGCGCGGACTGTCCCGCCGGGAATTTTGCGGCACCTACGGACAGTCCACGCAAATGGGTGGGCGGCCTTCGTCAAACCCGTTATAAGCCGCATAATTATTTATGAATTCCAAAAATAGTTTTTGCGAAAAAAATCAAATCACAACAGGATTATTCTCATGTTCAATCCACCAAACTCTCAAAACTCAGGTTCTTATGTTGACCTTTTGAAGCGAATTACTCAGCGGGTGCAACAGGAAAAAGTTGATGACCAAATACTCGCAATCATGCAACAAATTTTCGAGAACGAATTGGACAAAGAGAACCTGGTTCTTTCACGCCCTGAAAGAGTACGTTTGTTTCGGCAGGTTACAAAAGCAGTATTGACCGATATGCTTGGAAAACTTAACGATATAAAATAGCAAAAGATATATGCTTGTCTGGTTTCAAAAAAATCGGCATACTTGTTTTCTTCTTTTGTTATTCAGCATTTTGGTAAGTTTTGATTTTTTGTCAGTTCTGAAAGTAAAAAGTTCGTGCAATAATTTGTCAGGTTTTATGCAGGCAGGTTCTTTTACAACCGGAGTATCTTGCATAACATGTCGCCACCCAACAAAGCGTGCATTATCCGCAGGGATTCTGCAGCACGCTTCGCGTCAAGCATTTTTTCACGCTTTGTCATTTTTCTGGGTGGACGGCTTTGGATAGGTCCTTTTAGACGAAAGGGATAAAAAGATGAAAGAACACCCCGTTCCCCCTCAAGAAGTAAGAAGACATAATGTGGCAGAAAAAATCGTTACAAGAGTTATTTTCACAATTGTCTTTATCATCGGCTGTAGTTATTTTACATTGGCCATTATTTTTAATGGCGGGTTAGGCGGGCTCATTAGTAATCTAAAACCTGCACCAAACCCAAACAGTTCCGCAATGAATGCTAGAAGAGAAGCGGTCACAGCAGAAATCAACCAATCTTTTGAGGACTTACAAAATATTCTTCACTATAATTATTACGAAACAGCTACGCATGATTATTGCTCCAGAGGAGATAATAATTATAAAAGATCTGATGGCTATGCATATCGGTGTTCGCTGAATAACAAAATTTTACGGATTCAATGGCAGCTTTCGCCAACAAATGATCAACTTCGAGCAGAAAATTATTGGTATTGGCTGGAATCCCCCATCATATAGACAAGATACCCCTTGTGAAAAGATGCTGGAAGAGTATTATGACCCGTATCCAGGAAAGCTTGTATCTGACCTGCCTGGTCGTGATTGTAGTTATGAGATAGACGGTCTTTCACTAGAATCTGAATTTGCTGAAAAAGAAACTCGTAATTTTACTCTTCAAAATGCCGTTCAAAAAGTTAGCGGAGGGTCTTACGACGAGATTTATGACGAAAAGAATTTTCAAGATAGTAGTCTGGTTACAAAAATGATCACCTATACTGACAGGTTTGTTTTAATTATTTCAATACAAAAAAGCTATTTTCAAAACTAGATTAAACTCGTGTTGTGCAATAGAAGGTTAGCGGAATATTCACCTGCTGGATGGGATTCCGTCATGGATGCTGCCGTAAACATCCTTTACACTCTGAATAACTGGAATTGGGATTGCAGTATTTGGGTCTCTCCCAAGCTATGCTCAACGGGGACCGCCGCCTCATGTCAAATATTTCAGGCACACGCGGCGTTGACCTTTTTCTGATCTTGAAAAAATTCGCGCCAGTGGACATGTTCACCGGCACAAAAATCAAATTTGAATGGGAAATTTTTTTATGGCATTGATTATTTTCGACTTCGACGGTGTTCTTGCAGATACTCTTGATGACTTGATTCAATTTGGTCAGGAAGTTTGTGATGAATTAGATGTAAAGCACGTTGTGAAAAAAGATGATCTAAGCAATCTTGAGATCATGTCATTTGCGTCGTTCGGGCGGGCATGCGAAGTCCCTGAAAATCTTGTGGATGAATTTGTCCAAAGCTGTTTAAAACGCTTCGCCGAAAAGAAATCCCCGCCTGCAATTTTTAATGGGTTGAGTGATATCGTCAGAAAATTTTCAGTCAACAACACACTTGCCATTGTTACAACCAATTCGTCACAAAACGTAAATGCTTTTCTTGTTGAACACGGCTTGAGCAGGTGTATCCATGCAGTATATGGAGTGGATTCGCCTGGCACCAAGGCGCAGAAAATCTCGATTGCCCGAAACCTATTTTCAGCAGACACAAAGCAGGAAGCCGTATTTATGGTGGGAGATTCTTTAAGCGATATTCGCGCAGCAAAAGAAGCCGCAGTTACGAGCATCGCAGTAACCTGGGGGCATCAGAGTTTGGAGCATTTGCTTGGCGGTGCCCCTGATTACGTAGTTAATTTCCCCGACGACCTGATTGAGATCATTGAAAAATAAAATGAAAGCAGGCTGCTTTTTCATAGGAACTTCCACCCCTAAGCAAAGGCGGCATGCTTTTGGGCGTTTGGTATACTGTGCCCATGATCATCGAATTTGAAGGCGAAATTTTCTATTGGCGCGGCCCGGCGCCCTTTCTCTTTGTTGCCATCCCTGAAGAGCAGAGTCGTAAATTGAAAGCGATCTCAGCCAGCGTCACATATGGTTGGGGCGTGATCCCTGTCCACGTGCAGATCGGCAAAACTGAATGGAAGACTTCCCTGTTTCCCAAAGAAGGCCGCTATCTTGTGCCCATTCGAATGAGCGTCCAAAAATCGGAGAATCTCAAAGTGGGCGATCAAGTGGTCATTCAGCTTGAAGTTGGTTAAAGACCGGTAAATTAGTGGAGATATTTGCCATCTGCCCCAAACGTCTATCGGCGGAAGGGGTATTATTTTTTAACAATCTAATTCGGAGATACACCATGAATCTGCCATGAATTTTTATTCATGGCAGATAAAATGCAGGAGATGAATGGATCAAAAAATTCCCTCTTTAGACGTATCAAAGCGGATGCGAGTCCGCGACCTGGGCATTGCCCCCGGCATTCTTTCGACGGGACGCCTGAATGCGATCACCGATGTGACAGGAGTCCGCGTTGGGCATGTGACCCTGCTCGAAGGCGACTCGATTCGTACCGGTGCGACAGCTGTTCTGCCGCACCCGGACAATTTGTTTCGCCGACGGGTTCCCGCGGGCATCGCTGTTGGCAATGGCTTCGGGAAATTAATGGGCAGCACCCAAGTGATGGAACTGGGCGAGATCGAAACGCCCATAGTATTAACCAACACGCTCGCTGTGCCGCAAGCCGCGGACGCCATCATCGCATGGACCTTGTCCCAGCCGGGGAATGAAGATGTAGTTTCAGTGAATCCACTAGTGGGTGAAACCAATGACAGTTACTTAAATGATATTCGCGCACGGGCTTTAACATCCGCGCTGATCGGGCAGGCGATTGAGCAGGCTCATGATGGGGCGGTTGAAGAAGGCGCCATTGGTGCGGGCACAGGCACAATGGCTTTTGGCTGGAAGGGCGGCATCGGCACAAGTTCGCGTGTCTTGCCTCATGAACTCGGCGGAGTAACTGTCGGTGTGCTGGTGCAGTCTAACTTTGGCGGTGTATTACAAATGGACGGCTTGCCCGTTGGAAAATCTCTGGGACAATACTATCTGAAAGATGCCATTGACCGCGGTGATGCTGATGGCTCGATCATGATCGTGGTGGCAACCGATGCTCCATTAAGTGACCGCAATTTAACTCGCCTCGCATCGCGGGCATTGGCCGGGCTGGCTCGCACAGGCGCGTCCATGAGCAACGGATCTGGTGATTATGTGATCGCTTTTTCGACAGCAGAAAGTGTGCGGCGTTATACGGCGCAATCTTCAACGCACACAAAAGAATCAGAATGGAGCAATGATAAAGTCTCGCCGCTTTTTCAGGCGGTGATCGAAGCCACAGAAGAGGCCATTTACAATTCGCTGTGTATGGCTGTGACGATAACTGGAGTTCACGGTCATATTGGGCAGGCGCTTCCGCTGGATGAAGTTTGCAAGTTGATGCGATAAACTTATTTTTATAACTGTATACGAGAAAAAAACATGACCTTCAATTATCGAGATGTATTGAACCAAAGGCTTAGCCCCCCGCAAGACGGGTGGGTGGATGTGCGCTCAAAGTTGAAACATTTCGCCTTGATCAATTATGCTTTGCCGAAATCACGATTGGAGTCCTATATACCAGCCAGTCATTTTGAAATCCCGGAATTCACAATTGGCGGCAAACAGATGGCGTTAATGAGCGCGGTCCCATTTTGGGATGTAGATTTTCATTTTATAAATCTTCCGTTTCTAAAATTCAGTTTTGGACAAACCAATTTCCGTGTGTATGTTATAGATAAAAGAAGCGGGGAGCACGCGGTCTGGTTCTTTGGCACAACCCTGGGATCCTTTGTAGTTTATTTTGCAAAGGGCGCGTGGGGAATTCCCTGGTATTATGCCCGTTATCAAAGTCTCTTCGAGCAGGACCCACTGACCCGGCGTTATCACAGCTACAAATACACGATCGACTCCAAATGGTGTGATGCGCAAGTTGAGCTTGAAGATACCGGGGTTCCTGTTTCCCTCACCGAAGGCTTTTCATCTGTAGACGAGATGAAGTTGATCCTTACTCACCCGGTGGATGGTTATTTTTATAATTCGAATCACAAGGTGGGGAAGTATGCTGTCTGGCATAAAGAGATATCTTTTACAACAGGCCGCGCAAAGAATATCTATTTCAGTTTATATGAAAGGCTGGGACTTTTGTCTAAAGATGAGATGCAGAATCCGCACTCTGTTTTCATTTGCCCTGAAACTGAATTCAAGGTTCTGCTGCCGCCAGGGGAATATGCAGACAACAATAAAATGAATCCGCTATAATCGGGCTATGAATATTATTGAAACTGACCGTTTACTGCTCCGCAAACTTTCCACAGACGATGCCGCTTTTATTCTGGATCTTTTAAATCAGCCGTCATTCATTCAGTATATTGGTGACAGGGGTGTGAGAACTCTTGAAGATGCGAAACGCTATATCGAAGCAGGAGCAGTTGCCAGTTACGAAAGAAACGGTTTCGGTTTATATCTGACAATGCTCAAGGGGAGTGAAATTCCGATCGGGATGTGCGGTCTGGTGAAAAGAGATTCATTAAAAGATGTGGATGTTGGTTTCGCATTTCTGCCGCAGTACTGGTTGAAAGGCTATGCGTTTGAAGCGGCTTCTGCGGTGCTGGCGTATGCGCGGAATGAATTGGGATTAAAACGAATTCTGGGAATCGCAACGCCGGATAATCAGGGTTCGATCCGTGTACTTGAAAAGATCGGGCTGAAATTCGAGAAAATGGTGCGGTTATCTGCCGATGATGTGGAATTAAAGTTGTTTGCTTTAGATATGTAGTCGCAGACAGTGAGTTACATAATCTTTTTTTAAGACAAGCGTACTTGTTTGCACTAGTGTTTTAGGCTATCATCTTTAAGTCAGGGGTGTCACCACCCCATCAATCTTATATCTCTTAGAGGAGAAGATATGAACAAACGTTTAGTTTTCGTCCTGTTGACTCTCATCGTAGCTGCTTCGATGATGTTGTCAGCTTGTGGCCCTGCGGCCACCGAGGCCCCTGTTGCGACAGAAGCCCCTGCTACCGAAGCTCCCACCGAAGCCCCTGTTGCAACTGAACCGCCCATGCCCGCTGTGGGTTCACCCGAACACCCGATCAAAGTGTTGTTCGTCCCTTCAGTGGATGCGAACATCATCGTAACCGGTGGTGAAGTAATGGCTGCCGCTTTGAATGAAGCCACTGGCTTGACCTTCGAAGTCACCGTTCCTACTTCATACGCTGCGACCATTGAAGAAATGTGCGCTTCCCCTGCCGATACCATGGCTTTCATCCCCGGTTTGGGTTATGCCATTGCCAGCCAGTTGTGCGGTGTGGATGTATCTTTCAAGGCCATCCGCTTTGGATACCCGGTTTACTGGGCTGAATACATTGTTGCCCGTGACAGCGAATTCCAGACCCTTGAAGATCTCGAAGGCGCAACCTGGGGTTATGGCGATCAGGGTTCAACCTCTGGTTACATGGTTCCTGCTGTTGAATTTGCCGCCGCTGGCATTACCCCCGGTGAACAGGTTCAGACCGGTGGTCACAACCAGACCGTCACCGCTGTGTACAACGGCGAAGTGGATTTCGGTACCGTGTTCTATAGCGTACCTTTGAATCCTGATGGTGCCCCTGTGTTCACCTATGCTGATTATGAAGCCGGTAAGATCACTGGCCTCGAACAGTATGAAATTCCAACAGAAACGATTGCAAATTGTGCTCCTGACGCCGAGGGCAAGAAACTGTTTTGCGACGGATATCGCATTCTCGATGCCCGCGCCAACATCCGCACCGAAGCCCCTGATGTAATTCAGAAGGTCCGTGTTCTGGCTGTCTCTGCTGCCATCCCGAATGACACCCTTTCCTTTGGTCCTGAGTTCCCGGCTGATGTCCGTGCTCAGATCGAAGAAGCACTCGTAGCCTTTGCTGCAACTGAAGCATGGGGCACCTCCATCGGCTCCGCTGACTTCTATGGCTGGTCTGGCCTTGCTCCCGCAACCGATGCAGAATATGACATGGTTCGCGCGATGGTTGAAGCCACTGGCTACAAGATCGAACCGTAGTTTTGCCCGTTTTAGTATTTTTTGGGGCAGGGAAAATTCCCTGCCCCAAATTTTTTATACGCGTGAAAACCCTAAAGGTCTCTTTTGCAATTTGAGATGTATTTTGCAGGACAGACCTTTATGGTTTTATGCCAGATACCTTTTATAATGTAGACCATTCAGCACACAGTGCTGGCATCACTTTTTCAGGATACCCAATATGCTTCAAATCAAAAACCTGACCAAAATTTATGATGGTGGAGTAAAGGCTCTCGATAACGTCAGCTTTGATGTGCCGGATGGACAGTTTCTGGCGGTCATCGGTCTGAGCGGATCGGGCAAATCCACTTTGCTGCGCTGCATTAATCGTCTGATCGAACCCACTTCGGGGCAGATCCTGTGGAACGGTGAAGATATCACCGCTGCTTCACAAGAGGAGATGCGCCGCATCCGCCGTAAGATCGGCATGGTCTTCCAACACTTCAATCTTGTGCATCGCTCGAAAGTGATCACCAATGTCCTCGCCGGACGGTTGGGATACGTCAACCCGGCCTGGAGTTTGATCAATCGCTTTCCGCAAGAGGATATTGATAAAGCGATTAAGCAACTGGAAAGAGTCGGGATCGCTGAGAAGGCATACCAGCGTGCTGATGAATTAAGCGGCGGCCAGCAGCAAAGAGTTGGAATCGCGCGCGCGCTCATGCAGGACCCGAAAATGGTTCTGGCCGATGAGCCGGTCGCCAGCCTTGACCCTGTCCTCGCGCACAGTATCATGTCACATCTGGAAGATATCAACAAGAATGACGGGGTTTGCGTTTTGTGCAGCCTGCATTTTCTTGATCTCGTCCATCGCTATGCAGATCGGGTTGTTGCTTTGAATGAGGGGAAACTGGTGTTTGAAGGTTTGCCAACCGAGATCGACGACAAAAAATTCAAGGAAATTTATGGCCGCGATGCAGAGCGGGTAGGATGAGATGACCATGAATAATAAAAAGAAATCATCCCCCTGGAAATCCATTCAAGTTGGACTGATCACCTTTTTGGTGATGGTAATTTTTGCGTATGGCTTTCAGATCACAAAAGTGGACCTGGAAGAACTCCGCAGTGAAAATCGTCAGCAGAGCTTAACACGTGTGACACGCGCTCTGGCACAGCCTGAGATCTTCGAGTATGACCAGGTTGAAGAGGTGGTTAATTTCTCCATCTATGTTCCCTGCCGGCCAGATGACAGTGGAGAAGCTGCGCCGGAGCAGAACACATCTGAGCCATATCTCATTGTCACACCCGGCTGCGCAGCTCCCGGTGAAGTGGTGCAAGTGGAAGGTTTCAATTTTGCTCCCTACACCGTCGGCCCTGTGCGGTTCATCCCCGGTAGTGACTCGAGCAATGTTGTGTCACTCGGTCGTGAAAATGCAGAAACAGATGCAGATGGACATTTCCTGATGAGCATGGAAATTCCAAAGCGCCCAAGTGATAGTGTTCAATACATCCGTGCCACCCTTCGACGAAACATCGGCTCGCCGCACTTCACCCAAACCGCCTACGATACCTGGAATAAGATCGTTGAAACTGTATTCCTCGCGCTTCTCGCAACGGTCTTTGGGACCATACTCGCCATACCGCTTAGTTTTATCGCCGCGCGCAATTTGATGAAAACGGTCAAAAGTCCGCTGACAAGTATTGCCCTTTCTGTTTTGGGATGGCCGATCGGGATCGTGATCGGGTTTATTGTTGTGCGCTGGGTTGGGGATTTTAGTTCAGTCATTGGCTCGAATGCCTGGGTCAATATTGCAAGCATACTGATCTCTCCGGCGCTGATGTGGTTTGGCGTGCGTTGGGCATTGCCTCAGGAGGAGATCAATCTTCCAAGTCAGTCTGTGCGATTTGCGCGGCTGGGCGTGCTCTTCATGGTAATTCTGATCGGCTTTTATGGATTATTCCAATTGGCAAGCCTGGCAATGAGCGCTGGAAAGACTATTGAAGTTCCTCTGGGTTCCTTTGGTTTCATGGGATATTTCCTCTTTCAGGTGGGAGATATCGTCGCCATTATTACACCCGTCCTGGGAGCTTTGGCAGCAGGCGGCGCGCTTAGCAGTGTGTTGGGACGTCTGGGCCAATATGGTTCAGAGAAATTGCCCGCCTCCGGAATTAAAGTGCTAAATCTGATCCTGACAACCATTGCCGGAGCAACCGTGTTTGGTCTGGTTGGGCAACTGGTGGAGTGGCTGTATCAAATTGGCGAGCCTCTGTATACGTTGTGGCTGCCAATGATGACCGGCGCAATTGCAGGACTTCTGCTTGCATTTTTTACAAAGCCAAAAGATTCCCTGCCGATCGGCATGGTGATCTATTCCATTACCCGCACATTCCTTAATGCGCTGCGCTCAGTGGAAGCATTGGTCATGGCGATCGTGTTTGTAATCGCAGTGGGAATTGGTCCCTTTGCCGGGGTAATGGCATTGGGTTTGCACACCATCGTCAGCCTAGCAAAACTTTATTCTGAACAGGTTGAGAGCATCTTATCCGGTCCACTGGAGGCGATTGAAGCCACAGGTGCGAACCGATTACAAACCATTATTTATGCAGTCATCCCGCAGATCATCCCACCTTATATTTCCTACACCATGTATCGTTGGGACATCAATGTGCGCATGTCAACCATCATCGGCTTTGTGGGCGGCGGCGGTATCGGTTTCCTGTTACAGCAAAATATTAACCTGCTCAACTATCGCGCGGCCAGCGCTCAAATGCTTGCCATTGCGATCGTGGTCGCCACAATGGACTATATCAGTTCGGCGCTACGTGAAAAGGTTATCTAATTTAATACCAAAATAAATAAAAAGGACTGGCCCAAAAAGCCAGTCCTTTTTATTTACATCTTGTTGTTCTGCATTTGCATCTTGTATTTCTTTACTGCGCGCCAGCCAACAAGCATTTTTTCTTTTTCATCCCATAAGCGGAAGTATAAAGACTTCAAACTGTCTCTAAATGTGATCGGTTCGATCTGAAAGATGGGATTCTCTGCATGGCATTGTTCCAATTTGTAATTGGGGATCTTCGGGCTGAGGTGATGAATGTGATGGAAGCCAATATTCCCGGTGAACCATTGCAAAACTTTTGGAAGTTTATAGAAGGAGCTTCCGTCCATGCCGGCTTTGAAGAACTCCCAATCCTTGTGGCGTTCCCAGTAGGTCGGCTCAAAGTTGTGCTGCACATAAAACAACCAGACGCCCGCGCCACAAGCCATAAGTAGAATTGGCAATTCAACCATTAAATAAGCCTGCCAGCCAATGTGATAAACCGTCCAGCCGACGAAGGCAAAGAGTGTCATGTTGGTCCAAATGACGCTGTTGCGTTCACGTTTGCCTGATTTCGCAGTCCAGAAACGATGGGTAATGGCGAAGACAATCGTCGCTCCAATGGTAAACAGGATGATCGGGCTGCGCATGATGCGATAGCCGATCTTTGTGTACCAGGGAGCTGCGATATATTCTTCAACAGTCATGGTGTACACATCGCCCACACCGCGACGGTCAAGATCGCCGGCGGTGGCGTGATGAATGGCATGGTTATGTTTCCACTCGTAGTAGGGCGTCCAGACCGCGGCGCCGATCAACAATCCCAGACGGTCATTGGCGAGCGGGGTTTTAAAGAACGAACCGTGACAGCAATCATGGAAGATGATGAACATCCGCACCATGAAGCCTGCCGCGGGGATGGTAAGCAGAAGAGTCAACCAGTACCCAACTTCAAGGCTGCGATATGCGAGATACCACAACACAAAGAAGGGGATCACTGAATTGAACACCTGCCACAGACTGCGCCATGTTTCAGGGTAGGCATATTGTGAAACAATGGACTGCCATTTTATTTTTCCGATACTCATAGTTATCTCCTTTTTTTACTACTTACGGCCTGGAGTTCAAGCCGCAGAAATCACTTCTCATTAATCATACTCTGATATTCGAGATATGTTGTCGCGCCATTGATCCAGTTTTGCAGCCCGTCCACGCGGATGGTCGGCTCTTCACAGCTGCTGAAAATACCGCCGCCAAAATTCGCAGCCGTTTCAGCAGGGATCGTCCAGCCGCAATTATTGCCTGGCAGTTGACGTGCCTGCACAAAGGTAATGAAGGTGCGGATCTCAGGGTCAAGCCATTTATGGTCTGTATCTGAAAGATAGAAAGCCTGCGCCAGCGCCGAAAGCGCTTCCACTTTTGTGGCGCTTGAGATGCTGTTGTTGCTCGGGTGCAGCGAGCGGACTTCGCCCGCAATGATCGAATCGGCGATCTGCCGCGCGTAGGATTTATCTGTTTCTGTTAAGGCATCCAGCCGTGCCAACATACTGAAGACGTAACTGTGCCAATGATCTTCTGAAATGGGTTGAGCGATCATAAAGTCATTCACGTCACGCGCCTGTTTCAGCCAGAATTCATTGCCTGTCATTTCATAAAGCTGTGTCAGCGCCAGCAGACTTTCGCCCGGGAAATTGGTCATCACAAAATCAGAGTCTACTGTGCCGCCAAAGTGCGGATCATACGAATGATAGAAGCCGCCTTCCGGCCTGCGCATCGACACGATGAAATAGCCGAGATCAATTGCGGTATTAAGTAGATTGCGATCACCAAGAAAAAGATCTCCCGTGGCCTGCCAGCGTTTGTAGATCGCATCCACGGTCAGCGCCGAACCGCCCAGTTGACAATTGCCCGATGTGTAAAGACAAGTCCCTTTGAAGGTTTCAGGTTCACTGATGAGAAATTCGAGATAATGCTCAAGCGCCAGATCGCCTGCATCGCAATATTTTGAATCTCCTGAAACTCGGCACACAGTAAAAAGTGAACCCGTTCCGCCGATCAAGCGCAGATACGAAGGCGAGTACGAACGTTCGCCGCTCATAAAATCCACTTGATAGGAAAGCTCGCCGTTCGGCAGCTGCTGACGCACGAGATAATCGCCTGCATCGATGATCGCATTTTTAAGCGGACCATCCTGTATGCGAATCGTGACCGGAATTTTAGCGGGCGTCCATGTGGGAGATGGGGAAATATCAACAGTGGGTGTGGCAGGTGTTGCAAGCGCGTTTTGATTCAAGCCCCTTAATACGACAATCGTCACTACCAATAAAAAACCGGCGATCCAAAAAAACTTTTTACGATTTAAAGGCATCACTTGTCTTTCTCATATTTTCCGATAAAAATTCCAAAGACAGCCCGGCCAGCGAAGAAACAGTGAGATCGCCGGAGACGCCCATCTTTGCCGTCAGCGGATTGGGAACCGCCACCACAAAAATTTCTGCACGCCGCGCTGCCAGCACGCCGTTGAGAGAATCCTCAAAAACGACAGCCGCATCATTCTTAACCTTGAGCTGCTCCAGCGCCTTTAGATAAATATCTGGATTTGGCTTTGTCCTGCCAGGAGCCACATCGTCCTGACAGATCACGTGATCAAAATAATCGAAGATGCCAAGCCGTTTGGCGTGTGTATCCACCCACGAGTGCGGCGAACTGGAACCGATGGCAACTTGCAGCCCTGCGCGTTTTGCCTCTTCAATGATCTCCACCACACCCGGCAAAATGGGATTGGCATGGATGATGACATCCGCTTCCTTTCGGTAGCGTGATCTCAAAGAAACAGCATCCAGCCGTCCCGAGGAAAGATGCGCGAGATGCTCGGCGGGATTAAAGTTTGAGATGCCGTATCCGCCCACGGTTTTTTCCCATTCATGGATGGGGAGTTCAAATCCATGTTCTTCATAAATGGATTGCCATACCAAAACTTCGGGGGTTTCTGTATCGAGAACCAGCCCGTCAAAATCGAAGATGAGCGCTTTTAACATTAAGGAAACCGCCTGACAAATTGTGAGATCGCTTCCCAAACCTGAATGTCCTTCGGGGCTGCCGATAAAACATTTTCGATCATGTTCCCCAGGGAAGACTTCATTAAAATATATTCACGCTGCGCTTCAGAAACCGTGCCGAAGAAACGCGTGTGATCCATGCGTCCATAAATATTGCAGGAAACAGAAATATAACCGCTGCCGCGTTTTAGCGTAATACGCACACGTTTTGTGTGTTCTTCATCGCGCAGAATAACCCCGCCTTCCGTGCTAATTTTGCCGATGCTTCGGCCATTATCAAAAGCAAACCAACTACTCATCCATATCCATTCTACTGACACGCGAAGGCTGCACACTTACATTGGCCGGAACTGTGCGCGCTGTTTGCCCGGCTTTGACCAAATGCGCGAGATGTTTGACCATCATCGCCTGACGCGGCGCGACGCTTGCGCCAAGATCTTCAAGGACGGGGTCCAGCCATGTTTGATAGGAGCGCACGCAAAAATATACCGGGCGTCCATTTCGATCTGGCAAATGACTTACAAGTGCGGCCAGTTTTTCTCCGACATTTTTTTCTTCAGGGTGAACCAACGGAGTCAACACGATGCCATACGCGCCAGCGTTGACGTTCACATAACATTTCATACTTTCTGAATATACCAATCCCGTTTCACGACTCGGTGCAGGCTCAACCGGATGCAGCAACGGCGGCACGATCTGATAATGCAGACTCTGCACTGCGGGCAGGTCGACTGATCTCATCCGCTCCCAGCCAGACCCCGAGCCTGCTTCTGTTTTCTGTAAATGACTCACATCCCACATTCTCTGCCAGGCGTAGACAGAGAAACCCGCCATGCGCAGCGCGGGAAACGCACCACTTAACTCATCCACTTCTGCGAGGACGTGAAACGCCTTCCAATTTCCAGCTTCTACAGATAGATGTTCGATCAGCGCGGGCAACTCCTGATGCACAAGATGAGACCCCGGAACAAGATACAACAATTTTGCATACGGCTCGCCGCGCGTATGGATGATGCCGCCCAATAAAACATCGTTTGTGCCGTTCGCCACCGCCGCATAAATATGCCGCACAGGATTCACATAAGCCAGCAAGCCCATCGCCCCGAGCGGATGCCCACGCGTGAGAGCACGCGCGTTATCCAGAGTGAGCACATCATTCCGATAACGTGCAAGTGTGGGAATATCTAAAATATCAAGCGGACGAATGGACATGATCTATATTTTACAGGTGTGGCATTTACTACTCTGCGGGAAATCCTATGAAGCCAGGGAAATAAAATATTCGTGAAACCGTGTATCGTTTGTTAATTCAGGGTGAAACGATGTAGCCAACAGATGGCCTTCCTGTGCGGCAACAATGCGCCCGTCTTCAAGCGCCGAAAGCACTTTTGCATTTCCATGTACTGATTCGATCAACGGCGCGCGGATGAAAACCGCGTGATACGCATGTTCAGTGCCGGTGGCTTTCATCAACTCGTCAATTTCAAGATCTGTCTCAAACGAATCCACCTGACGGCCAAAAGCGTTGCGCTGCACCTTGATATCCATCAAGCCCAGCAAAGGTTGATCAGACTTTGCATCTTTTGAAAGAAAGATCGCGCCTGCACAGGTTCCCCAAATGGCGTGGCTTTTTCCAAATTCTCTTAACGGCTCCATCAAACCATAAGCCACTGAAAGTTTTCCAATGGTCGTAGATTCACCGCCCGGCATAATCAAGCCATCCAGGCCATCGAGATGTTTTGGCAAACGCACTTCAGCTACATCCACGCCGATCTTCTTCAACATGGAGATATGTTCTGCAAAATCGCCTTGCAAGGCGAGGACTCCGATTTTCATGATGTTAGACCATTAATGACGGACGATTGACCATAACCCAAATTATTGTCCATGGTCAATCGTCCATTGTCTATTATTTACCAGCCGCGTCCTGCCATCTTCTCGCCTTCGGGCATCTGTGAAACATTGCGTCCCACCATTGCCTCGCCAAGATTCCGGCTTACTTCCGCAAGAACAGATGCATCCTGATAAAAGGTCACAGACTTCACAATGGCCGCCGCGCGTTTGGCAGGGTCACCGCTTTTGAAGATACCGGAGCCAACGAAGACACCATCCACGCCGAGATGCATCATCAATGCCGCATCCGCCGGAGTCGCCACACCGCCAGCCGCGAAATTCACAACGGGCATACGGCCGGTCTCTTTTACTTCCTTCACCAATTCATACGGCGCACCGTTGTTCTTGGCAAAGGTCATCAACTCTTCATCGCCCATCGTTTGCAATTGGCGGATCGAACCGATCACACTGCGCGCATGACGCACAGCTTCGACCACGTCACCTGTGCCAGCTTCACCTTTCGTGCGGATCATTGCGGCGCCTTCACCAATACGGCGCAAAGCTTCACCGATATTGCGGCATCCACAAACGAACGGAACTTTAAAATTATGCTTCAAGATATGGTGTTCTTCATCCGCAGGAGTGAGCACTTCAGATTCATCAATGTAATCCACACCGAGTGACTGCAAAATTTGTGCTTCCACAAAATGTCCAATGCGGCACTTCGCCATCACCGGAATACTGACCGCATCCATGATCTTTAAGATCATGTCAGGATCAGACATACGCGCCACGCCGCCATCTGCGCGAATATCCGCAGGGACACGCTCCAACGCCATCACCGCACACGCACCCGCTTCTTCCGCGATCCTGGCTTGCTCGGCATTCACCACATCCATGATGACACCGCCTTTTAACATTTGAGCCAAACCTTTTTTCTCAGTCCATGTACCAGTTTTTGATTCCATTTTGTCACTCCTTTAATTGAATGCGGATACTGCTCGCCGCCTAATTTTCCAAACTGTAGAGTTCAAAAAATTTAATTATGATTTTACAAAACATGCAGTACTACATAAATTCTACCATGCCGATTATCTTAAATTTATAAGAGGACAATAAGCAGACAACGCATCCTTCTTAACTGTAAATTGATTCAGCGATCCTGACAGATTCACAGCAGGTGAAGAGGGAAGCCCTGCATCTTGACAAAACCCGTTTAAAGGCTACAATTATTACAATGATACAATTAGTACAATATAAAGGATGATCTATGACAGAGAAAAAACTACCCCTGCATTTAGACTTTCACTCCGGCTTACCTATTTATACCCAGATCGTAAATCAGATACAAAGTCAACTATTGAACAAGATACTCAAACCAGGCGACCAATTGCCAACAGTCCGCGCGCTGGCTCAGGAGTTGAGAGTCAACTTTAATACAGTGGCTCGCGCATATCGCATCCTCGATGAAGCACGGATCATCTCGACCCAACAAGGACGCGGAACATATATCTCGGAGATACCGCCGCCAGAGGTTAGCGAAAAGCTAAGACACGAATCGCTGTCCGCGCTTACGCAGCGATTCATTGCGGAGGCTTTTCGGTTGGGCTTCTCAGAGAAAGAAGTCAGCCAGATGGTGAGAGACAGTTTCAAGTTAAATAAAGAAGCGCTTGATAAAGATAGTGAATCATAATTAATCAGGAGAATCTAAAAATGAATACAAAACTACTTAAGTCAGTAATCCAAAAAAGAAAAGATGATCAACATATTCCGCCAATCGCCGGATTCATATTTGCGATCATTTTGATTGGTGCGATCAAGGTTGCGGTATTGCTCGAGGCGGCGCGGGTGTCAGACCTGACGATCGGCGCTGTGATGCTGGCGTTGATCGGAATCGCAACTTACTTTTTATTCGCGATCAAAGTTGCTTCGCAATGGGAGAAGGCGATCGTACTGCGGCTTGGAAAATTTATCGGGCTGAAAGGGCCGGGTTTGTTCTGGGTCATTCCTATCATTGACACGGCTGTGATGTGGATCGATCACCGTGTGGCCGTCACATCTTTTTCTGCGGAGAAAACGCTGACCAAAGACACTGTGCCAGTGGACGTGGATGCGGTTTTGTTCTGGGTTGTGTGGGATGCCGAGAAAGCCGCGCTTGAAGTGACTGATTACAACGCGGCGATTTCATGGGCGGCGCAGACTGCACTGCGCGAGATCATCGGCCAAATGACTCTGGCGGATATTCTTGTGGGCCGCGCAAAGATGGATGCCGAACTACAGAAGATCATTGACGAGCGCACAACGCCCTGGGGCGTGACCGTGCAGTCGGTTGAGATCCGCGACGTGGTAATTCCGCAGGTTCTAGAAGATGCGATGTCGCGTCAGGCGCAGGCTGAACGTGAGCGTCAGGCGCGTGTGATCCTCGGTGAATCTGAACAGCAGATCGCAGCTTCATTTGCTGAGGCTTCAAAGGCTTATATCAACAATCCCACCGCACTGCACTTGCGCGCGATGAATATGCTCTTTGAAGGTTTGAAGGAAAAAGGCGCGTTGGTGATCGTTCCATCCTCCGCAGTGGACTCGATGAATCTTGGCGGGTTGAGCGGCATGGTCGCGATGGCGCAGAATAATTTACCGAAGGAAGAAAAGTAATTAGTACGCAGTACTTAGTAAACAGTTAATGTTTCACGTGAAACGTTTGGAAAAGGAAAAATAAAAATGTCTACAAAAACTACAACCATTATTGCGCTGATTTTGATTTCGCTGGCATTGCTGACAGGCGCCGTTCTTTGGAATCAGTTGCCAGATCAAATGGCGTCGCATTGGAATGTCAACGATGAAGTGGATGGGACCATGCCGAAGTTTTGGGGCGTATTCCTGATGCCGCTCATTACGCTGGGAATGCTGGCGTTGTTCATTGTGCTGCCGGGCGTTGATCCGCTCAAGGCGAATATTGCACAATTTCGTGAGAGCTTCAATTTGTTTATTGTGCTGATCGTGGCTTTCATGCTCTATGTCCACGGGCTGACTTTGGCTTGGAGCCTCGGATTTTCAAACTTCAAGATGAGCGCCGCCATGCTGCCGTTCATGGGCCTGTTGTTCATCGCCATCGGATTCATGCTGCGGAAAGCCAAGCGCAATTTCTTCATTGGCATCCGCACCCCGTGGACTTTGTCCAGTGACAGTGTGTGGGACAAGACGCATCAGATCGGTTCGATCCTGTTCATGGCTTCAGGTGCGCTGGCGATCATCGGTGGATTCTTCGGCGGCATGACAGCCTTCTGGCTGATGTTCGTTCCGCTGATCGGCTCCAGTTTATTTCTGGTGATCTATTCGTATGTGCTATATCGCGGTGAAACAAAGTCTTGAATGTTTCACGTGAAACAATAACTGCCCTGAAAAACAGCCTCTGTAGTGGCTTCTGTTGAAAATAGCAATCAAGTTTCCACAACAATATAAGGAGTTTGAAATGGCTGAAGAAGTCTCAAAATGGGAATATCGTGTACAAACCGTCGGCTCATTATGGTCTGGTGTGAAGGCTGATGAGTTGGAACAACTCTTGAATGAATGGGGTGAAGAAGGCTGGGAAGTTGTGTCCACGCACATTCTTGAAAATGCAAACAAGATCAACGTCATTGCGAAGCGTCCGTTGTCTTCCATGACCAGAAGATCAAGATCGATGCCGCTGCAAACATAGGAGAATAAAATGATACAAAGAAAATCACTGACCTGGTTTCTGGGAATTACGTTCCTGATTTCGTGGCCGTTGTTTCTGACGCCGCTGCTTTTCGGAAAGATGGAACCGGTCAATAAACAATTGATGACTCAAGGCTTGTGGGCAATCGCCATGTGGGGTCCAGGCATTGCGGCCATCATCACAACGCTGTTCGTTATGAAACAACCATTCAAGAGTCTACGGTTGAATACACTTGGTCCAAAACGTTTTTATCTTTGGGCGTGGGGATTGCCAATTGGACTCACCATCCTTGGCGGATTACTCACTTTGCTTTTCGGCATGGCAAAACTGGATCTAAGTTTTACAATGCTGCGTGATGCAATGGCATCTGCCGCTGGTGGAAATTCTGTACCCGTTGAAACCATTGTGGCGATTCAGATTTTGTTTGCGATCACACTGGCTCCTTTCATCAATGTGTTGTTTGCATTGGGTGAAGAATTAGGCTGGCGCGGATTTTTACTTCCGCATCTTTTACCGCTTGGTCAATGGAAAGCGATTCTGATCAGCGGAATTATTTGGGGCGTGTGGCATGCGCCCGCAATTGCACAGGGACATAACTATCCGGGCTATCCTGTTCTGGGTGTTTTCATGATGATCGTTTTTTGTGTTTTGCTTGGAACCATTTTTTCATGGCTGTATCTAAACACGAAGAGTCCGTGGGTTGCCGCGTTGGTACATGGATCAGTCAATGCAGTTGCCGGATTGCCGATCTTATTTTTCAAGCCAGGATTCAACATGGCTTTCGGTGGAACACTTGCCGCGCCAACCGCATGGATCGGCATGGGATTATTTATCTTATGGCTTGTGCTGACTAAGCGACTGCCAGTGCTGAGTCAGCTTGAGGAAACAGGAGCAGGTGACAGTTAAGAATGAAGCGTTTTTTAATTAGAACAAATGTTCTAGTAAATTAAGTCAAAAAAAATCGCCGGACAATTTCTGTCTGGCGATTTTGATTCAACTTTATATTTTTATCCCAAATGCATCGGCATGATCACGTGCAGGAAATTATCGTCGCCCACCGGCTTGACCACACCCGGCGCGTTGGCCGCGGATGTTTCGAGCGCAACGTTTGGAGTCTTGATAACTTCCAAAGCTTCGCGCAGGAATTTCACATTGAAGGCGATCAAAACACTGCCGCCATCTACTGTGGCTTCAACAATGGTTTCATTCTTGCCGGTCTCTTCAGAGGTGGCAGAGATCTCAACTTCGCTGGGCTGCATTTCGCCATTGGCTTGTTTGATATCAAAGCGTGCCACGTTTGAACCTTCACGGGCAAAGATCTCAGCCTGCTTGCAAGCCTTGAGCAAAGACGCGGTCGAAACCAAAGTACGTGATTTGTAATTGCGCGGAATGATCTGCTGGTAATCAGGGAAGGTGCCGTCGATCAACTGTGAGACCACTTCCACATCTTTGACGCGGAAGAGAACCTGTCCGCGATTCTTGGGAACCACCATGTAAATAGGTTCTTCGCTGTCAGTTGCCACACGCGCCAGTTCATTCAAGGCACGGGCCGGGATAATAACATTGATCGGATGCGCCACTGCCTGTGAAAGCTGCGCCTTACGCACCGAAAGACGGAAGCCATCAGCCGCGACCATCGTGACCTTATCTTTTTCAACATGCAGCAACACGCCCATTAATACGGGACGAGCTTCATCGGTTGAAGCTGCAAATGCAACCTGCTGAATCATCTCTTTAAAATCAGCCACGTTCAACTGCACAGCGCCGTCCATCTCAGGCACAGGCAGCGGAGGGAATTCCTGCGCATCGATGCATTTAATATCGTTGTTCGATGTGCCGCCTTTTACATGCAGGCTTTGTGTTTTCACATCCAACATCAACTGAACCTGATCGCCAGGCAAAGTATTTACCAGATCAGCAAAGGTGCGCGCCGGCACCGTAGTGGAACCTTCTTCATCAATGCGCGCCGCGATCCAACAGGTAATGCCCAACTCAAGGTTGGTGGCAGAAAGCCGCAAGCGGCCTTCGTCACTCGCGATCAAAATGTTGGAAAGAACAGGGAGCGTACTGCGCGGCGAAACAGCGCGGGAGACAACACTCAAACCGCGTGCCAGATTTTCTTGAAGGACAGTTACTTTCATAGGTTATCGCCCTCGATTGCAGTGAAATTTTTCAAAAGTATATCATTAAAAACCAGCGACCATTGAGACGCCAAGTGATAAGAGAATTGCAAGCAGTTGACAAAGGAATAAAGCCGCCAAAACATAAGCGACATATGCCCACGCAGGCGTTGATTTTGCTGCGGATTGCGGGCGGATTTCCTGCCCTTCAGCCAAAGCGCGCGCTGAATCAGCCGCCTGCCCGAAATCATTCAGCCAGTAAACGCCCGCCGCTTCATCCGGGACGACGAGCCTGGTTCCGTCAAAGGAGTTGATCCACGCTTCGACATTTGGCGAAGCCGGCGCTTTTATCGTCAGTGAGCCCGGCAAAATAATGGCATTGACCTTGATGTCCTCTGCCACTTTTTCATTTGCGTTGGTCACAAGAACAGTCACCTTCGGCGCGGACTTTTTGAACGCGACTTTTACAGCTTCGCCAAATTTCCCGTCACCTTTATCAAAGACCAATACCGAGAATTTCTCCTGTTTTTCCTCCAACACTCCGGCGCGCGTGTTCGTATCTCTGCGCAATGAGAAGAAATGATAGAGCAGCAGAATGGCAAATAAAACCAGTATCTGCAATGTGTCGAGTAATGAATTGACAAAACCGCTGTCACCGCCGCCCAGCAACTGACTGATCAGCGTAAACACCAGTCCCACCGCCGCAGCCATACCGCCGATCACAGCCAGAAAGATCACAAAATACAAATAAGATTTGCGGACAATCGAACGGCGGGCATGATCGCCAATGTCGCCATTGTTAAAGGCCTCGATTTGCATCGGCAGCCAGGTCAAAATCCAAACCGGCACGCCAATGATCAGCGCCGAAAGCGGACCGGCAATCTCACGGCCAAAGCCGCCATTGCCCAAATGGGCTGAACCTGTCAACAGATCTATAACATTGGAAAGAAGTGAGGCTGTCCCAAAGAAAGCAGCCATAAGACCGATCAGGGAAAGAATATAAAAATAGATGCGTTTCTTCCCGGCGCGGCGCGGGAGATTCTCATCAAAGGCAAATTGTTGATTAAGTTGAATTCCATAATAAGCCCACATGATGCCGAAGGGCAGTCCCAGCGAAATGGATGAGCCGATCTCTGCAAAGAAATTCGGCCAGGTGGTGAAATCGCCAAAGATACTGGTCAGAATGGTGTAAATAAAATTTCCGCCTGCGGTTAATGCAGTGATCACGCCGCCAAGGGAAAGCAGATAGAGAATGCCAAGGCGTAGAAAAGATTCCTTCTCAGCAGGATCAGCTAAAGCGTTTTGAAGGATGCGCCACGAGAAAAACCAGATCGGCGCACCAACCACCAGCAGAACGATCGCATTGATGATGGACTCGAATCCAAAATTCCCGAGCAGTTTTGTGGGCAAAGAGAATATAAAGCTCACAGTTTGCTGCACACCAAAGATAACCATCAGCAAGCCATACAACATCCATACAAAACGATAGAGTCTGCGGACATCTGAAAAGTTCTCGGTATCGGTCAGGGATGTCCACTCAACACGCAGGATGTTCCAGAAATATGCTGCAATGACCAGATTGATCGGGATGGCGATCAGATTGTCGACCCAGGTTTGTGAAGCGCCGATAATGGCCCGGTCAACTTGAAGATTTGCGATGGATAGAAAAATACGGGTAAACAACGCGATCAGATTTTGTGTGACAGGAATCAGCGTGGCCAGCAAAATTCCGTATAAAAATACGGCGCGCACCGTGGCTGTTTTATCTTCATCATCCTTTGCTGCAAAACGCTGTGCCAGTATCCAGTGAAAAAGGAAGATCGGCACACCGACAAGGATCAGGGAAAGCGCCTGCGCCAGAGTCTCTACGCCATTTTGAATACGGTTGCCAAAGAACGAACGTACAAGGCTGATCATGCCCCAAAGAATTACTTCAAGACTAATAAAGGCTACTGCGTAAAAATAAAGTCTTCGAATCGTTTTCATGGTTTGCTCCTCTGCCTACGGTTTGATCTGATACCAGTCATAACCCCAAAAACTATAGGGCATATACGTGATCTTCCACACGCCATCTTGCAGTACAAGAGATGCCCGATCACTGCTGCCGGTATTCGCAGAGAACGGATCGTTGTATGAATAATAGACAGTCAACTCAACCGATGCGACATCCTGATCGATCTGCGCCGCACCGACATCTGCGCCCGCACTATCAGGGTTGGTATTGCCGCTGAGAAAAGACTGACGAAACTCTTCATAAGTAGGTTTGTTATCCAAATCTGCCAGATAACCGTATGCCTTTTGATAATCCTTGTTAACAAGAGCAAGCAAATAATTATGCGTCACTCCTTCGGGAGTCGCGTCGGTCATATATTCCACCTTGCCCTGCCGTGTGAAAAACAACGTCAACGCAAGAACAACCAATGCGCCGATGCCGATCAAAATACCGATTAGAAATTTATCCTGTTTCATAAGAACACCTCCAATATATGAATTAACTGTACTCTAATTTTGCCCGAAAAACCATCGGTTTCAACTTTCATACAGATAGGACGAAGATGCAGAGGAAAAAGTTCACAAACCCTTTGGTATACTACCCCTATCTCACGTTAAGGAGAACAAAATGACACTTTCTGCACCTCGCTGGGATATGACCAATGTCTATCCCTCACTCGAATCAAAAGAATTCAAGTCCGCCATCAAAAAGTACAAATCCCTGTTGGATGAAATGGAAGCCTTCTTCAAGAAAGCCAACAAGGCCGATTCAAAGACCGACCCGAAGAAACTTGGCAAACTGCTTGGCGAATCTGTAGACCGCTTCAACGCGCTCTTCACACTCTCCAGCACCCTCGGCTCATTTATTTATTCCTACGTCACCACCGACTCACGCAACAAAGACGCCATGCGCGCCCTTTCAGAGTTTGAACAAATGTCGGTGCAGATGAGCATCCTCAATACCAAATTCCAGGCCTGGGTTGGCAAACTCGGCAAAGCCGCAGTGAAGAAAGCCGCCAAGACAAACGAATCAGCCAAAGCGCACGAATTCACACTCAATGAAAGCGTTGACCAATCCAAATACATGATGAGTGAAGCGGAAGAAGTCCTCGCCGCCGAGCTGACTTTGAGCGGGGGCAATGCCTTCGGCAAATTGCAGGGGACATTAACCTCGCAGCTCTCCGTCGACTTTGAACTGGATGGAAAAACTCAGAAATTACCCATGCCCGCGCTGATCAATCTGCGCTCACATCCCGATGAACCAACCCGCCGCCGCGGATACGAAGCGGAGAATATTGCCTGGGAGGGAGTCAAAGAAACATTGGCCGCCTGCATGAACGGGGTCAAGGGTGAAACGCTGACTCTCGATAAAAAACGCGGACGTGAAGATGCGGTCCACGCTTCGATCGATTTCGCCCGCATGGATCGCGCCACACTTAACGCCATGCTCGGCGCGATGAAAGATTCCTTCCCGATGTTCCAGAAATATTTCAAGCACAAGGCCAAGTTGATCGGCAAAAAGAAACTCGCCTGGTGGGATATTTCCGCTCCAATGGGCAAAACCGACAAAGTATATTCATACGAAGAAGCGCGCGATTTTATCGTCAGCAACTTCAATCAGTTCTCGCCAGAGCTCGGCGCATTTGCCCAACGCGCCTTCGACAACAACTGGATCGATGCTGAACAACGCGAAGGCAAGCGCGGTGGCGCATTCTGCATGGGCGTTCCCGCTGTAAAGGAAAGCCGCATCCTCAGCAACTTTGACGGCTCGTTCGATCAGGTCAGCACATTGGCGCATGAACTTGGTCACGCCTTCCACAACGAGTGTGCTTATCAGGCAAACAAGACCGAATTACAACAGTCCACACCGATGACATTGGCAGAGACTGCATCCATCATGTGCGAGACAATTATTACCGAAGCCGTCTTGAAGCAGGTCACTGATCCGCAGGAAGAATTGGCCGTACTCGAAGCGCAGATGAATAACGCCACAGGCGTGATCGTGGATATTTACTCACGCTATCTGTTCGAGAAGGAAGTCTTCGAACGCCGCGCACAATCCGAGCTTTCAGCAGATGACTTGAACGACATCATGGAACGCGCCCAGAAAGCCACCTACGGCGAAGGTCTCGATGAAAAATATCTGCAAAAATTCATGTGGACCTGGAAGCCTCATTACTACAGCAGCGGCTTCTCCTTCTACAATTATCCATATGCATTCGGTCTGCTTTTTGCGACAGGCTTGTATGCAATCTACCAAAAACGCGGCGCTGACTTTGTGCCCGATTACAAGAACCTGCTTGCATCCACCGGCGAAAATCGCGCGGCAGAACTCGCCGACCGCTTTGGCATCAATATCCGCACCAAGAAATTCTGGGCCGACAGCCTCGCCATCATCGGCAAACGCGTCGAAAGATATTGCGAATTATAGGTTTCCCAATTTCGTCGGAGGTAACCCCTCCGACGAAACTTAAAAGAACAATCAAGGATAATCAATGAAAAAGACCTTAGCCGTAATTTTACTTTTGTTATTTACGATCACCGCTTGCAATGCCTCACCACAAACAACAGAAACAAATCAATCCTATCCGAACCAGTCCTATCCAAATCAATCTCAAACCGGATTGCCGCTCATAGAAGCCGATGTGCCGCGCGTGACAGTTGAAGAAGCCAAACTCGCGCTTGATAATGGACAAGCCATCCTTGTGGATGTACGCAGTACAGAGTCTTATGCCGAAACCCACATCGCTGGCGCGCTCTCCTTCCCATTGGATGGAATTGAAATTGACCCAGCAGGCGTGCCATTAGACAAAGCGCAATGGATCATCACCTACTGCACCTGACAAGATGAACATACGAGCGCCCGTGCGGCGTTCCTCATGTTGCACAATGGTTTTACAAAAGTGACACCCCTTCTCGGCGGTCTTAACACGTGGATTGCAGCAGGGTACCCAACGGAGAAATAAAATGAACATTCTCGGCATCGACCATGTTCAAATTGCAATGCCTGCGGGCGAAGAAGAAAAAGCACGCGCATTTTTTATCAATTTGTTGGGATTCCACGAAATTCCCAAACCGCCGGAATTAGCCAACCGCGGCGGAGCATGGTTCGAAGCCGGGACAGTACAACTACATCTCGGCGTCGAAGCGGATTTCCGCCCGGCACGCAAAGCGCACCCCGCATTTCTCGTGGATGATCTAAGCCGGTTGATCGCAAAGGTTCAATCCGCAGGGTTTGAAACCGACACGACACAACCGCCGCTTGATGGATATAAACGAGCGCATATCTTCGACCCGTTTGGAAACCGAATTGAGTTGATGGAAAAAACAGGATGACAACGAACGCATTTCGAGTGACGCCCTGGGAGTCGGCCAGCCCGCCGACCGAAGAATTGCTGCTCGCGATCATGACCGGGCAGGGAATGACTCCATACTCGTGGTCGAATGCGCCGTATGATATTTACTCGGCACACAAGCATGGCTATAACAAAGTGATCTATGTTGTAAGCGGAAGCATCACCTTTAGATTGCCCCTGTTAAACAAACAGGTGACTTTAAATCCGGGTGACCGCCTCGACCTGTTAGCGGATACCGTCCATGATGCAAATGTCGGCCCCGATGGAGTTACCTGCCTCGAAGGTCATCGCGAATATAAATCTCCGTAAACATTTCGCTTAAAAAGTAAAAGGCCGCGAATAATTATTTCGCGGCCTTTTACTTTTTATCTTCTCACACATTTATCTCAAATAAAATAACACTCTACTTTATGGAGACCAGACAATGTTCCAATCACCGGGAACGAGAATATCTACGAGAGTAAAAGTCAGTGTAAGCGGACCTTCTGGGAGAGGCAATTGATATCCAAAACCAACACCAAACGGATCTCCAACCACTGGCACACCGCCGCCCCCGCCACCACCGCCCATTGGAGGATGTGCCAGGTCAGTGATCGCTGCGCCAATGATGTTCGAGTCTGACTGCATAGTGAACAGGAAATATCCTTCGCCTGCATATTCCACGGAAAGAACATGGACGGATTCATTGTTCACAAGCACAGCCTGATCAATATCCCATTTCTGCCACTGCTGCGGATCTGGATCAGGGTCAAAAGTAAATGATCCTTCATTTGCAGGGAGAGCTGCTTCTACAACAAAAGCCAGACTCAGCGGTGCGACAAAATCCGTGCTACTCAACTTATATGCCCAATATTGGCGTAACTCACCCTCAGCAGGATACATTTCAGCATCTGCATAATCAAATGGGATTTCCACTCCATTGGCATCTTTAATACTGGCCAGGTGGGAGTTCGCACCATACGGGCGGATGATGGGATCTGTCCACGAAATATTGCCATACAGAATATAGCCATCGGGCAGGGCAACAAATTTATCGAGCGTGTTGGTGATGCCATATGCAGGGCTGGCGGGTTCGCTGCCGATTGCGGTTGGAGCAGGTGTCACCACCTCCTGAATAACGGGCACAATATCAGATGAGTCTGCAACTTTAAAATTCAGTTGGAACTTCCAATCCTGCGGAGCTAGCTCAACAGGAACAGCCACCAGGCTTGGAAGTTCAAGGACCGCACCGGTTACATTGCCTGGAATAGCGCTGAAATCCAACTCATAACGCATTGAGCATTGAGGGCAATCCATGGTGTTGAGACGCTGACGCACCAAGGGTTCAAGCCGTGTTCCATCAGGCAGTATCAATACAGGTGAACGGCTGTCTCCAAATGATGTATTGTCCGGGATGAAAAAATCTACTGGCAGAATGTAGGAATAAACGATGATCGTCTTTTCATTGGTCAATACAGCCTGCTCTACCGTGACAGTGATACTCTCACGAGTGACTGTGACCGGATCCGTCAGTACCAGCACTGCAGCAGTTTGATCGATTATGCCAATGTTGGGGACATAACCAAACAATCTCTTCAATGCATTCACAACCGTGGGACGTGTGAACAACACTACAAGGCTCACCAATACAAGAATTGCAAACACCCATGTCAGGCGCCGCAAAAACACTTTTTGTTTCATTTGAGTCTCCTGATTCTTTTTTGCGCTTGCATGTCCTTCCGCAATGAAACGGGCACGCAGGGAATTCATGAATTCCGCATCAGGTTCAGAGACGTTGACAACATCTTTCATCAGTTCTTCAAGTTCAGATGAGCGAATGGGATCAGACATTTTGCGCCTCCATTTGAATGGACAAACGATCAAGAATGCGCCGCGTGGCTTTTCGGACAGCATCCTCCTTGCGCCCAAGCAGTTGAGCGATCTCCACGAACGAAAGCTCCACGGTATAGCGCAGACGGATCAACTCACGCTCGTCTTCATTGAGCAAATGGAGCAGAGACTTCAACCTAGAACGGGATTCATCCCGAACCAGCGCATCAAGCACATCACCCTGGGCTGGGTCCACGACCGATTCATTGATCTCCCCGTGAGCGTGATTCCTGCGGAAGTGATCCATCAGTTTATTGCGGGCGATCTGAAAGATCCACGCTGTGAAATTATCACGGTGCTGATAACGCCGCAGAGATTCGATCACCGCCAGAAAAGTTTGCGCGGTCAGATCTTCAGCATCTGTGGCATTGCCCACGCGGCTAAGATGATAACGATAGATCGGTTTTGCGCAGGCATCGTACATATGCGCGAGCGCAGATCGATCGCCCTCCAGCGCACGCTGAACCATTTTGGAATCCACATCCAAACGCCCCGGATTTTCATTCTCCATACAAGTCACCTCGAAAGGACTTCATACAAGCACTACTTATATATCGGAGAAAACCCCAAAAGCGGACAAAATTCCCCCACTCAAAATAGACGATGGACCGCAGACCGTGGACGATGGTCTATGGTCTGCGGTTCATCGTCAAATTACGAAAATGCCTGCAACCCCGTTTGTGCCCGCCCCAAGATCAAGGCATGAATGTCATGTGTGCCTTCATAGGTGTTGACCGCTTCCAAATTCATCACATGCCGGATGACATGATACTCATCCGAAATTCCGTTGCCGCCGTGCATATCACGTGACATGCGCGCGATCTCAAGCGACTTGCCGCATGAGTTACGCTTGATAAGCGAGATCATCTCAGGCGTTGACCGGTCTTCATCCATCAGGCGGCCAACACGCAGTGTGCTTTGCAATCCCAAAGTAATTTCAGTCATCATGTTTGCCAGTTTGAGTTGAATGATCTGATTCGCAGCCAGCGGTTTACCAAACTGCGGACGATCCAATGTGTATTGACGCGCCGCATGCCAGCAAAACTCAGCCGCACCTAATGCGCCCCAGGCAATTCCATAGCGCGCCTTGTTCAAACATCCAAAGGGACCTTTTATTCCGCTGACATTTGGAAGTAAATTTTCATCGGGCACAAAAACTTCTTCCATCACGATCTCGCCGGTGATACTGGCCCGCAGGCTGAACTTGCCTTCGATCTTCGGGGCGCTTAAGCCTTTCATTCCTTTTTCGAGAATGAAGCCGCGAATTTCGCCCTCCAGCTTTGCCCAAACAATGAAGACGTCTGCGATGGGTGAATTGGTGATCCACATTTTATTGCCATGCACAATGTAGCCGCCATCCACTTTTTTGGCGCGGGTTTCCATGCTGCCGGGGTCGCTGCCATGATTGGGTTCGGTCAGGCCGAAACAGCCGACCCATTTTCCACTTGCCAGATTCGGCAGATATTTTTTCTTTTGTTCTTCTGAACCATACGCAAAAATGGGATGCATGACCAGCGAACTTTGGACACTCATTGCAGATCGATAGCCGCTATCTACACGTTCCACTTCGCGGGCGATCAGCCCATAGGATACGTAATTTAATTCCGAGCCGCCGTATGCTTCGGGCAGGGTGCATCCTAAAAATCCCATGCTGCCCATTTCATCCATGATGGTGCGGTCAAAGGTTTCGTTGCGATTCGCTTCGAGGATGCGCGGCATTAATTTATCCTGACAATATTTGCGCGCCGTATCGCGGATCATGCGCTCTTCATCGGTGAGTTGATCGTTGAACAGGAATGGATCGTCCCATTTGAAAGTTTGTTTTGACATGAAGCCTCGTTTTTAGTGAAAAGTAAAAAGTGAGAAGTTTCTGGTGATTGTATCAAAATATGTGGAGTTGGAATCTGCTCCAGAAAACAGAATCAGTTTCCAGTTAAGTGTGAAGCGTGCGTCAAATAAAAAGAGGATGCGCTGCGAAGCACATCCTCTTTTACTAATTCCAATTACTCTTTACGAGTTGCCAGTCAACCAGCCGCGCAGGTGCATGGCCTGTACTACGCGATCGATCGCAACCATGTAGGCGGCATCGCGCATGTAGACTTTTTCCTTCTCGCTGCGATCAACAACGCTGTTGAATGCGGAAGTCATCTTCTCGTCGAGTCTGCCGAGCACCTCTTCCTTCGACCAGTAGAAGTTCATATCGTTCTGAACCTGTTCAAAGTAGGAAGTGGTTACGCCGCCGGCGTTGCAGAGGAAATCGGGGATGTCGAAGATGTTGTTCTTCTTGAAGTATTCATCCGCTTCGGGTGTGCAGGGGCCGTTCGCGCCTTCAGCTACGATCTTGATGCCCTTGGACATCTTGCTGATTGTATCGGCTGTGACCTGGCCTTCCATCGCGGCGGGGATCAAGACATTGGCTTCCTTGGTGATCCAGGCGTCGCCGTCTTCAACGATATAACCTGCATCCTGAGCCTTGGACTTGTCAATCGTGCCGTATTCATCCACAATGGTGAGCAGGAAGCGGGGATCAATGCCGCCTTTCTTGCTGTAGGTGTAGGCTTTCTTGTCGTGACGATCCCAGCAGGAAACGCAGGCAACTGTACCACCGAGCATTTCAACAAAGCCGGCAGCCGCATATTGAGAGACGTTACCAAAACCTTGAATGGCTGCGACAGAATTCTTGCCATCAATATTGAGGTGCTTCATCGCTTCGCGCACGGTGTAGATCACACCATAGCCGGTGGCTTCGGTGCGGCCAAGTGAACCGCCGCCGCCGAGAGGCTTGCCTGTGAATACACCGGGGGTGTATTGACCGACGAGACGTGAATATTCATCCATCATCCAGCCCATCATTTGAGGGGTGGTGCCGATATCCGGAGCGGGCACATCATTGCGTGGACCAATGTTCTTCCACATGGCGCGTACCCAGCCGCGGCACATTTCTTCTTTTTCATTTACAGTAAGTGTGGAGGGATCAACAATGATTCCGCCTTTGCCGCCGCCGAGAGGAATATCTGCCACGGCGCATTTCCAGGTCATCCATGTGGCGAGCGCGCGAACGGTGTCCATGGTTTCGTTCGCTGCAAAACGGATACCGCCTTTGTTGGGGCCGCGCGCATCATTGTGCTGAACGCGGAAACCTTGAAAGACTTTGAGTGAACCATCATCCAAACGCACCGGAATGCGGAATGAAAATTCGCGCATCGGCCAACGTAAAACTTCGGCCACACCGGGATCGAGCTTCAATTGCTTGGCAACACCGTCAAATTGTTTCTGTGCCATTTCGAACGCATTGATTTGTCCTGACATGTTGTTCTCCTTGGTAAAGAGGTTGAGAAAATATAAGCGGGCACCCCAGACAGGGACGCCCGCTTTTATGCACAAAGTATGTCAATACACTGAGCCATAAATATTTAATCCAAGTTGTTGACAAATTACCACTAAACTTTACACGAAAAGATGAAAGCCGTCAATATGACATAAATCCGATTAACTTTGACGGAAAGTGACGTTTTTCGATTGTTACAAGTTAAAACCCTCAATCTCAAACAAAAGATACGCAGCACACTATATAAATTTTGGCTTTCGCTTTCCAAGAAAAGCCGCCACGCCTTCGCGATGCTCGGCAGTTCTTCCAGCTTCTTCCTGTAGAATTCCTTCAACCGTGAGAACGTGTTCCAGATTTGGGATGACCGCCTCATTGAAAGCTTTCTTCCCTGCGGCAAACGCTTCAAGCGGACCTGATGCCAGATTGCCCGCAACCTGATTGACCAGCGCCTGAAAGTTGAATCCACCTACTTGATTCACCATGCCCCATTGCAAAGCCTGATGCGCCGTGATGGGTTTGTTGGAATAAAAATATTCCTGCGCGCGGCCCAGTCCGATATAAACAGGCAGCAATAACGAAACACCTGAATCGGGTGCAAGCGCAATGCCGCCAAAGCCGACCACAAAATATGCGCTTGATCTCGCAATGCGCAGATCACAAGCCAGCGCCACGCCCAATGCCGCGCCGGCGCATGGTCCATTCACAGCGGCGATGACCGGTTTGCCCATTTTACGAATTTGTAGAATCAGCGGGTTGTATGTTTTTTCCAGATGCTCACGATAGGAAATATCCCCGCCTTTTTTCATTTCAGAAATATCCTGACCGGCGCTGAATACTTTTCCGCTGCCGGTTAAAACAACACAGCGCACCAGCGGATTTGTTTCGGCATCGGCCAGAGCGCGTTGTAATTCAGTCACCATCTCAATGTTAAATGAGTTGGCTCTTTCGGGGCGATTCAGCGTCAGAATAAGAGAACCAGATTGGGTTGAAGAAAGCAGCGTTGTCATTCGTCCTCGATTAATAAAACAGACAGTCACCCTTCCTAAAGGTGACTGTCTGTTTTCAAATTTTTATAGATCTGGGAAATCGTCGATCTGGTCGTCATCCCCGGAGTCAGTTTCGTATTCGATGTTTTCACCGTCGAGATATACCCATAAGAGCAGCACGTGGCCCTCGGGAGTCTCAACGCTGCGCGCGGCGAGGATGGGAGCATTTTCCTCCAACCCGGTTTCACCGCGATAATGCAGGTGGATTGATGATTTGTTATGCCAGGCTGTGTAGCACCTTTCGACAAGCGCGGGACCGTTAAAAGTGCGCAAGCGTGTCAGTGCCGGGACAGATAGACTCGGGCTTTCGTTCAAGCCCAATGCCCAACCATCATTGACGTGCTCAAAAATGGGGGGCGGACCTTCTATGATTGTGATTTTATCTTCCATAAGGTTACCTGTGTGCGGGAATATACCACAACTATGGCATTGAATCGTTTCAGAATCTTATTAGAGTTTTATAGGCCTATTTTTTTCTTGAAAATACTTTATATAATTCCAGCCATGCCCAAACTTACCCCCAAAATCATCCTCGAAGGCACACGCCTGACCTTTAAAACAGACATCGCTTTCGCGCTCAACGAACATCCCCGTGTGGTTGGTCCGCGAAAATACAAGTATCACTCGCCACTCGTCTCAGGCGAATGGTGCGCCTTTACCAACTTTCCCTGGGGCCGCGGATTAATCAACTTTGAGCCGCAGGAAGAAGCGCTCGCCATGGAAACCTACGCCACCTGGGTCAGGCTCTTTGAATTACAACGCTACTACTCATGGATCGTGGACCGCTTTCACTTATCCACGCGCATGTATCAGTTGAATACTTATCAAAAAGATTACGATTTCCGCTGGCTTGAGGAACGTCTGCTGCCGCTGAATTTCCGCCTTGTTTTGTTGACCCGCTCACCCGAATCCTTTGAAGCGGCGCGCGCTGAAAGACTCAAAGTTTCGGGCAATCCATCACAATATGATAATTTGCAATTATTCATTCAAGAGCAGGAGTTGATCCGCAAACTGGCGCGCGAATCCATTTTGCCCAGACTCGAACTGGATGTTTCAGACAACGATATTCAAGCCGCCACAGAAAAAATCGCCGACTGGATGGAATCCACGGGCGGGTTATATATGAATGATTGAAGCAACAAGATGATCAAAGTTAACTGCCATTAAGACCGACATTCCGCTATTGCACAAGGGTTCAACCATGTCTCAACCTAAAAAACAATACAGCCTTGATATTGACATTTTAAAAGCCCTGCTGGTGCTCGGTATGATCATTGTTCATGCCATCAGCCTCCTTGCAGATGCCCCCACCCGCGAACTCACAGAAGGATTCGTTGTTGTCATAGGCCTTGTTTCCTTCTCGGGCTTTTTATTCAGCTTCGGGTACACAACCTGGCTGTCTTATTTCTCCAGCGATGCGCCAATTACGCGCATCCTGCCGACTGTATTTCGTATTATCGTCACCTACTATATTTCCGCCTTTATCTATATCCTGTTCGTCGAACGTGCATACTCCAAAGCCGATATCCTGCGGGTCTTCACGATTTCCAGAATGGTATCCTACTCGGAATTTTTACTGGCCTTCGCTTTGACCCTGCTGCTCGGCTTTCTACTCAAACATCCCATTCGGTTTATCATGGAAAGACCCCGATACTTTTTTATTACTATTTTTGTTTTTTCCTTAACCATCTTTCTGCCAAATCAATGGGTTCAATCTGCATTTCTCAGTATGTTTATCAGCTCAAGCTCAATTTACAGTTTTCCTGTATTCGTATATTTTCCAATTTACCTGATCGGAATGTATTTCGCGCGCTACCAGATAAAACCCAATCTCCTGCTCGGATTGGCGGGCATGGCGGTCTACTTCCTGTTTAACGGCTATTTGAAGATCGTCAGATTTCCCCCAAGCCTTTCATTTATTCTATTATCCATGTTCTTCCTGCTGGTCTGGTATGCCATTGCAAGATTTTTGAGTCAATGGCAGATGGTCAATCGTTTGCTTGCACCCATTGGCGTGAATGCCCTGTTCTACCTATTGATGAGCAACATCATCATCTTTGCCTTTCGCGGCGCCATGCCAAAACTGGGCGGCGCCATGACTTTAAAAACAACGGCTGAAGTATCCGTGGCGATCATCGCCATGATCTACTTCATGACCACCATTGTCCGTCAGGTAAAGATTGAATCTATAGAGCCTGCAAAATCTGCTTAACCAACCCCGGTCCGCGATAGATCAGCCCGGTATAAATTTGCACCAGCGCCGCTCCCATTTCGAGGCGGCGTTTTGCATCTTCAGGATTCATGATGCCGCCCGCGCTCACGATCGGGACTGCGCCATTAACCCGCTTCAGGGTTTGATAAAGAACCGCTTCGCTCTTAACGGTCAGCGGGCTGCCGCTTAATCCGCCTGATTCTCCCTTTAGGTCTGACTTCAATCCATCGCGGCCCAGAGTTGTATTTGTAACAATGATGCCGTCCATCTTTGCATTCAAGATGGCTTCGATGGCTTCATCAAGTTCTGTGCTGGTCATATCGGGCGAAAGTTTTACAAGGATCGGCACATGCTTTTCATGTCTTTTTTCTTCGAGGACACGCTGCTCATGCAAATGTTTAAGCAGACTCTCCAACGCGGCACGGCCTTGCAGTTCACGTAATCCCACAGTATTGGGCGAGCTGACATTGATCGTTAAGTAATCGGCATACGGCGCAAAATTTTGCAGCAGGGCCAGGTAATCCAACACGGCTTCTTCGTTGGGAGTATCTTTATTTTTTCCAAGATTGATTCCCAGCATGGCATCTGATAAGCGGGAGAATCCACGGATGCGCGGATCGAAGCCGAGGATGCGTTCTGCGAGACTCATGCGCAGTGCGGGGTTTAATTCCATTTGCACAAATTCAGAGCCGCGTGATGGGAAGCCCATGCGATTGATGACGGCTTCATCTTCCAAAAGGCGGAAAATGCGCGGGGACGGATTCCCAGCTTGAGGCTTAAGCGTGATCGTTCCAATTTCCACGTGGCCGAATCCGAGCGCAGAGAGTCCGCGGATGGCGGTGCCGTCTTTATCATATCCGGCGGCGATGCCAACAGGATTTTTGAAAGTTAATCCGAAGGCTTCCACGGGTTTGGATGGCGCTTTGAATTGCTGTTCAAGCAGCCAGCGCAAAAGCGAAAAGTTTCCTGTAAGGCGCAGCGCATTAAGTGTGAGCGAGTGAGCGCGTTCGGGGTCGAGACGAAAAAGATAAGGACGGAGGGTGTTATACATATATTCCTTTTGGCAGGTGGATTGGTTTTATCCCAAATCCTTCATGACCTTCACCAATTTTGCTTTATCCAAAATAAAGTTGTAGAACCAATCGGTAATTCTGATGGGCGACATGCGCCCCATGAAATCAGCCACCCAAATTTGACTGCCTCCCAGTAAAACCTGCCGGCGGTTGTGCAGTACCGAGTCTACAATGGCACGCGCAGGAACGCTGGGATCATCAAGTGTTGTAAATGGAGTCAACACTTTGACTGCGCGCATTTCATCCAAATCCATTTTGTCGAGCATCGGGGTGCGAGTCCAGCCGGGCAGGATGAGCGAGACGCGAACACCGTTCCCCGAGACTTCACGCCGCAAAGCATGACTGAATGCGATGACCGCGCTGCGTGTGGAGGCGTATGCGGTCTGTCCGGGAGACATCACCAGACCAGCCACACTGCTGACATTTACGATGTGTCCCTGCTTGCGTTCCAGCATGGAAGGCAATACCAATTGAGCCAGCCGCATGGGCGCATACACGTTGACCTCGACCATTTTTCGGAGTTCATCTGCGTCGTGTTCTTGAAACTCGCCGCCCACGGATATACCGGCATTGTTCACCAGCACATCGATCTCGCCGAAGGTTTCAAGCACGGTGCGGTACAGGTTTTGCAAGTCCTGCTCTTTGGTAACATCCGCAGGAACTGTCAGGATGGAATCGCCATATTGACTCAGATCGTTTTTGACTTCGGCCAATACATCTGCCCGCCGCGCGACCAGCACCACGCGTGCGCCCAATGCGGCAAACTGATACGCGGCGGCTTTTCCAATACCTGAAGATGCTCCGGTGACGATGACGACTTTATCTTTTAACGAGTACATGTTTATCCTCTGTATATTAAACAAATAAATGTGAACTTTCTACCATACATAAGCCATAAATGAACCGCGAAGCCCGCAAAGTGTGCGGAGATAGTCTTTAAACTTCGCGGTAAAAAATCTGGTTGTACTGTAGAGAAAATGAGAATGGGATTTTCTATCCGCCCATCACTTCAACTTTTTCTTTAATCTCTGCCTGCTCCAACATTTGTATATAAAATTTCTGTCGTGACAGGCCTGAACGATCTCGAAATTCGATCAAATCTTTCCGTGTGATTTTTTCAGGAAATGCCGGCACATGAATTTCATGCAAGACCGCAGTGCCGCAGACCCCGGCGATGGCATCTGCGATTTTTTTCTCCTGCCCGGCAGAAAGCGGACTTGGAATTTCATCGAAGGAGAACCATTCCACTGCGATGGTTTCGCCTTCCTGACATTTTATTTCACCGCCGATTGGTCTGGCGGTAAATAAAACAGCGTGGACCGGTGACATGTTCCCCAAACGGGAATAGATTCCGACTAATTTTGTTATTTCAACATCCAACCCGGTTTCCTCTTTTGTTTCGCGAATCGCAGCCTGGGCGATACTCTCGTCATCTTCCACGCCGCCGCTGGGGAGAATCCATGTTTCAAAATCTTCGCGCTGGGTTAGAAGTATTTTATTCTCGCGTATCACGGCAACGTTGACGGCTAATCCGGGCATGATTTTTCTTGTTATCCTGTTTGTGCTAAAAACTTTCGTGTTTCTGCGATCTTGTCTTTTTCCACTTTGCCGGTTTCTTCCCAGTAATCGAGCAATTGGGTAATGGTCAACACGGCGTACATGGAATACCCCGCCTGTTCGAGCGATTCTTTTGCGCCGGATTGACGATCAACGAGCACAACAATATCTTTGACTTTCAAACCCACTGCTGTTAATTTATCAATGGCTTCAAATTTACTTCCGCCGGTGGTGGCGAGATCATCAATGACCAGCGCGGTTTCGCCAGCGTTGAAGTCACCTTCGATCTCGGCTTTGGTGCCGTAGGTTTTCACTTCCTTACGCGGATAGATCATGGGGTAATTGCCCTGCAAGGAAACTGCGGTTGCGATGGGAATGGCGGCATACGGCAGGCCGGCGAGTCTGTCAAATTTTAGTTTTTCGAGGATCGGCAAATAAGCGAGACCGATTTTCTGAAGCAGTTTTGGATAGGTGATGATGCGGCGCAGGTCAATATAGATCGGGGATTTCAATCCTGATTTGAGTGTGAATTCGCCAAATTTGATGCAGCCTGCGGAAAGCAGTTCATCGGCGAGGGAGGATAAAGTTGAGTCCAGTTGATTCATGTGAGGTTCCTTTTTATTCACCTTGATAAACAAAGATAAACGGAGATAAAAAATCTTTATTAGGATTTATACAAAAAAACAAGAAAAATTTCGTCTGGCATAAATCCTGTTTGTCTTTTTAATTTTGATGAAGTGATCTTTGAATGTTGATGATCTGATCGCGTAATTCGGCGGCGGCCCGGCCGGGGTTTTCTGCGCGGGAGATGCCGCGTGAAACGGGGAGCAAAATTCCTTTGCCGTCTTTACGCAGCCCGGATTTCAATGCAGACTCCAACTCTCCTCCCTGGGCGCCGACGCCGGGGGAGAGGATCCACATATCGGGCACGGAGGCGCGGATCATGCTCATAATCTGCGGGTGGGTTGCGCCAACGACGATGCCAATGTTGTTGTTGACATTCCACTTTTGCGCGAGATGCGCGACGTAATTATATAAAGGCATGGGACTGTCTGAGCCGGTGGGCAGCACCAGCACATTTTGCAAATCCATGGAACCCGCGTTGGAGGTTTTGCATAAAAGAAAAACTCCTTTTTCAGGGTTGCCGATAAATGGTTCTACAGAGTCGTGGCCGAGGTAGGGGTTGAGGGTGATGCAGTTCACGCCCAAATTTTCAAAAGCAGATTGAGCGTAGGCATTGGCGGTGGATGCGATGTCGCCGCGTTTGGCATCAAGGATGATGGGGATCATGGAGCCGAGTCGACTCGACTCTTCGTGAATGGCTTCGATAACCTGTTTGAGCACGACCCAGCCTTCGGCGCCGAAGACTTCAAAGAAGGCGGCATTGGGTTTGAATGCCGCAGCGTAGGGAGCTGTCTGCTTGATCAGATTCAGGCAGAAGTCGAGGGCAGATGCGGCGGTGGGTTCTTTGAGATCGGGGATGTGGGGGTCGAGTCCGATGCAGAGCAGGGAGGATGAGTCGTCGACTCGTCTTTCAAGAAAAGAGAAAAAGGTTTCCATTCAGTATCCTATTCATATTTAGATTAGACCCTAAAGGTTTTTAAACCTTTAGGGTCTTTATTTTACTCAACAAATGATTCCCATTTCCCTGCGTTGACGGGGACGCGTTGATCGCCCTGCCAGCCGGTCTCGTCCCAATAAAAAGTTTGCCAGATGTTGGCGCCGTAGCCGCGGCATTCGGCGAAGATAAAATCAGCGGGCAGAGTATCGGGCAATTCGCAGATGGGTGATTCAAAACTTCCGCCGCCGGGCATGACCGGGACTGTGCCTTCACGGGTGTTGGTCAGCCCGGGTGTGGGGACGCAATCTTCGTACCATGAGCCATTGCCATCAGGCAGACGGCAAACGGTTTGATCTTCAACTTTGGCGATCTTGTAGGTGTAGGCATCAAATATCTTGCCGCCGGGGTTGATCAAGCGGACTGTGTCGCCGCCGTCACTGAGCAGGATATTGGTTTGCAGTCCGTAGAAAACAACGCGCTGGCCAGGTTTCAAGGTGACATCGGGCAGGGTGAATGGGTTGGAGCCGACGCTGGCTTCGTCGTCCAAAGTCCAGCCGCTGATACTGATATCCACTGCGCCGATGTTTTTGATCTCAATGTATTCGTCGAAGACATCTATTTTGCCGTCTTGATTCCAGTCGAAGCCGGGACGGGCGAGGAATTCGTTGATGATGGGACGGCCAACGGGGGATGGCTGTGGGTGCGGGCGCGGTGCTGGTAGCCGCCACGGCTGTGCCATTGGAATTAACTTTTCTGGGCGTTCCGTAGATCAGACCACTGTTTGCGTCCAGTCCATTTTTTGGATTGCCGATATTGGTGACCCAGGTTTTGTCGGCGTCAAGAGTGGTTCCCTGTCGTTCCATGGATCCAAAGGGTGAAGCGCTGCTGCCTTTGGGCCAGGTGCCGCCGTTTTCATTATTTGCGGTGTCGATGACATTTGCAGATACGCCAATGCCGTCACTCAGGATCAGAATTTCGCCGTCATCTGAAAGTGCTCCGGTGTAGATCTGGTCTGCGGCGATATCTGAGACGGTGAAGTTATTGTCGCGCTCCAGCAGGAAGTATTCACCGGCTTTGATCGTACCGGATAAAGTAATGTTGATGGAACCGGATGCTGATTTCAAAGTCCAGTCGGCGATGCTGATCGAAGCGCTGCTTGGGTTATATAGTTCGATCCATTCATCAGCCGGGCTGGCGGCAGTGCCCGCCCAGGCAACTTCGTTGATGATAATCGAGCGGTCTGAGATGATCGATGCGCTGGCGTCATCATCTTCGGTGGTGGAGCTGTTGCCCGGTGTGGAATCGGGGTCGGCTTCGTCGGATTTCCATACTTCGGCCCAATTCGTTTTGACTCCATTGGCGGTTACTTTTGCGGTGATGTTCAAGGTCTGGCTTGCGCCATTGATCAGGTTGCCTGCGGCCCAGATGCCTGTGCTGCTTGAATAGGTGCCGGCCGTGCTGGTATAGGACACGTAGGTTAACCCGGAAGGTAACAAGTCTTTCACTTGCACGTTGGTTGTGGCGGCAATTCCCGCGTTTTGTACTTTTATTGAGAAGATCACATTGTCATTCACATCCGGGTTGACAATGTTTACAGACTGGGTGACAAACAAGTCGGCGGATGGGGCGCTGGCATCATCATCTTCTGTACGCGAATTATTTGTCGGGACGGAGTCGGGGTCTACCTGATTGGATGCGGAGACTTCAACCCAGTTGACCAAAAGCGAGCTTGAGACGGTGGTTGTGGTGATGGTTAAGGTTGCGCTTGCGCCATCTGCTAAATTTCCAACATCCCAGATGCCCGTCAGGCTATTATAGGGAGTTACTCCCTGTGTTTGTCCTGATGAAACAAATGTATAGGCTGAGGTTAATGATGGCAGTGCTGTTTTTACTTTAACACCAGTTGCATCGTCCGGGCCGGAATTGCTGACTCTGATCGTAAAGACTGCGTTCGACCCGGCAATATCCACCGTCTCTGTCAGACGCAGGTCGGCGATGGGGACTTCCAAGCTGGTATCGTCCGGCTCGCCCATTTCGCCATTTCCCGGAGTGGAATTTGGATCATATTGATCAGACAGCCATACTTCTGCAAAGTTTTCTGTGGATGTTCCGTCTTCGTCCACTTTGACATTGATGGTTAAGATAGCATCTGCACCCATGCCAAGTTCACTGATTGCCCAAATACCGGTGGAACTGTTATAGGTTCCGACAACACTGCTGGAAGAGACAAATGTTAACCCTGCGGGCAGTAAATCGCGGACTTGCACATTGGTTGCTTTATCGGGCCCGGCATTATGAAGTTTTAACTTTAAACTTACCTGATCGGCAATACTTGAGCTGATGACAATTGGTTCATGCGTCAGGGTTAAGTCGGCTTCACCGGGAAGCGGGGCATTGATCGTTACAGTAGCTGTACTATTACCAAATTCATTGGAAGATACGGTTGCCGAATATGAAGGCGGATTTGTCGTTATCACTCTTGCCGTGATATTTATTGTGGCGCTTGCGCCGATTGCAAGATTCCCTATTGTCCAAAGGCCTGAACTGCCGTTATGTTATTCCCGATGTACTGGAATATGAAATAAATGTTCCTGCTGGCAAGGCTATGACCACATTGGTTGCCGAGGAAAGATTTGTTGACGGATTGTTCACTGTAATTGTGAAGACAACATTTGAGCCTACATTTGGATTTATTATTCACAGTGTTTGTAATATTTAAAGGGTGTCTTGAGAGGATAAACTTTTAGGGAGTCATCATCATCTTCACTTGTGGAACTGTTTGGTGTTGAATCGGGATCAAGTTGATCAAAGTCAAGATTTCAGCCTGATTTGTTATATACCCCAATTGCAGTTGCTGTTGCCGTAATTTTTAATATTGCCGATGCGCCAGCGTTATTGACGGATTGTCCAAATATCCGCGCTATATGATCCTGTTCCATTCCAATAGCTGATACATAATTTTAAGTTTGTAGGCAGGACATCTTTTACTTTGATATTGGTTGCGTCATAAGTTCCATTATTAGTTACCGTAATCGTAAATATTACATTGTGACCCTACACTTGGTAAGGGTTATCTATTGTCATTGTTAAAGAAAGGTCTATTTTTGAAGTACCGGGTGTTCCATTGAAAAGGTAGCCATTTGCCACATATCCATTTAGGGTGTTCCATCGTTTGAAAACCAAGCAGATGCACTATCGGCAGAACTACTCCTGTCTCTTTCCATACTAAGTAAGTAGAACCGCTAATTATGACCACCAGCCAGCTCCACCCTGAATTTGCTGTATCTATTAAGTTGCTGCCTTCTCTTAATCTAAAGTGTCCTCACCAGAATTACTTAAAGAGCCCGAATAAATTTGATCCGCTGAAATGTCATAGATCGTAGAATCATCCTGCTTTCAAGTAAGTAATATCCATATGCTGGAATATATTCCTGTTATTTAAGAACTATGTTTGGATCACCATCATCTGCTACTAATGTCCAGCCTGTTAAAGTTATTGCCAATACTTGTTGATTATATAGTTCTATCCATTCATCTGATATATAAGCGGCCGCCGTACCACCCCAAGCCACTTCACTGATAATTACATCCAACGCGGCAGCTCCCAACGGCGCGGCGCTCGCGGACTGGTTTTCCAGAGTCGGCGCGAAAAGACCCGCCAGCAGACTGATCAACAGGGTGAGGAATAAAATAATGCGTGGGAATCTCTTCCAGTTTTGCATAGGAAAATGATAAGGGGTGGAATCTGCCTGAGGCGCGCAGCCAGCTAAAGGTTAAGCGCGAGGCGAAAAATCCACAGCGAAGATTATACGCCACCCTGCGTTCGCTTGTCTATAAATAGAGACATCGGAAGTCTTCTTTAGGATCCGCAAAAGGAGCGGGAGGTAAAAGACTTCCGATGTTTGAATCTAACGCGGTTCGATCACCATCTTAATGGCAGTACGAACCTTATCTTCGATCTCTACATCTACAAACTCAGGGATGCAAACAACATTGATCCCATCGAGTTTGAGATATCCGGTGGCAAGTACCAATGCTTTCAAGGCCTGATTGACAGCGCCTGCACCGATGGCTTGCACCTCCGCCCGTTTATGTTCGCGGACGACTCCCGCGATGGCCCCGGCGACTGCAGAGGTACGGGAGTTGGCTGAAACTTTGATCATATCCATGGCAACCTCCCAAGGTTGGCTAAGAAGGGAACGGACTTACTGACTGAATTGTACAGGATAGACTTAACAGATTCAAGTATATATAAATATTTATATGGAATCGTAATAGTAGTAGGCCCTGTGGATAGTGTGGATAGAATCGATTCATCCCCACCTGTGGGTGACTCTTCTCCGCTTCACCCCCTATCTGACGCTTGACTCTGTTTTCTGAAAATTTTTATCTGTGGATAGTTACTGGATAACTTATCCACAGACTTGAACGGTTTTCCACAGTTTATGAGAGTTTTCTATATTTTGGCTTTCTCCAAAACTACCCCCCATATATGGGGGTGCCTCTTTTTAAGTTATCCATCCTAAATTGGAACAAATAGGCTTATTGTCCACAGGCAGGGGCAGTTCTCCACAGTTTTGAGTGAGTTATCCACAGTTTGGCGGGCTGTGGGAATATGTTGTCTAAACAAGACCCCCCAAATATGGGCACTCGGATGAGATATTTCGGATAGTAGAATGCAGATTATGCCCGAATATTTCTGCCATAGCCAGCCGGAGCGAGGATTTTGCCATTTTCGTAGGCAACTTGTCCACGCAAGACCACTTTACGCACTTTGCCCTTCACCTTCCAACCTTCAAACGGAGTCCAACCGCAGCGTGTGAATTGTTCAGATGCTTTGATCTCATAAGTTGCGTTCTCGTCCACTTCGACCCAGGTTTCAGGCTGATCTGGCAGGTTGAAAATTTTCTTCGGGTTCGTGTACATTTTTTGAATGACATCGTCCAAGGTCAAACGTCGAAGGTCAACAGCGGTTAGTAAGAGAGGAAGAATGGTTTCCAAGCCGGGGAAACCGGGCGGTGGATTGTCTGAGTCTTTTTCTTCCACAGTGTGCGGCGCGTGGTCTGTGGCAAAACAATCGATCACATCCATGTTTTCCCAGAGCGCATCTACATCGCTTTGAGTCGCCAGCCGCGGGCGGACTTCCTTTCTACCCCCACCCAACCCTCCCCCAATCTTGGGGGAGGACAAGGGATCATTAGTCATAAATAAGTGATGTGGGCATACTTCACAAGTCACTTTGATGCCGCGTTCCTTGGCGGCTTTGATCAAAAGCACTTCTTCTTTTAATGAAATGTGCGCGATATGCACGGGACGGTCATAAATGGCCGCGAACAGGATGGCGGCGGCCATGGTTCTGCTTTCACTATGCGCTACGATGGGAAAATTCTTCGGCCAGTTTTGAAAATGCGGCTGCCAGAGAGTCATATCATCGAGGCGCAGTTCGCCGAAGGTGGAATCGAGATACATTTTCAATCCCGCCGAACGTGACGAAGTTGATGTATTGTTTTGCCAATCGGCATTATCCGGTCCGGCGCCCACGAACTGTCCGTAGTCACAGTGCGCTTTTTGTTGCGCGGCATTCAGCGCCAGATCAAGCGTCTCAGCATCAAAGATGGGCGGCTTGGTATTGGGCATCGCCAGCACAATTGTAATTCCGCCTGCCAATGCAGCAGATGTGCCGGAGTCGTAATCTTCCTTGTGCGTGGCGCCAGGTTCGCGCAAATGGACGTGCGGGTCAATTAAGCCAGGGAGTTTAATCATAGGAAAAGTATACAGGGAAATGGGTCATGTAAACAGGTACACAAGGGTTAAATTTCTTGTGTACCTGTTTACTTATCTACTTTATGCCTGATCGCCGCGTACGGCCGGGGTTTTGAAGATCAGGAAGATCAAGTTGACGAAGATGCCGAGGATGGCCGCGAAGACAATGGCCGGAATGCCATTTGGAAATAAATACGGAACGTTGAATGGAAATACTCCGCTTGGCAAGGCCAGATTTCCGCCGATGCCGCAGATCAAAATAATGGCGCCGACCGCGAGTTGTTTCGGATCGAACAGATTAACCTTTTCAGATTGAATGAGCGCCACACCCTGCATACCAATGATGCCAAATAAGTAGATGCCCAATCCGCCTTGCACGGCTACCGGCAGCGTGTTGACCAGCGCCACGAGTTTGGCAAAAAAACCGAAGACGATCGCCATTCCGCCCGCGACCATCAGCACAGCAGTGGAATAATTACGCGTGATCGCCATGAGTGAGTTGTTCTCGCCGTAGTTTGTGCCCGCCGAACCGCCCAGCAACCCGACAATGACATCGTCCGCGCCGTCTGCGACGAGGTTGAGGCCGATCAATTCCTTGATGTTGTAGGGCTTGCGTCCCATTTCGGCGGCGAGCTCATCAATGTATAAGCTCATTTGATAAAGATGCGCCGTGGATTCAGGTACTGTGGCAATGAAGATCAGCGCGATGCTTAATGCCATGCCCCACGCATTCGGATCATTGAAGGCGGGGAAGGTCCAATGCGGGGCGGCGAACCAGGGAGCCGCGACTACATTTTCAAAATGTACCAATCCAAATGGAATGGCAACCAGATAGCCAAAGACCGCGCCGAGCAAAATTGGCAGCATCCCGATCAGGCCTTTGCCTTGCAGATAAACGGAGAACAAGATCGTGGCAATTAAAGGTGATGAAGGCCACCGTCCAGAATTTCCAGGCGATGTCTGCGCCGACGCCAATGGACATTCCGCCGGCATTATTCAGCGCCGCACCTGCCAGTGCCACACCGATCACCATCGCCATGGAACCTGTCACAATTGGCGGTAGTACTTTGTCCAGTGCGGCTTTGCCGATGCGCATGATGAGAAAACCGATGCCGATCTCAAAGACGGCGGTCAGGATGATGCCGACCTGTACGATCTGCACGCCTTCAGGGCAGTAGACCTGGGTTGGATCATTGAAACAGGCTGGAGCGAAGCGGCTCATCACCGTGATGATGACTGCGATGTAGGAGAAGGATGAGCCGTAATACATGGGAATCTTGCGTTTGGAAACCAACAGCGCAATGATCGTGCCAAGCCCTGAAGCAAGCAGGGTGATGCCCACATCAAACTTGGTCAGAATGGCGACCAGTACTGTGGCGGGGAACATCGTCAGGAATTGTTGAAAGCCGAGGCTTAACATTGCGCCGAGCGGAGGTGTGTCATCGGGCAGGAAGCCGATGATGGCGGGTTTTGTGTTTGCAGACATGGTCTCTCCTTGGGTAGGTGGATGTAAAAAAAGAGAGCCGCTAAAAGCGACTCTCCAAATCACAAAACAGAAACAATCATTTCAGGACAATGGTGCGGGAAAAGGTGTTTGCCTCGAATTTTTTTATACATATTGAGCCGAATTTTACGCCGATTTTAAAGAGTGTCAAGGATGCGGCGAATTTCAAATTAACAGGATCAGGCTGCGGCGGGGTGCGAAGCGGGATGGGATGATAATCCTCACTGAAAGAAGAAAAAGTCTGCATGTTATAATCCAAAAAACTTTTCACAAATAAACCAAAAGAGGTCAGCATGGCATACACAAATGTTACAGTACCCGTAGATGGGGCGAAGATTACGATCAAAGATGGCAAACTGAACGTTCCCAATAACCCGATCATTCCCTATGTGGAAGGTGACGGCACAGGACGTGATATATGGCGCGCTTCAGTGCGTGTGTTTGACGCGGCGATCGAGAAGGCGTATGGCGGCAAACGCAAGATCCATTGGATGGAAGTGTACGCGGGCGAGAAGCCTTTCAAGATGTTCCAAAGCTGGCTGCCCGATGAAACCGTGGAAGCCTTCAAGGAATTTTTGGTGGGAATCAAAGGTCCGCTCACCACACCGATCGGCGGCGGCATTCGTTCCTTAAATGTTGCGCTGCGCAAATTGCTCGACTTGTATGTTTGTCTGCGCCCGGTGCGCTGGTATCAAGGTGTGCCTTCACCCGTGAAACACCCCGAACATGTGGATATGGTCATCTTCCGCGAGAACACTGAAGATATTTATACCGGTATTGAGTTTGCTTATGGAACGGAAGATAACAAGAAATTCATGAGCATGTTCAAGGAAGCCTTTCCGAAGGAATATGCCAAGATGCGTTTCCCTGAAACTGCGGGCATTGGCATTAAGCCTGTTTCTGTGGAAGGGACCGAACGGCTTGTGCGCGCGGCCATTACCTGGGCGCTGCTGAACAAACGCAAGAGCGTGAACTTTGTGCATAAAGGCAATATCATGAAATTCACCGAAGGCGCATTCAAAGATTGGGGTTATGCGCTTGCCAAACGTGAATTCCGCGGACAGGTTGTCACCGAACGCGAAACATGGATCCTCGGCAATAAAGAATCCAAACCCGGTTTGACCGTGGAAGAAAATGCCAAGGCCATTGATCCCGGCTTCGATATGATGAGCCCTGCCCAACAAAATGATATCAAGGGCGAAGTGGAAGAAGCCCTTGAAATTATGGGATACCCACGGCGACGGCAAATGGAAGAAGATGCTTTTGATCAAAGATTCGATTGCAGATGTAAGTTTGCAATTCACCCTCATTCGTCCCAAGGATTACGATGTGATCGCCACCTTGAATCTTAATGGCGATTATCTCTCCGATGCTTTGGCCGCGCAGGTCGGTGGAATTGGCATTGCTCCGGGTGCGAACATTAACTATGTAACCGGTCACGCCATTTTCGAAGCGACTCATGGCACCGCACCAAAATATGCCGACCTTGATAAAGTTAATCCCGGCTCGGTCATTCTTTCGGGTGAGATGATGCTGCGTTATATGGGTTGGGGCGAAGCTGCTGATCTGATCGTGAAAGGCATGGAAGGTGCAGTCGCGGCCAAGACTGTCACTTATGATTTCGCCCGTTTGATGGACGGCGCGAAAGAGATCAAATGCTCCGAGTTTGGTGACGCGATCATCAGTCACATGTAAGCTGGACTTTGCTCTTAGTTTGAATTAAAAAGTTGGGACCAATTTGGTCCCAACTTTTATTTTTTGTGAAGTATCATCGTGAAATTGTCCTTCGGCTACGCCGCACGCACTTTGTGCAGCGTAGCTCACACTGTCCCGACGTTTTTCGGGAGGACGTGAATCTTTATTTATAAGGAGCAAAAAATGAATATCGTTGTAAATGTTATTACAGGTATCGTGGCGCTTTTACATGCTTACTTTCTCATTCTGGAAATGTTTCTGTGGGAGAAACCCGCCGGACGCAAATCCTTCCGCACTACTGCGGAATTCGCTGCACAGTCCAAAACGCTGGCCGCCAATCAGGGACTGTATAACGGATTCCTCTCGGCTGGTTTGGTTTGGGGAATTTTCGCCGGTGACGCAGTGAAAATATTCTTTTTAAGTTGTGTGATCGTTGCCGGGATATTTGGCGCGTTCACGGTGGGGAAAAAGATATTTTATATTCAAGCATTGCCGGCTTTGATCGGGCTTGTGATTCTATTGGTGGCGTAAATTCGTATTTTAGATGGCTGACAAAAAATCGGGACATTGCGTCCCGATTTTTTGATTCTTCGGCTGTTGCGTGACTACGTTCCGCGCAAACCATGACAATCATCACTAACTTAAAAGGCGATAAAGACTACAATAAATCTCAAATTGATGGATTCACCTTATTCTGCAAGGAGAATAACGGCCAATGGAAGTTTATAACCACGATCTGATCATTTTGGGTACCGGCCTGGCAGGTTTACGCGCAGCGCTTGAGGCCTCACAACAAAGCAAAGGGGAATTGGACATCGCTTTGGTTTCCAAGTTACAACTAATGCGTGCGCATTCCGTGGCGGCAGAGGGCGGCACAGCCGCTGTCATGCGTCAGGATATGGGCGATAGTTTCGAACTCCACGCCTGGGATACGGTCAAAGGCTCCGACTTTTTGGCTGACCAGAATGTAGTGGATTTCTTTGTGCATGATTCGCCCAAGGAAATTTTGCATCTCGACCACTGGGGCATCCCCTGGTCGCGGACAGAAGACGGGCACATCGCACAGCGACCGTTTGGCGGGCACACCTATCCCCGGGCAGTTTTCGCCTCTGATAAAACCGGCTTCCTTGAGATGCAAACTTTGTACGACACCTTGATGAAGCACACTAAAAAGATCAATCGCTATGACGAAGGTTTCGTCACTTCGATCATTATTGAGAACGGAAGATTTGCCGGCCTGACCATGATCGATATGATCAACGGCCGTTATGTTTTGATCCGCGGTAAGGCCTTGATCATTGCCACAGGCGGCGCGGGTCAGATCTTTGGTTTCACCACCTATTCAGAAACAGTCACTGGTGATGGCCTTTCGATGGCGTATCGCGCAGGGCTGGCACTCAAGGATATGGAATTCATTCAATTCCATCCAACGGGATTAATTCCCAGCGGAATCTTAATGACCGAAGCCTGCCGCGGTGAAGGCGGATATTTGCTCAATAACAAGGGTGAACGCTTCATGGGGAATTATGCTCCGAGCAAATTGGAACTCGCGCCGCGTGATATGGTCTCCCGTTCAGAGATGACCGAGATCGAAGCAGGCCGCGGCTTCCCCGGACCGAATGGACTGGACTATCTCCATTTGGATCTGCGCCACCTTGGCAGAGAAAAGATCCTTGAGCGGCTTCCGCTCATTCGTGAAGTGACCATTAAACACATTGGTCTTGACCCGATCGAAAAACCGATTCCGATCCGCGCTGTGGCGCATTACACCATGGGCGGCGTACATACAGATATTAAGGGACATACTCCCATTGAAAATGTTTGGGCGGCGGGTGAAGTTGCCTGTGTATCTTTGCATGGCGCAAACCGACTCGGTGCAAACTCCACGGCTGAATGTCTCGTTTGGGGACGTGTGGCTGGTGAAGAGGCTGCGAAGTATGCTGCAAATGCTACAGCGGCAGAGTCGCCGGTTAAGGCCGCTCAGGCTGAATGGTCCAGAATTGAAGCGTTGATCAAATCCACGGGCACCGAAGACCATTACCAGATCCGCGCTGAATTGCGTCATACGCTGGATGTTAATATGGGTGTCTTCCGCACTGGCGAACAAATGCAGGCCGGGCTGACCAAGATCCGCGAGTTGAAGGAAAGATATAAGCACATTTCTTTGAAAGATAAGAGTCTGCGTTACAACACCGATATGGAACGCGCGATCGAAACAGGCTTTATGCTTGATGTGGCTGAAGTTGCGACCCTTGGCGCTTTGACCCGCACAGAGTCACGCGGCGGACATGCGCGCCGTGATTATCAGGTGCGTGATGATGAAAATTGGTTGAAGCACACGATGGCAACCTTTACACCTGAAGGACCAGAACTCGATTATTCCCCCGTTGATATCTCCATGTGGAAGCCGGTGGAGAGAAAGTATTAGGAGTACTTATGAAATCAAATACACCGAAACCAACAGCTTACAATAATCGCCTTGGCATCAAGGGTTGGGTCTATGCCGGGAAATATACCTTCGAGCGATATTTATATTTGGCGCATCGTCTGACGGGTCTGGGCTTGATCGCGTATATGGTTCTGCATATTATTGAAACTGCCAATCGTATGCGCGGCGTGGAAGCCTGGGAAGGGCTGATGGGACTCTTCGCATCATGGCCTTTCAAGATCATTGAATATCTGCTTTTCGCTGCGGCTGTTTTCCACGCATTGAATGGCGTACGCCTGCTGATGACCGAGTTGGGATTCTTTCTTGGCAAACCCAAGGAACCGGTTTACCCATATTCATCTTCCATCAAAAGACACCGCCCGTTGACTTATATCATTATGACGCTGGCCGGTTTGATCATCATCCTCGGCGGTTCGAGTCTATTCTTCCCGTAAATTAGGTAATTAGATATTAGGTAATTAGGAATTAGGAGTTCCCCAAGACCTATTCCCTAATCACCTGTTTCCTATAAGGAGTTCTTATGCGCGAAACACGTTTATGGTCATGGCATTTGTTGGTGATTCCGATCATCATTGTTTTGCTTGGTCTGCATTTTGCCGTTATGCATTATGCGCCTGTCTTTTATGGTGTGAGTGTGGAAGAGGCGCGAAATTTTGAAACAATGATCGAGCGCGGACGCAGCGTGGCTCAACTTGTCCTTTACATTTTATTGCTTGCGGCGGGTTTGTATCACGGTTTGTATGGACTGCGCGGCATTATCCGCGAGCTGCCGCTTACACCTGCACTCGGCAAGATCGTGGATATTTCGGTTATTGGATTTGGCCTGTTCATCTTTGCATTCGGCACCTACGTCACCTGGTGGACGTTTAGTTTTAAGATCGGAGGATAACCTTCATGAGCGATAAAACAACTACTCCGCGCGAAATTACCTTCCGTGTCCGCCGCTTTAACCCTGATGTGGATTCTGCTCCGCATTGGAGCGAATACCGTTTGAATGTCCACGATGGAATGACCGTGCTTGAAGCGCTGCACCAGCTCAAAGCAGAGCAGGAACCGACTCTGTCGTGGCGTTCCTCCTGCCGCATGGGAGTCTGCGGTTCGTGCGGTATGTTCATTAATGATCTTCCGCAATTGGCCTGCCAGACTCAGGTTTTGCATTTGGGAACGGATGTGGTTTCGATCGCGCCGCTTCCAAATTACGACAATGTCAAAGACCTCGTGCCCGATCTTGCGCCGTTGATCGAAAAACATGCGGCGATTAAACCCTATATTATTTATCTCGATCAAATTGAAATTGACGAACCGACTGGCGAGTTTTTACAGACTCCCGATCAGCGTGAAGAATTCAGTCAGTTTACTCACTGCATCAAATGCGGATTGTGCCTCGCGGCCTGCCCGACCGTTGCGACGGATCCGCTTTTCCTCGGACCTCAGGCGCTGGCTCAGGCCTATCGCTACACTGCCGATAACCGTGACTGTGGCATGAAGGAACGCCTCGAAGCGATCGATATTTTCCACGGGCCGTATCAATGTCATCTGGCGGGGGCGTGTTCACAGGCCTGCCCCAAAGGCGTGGACCCTGCCTTCGGCATCCAGTTGCTTAAGCGCTCGCTGGTTTTGGATAGCATCGGCTTTGGCAAAAAGAAATCATCGGTTGCAAAGGTCATGCCTTTGGCCGATGTGGTCAAGGCGATCGAAGAATTTGCCCCGCCGCCGCGCACTGTGTAGGGATACATAAAGTACATGAGCCGTATCTTCAAAGATACGGCTTTTTGGTAGTGAAAAGCATAAATTTAACAAAAACTGGCGATTCAACTGCTACAAGGGTAAAATAGTGCCTTGTGCTTGAAGTTACAATAAAAAATATTTCACCGAGGAGATTTCAATGGGCTTGAAAAGGGACGTAAGCCTGATGACGGCTCTGCGATACAAAGGACAAGGTCCGTTTTTGACCTTTATTCTGCATCGCATTGGCGGGATGGGGATGGCTATTTTCATTACGGTACATATTCTCGCTACATTCGTGGAGGGAAGGGGCTGGAAAATTGGCGATATCATTGGTGACATTTATATCAGTCCGTTTTTTCAGATATTCATGATCTTTTGCGTGCTCTTCCACGCCATTAATGGCATGCGCATCACGATCCTGGATCTGTTCCCGAGTTTGATCCTGCATCACCGCAAGGCGATCATGATCGAGTGGATCATCTTCATCGTGCTTTACAGCTTTGCCGTGGTCACCATCATTACCACCGCAATCGGGAGGCTTTGATGGCTCAGTCAAAATCACGAACCCTTCCTCTTTCAAAACGGGGCATGAGTTTTGAAACCTTCATGTGGGCCTTTACCCGCCTGACCGCACTTGGAATGTACTTCTTTATTCTCGTTGGTGTGGTGGGCGCGCTTGTAATGGGTGCGTTAAACCAGATGAGCTTCATCGAAGTTTTACGCTGGGCGCTGGTCACCAATCCCGGCCACGTGCAATATACGAATGTTGCAGACATCGCTCCCTGGGCTTCCATGTTCTGGCGCTTGGTTGCCAGTGCAATGTTCCTGACCGCTTCGTCACATGGCGTGCATGGCGTGATCGTTGTTTTGGATGATTACTTTGCCAAAGCCTCAGAACGGCAATGGATTCGTATTCTTAACATGCTCGGCTTCTTTATCGTCGCGCCGATCGGGTTGTATATTATCTGGACTGCATAATCTCTGACCGTGGACGATAGACAATGGACGATATCGTCCACGGTCAATTGTCCATTGTTAAAAAGGAATAATTCATGGCAAAAGTTCATCAATTTGATGTGGTGGTTGTCGGCGGCGGCGGCGCCGGACTCATGGCTGGGCTGTACGCATCCAAAACGGCAAATACCGCAGTGATCAGCAAGATGTATCCCACACGCTCGCACACGGGTGCGGCGCAGGGCGGTATCTCTGCCGCGTTGGGCAACTACGAAGAAGACAAACCCGAATGGCACATGTACGACACCGTCAAAGGGTCGGATTATTTGGGCGATCAGGATGCGATCGAGTTCATGACGAATGAAGCGATCAACGCGGTGCTTGAACTGGAACATATGGGGCTTCCATTTGACCGCACACCCGAAGGCCGCATCTCACAGCGACCGTTTGGCGGGCACACCAACAATGAAACTGGCAAGCCTGTTAGAAGAGCCGCGCACGCCGCGGATCGTACCGGTCACATGATCCTGCAAACTTTGTATCAGCAGTGCTTGAAGAACAAGGTCAATTTCTTTGATGAATATCAGGTTCTTGATTTCATCATGGTCAATGGCAAGGCAGCGGGCGTGGTTGCTGTGGAACTTTCCACGGGCGAACTGCACACCATCCATGCGAAGGCTGTCATCTTTGCCACTGGCGGATATGGCCGCATCTTCGAAGTCACATCCAATGCGTATGCATACACTGGCGATGGCCCTGCGATTCTTTTGCGTCACGGCATTCCGCTGGAGGATATGGAATTCTTCCAATTCCATCCCACGGGTATTTATAAGCTTGGCATTCTCATCACCGAAGGCGCGCGCGGTGAAGGTGCGGTATTGATCAACGACAAGGGCGAACGCTTCATGCCCAAGTACGCGCCGACCGTGAAAGACCTCGCTTCACGCGATGTGGTTTCCCGCGCGATCTATACTGAAATCAAAGAAGGCCGTGGTATTGGCGGAAAGAACTTTGTCTATTTGGATATTCGTCCTGAGACGGTTAACAAATTTGCCGCAGAAGATGGACGCACCAACCCAGACGGCTCTCCCTTGCTGATCACTGGTGACACCGTTCTGACGAAGATTCCTGACATTGTGGATTTCTGTCGCGTCTATCTTGGCGTTGACCCTGTGACTCAGATGATGCCGATCCAGCCGACTGCGCATTACGCGATGGGCGGTATCCCTACTAATAAATATGGCGAAGTTGTGATCGACGACAAAGGCACCGCTTTCCCCGGTCTGTTCGCGGCGGGTGAATGTGCTTGTGTTTCTGTGCACGGCGCGAATCGTCTCGGCACAAATTCATTGCTCGACCTCGTGGTCTTCGGCAAGCATGCGGGACTCAAAGCTGCGGAATACGCGAAGACTGCTGAATTTGAGAAACTGCCAGAGAACGCTGAATCAGCTGCCCGGTCCGAATTTGATGCGCTGCGAAATGGATCAGGTAAAGAAAACGTGTTCGACCTGTCCAACGAGATGAAGAAGGTCATGTTCGCAGACGTCGGCATTTATCGAAATGAAAAAGACATGCAGAACGCTTTGGAAAAAGTTCGTGAGTTAAAGAAGCGTTTCAAAGATGTGACCGTGAGCGACACCGGTAAAGTTTTCAATACTGAATTATTGAACGCATGGGAATTCGGCAACCTGCTTGATATTGCTGAAGTGGTGGCGTTGAGCGCGTTGAATCGGAAAGAATCCCGCGGCGGACATTCACGCGAAGATTTCCCCGACCGTGATGATAAGAACTGGCTCAAGCATACGTTAGTGTGGAACAAGAATGGTAAGTTGGAAATTGACTACAAGCCCGTGGTCATTACCAAACATCAACCCAAGGCGCGAGTTTATTAATAGAGGCGAACATGGAAATTACAATCAAAATCTTCCGTTACGATCCTGAGAAAGATACGCGCGGCCATTACGAAACTTATGTGGTCGAAGGCGATGAGAATGACCGCGTGTTGGATGTGCTTGAATTGGTGAAAGGCAAAACCGATGGCTCGCTGGCGTTCCGCCGTTCGTGTGCGCATGGCGTGTGCGGTTCGGATGCGATGCGCATCAATGGCCGCAATCATCTGGCCTGCAAAACTTTGGTGCGCGATGTGGGCGCGAACATCACCGTTGAACCTGTGCTTGGTTTGAAGGTTCAAAAAGATCTGATCGTGGATATGGATCCGTTCTTCGATAACTACAAGAAGATGCTTCCGTATTTGATCAATGAAAGTCCGCTGCCGGCTGATGGACGTGAGCGCTTGCAAAGCCCTGAAGATCGCGCGCGCTTCGATGAATCAACCAAATGCATTTTGTGCGCGGCTTGCACCACGTCCTGCCCGTCGTATTGGGCGAATGGTGAGTATTATGGCCCGGCTGCAATTGTCACAGCTCATCGTTTTATTTTTGATAGCCGCGATGAAGGCGCTTCGGAACGCCTGCACATTTTGAGCGAGACGGATGGTACAGTGAGATGTCACACAGCCTACAACTGCACCGAGGCTTGTCCGCGTGATATTAAGATCACCAAGGCGATTGGCGAAGTGAAACTTGCAATGGTGACGGGAAGTTTGAAGTAATCTCCGAACATAAAAAGCAGAATGCAGGCCGTATCCGTGAGGATGCGGCCTGTTGATTTTAGAAGGAAATTGCCTATAATGGGATCATTGATTTTTATCAGGTTGATCGTTCCTGGAGACTTATTATGGATATATTAAAAATAGCTGCATTCTCATATCAAGGAAAAGGCGGAAACCCTGCGGGTGTAGTGTTTAGTGACACGATGCCGTCAGCGGAGGAAATGTTAAAAATTGCTGCGGACGTTGGATATTCTGAAACAGCATTTTTGGTGAAACAGGCCGAAGGTTGGCGCGTCCGTTATTTTGCGCCGGAGAGGGAAGTCCCATTTTGCGGTCACGCCACCATTGCCAGCGGCGCAGCTTTGGGGGAACACTTCGGTGCGGGAACTTACACTCTCTATTTGAATCAGGGCGAGATCAGTGTCAGCGCTGAAAAATCTGCGGATGGAAATTTCACAGCAACACTTCAATCCCCTGAGACGTGGTCTGTTGATGCGCCAGGGGAATATGTGGATAAAGTTCTCGCGGCTTTCCATTTGGAAAGAGGCAGCCTCAATCCTGATTTTCCCGTTCGTTTTGCCTTCGCCGGGGCGAAGCATCTGATTCTGACAGTGAAGGATCACAAAACACTTTCAGAGATGAGCTATCCATTTGAAGTTGTGAAGTCATTGATGGCCAAGGCAGATATAGTGACGATCAATATTCTATGGTGTGAATCTCAAACATTATTTCATTCACGCAATGCATTTGCCTCCGGCGGAGTCTACGAAGACCCGGCAACAGGTGCCGCTGCCGCGGCGCTCGCGGGATATTTGCGTGATATTAATTGGCAGGGTGCCAAGTCTTTTACGATCTTGCAGGGAGAAGACATGGGCATGCCTTCCCGGTTGCTGGTGCAATATAGTTCAAAAACGGGTGAGCGTGTAGCGGTAAGCGGTGAAGCGCGCTATATTTCTACTTGATCATATTGGGAGAAAAAATGTCATCAAACCAAAATACTGTGATTTTTGTTGTCGACCAAATGTCTGGCGCAGGGGAGGTCGTGTATAAAAAGATGTTTGGTGAGTATGGAATCTATTGCGGCGGAAAAATGGTCGCATCGGTTTGCGATGATAAGCTCTTCGTCAAGCCGACAGTTCGCGGCAGGGCTTTCATTGTGGATGTTGTGGAAGAGCCGCCCTATCGCGGCGCGAAACCCAGTTTTTTGATCTCGGGTGAGAAATTGGAAGACCATGAATGGTTAAGTGAATTGATCAGGATCACCGCCGAAGAACTTCCAACTCCAGTGAAAACAAAAAGGGCAGCGGGAAATGTCAAAAACAGGAAGCAATGAGATGACGGAAGGTGAATCTTCATTCGCGATCCGCTCCAGACGCGAATCTTTAACAAGGCCATTGCAAATCACGATGCCGAATCGATCGGGGCTTTTCTTGCTCCAGCGTATCATATTGTCACAGGGCGCAGCGACCAGTTTCACGGGGCGGAGGAAGAACCGCGGCGCTGGGCTGAGGTCTTTGAAAACGATGCGTCTGTGGTCTATCTCCGCACGCCGCGCGAGATTCGAGTCAACGAGTCATGGGGACTGGCTGAAGAACTTGGAGACTGGACAGGCAGGTACAGCGCGGAGCATGGAATGGTCAATGCGGCGGGTGTATATTCTGCCAAATGGCAGCGCGCACAAAATGGTGATTGGCTGATCCAGGCCGAGGTGTTCACCACGCTCCACTGTGACGGCCCCGCTGGCGGCTGCGCAGAACCCGATCCGATTGTGCGGTGATGATTTTTAGGGAATATTTGGAACGTGAATTCCGCAAAATTTCAAGGCTTTATTCGCCAATTTGAATCATTCGCGTTAAAAAGTTTCATTTTGAGAAAGTTCGGGTGGTGCAGGGGTCTGCGATTTATCCGTCTATATGGGTGCTATAATGATAAACATACTTTCGTGAACTTTCCCCCCATTGATTAGGAAATTATATTTCCAGAAGGATAAACCAATGCCAGCAGTGAACTATCAATACGAAAAGCGCAAAAAAGAATTGGAAAAGAAAAGAAAAAGGCTGAAAAGATCGTCAAAAAGAGATCAAGAAAAATAGCAACAAGCCCAAAGAGACTCCGCCCCCTCCAGTGGCTCCCGAAAAATAAAGTTTTATTATTGACCTCCGAATTTTATATTCGGAGGTCTTTGTATTAATCCTAAATACGGGTTAAGTGGCGGGCAATAATAAAAGAATGCAAACCCCTGCACAGCAAAGAAGAAACAACAGGGATGCGCAGCCCATTCCAAATTTGAAAAATAAATTATTCTTTATTTTTTCGCGCCTGAATTCGGAGATCAGCAGATCAAAAAAATTCCACATGCGATTATCTTGATGGGCTGCCGGTCAATTCAACGGCATCGATTTCATTCCAGCTCACATCCAGCATACTTTGGTCAATATACACACGTACTTTTTGAACAACGATCTTTTCCGTCAGGTCAACCGGCAGGGTTAATAAATAGGGGCAGCCATCAACGAGTTTGGGAGCGCCGATCCAAATGGGATAACTCACGCCTTCCGTTGTGATCACATCCACCTCAACCACTTGCGAAGGATTGAAACTCTGGTAAATCGTGATCTCCGTGGGCACAACCGGAATTGCATAAGTCAGTTCGATCCACTCTTCAACTGAAGTACTCGATTCAGATGCCCAGGCCATACTGTTATCTCCACATTCATTTATATTGGGCGCGCCTGTTGCCTGTTTTGCGCTCCATGACTCCGGCCCATATTCGGAACTGGCGATTGCGGAGTCAGCCCATTGACGAAGAACACGCGCATCAGACTCCGCCGGCGGCTGATCTGTCACTTCAAAGATTGGCTGCGCTGTTGGTTCTTTGCCCCCGCCCGCGCCGGTGATAAAGTTACAGGAAAGCGAAACAGCCATCAAGGCGATCAGCATCGTGCGTGAGGACATCAGCAGTTTAATCATATCGGCTCCTGAATGATTTGATGGGAAAGATTTACATTAGACCTTATCCGAAATAACATACAAGCTCATCAGTGCGGTGAGGTTTATCCCGGGTGCTTTCACTGTCAGATGGCAACCTTCGGGGTGTTTTTCCTAATTACAGATAAAGTCTATTATGTATAGTAGCACGAACCCATTATGAAAAACAAGCGCCCGATAAAAACCGTCCTTTGCGGCAGTGGTCATTCTGCTTACTGAGTTGTGACTTTTGAAAATAAATTGATCACCAGAATTCCGCCGATAATGAGCGCAATGCCAATGATGCGTGCCCAGTCCATTTGTTCGTGCCAGAGAACCGCGCCAACGATCACCGTTAACACAATGCCAATGCCCGACCAAAGCGCGTATGCTGTGCCCAATGGAATAATTTTTAAACTAAGCGCAAGTAAATAGAATGACAGTCCGTATCCAACGACAACGATCAGGCTGGGCGTCAGTTTTGTGAATCCCTCCGAAAATTTCAGGGCGGTGGTAGCTGTCACTTCGCTGAGGACGGCGAAGAAGAAGATCAGTGCGGTTTTCATGGTTTTATCCTTTTGAATTTGATGATTCGATTTCAAGGATTTTACTTTATGGTTTGAGATCTCCGCTTGTGCCTTCCCCGGATAGATACGAAGTTTAAAGCTTTATTAAAACCTGATAGATCCCGCCAGAATCGTGCCGAATAAAATTTATAGGACTTAACCCGCTTATGTGTTTTTTTTAATTTTACTTTTCGACAGGGCTGGGAGTAAACAGCCCGGCCATAAAGCCAACCACAGTGGTGAAGACTGTCAGAATAAGTTGTCCGCTGGTTCCGCCTGCGGCGGGAGGTAAAAACATGGACACAATTAAACCAAGAGCCGCAAAGACCATCACGGCAGCGAAAGAACTAATCACAATAATCCAGATCGAGTTGGTAATTTTCGATGTTGGTTCAGGGAATCGTTTGGGTTCTGGTGCAGCCTCGTTCATGATATTCTCCTTTTGAAAACTATTTTTCTGGAACGACAAATAAAGTATACAGAGTCCAGTGTGCGTTTTCAAGTTCCATTGTTTTTGGATTTAGAGCATGAAAGGCGGGGGAAAATATGGAAAAGAAAAAATTCAGTGTCTGACTTACGGTAGGATTACACTTAAGTGTGGTCTGCCAATCCATGCAAATTAGCGTAGATTGGCGGATGGTTTTGCGCTTATTGAAAGTCTTCACGTTTAAGTGCGATGCTGCCTGACTTACAGTCTCTTTGTTTTAAGCCTTTTCTCCTCGAAACTGCGTTTCATATAGCTGGCTATATAATCCGCCCGTTGCGAGCAGCTCATCATGTGTGCCTTGTTCGACGATCCTTCCGCGATCCATGACCAGAATTAAATCGGCGGCGAGGATGGTGCTTAGACGATGCGCAATAACAATCGATGTTCTGCCAGCCATGACTCGTTTTAGCGCATCTTGAATTAGCGCTTCTGATTCGCTGTCGAGTGAACTGGTGGCTTCATCTAAAACCAAAATTCTTGGATTCTTTAAGATCACACGCGCCAGCGCTACGCGTTGTTTTTCGCCGCCGCTTAAGCGATAGCCGCGTTCGCCGACGGTGGTATCGTATCCATCAGGCAGGCCCATCACAAACTCGTGGATGTTGGCTGCGCGCGCAGCAGATTCGATCTCGGCTTGGGTGGCGTCCATTTTTGCGTAGGTTAAATTGGTGCGGATCGTATCGTGGAAGAGATGTGTTTCCTGTGTCACCATGCCGATCGAGGCGGCCAGCGAATCGAGAGTCACATCGCGCAGATCGTGACCGTCAATGCGGATGATTCCGCTGGTGGGATCATACAAACGCGGGATGAGATATGTCAGCGTGGTTTTGCCGGCGCCGGACGGGCCGACGCGTGCGATCAACTGTCCGGGGGCGGCTTTAAAGGAGATCCCCTCCAAAGCGACTTCACGTGCCTGGGATGTTTGAGCAGCCTCAGGTGAGTCAGATGCGGGTCTTTCATCCCGATGATTGACCATGGACGATTGACCATTCTTTCCATGGTCTGCGGTCCATCGTCTGTGGTCTTCTTTCCACCTGACATGACCGCTGTGACATTTGCCATGCTGCCATAGCGTTTGACTTCGCTGAGCATGATGTTTTCGTTGATCGAATATTTGAAGCTGATATTTTCAAAGGCGAGTTCACCTTTGACATCTTTGAGAATGAGCGCGTCTTTTTTTTCTTCGATGTCATGCGGCAGATCAATGATCTCGAAGACGCGTTCAAAGGAAACCATGCTGGTGCTGAATTCAACGGGTGCGCCGGCCAGGCCTTGCAGTGCGCCGTATAATGTGCCGAGATATGAACCGAATGCGACGATGGTGCCGATGGTGAATTTGTCTTCGATGACGAGCCAGCCGCCATACCCATAGACGAGCGCTGTGCCGACTGCGCTGACCAGACCGATCATGACAAAGAATGAGGAGCCGATCACTGCGCGTTGAATGCCCATGTCGCGTACACCTGCCGCCCGTTGACGGAAGCGTTCTCCTTCGTCGTTGCTGCGCCCGAATAATTTGACGAGCAATGCGCCGCCGATGTTGAGTGTTTCATTCATGTGCGCGTTCATCTGTGCGTTGAGATCCATGGCTTCACGGGCAATGACTCGCAAACGTTCTCCGAGTCTGCGGGCGATCAAAATGAATAAGGGCAGAACGAGTACGCTGCCAAGGGTTAATCTCCATTCAAGCGAAAGCATGACGATCAGGATTGCCGCAGCTTCGATCAGGTTGGTGGCGATTCCGACAATGGTGTTGCTGATGGCATTCTGCGCGCCAACGACATCGTTGTTGAGCCGGCTCATCAATTCGCCAACTTTGGTGTTGGTGAAGAAGCGCAGACTCATGCGCTGCAGGCGGACAAAGAGCGCCACGCGCAGATCGTAGATCACACCTTCGCCGACGGTCACATTTAGTTTGCGTTGAATTACGCTGATGCCGCCGTTCAATAATGGCACAAGCAATAAAGCCAGCGCGAATATCACCAGTTTGTTGACATCCTTGTTGGGTAGAATCGTGTCGATCAGTTGACGAAAGATCAACGGTGTGAACACGCTCAGCGCTGAACTGGCGAGGATGGTTAATAACATGCCAGCAATATGCCACCAGTATGGTTTTGCGTATGTGAGCACGCGCAATAAAAGTTCTCTTGTGACCTTGGGCTTTTCGTCGCCCTGACGCATTGATGTGAACATGGCTCTGTGCATGGGGTGGTCCTTTTGTTGGATGGTTTTTAGTCTAGTAGTTATAAGGCTGTCAGGGTGATTCGGTCAACTGGAGGAATGGGGAGGTTGTGGGAGTCTATTTCAAGTTCGTTAATAAATTAACTTGAAATAGAACCTTGAAGGATATCCTTTGTACCTGTTAATGTATTGCAAAGAAAACCTGATGATCTTCACAAAGCAGGTTAAATTACGCCTGTATCCCAAATGCTGTTATTTTAGGGCTGATGGCAGGTGCTATAACAATAGCCGCTGTCTCTTTTTTATATTCATCTTGCCGGCTGGCATACGATAATTTATGTTTCAACCCTTAAATCCATAATCGAACGACTGTATTTTTAAATCTGAAATGCCGGTCTGGTTATCCGAATCTGGCCACAGACTATATAATGGACTTTAAGCGAAATCCAAGTTTTGGATTTCCGCCTTTCAAGAGATAGTTTTTTCAGTGTATTCCCATCAAGAGGAGATAGAGCCATGCAAAAGAAGACCGTTGTAAAAGACAAGGTGAAACAGGACAAAGGTAATCGAAAAAAATATAAGATCGAGAAGGATAATAAATCTGAATCAGATTTGACAATTGAAATTGTCGATGATGGTGATTATGAAATTGAAAAACTAAGCATTGATGGACTGCCGACCCACATGGCGGACGGGAATCCGATCCGCTGGATCAATAATTTTTTTATTAAGAAAAATGGTCAATACATCAACCAGAGATATTTCGTTACATTGCCCCCGGTTGGCAAGTCACGTATTATTATCTTTGATGGAAAGGGCGATCCCTATTATTACACGGGTGAAGTCAAGGACAACACCATCGAGTTGACCGATGGCGACCCCGCGATGGGTGCATGGCCCTAATCTTTGTTTATTAATTTATATAGGTCTCGCCGCCATGGGACATTTTCTACATACATGCGGCGCGCTTCTTCAGATCTTAGTTTTGAGACCTGCGTATTAAGTAATTGTTTCGCGTTTTGCAAAACGACATTACTGCGCAGGTCTTTTGTTTTATCCAAAACCTGAAAGACCGCCAGATAAATACGCAAAGGTTCTTCCGCCCCTTCAAACTGCGGATTTATCTGCATATATTGCAGAACCTGTTCCGCTTCTTTTTGCGCAAGAACTTCATTGCCGGTTTTCAAATAGGCATTGATCAGTCCGGCATGTGATTCGGCAATTAAAACGGGGGTGTTTATTTCGAGTCTGATCTCAATACTCTTTAAAAACATTTGCACTGCATCATCGTATTTGGCATTTAATATACAGGCATAGCCCAAGTAAAAATATGCCCAACTGTCTCCAAGACGGTCGCCGGTTTTTGTTGAAAACTCAAGCGCTTTTTGCGCCCACTTGAGCGCATCCTGCGCATGTCCCTGCCCGCCAGCAGCCGCGCTCAAGTTAATATAGGTGCACATTTCCATTGAACGATTACCGATCTCGCGCGAAATGATCAATGTCTGCTCGTGATAGGCTGTTGAAGCGGAATAGTCACCCAGCAAGCCGGTGAGCCAGCCCAGGTTTGTTAGCGCAAGGCCTTTGCCGCTTACATATCCCAATTCCTGAAAAATAAAATAAGCCTGCTCGAAGTAATCCCGGGCGGTGGAAAAATCTCCCTGAGATAGGCCTACTGTATTTGCGAGATTATTCAAAGCCTTTGCTTCAAGATATCTGTCTTTTACCTCACGCGCAATCGCAAGCGCCTGTTCATGGTATTGCATGGCAATGGTTGGATTTTCTGTTTCCAATGAGACCAACCCAAGCGAGGTTAACGTACTGCCTTCGCCCCTGCGGGTTTTTGTCTTCACAGCAAAGGCGAGGGCATCTTTTGCATATTGCAGGGCATCAGAGCCTTTGCCTGTTCGTAAAAATGCATTGGGCAAAACCAGATAAATGGCAAGAAGAAGATCGTCATCGTGAGCCGCTTCTGCGAAATCTTTTGCGCGAAGCGCGTAGGTCAGCACATTTTGAAAGTCTCCCACAGCGGAAAAACAATATGCGCGACGTACCAGCGCGCGCGCCAAAAGACCATCATCTTTTAACAGGGCAGCCAACTCTTCGAGAATGTCGAGGTTTCCCAATTGTTCAGTGGGGTTGCTGATATTGTAATAACATTCCACTCGTAAAAGCATCAGGTCAAATTTTGTACGCAGATCATCAGATGATACAAGAGCCAAAGCGCGCGAAAAATAATCAATGGCCTGTTGATTTTGATACACACCTAATGAAAGTCTGCCAGCCAGACTCAGGTAGTGAAGCGCCTTCTCTTTTATCTCTGCTTTTTCAGCGTGATATGCCAGTTCGCCATAATGCGGTTCAAGATCGTCGCGATAGATAGTCTCCATGGCTGCGACAGCCAGCCCGTGCAATCCACGTTGACGTGCCAGCAGCTGCATTGAGTAGGCGGCATCACGCAGCAAGGCATGACGGAAAATATATTCGATCTCGGTCAGAGGCGCCCAGATGTTCGCATTCTCTGCCTGCGCAATATGATGGGAAATTTTTTCGTCGGCGTGCAGCATTTCACCTAAAATACGCACTTCAAATTCGCGTCCAAGTACCGATGCGGTCTGGACGGTCTCTTTCACCTGTTGTGCCAGCCGGTCGAGACGTGCCACGAGCACTGCTCGCACGTCGGTCGGCAGTGACACTTCAACCTGCTCATTTGCAAAATATTTTCCTTCCACGTCCAAAGCCAGTGCGTTTTGTTCGGAAAGATAACGCAGGATCTGTTCAGCAAAAAATGGATTTCCATCGGCGCGTTTATCCAACAGGGTCAGCAGGGAATCTGAAACAGGGTTGCCCACAATGTCTTCAGCCAGACGGGCCATATTTGCCGAGGAGAGTTTCTCCAGTTGAATGCCATTCATCGCGACTTCATCTAGTGTCCAGGCTGAATTACTTTCTGGACGCTGAGTGGCTATGATGGCAATGGGGTATTGTTTATCCGGCTCAGATAGCAGCGTTCGTACAAAATAAGAAAGGAAAGCGCCTGTATCTTTATCGAGCCAGTGAGTATCTTCCACAAAGAGCACCAGCGGTTTTTGCAGACTCTCCGCCCGCAGCAGAACGCTCAAGGCGATCAAGGTATTATCGTAACGTCCTTTCGCATCCAAACTTTCATACAGCGAACCGGGCACGCTGATATTGATCAATGCTGCGAGTACGGAACTGGTTCGCAGCAATTCTGCTGCAAGTTCTGCATCAGGCGTAGCTTTGGCCAATTCCTGAATATTGCGCGAGAACGTGACCCAATTTAATTCATCAGATTGGTTTTCGAGTAACTCAAAGCGCTTCTTGAGCCAATCTGTAAATGGATTAAATGGCAGTCGTAAAATCTCATCTGCCTGACACACCATCCATTGTGCGGAGAGATCATTAAAATATTCAGAATATTGGAAGGAATGCACCAACCGGCTTTTACCAATGCCAGCCTCTCCCTTTAGAACCATTACGCCTGCGAACTGTCCCTGTTTGAGCGGATCAGAAAAAGATGCCAGAGATTCAAGCTCTCTACCGCGCCCGACCAATTCTCCCTGATAGACAGTTTCGATGACATTTTTGCGCCCGATCAATGCAAAAGCTTTTTGTTCATGTTTAAACCCTTTGAAGTGATATTCACCAAGGGGTTTGAAATTAAAATGTTTTTCAGCGCGGCGGGCTGCTTCTTCATCCATCCAGAACTCGCCTTCGCCGGCGCGCTCCATCATGCGTGCGGCGAGGTTTACGCCCCAGCCGTAGGCGGTGTAATCTTCACGTTGACTTGAACCCACAAATCCGGCATAGGCCATGTGATAGGAAATTCCCACACGCAATGTAATTCGAGTTCGAGTGGATAACTCAAGAATAAAATTTAATGCGCGTTCCACATCGTTTTCGTAGGCGGTTGGAGCGCCCCAAAACATTAGCAGATTAAATCCCTTGTCACCCAGATCGGGGCGTAAAAAGAATCCGCCGTATTGTTCCTGTAAAAGATATACCGTTTCCATGAACGGCGCGATCAAGGCCGCATCTGAAATACTGGCGGGAATATCAATGAAGAGATTCACGACCTGACGAAATTCTCCGGCCATCGGCAGGTGGGCAATTGAATCAGCGAGGAAAATGCCGGTTAGGTCGTCCGCAGGTTTCGGCGGAGGAAGAAGATGCGCAGTTGGTAAATCCGCGTGAATCTCTTGAATCAGAAAACAGTCATCCACAGGAGTCGCGTGTACGGCATCCTTCAATAGTTCGTATGAAATCGGGTCGGCCACAATATCCCCGGCGTGCGCAGACTCTTCACCCGAGACCGCGCCATTTAAACTTTCGCCGCGAAACCAGTAGCTCGCGCGTTTGCCATTAATGGATTTAAAGATCTGCCATGTTGTTTTGCCAAACCCAATGCCCACTTTAATGCGGATGGGAAATTCGCCATACGGAGTGGATACCAACGAATTGGATTTCGTGTGCGCCTGCATGGCCGCCGCCGCAGACAAACAACGCATCATTGCCTGACCTGAATCCTGTTCGGCGGGAAAAACAGCATTGAACGCATCCCCGGCATACCCGATCACAAATCCGCCCTGCGCGAAGACCGCATTGACCAATGGCTCGAAGACCACACGCATCATATCTGCCAGAATTTCTGCGCCGTGCGCGCCCTGTCTCGAAAGAACATCTGCCATCGTGGAAAAACCGGAAAGATCCACGAACATGGAGGCGCCCAGAAAAATTCCGTTGCTTTCTCCGGCGCGGTATTTTTCGTAAATAAATTCTGGCACAAGCTGATGTGACTGCGTCATGGTTCCTGATTTTACCGCTTGTTGTATAAGCGAATATAATTACTTAACTTTTTACTGCGGAGACAGGCAGTCCAATGAACAATCAGATCGATAAGCGCGGAAAACTATTGGAAGAACCATTTGCGTATAAAACAACAAAAGACGGCAAGGTCTTTATCTACTGGCACGGAAAACAGATCATGCTTCTCAACGGAAAAACAGCGGACAAATTTACCGCGTCTATTGAGCAGGCCGATGCACAGCAGGCGCAGTTGTTAATGGCGCGCGTCACGGGTCACTTTAAACATGGAAATGAAACCCTAATAACAGCGAGCACAAAAGGAGTACATCATGCAGGTCATAAATATTGCTCAAAAATTTAACCTTTTCAACGAACATTGGAGTCCGCGTATTGTGGGCGAGTTGAATGACTCGCATATTAAACTGGCGAAATTACACGGGGAATTTGTCTGGCATCAACACGAAAACGAAGATGAAATGTTCCTGATCGTAAAAGGCAAACTGCTGATCAAATTGCGAGATCGTGACCTATGGTTGAATGAAGGCGAATTTGTCATTATTCCCAAAGGTGTGGAGCATTGTCCGGTGGCGGAAGAGGAAGTTCATGTCATGCTGCTGGAACCAAAGTCCACGCTGAATACGGGAGATCAACAAAACGAAAGAACAGTGGAGGCTCAATGGATCTGATCAATACACTCGTCGAAGCAAATAAATTACGCGCAAAGGATCGGCACGAAGATGCGCGCGAACTGCTGGTGAAGCTCGCAGCGGAATATCCGACCAATCCGGTGGTTCAGTATCGAACTGCCTGTGTCTATGATTTTCTGGGGCGTGAGCGCGATGCCATTCCGCACTATCACGCGGCGATAGAAAATGATCTGCCGGAAAACGAATTGCCTCAGGCCTATCTGGGACTGGGCAGCACCTACCGCACCCTGGGACAATATGCCGAATCAAAAAAGATCCTGACCGAAGGGTTAGATCGTTTTCCTGATGCAGTTGAAATGAAAGTATTTCTAGCGATGACTCTTTACAATCTCGGTGAAAATCATGAGGCTGTCAGTTCATTGCTAAAAGTTCTTATAGATACAACCTCCGACGAAGGCGTTATCAGCTATGAACGCGCCATCCGCTTTTATGCGGACGATCTGAATAAAAAATGGGATTAAGTTTTTATAAATAAGGAAAGTTAACCATGCAATTAACCAGCATCAATATCGGGCAAAAACAAACCCTGCAAAGCGGCGATAAATCAGAAATCACCGGAATCTTCAAGCAGCCTGTATCGGGACCGATTCAGATCACGACTCTCGGCATTGCAGAAGATTTTATCGGCAGTCCCAAACATCACGGCGGACCAGATCAGGCAGTCTATGTCTATGGAACAAAAGATTATGAATGGTGGTCAACCGAATTGGGACGTGAGGTTGATGCAGGCACGTTTGGCGAGAACCTGACCATCTCAGAACTGGAAAGTGCAAAATTCAACATTGGAGATTTTCTGCATGTTGGCGAAGTCATATTGCAAGTCACCGCGCCGCGCATTCCCTGCGGAACTTTTGCAAGGCGCATGGAAGACTCAAAATTTGTGAAACGTTTTCGCGGGGCGGAACGCCCCGGCTTGTATTGCCGCGTCATCAAAGAGGGAGTTGTGAAAACTGGTGATGAAGTCCGCGTGGAGATATACACTGGCGAAACCATTTCAGTGACCCAAATGTATCGTGACTATTACGAAAAGATAAAAGCGAAGAAACACTCCGCAGAAACCTTGCCGCGCCGATCGCAGTCCGCGCTCGGGTTGATCTGGAAGAAGAGTTGAACAAGTTGTTAAAGTAGTGATATCGGATCGCGGACTTTAGTCCGCAATCCCAAAAGTGCAGTTGAATAAATAGAAAAAATGTTCTATAATCGAAACATCGGCTTTCCCCCAACTTTACTAATAAGGAGATCATCTGATGAGCAGCCTCGATCAAGCAGTCCAAACCCAAATCGATAACATCCAAAAGAAAACAGGCAAAACCCTCGCAGAGCTTTCCGTCATCGCAAAGAAAAGCGGACTTGCCAAACATGGCGAACTGCGTGACATGTTCAAGGAAAAACTTGGACTGGGTCATGGCGATGCAAACGCGCTGGTTCATGCCATTTTTGCATCCGATGGAACGCGCGCGGCTGACGGCAAAAGTGGTGATGCGGTTTTAGATGAAATCTATTCAGGCGCGAAAGCGGGGTTTCGCGTCATACACGAAAAGTTGATGAAGGAAATTAATACCTTTGGCGAATTCGAGATCGTGCCAAAAAAGGGATATGTCAGTTTGCGGCGCAAAAAACAATTTGCAATGATCGGCCCCAAGACCAACACCCGTTTTGAAGTGGGCATCAACGCAAAGGACTTAAAGAAAAATGCCCGCCTGCTGGAACAGCCCAAAGGAAGCATGTGCAATTACATCGTTAATGTCAGCGACGCGCAGGAAGTTAATTCCGAGCTGATCGGCTGGATCAAATCCGCATTTGAAGGAGCAGAATAATCGCATGGGAAAAAATATCAAGCAGGAAGAATTTAAGAACACATTGTCGGCCTTGATGGAAGAAACCTTTGAAAAGCCGCGCGGCATTTATCTGGATAAGGACACGTCTCTTTTTCAAACGCTCGAAACTGTTTCTGCTCAAGAGGCATCGATCCCCGTTGGGGGAAAGTGCGCCTCACTCGCCGCGCAGGTTGCACATGTCACTTTTTACATGAGCGTGCTTGAGCGCTTCGTGATGCATCACGACACCAGCCCCGCCGACTGGGGCGAAGTCTGGCGCACCGTGGAAAAGGTCACGCCTGAAGAATGGGATGCGCTGAAAAGCAATTTGAATGAAATGTACAACCGCATGAGCAAAATGTTTCAGGATAACGAAGTATGGAACGAAGACACCATGGGCGGCGCGTTGGGGATCGTGGTGCATACCGCCTATCATCTCGGTGAAATTCGTCAGGCCTTGTGTGTGTTGAAACAATAAACATGAAGTGGATCATTGTTATTCTGATCATTCTGAATGCCAGTTGGATGTTGGCCGACGGAAGCCGCGCCCTCGTACTCGGTGACTATGTCACGCCGGCCGGCGGTGAGTACACGGGTCAACTCGGACCGTGGGCCGGGTTCGTAAAAACAATAGGCATTGAGCCCCGTTCGACATTAATGAAAACCGTCTTCGTGGCCTATGGCCTCTCTGCATTGACAGCCGCCACAGGCTTTGGCTTGGACCAACCCTGGGGACGTAATTTGTTGATCGTTATCTCAATTTTAGGATTATGGTATCTGCCGGTTGGCACTGCCGCAAACATGGACGCTTTAATTTGTAATTTCTGACAGGAGGAAAACATGCCCGCACGTCCACGCTATGAAATGCCTGATTTTTTCCGTGATGCGCTCACTACACACGGAGTGATGGATGCCTACAACGCACGCCCTGCCTACCAACAAAATGATTACATCGGCTGGATCACCCGAGCCAAACTGGAAGCCACAAAACAGAAACGCTTAAATCAAATGTTGGATGAACTAAAGAAAGGCGGTGTGTACATGAAGATGAAATGGAACAGGTAGGATATAGGCGTTCCGAACAGCAAATTTTTTTTTAACACTTATCAAGAGAAAAAAGATTATGAAAAAAACTCCCGTTTCCAAGCCCCGTAAGCCCCGGGAAATGGCCCCGGAATACACCTTTGACTACAAAAAGGCAAAACCTAACCGCTTTGCCGAAAAAATGAAAAGTGAACCAGTCATTGTGCTTCTTGATGCAGATGTTGCAAAGGTATTCAAGACAACCGAGCAGGTCAACAAAGCCTTGCGTGCATTGTTGTCTGCCATCCCCGACGAGGAGAGTGTGAAAGTATTGTAGAGGATTGTATTTACTGAGTGTCAGTTTATACCGACGTAAACTCATCTGTGGCAAAATAGGGGCATGACTCAAACCGACATCATTCAAAAAACAAGCGAATATATCAAACAGGAATTCAGCGACGATTCCTCGGGACATGACTGGTGGCATATTTACCGGGTCTGGAAAAATGCTGTCACCATTTGCAAACATGAAACAGCCGATCTTTTCGTGGTTGAACTCGCCGCCCTGTTACATGACCTCGATGACTGGAAGTTCAACGAAAGCGAAGATGAAACCCCGCACCGCGCCAAAGCGTGGATGCAGCAATGCGGCGTGGACCCGCGTGTAAATCAACAGGTCTGCGAGATCATCATGAACGTCTCTTATAAAGGCGCACAGGTCGAAAATAAAATGAAAAGCCTTGAAGGCTTTATTGTGCAGGATGCCGACCGGCTGGATGCCATCGGCGCCATCGGCATCGGGCGCGCCTTTGCCTACGGCGGATATAAGAACCGCCCCATGTATGACCCTGAAACATCAAATCAAATGCACGCGAGTTTTGAAGATTACAAGAACAGCAAAAGCGCGACCATTAATCATTTTTACGAAAAATTGCTTTTGCTAAAAGACATGATGAACACAGTCACCGCCAAAAGGATCGCCGAACAGCGGCACGAGGTCATGTTGAAATTTCTTGATCAATTCATGAACGAATGGGAAGGCAGTGACATTCAGTGAGTAGGATGAACAAATATGAATCACCCCGAAATTAAGATTTCGAGGGTGATTTCGTTTTTAAGAACAAAGGGGGGGGGGCGGCCCGCGGGGGGGGGGCCCCCGACGAGAAGGGGAAAAAATCAGCGTTTTCTTGCGCGAACGGTTAGCGTCCCAAATTAAATTCTGGATGTGTCATGGTTGTTTTTTAGCGTTCGTCACGCGTCCGCGTTTTACGTAAGAAAAAAACTAAAATTCGTGTTTCTTCGTGCCCTTCGTGGACAAATAAAGATAGCCCGTAAAGTCTTATTGGATTTTCAACATCTCGCGCACGATGGGAGTTAATCCACTAAAGAAAAATTCCACCGCGATCACCATCACGATCAGTCCCATCAAACGCAGCATAACCTTGTTTCCGTTCTCACCAATGAGACGTGTCACCTGTTTTGCACCGAGCAGCAAAATATAGGTAATAGCGATTAGCAGCACAATGATCCCCACCACGATCCCTACTTCCAGCGGAGTCTTCGTCTCATTCATCAGCAGGATCGACGTAGTGATCGCACCCGGTCCGCAAATGATCGGAATTCCCAAAGGCGTGATCGAAATATCGTTGATATAAGCGTGATTGGTCTCATCGTCAAATTGTGTACGCGAGAGATGCGCTTGCAGCATTTCGTATCCCATCAGGAAAAATATCACACCACCCACCACCCGCAGACTATTAACCGAAATGGAAAAGAAACGGAATATCCACTGACCCGTCAACGCGAAAGCCAGCAAAATAAACAAAGCCGTCAGGCTCGCCTTGCGTGCCACACGATGCGATTCCTGCGGCGACAGTTTCGCGGTCATCGCGGTAAAGACCGGAATGACACCCACCGGATTGACCATGGTGAACATCGAAATAAAACTAAGCAATGCAAATTCAAAAAGTGGAGATGCAGTCATAAAGCTCCTGTTGATTCCTTTGGATGGCTCAATTCTACAACAACCCTGCGTGATATACTGCCTTAACTCAACAAGGAAGATACATGAAAAACAAAAGATCAACTCGCATATTTCTTGCCTGTCTATTACTAACACTCACGATCCTGGCCTGCAATCAATTTGTTGCTGAGCAAAAACCTCCGCATGATATCGCAACCGTTCCAGCAACGGATGAAGCCTCAGTCACCGCCATGCCCGAACAGCCATTGGAAGCAAGTGCCGGCTCAACCGGTCTGGGTGATTCGCTCTATCCTGATTTCGGCAATGGCGGATATGAAACAACCCACTATACGTTGGATATGACGATCAACAACATCTCCACCAGCGACCTCTCCGCCATTGTGTCCATCGAAGCCAATGCGCTGCAAAATTTATCCAGTTTCAATTTAGACTTCGTCGGTTTCGAGATCAATGAAATTACAGTGAATGGTGAGTCCGCCGAATTCGAGCGGACAGAATCCGAGTTGACCGTTTACCCATCCAGCGCGATCGCAAAGGATGAAGCGTTTACAGTCATCGTTCAATACGCAGGCTCACCCGAGGAAATGCAATCCGTGGCATTGCCTGTGCAAACCGGCTGGGTCACCGTGGACGGTGGAAGTTTCGTCATGAGCGAACCGGATGGCTCTGCAAGTTTCTACCCCGTCAACGATCATCCGCTGGATAAGGCGACATACACTTTTCGAGTGACCGTCCCCGTACCACTGGAAGTCGCAGCCAATGGTGTGTTAACTGAAACCATTAACAGTGGTGACACAAATACTTATATCTTTGAAGTCCGCGATCCGATGGCAAGTTATCTCGCCACGATCAACATCGATGAATTTGAGATCGAAACCTCACAATCCCAAACCGGCGTTCCGATCAGGGACTATTACTCAAGCACGCTTGCTGAAGAATACCGTGAGCCATTTGCGCGTCAGCCTGAGATGATCGATTACTTCAGCGAAATATTCGGTCCCTATCCTTTTGAAGTGTACGGATCCATGCTCATGGATACCGAATTCGGCTCGGCGTTGGAGAATCAAACTCTCTCCATCTACGGTACCGATATGATCGATCTTGACAATGTTGAAGAAACAGAACTCACTGTGGCGCATGAACTGTCACATCAATGGTTTGGAGATAGCGTCAGTGTGGCCGATTGGAGCGACATCTGGCTCAATGAAGGTTTCGCAACCTATTCCGAAGGTCTGTGGATCGAACACACCAGCGGACGTGAATCCCTCGATGATTGGGTTAAATTTATATACTCAGACGTTATCACCTACCCCGAGTACTACCCCGCGCCGGGCAGCCCGCCCGCAGACGATCTCTTCAACGGCGGAGTCTACGTCCGCGGCGGACTTTTGCTCCACGCCCTGCGCCTTGAAGTTGGCGACGAAAATTTCTTCGCGATCCTGCAAACCTATTTCGAGCGTTATCAGGGCGGCAACGCATCCACTGCCGATTTCATCGCAATTGCCGAAGAGATCAGCGCCAAAGACCTGAGTACATTCTTTGATGCGTGGTTATTCAATGAGGCTATTCCGTCCATTCCCGCAATGGGTTTGGGTGTTGAATAGAAAACAAGGAGCCTTCTTTCAATGTGGTTCAAAAATAAAATTCGACTTTTCGGATTGATCCTGCTTTTTTTGATCGTGAACATGAGCATATCCGCATGTGAGGTCACACAATCTGGCCCGCGCCCCAACATTGTCATCATCCTCACCGACGATATGGATTCGAGCCTGATGCCATATCTTGAGAACACGAACGAACTCATCGGCAAAAACGGCGCGACATTCACAAATTATTTTGTCACCTCCTCCCTCTGCTGTCCGTCACGGGCATCCATGCTGCGCGGACAATATCCGCACAACACAGACGTCCTCAGCAACAACTTCCCCGAAGGCGGATTCCGCCGCTTCTTCGTCGATGGAGACGAAGCCGAAACTCTCGCCGTCTGGCTTAATCGTGAAGGCTATCAAACTTCATTGATCGGAAAATACCTAAACGGCTATCCCGTTTTCGCCGGCAGCAATTACATCCCCGCCGGCTGGACAGACTGGCACGCTTTGTTTTATAAAAAGCCAAACGAAGCCGGAAGCTTCTATAACGATTACATCTTAAATGAAAATGGCCCGCTGGTTGAATATGGCGGCTCTGTTGAAGAATACAGCACCGATGTCTTCAAACAAAAATCAATTGACTTCATCGAAAAAAGCACAGTCAGCGGTGACCCGTTCTTTTTGCTGATCTCCGTCTACGCCCCGCACGGACCCAGCACTCCCGCACTTCGTCATGCAGAAATGCTCGCAGATCAGGCATATCCACAAAAACCATCATTCAATGAAACCGACATAAGCGACAAGCCAGGTGTCATTCAGGATTTGATCGCAAATGGCGATGAGATTGACACCATCGATGCAGATGTGCTTTTTCAACAACGCGCCAAAACCCTGCTTGCAGTGGATGAACTCGTCGTGGATGTGATCGCCAAACTCGAACAAAGCGGTCAACTCGAAAACACCTACATCTTCTTCATGTCTGATAACGGATTTCACATCGGCGAACACGGTCTCTCCCCCGGGAAAGGCCTCGCCTATGAAGAAGATATCCATGTCCCCTTATTAATTCGCGGCCCGGGCATCGCCCCCAACACCATCATCACACAACTCACCGCCAACATCGACCTCGCCCCAACCATCGCAGACATGACCCGCATCAAAACAGCCGGCTTCATCGATGGCCGCTCACTCATGCCTCTTTTTCAGATGGATGAATCAAAAACGCCCGACTGGCGCAAAGCACTCTTGATCGAAATGGGCGCCATGACCAACACCTCCGCATCCAACTTTAAAGGGGAGTTGTCACCTGTCGACCAGACATCTCTGCCCTTTGAGTTTGAGTTTCCAGATTCTCCCAACGATTATTATCTGATCCAGGTCGGAGATGGCACCTATCGCGGCATCCGCACCGATAAATTTATGTATGTTGAATACAACAACGGCGAAACCGAATTCTACGATCTGATTGCCGACCCCTATCAACTGGAAAACCTCTCGACCAAACTTGAACCGGCAATTCTCACCAGCCTGCACACCTGGCTCGAACAATTACAAGCCTGTACGGCAAAAGATTGCAAAACCTTTGAAAATAATCCGCCTGTTGAACTTGAGAATTATCCATAGGGTTGGCCGCACACAATATTTGCATTAGGAATTAGTTTGAAGAAGTGTATAATCTAAAAAAAATTATAGAAAGGTAGCAAAGCCATGGGAAAATCAAATTCTACAACAGCTCCTGAAATGCAGCCTTTATCTTCCTCAGAACCTCTTGAAGGCATCGAACTGAAAGCGGAAACACCTGAGCCCACAGCCGATGAACTGGGACGTTTGCGTGATATTTTATTCGGTTCGCAATCGCGTACCCTTGAAAAACGATTAAGTGATCTGGAAACCGGCCTGCGGTTCTTGCGGCAGGAAACAACCGATCTGCTGCAAGATCAAATTGGCACGCTTGCCGAATCCACCAATACGCAATTTATGGAAACCCGCCGCGAGTTTAATGAAAAACTCGATAAACAAGGCATAGATCAATCTGCCCAATTGAGAGCCGCACAAAAAGACCTGTCAGAAAGATTGGACAGACAATCTGTAGAACAGTCATCCCAACTGCAGGCGGTTCAAAAGCAACTAAGCGATAATCTTGAAAAATTTGCCGCAGACCTGATGCGCCAATTACGTGAGACTCACAAGGAACTCAGTGACCGTTTGGATAAGCAAGCCGCAGAGCAGGCAGAGCGTACACGCAGCCTGCAATCAGAAGCCCGTCAGCGTGATGACAGCTTACGACAGGAACTGCTTTCAATGGCTGCATCTCTCGAAAACAAAAAAGCCTCCCGTCAGGATCTGGGACAAATGCTTATGGAACTGGGGCTTCGATTGCGGCAGGAATCAGAAAAATCCTGATCTTGTAGTGTAAAAAATCCCGTAGATTTTTATGCTTTATCAAGAACTTATCCATAGAATGAGATATCTCTGGTGTATTAACCTTTATGAATTCCAACCAGTCAGATAATGAACCGCCCGCGAAACCCGTTGACGAGAATATTGATCCGTTAATTTCCATTCGCTCCATCCTGCTCTCAGATGTGTCCGACCGCCTGCGCGAGATCGAACGTCAAATTGAAGCATCCCAAAACCAAAGCCAATCAGAAGATGAAAGCCTCCGCCAGCAGTTGAATGAACTGTTGGCGGAGCTTGAGCGTTTGCAGCAGCTTGCACGCGCCACCGATCATCGCTCGCGTGACCTGGATACTGAAATTGAGATATTACGCCGCAAGGCACAGGCTGATTCCGAAGGGCTGATCGCACGCGTCACACCCATTCTGGGCGATATGATCAGCCGCACAATTCGAGACTCGCGTGATGAAATGGCCGAGGCCTTAGGCCCCATCATGGGTGAGGCGATCCGGGTGCAGATCCGCGATTCGCGCAAGGATATGGTCGAAGCGTTATATCCTGTGATCGGTGAAACTGTGCAGCGCGCTGTAGGCGAATTTACAAGAGAATTTCAGCGCAACATTGATGCCCGCTTGAAGGCATCTTTTGGCCCTCAGGGAATGTTCCGTACTGCCATTGCCCGTATGCGCGGCGTCTCCCCTGCGCAATTGGCATTACGCGATTCACTGCCCTTTTCGATCAAAGAGATTTTTCTTATCCAGCATGGTTCCGGCTTATTGCTTGCGTACAGTCACCCCGGCAGCACAGAGGTTGCCGATTCTGATCTGATCAGCGGAATGTTGACAGCCATCCGTGATTTTGTACGCGACTCATTTGGGCATGGCGATGAAGATAAAGAATTGGATGAAGTGCAGTATGGAGATGAACGCATTATCATCCAGAGCGGGCGCGCCGCTTATCTGGCAGTGGTCACAACCGGTGTTGAACCTGAAGGCTTCCGCACCAGATTGCATATGTTTGTTTCAGAACTGCACATAAAATATGAAAAATCGATGGCGCAATACAACGGCGATCCATCTACTTTACCGAATTTACAACCAAAGATAGCGCGTCTGGTTGTTGATCTCACAGGCGGCGCGGCAGGCTCCAAACCGATGAGCCGTAATGCAAAACTGGGTTGGGCAGCAGGGCTTATGTTCTCTGTTCTTCTGGTGATTCTGGCTTGTTTCTATCTTCAATTTACGATTGCGCTGTATCCGGTTGCGTTTCCCAGCCCTACCCCAACCAATACATCCACGCCTACAGCAACAGCCACTTCCACGCCGACAGCCACTGCTACAGCTACATCCACTCCCACTCAAACGTTTACTCCCACAGCAACGCCTACCTTTACCCCTACTTTTACCCCTACAGTAACCTCCACGCCTTATAAGGCGTTTGCCGCAGGAAATGTATATCTTCGAGACTTCCCTGAATATATCAAATCGCGTATTGAGGTGTTGCAGATAAATACACCTGTAAAGGTGTTGTCAAAATTCGGCGCATGGGTTGAGGTGGAATGGACTGATGATGCGGGATATCATCGCGGCTGGGTGCCTGCGCGTTGGATCACCCTGCTGGAGCCCATTCCGCCCGGCCAAATTACCCCAACCCTGGTTCAATGATTGGATAATCAAGATGACAACTATTCAAAAGAAGATATGTTTGCTGGGTGATTTTGGAGTAGGCAAAACAAGCCTTGTGCATCGTTTTGTCGAAGGACGCTTTGATGATAAATATCTCAGCACTGTGGGTGTGAAAATATCACGCAAGGTACTCAAGCGTTCGTATGGAGAAATGAATCTGCTTGTGTGGGATCTGGCTGGCGGGAGTGGATTTGAGTCGGCTTCCAATACATATATGCAGGGAGGGGCTGGCGCATTGATCATCTGTGATTTGACCCGCTATGAAACATTAACCGCCTGTGAAAATTATGCGCGTCAGATCCGCATTCTGAATCCGGGCGTTCAGTTGGTTTTTTTGGGCAATAAGGTGGATATGACGAAGGAGCGTGTCGTATCTGTCTCGGATATGCTGGCTGCGTTGTCAGTATTTGGCGAAAGAACATTTTTTCTGACCAGTGCAAAGACCGGTGAACGGGTGGAGGATGCCTTCAACCATCTGGCGGAAAAAATCGAGAAGGGAGTGTAAATGGACGGCCAGGCTTTTACGTCTCAGAAGTTTGCGGCGCGTTTGGCTCAGGTGACCAGCGAGATATATGATCTGGCGTACGCACAGGTCGACTCGAGTCTGTCGATTGTGCGGGTTTCGCCGAATATTTCAGCAGTGTTGGATAATGCTGATCGGGTTGTGGCAGGCGTCCCGTTGACTGATGCGTTGAATGAATTTATCGGGTCGGAGAAAATGCTTTATTCCATCCTGAAAAATGAACAGCCTTCCTTCAAACTTGAACGTATAAATCGTGCGCAGCCTGATGGCTCCCTGCGTTATTTAACGTTTCATGTGCTGCCTCTTGATCCAGATCAATCTGATGCCGGGCTGTTGGTGATCTTTGAAGATGTAACCCGCTTTGGTTTTTTTGAGCAAAATTTACTCCAGAAACGAAATGAGTTAAGTCTTGTGCGCGGGGCGCTGGCCCATGCCAATGCCGAATTGGATAAACGTGTTGAACAGCGCACTGCTGAACTGGTAAAGGCAAAACAGCAAATTGAGCTGCAACTTTTTCGGCTTCAAGCGCTTCGAGAGAATGACCATGCGATCCTGGGAACCACGGATCTGCATGTGGCTTTAAGAACGATCGCTCAACAGGCAAAGATACAGTTGCGTGTGGATTTGATCTCGATCCTGCTTTTCAATTCTCCCTTGCTTATACTTGAAACCATTGTAGCGATCGGGACTCAAACCGTTGCTCTGCACACTACTCAAATTCGCCTTGGAGAAACCTTGATCGGGCGGGCTGCGTTGGAGCGCCGGATGCTGGTTTTTCCTGATCTGACAGCAAACGTGGCGGCTCTGCCGCAGGCAGATAAATGGGCGCAAATTGAAAATTTGCAAGTCTGTTATTCTGTGCCATTGATCGCCAAGGGAAATATTGTGGGGGTGCTCTTTTTGGGGAATCGTTTAGAGCTTCAACCTGACCAGGAATGGCTGGATTTTCTGGAAACCATTGCAGGCCAGGCAGCAATGGCAATTGACAGCATTAAAGTATTTGAAGATTTACAGCGCTCAAACTATGAACTGGCTCTGGCCTATAATCGAACCATTGAGGGGTGGTCGCACGCGCTGGATTTACGCGATAAAGAGACAAAGGATCACACATCACGGGTGACGGAAACAACGATTATGCTGGCTCGCATGGCGGGGATGACAGAAGCGGAGATCATGCATGTTAAACGCGGCGCGCTTCTTCATGACATCGGTAAAATGGGAATTCCGGATGTGATTCTGCTTAAGGATGATTATCTGACAAGTGAGGAGTGGGATATTATGCATAAGCATCCCATCTATGCTTATGAAATGTTATTTCCCATTGAATACCTGCGCCCTGCGCTTGATATCCCATATTGTCATCATGAGAGATGGGACGGCACCGGCTATCCGCGCGGACTCAAAGGCGAGGAAATTCCGCTGGCAGCGCGCCTCTTTGCCGTTGTGGATGTGTGGGACGCTCTTTGTTCCGACCGTCCCTATCGAAAGGGCTGGTCGGCGGAGAAAGTTCTTGATTACATTCGCTCCCAATCCGGGACTCATTTTGACCCTCAGGTTGTGGAACTCTTTTTGAATGCCGTAACTGAAGTAATAAATAATTTTGAAGACTGATTTTTAAGAGAGACTGGTTAATAAGTATTTGTGACCACAAGGTTTTTTCTCTTGGTGGCTTCGTAGTGAAGTGTCTTAAACAGTCTCTAATTCTAATAATCCTCTAACACCTCTCCCCTTGACCGGAAAATAACTCAGTTATATAGTTAAGCACGCTTAAATAAAAAGCAGGCTTAACTATGATAAAACACACCCAATTTTCCAAAACCCTGCGCGCCTGGATGGATACCTTCATGCATCGTTCCATGCGTGGATGGAGTCACTTCGCCAAAAGCACAGGCCTTTCCATGCCGCAATTCAGCATTCTCATGCAATTGCATCATAAAGGTCCATGCGGCATTTCTGAGATCAGTGAGCGTTTTGACGTAACCGCCGCCGCCGCCAGTCAGTTGGTGGATAAACTCGTTCAGGCGGGGTATCTCGAACGTGCTGAAGATCCCGCCGACCGCCGCGCCAAATTATTAACCTTAAGTGCCGCAGGTGAAGTACTGATCAGCCAGGGAACCGAGGAACGCTACCGTTGGATGGACGATCTCGCGCTTGTTTTGAGTGTGGAAGAACGCGAGAAAGTTAGCGAAGCCTTAACCCTGCTTACCCATGCAGTCGAAAAAATGGAAGCCCAAAATCGTAAATCGTAAATCGCAAAAGGAATTCTATGCAAGCAACCATCACCCAAACTCAACCCCGCGCAAAACGTCCGCGCCCGTCCTTTAAGGGGATTGGCCGTGCAGTCCGCTATTTGACCAAGTATGGTCGTCAGGCGGCATTACCGTATCTCTTCCTGATCATTGCCACGCTCTCACAGTTGGCTGTACCGCGCATGATCCGCAACGTGATCGACGCCGTCACCAGCGGATATCTCGCCGACCAGGTTTTGCAGGCGCTCGAAAAAATTCCCGCCGCATTTATGAGCGCAGCGCTGCCGAAGATTCTCGAAGCCCTCAGCTACGACTCTGCCACCACGGTTGACCAGCTCAAAGTCACGCTTGAAGCGGATGTGACCAACGCTCCCCGCGCCCTGACAACTGCCCTTGTCGCGATCATCATCTTCGCCCTGCTGCGCGGACTCTTCGCCTTCCTGCAGGCCTTTTGGGCTGAGAAAAATTCACAGTCAGTTGCGTATGACCTGCGCAATGATCTGTACGCAAAAATTCAACAGTTGTCTTTTTCCTATCACGATAAGAATCAGACAGGCCAGTTGATGATCCGCGCCACAGATGATGTTGAGAAAGTGCGTCTCTTCATTGGGCAGGCTTTGCTGCAGCTTGTGGGCTCCATCATTTTGTTGACCGGCACGATCATCATTTTGTTCACATCCAATGTCTCGCTCGCATGGACGGCCATGCCGATCCTGCCGGTGGCGTTGGTATTGTTCATGATCTTTGGAACCATCAGCCAGCCCTTGTTCGCAAAAGTGCAGCAAAAACTTTCTGCATTGAACACAGTGCTGCAGGAAAACCTCGCGGGCATCAAAGTCATCAAGGCTTTCACGCGCGAGAAACAACAGCAGAAGAAATTCCGTGTTGCCGTGGACGACACCATGAATCAAGCCATCACGGTTTCGCGTTTGTTCACATTTTTGTTTCCTCTGGTTTTCTTAATTGCCAACCTTGGACAAGCCGCCATTTTATATGTGGGCGGCAAGCAAATTATTGTGGGCACATTAAGCATCGGCGCCTGGCAGGAATTTTCACTCTACCTGATGTATCTGTTTTTCCCGATCGCGCAGCTTGGATTCATCATCACCCAACTCGGGCAGGCTTCCACATCTGCTGACCGCATCTTTGAAATTCTCGATGCGAAAAGCGATATCGTTGATAAGCCCAACGCCGAAACCCTCCCCGCAGTCAAAGGCGACGTGAAATTTAATAACGTCACATTTCGATATTTTGGCGGCGGTGACCCCGTGCTTAAGAATGTGACTTTTGAAGCCAAATCAGGTGAAACCATTGCCTTGCTCGGCGCAACCGGTTCAGGCAAGACCAGCATTATCAATTTACTGCCGCGTTTTTATGATCCCAGCGAAGGCAGCATCACAATTGACGGTCACGACCTGCGCGACATCACCCTCGATTCACTCCGCTCACAAATTGGCATTGTCCTTCAGGAAACCACATTGTTCAGCGGAAGCATTCGCGACAATATTGCTTTCGGCAAACCCGAAGCAACCCTCGAAGAAATTCAGTCCGCGGCAAAATCTGCAGCGGCGCATGATTTCATCATGTCCTTCCCCGATGGCTACGACACACACGTTGGCGAGCGCGGCACCACCTTGAGCGGCGGACAAAAACAACGCGTGGCGATCGCGCGCGCACTATTGCTCAACCCGCGCATTCTCATCCTTGATGACTCCACCTCAAGTGTGGATGTCGCCACCGAGTCACATATTCAGGCGGCGCTTGAAACTCTCATGAAGGGACGCACTTCCTTCGTCATCGCGCAGCGCATCAGCACCGTGATGAACGCAGACAGAATCCTCGTGCTTGAAAAAGGCGAAGTCGTTGCCCAGGGCAAGCACGCTCAATTAATGGAAGAAGAACCGATCTATGCAGAAATTTATAACTCGCAGCTTTTGCGTGAGGAGCATTAACCTATGATGGGCGGACCCGGACGTTTCGGCAATATACTTAATCAAGATTCCATCAAGCCACGCAACCTGAGCGAAACGCTCGGTCGCCTCGGAAAATATTTTGGCCGCTTCTGGTACATGATCGTACTGGCTGTGGTATTCGTTATCATCACCACCTGGAGTCAGGTCACATCTCCTGAACTTTCAGGACAAGCCACAGATTGTTTCCTCGTACCTGCGGGAGGAAGCGCATTCGCTTCACTCGCACCCGCAACTGCCACAGACCAAAAAGCAGAATCAAGCTGTTGGCTTGGCACCACCGAAGACCCATCCACGCTGACATATTCACGTCAGATCGTATACGCCGCTTTTCACTCTGGCGGCTATGAAGTACCGGATATCGCCAGCGCCACAAACGAACAACGCATCGAAGCCTTGTTCCGTTTGATCCTGATCGTGATCGCATTGTATGTGCTTGGTTCCATTCTCACAGGCGCAACCTTCTTCGTCATGGCATGGACTGGTCAACACGTTCTGCGTGAACTGCGGTTGGAAGTATTCGAGAAATTGCACGAACTCTCCATGAGCTATTACGCCGATCACGAAGCCGGCGACTTGATGAGCCGCATCACCAATGATACATCCGCGATTGAGCAGGCGTTTTCGTTTGCACTCGTTAATGTGTTCAGCGGTATTCTTTTATTGGTCTGGGTGGCTTACAACATGCTCACCGCCAGCCTGCCTTTTGCTTTGCTTTCTCTTGCCGTTTCTCCATTGATGTTTATCGCCACCATCTGGTTCTCGGGGCAGGCACGTAAAGCCTTCCGCAAGAGCCGCGAAGAAATTGGCAATGTCAATGCTGAATTGCAGGAAACCATTTCCTCCGTGCGTGAAGTGCAAGCCTTCAACCGCGCCGATGAAAACATTGTGCAGTTCAAGGAAGTCAACGCCGCCAATCGCGACGCGAACGTGCGCGCCGTGGCATACACCTCCGCGCTGGCGCCAACATTGGAAGCCTTTTCCTATATCGGTCTTGCCATCGTCACCGGCGTGGGCGGCTGGTACTTATTGACCGGCGACTCGCTTTTCGGCACAGCCGTTACATTAGGGCTGGTGATTACCTTCCTCGCTTATGTACAGCGTTTCAATCAACCTATCCAACAGATCGCCGTGTTATGGACGAATATTCAAAACGCGGTTGCTGGCGCGGAACGCATCTTTACCATCCTTGATGAAAAGCCTGCCGTAACAGATAAAGTCAACGCGAAAGCCATGACCGAGATCAAAGGCAAAGTTGAATTTACTGAAGTCAGCCATGAATATGAAGATGGCGTCCCTGTCTTAAACAAAGTTTCCTTTTCTGCCGAACCCGGGCAAACCATCGCCATCGTTGGTCCCACAGGCGCGGGCAAGACTACCATCATCAATTTGCTTCCACGCTTTTACGATGTAACCCACGGCTCGGTCAAAATTGACGGCGTGGATGTGCGCGATGTCACCACTGAGTCGCTTCGCAAGCAGATCGGTATCGTGCTGCAGGATACCTTCCTCTTCAGCGCCTCTGTCATGGATAACATCCGCTTTGGCCGCCCCGACGCCACCGATGAAGAAGTTTATGCCGCGGCCAAACTCGCCAACGCTGATTCATTCATTACAAGATTGCCTGAAAAATATGACACTGTTCTGGGCGAACGCGGCTCGGGTCTTTCTCAGGGACAAAGGCAGCTGCTTTCGATCGCACGCGCTGCTCTGGCAGACCCGAGAATTCTCATCCTGGACGAAGCAACTTCCAGTGTGGACACACGAACCGAGCGTCTCATCCAAAAAGCGTTTGACGCATTACTTCAAAGCCGCACATCCTTTGTCATCGCACATCGTTTGTCCACCATCCGCAATGCAGATATGATCCTCGTGTTGAAAGGCGGCGAGATCATCGAGCGCGGTAAACATGACGACCTGCTCAAGAAGAAAGGCTTCTACTACGACCTGTATATGAGCCAATTCAAAAAGCAGGAAGAAGTTGACTCTGCAAAATAAAAAATAATCACAACAAAGAAGTTTTCCCAACAGGGAAAACTTCTTTGTTTAAAGCGGTAAAATTATTTCCATGAAAATTCTTGCAGAGATGTATCGCAGCGGGAAAATTAATATACAGGGAAAAACCATTTTCAGAAATGCAGTAAGAGGTGTGATCCTGCGTGGATCAGATTTGCTTATGATCCATTCTTCAGTGATGGGAGATTACAAATTTCCTGGCGGTGGTGTACAGAAAGGCGAGTCGCATGAGCAGGCGTTGGCGCGTGAAATTGAAGAGGAGAGCGGCGCATTGCTTGATTTGCTTGGAGAAGGTCTCGGCGCGGTCATTGAATACGATATTCCCATGGAAACAGAATATGATGTTTTCAAAATGACATCATATTATTATTTATGTCAGGTGGGGGCCGGCTTTGGGCAACAACGACTGGATGACTATGAAAAAGATCTGGGGTTTCATCCGGCCTGGGTTAATGTTGACGAAGCCATTTTCATTAACCGGTCGTTGCTTAATATTGATAATCCGCCCCAATGGTTGAAAAGGGAATTGCTTGTCCTTGAATATATCAGGCTTAATTTTTTTGGCCCCACAGGGGTTCATCCATCGATCTGATCGGGCTTTGGCTATGCTGCGCTAAAATTATGTTTATTATTTTTTGTATGGGATAATGCCTTGATGAATGAACGCACAAAAGAGTTGGATGGTCTGCGGGGAATTGCTGTAATTCTTGTTATGGCGCTGCATATATTTAAGCGGGCCGATATTTTCACCGCCAATGGAACGCTGCATTTTATAACCAGTCTGACTTCGGTTGGCTGGGTGGGTGTGGATATTTTTTTTGTTCTTTCTGGATTCTTAATTACCTCAATTTTATTAAAGACCAGGGTGAAGGCAGGCTACTTCAAGAATTTTTATATGCGGCGTGCTTTGAGAATTTTTCCGCTTTACTTTGTTTGCGTGGCCGTTATTCTGTATTTTATTCCCCGGCTTGACCCTGTCTTTGTTCCTGAAATACCGCGCGTTATTCCCTTTCTTGTTCTTTATCAGCAGAATTGGATAAATTTATTGGATGGCATGTGGCTGACGCTTTATCTATCTGTCACCTGGTCGCTTGCCATAGAGGAACAGTTTTATCTTGTTTGGCCTGCGGTTGTTTATTTTTCACGCAAGGAAACACTGGTGAAAATGAGCATCTGGGTGATCGTGATTTCCATTTTGGCGCGCATTGCCGGGGTGCTGTTTTGGGACGATATTGGTTTTGTGTCAAAATTCTTTTTTTACAACACATTCACCCGTTTTGAACAACTGGCATTTGGCGCCCTGCTTGCAATTGGGTTTACTTTTACAGAATGGCGCGAGCGGCTGCGGACTATTTCCCTCCCCATTTTTCTGGTTTCCCTGATCGCTTTTCTGATTCTTTGTTTTATTTCATTACCCGGGATCCCGCATCCAATTTATGATAATGTTCCGCTGACACTTGGCGGATATACTGCCGCGTCTGTTTTTACAGCGGCGTTGATCGGGTATCTTATGCTCAGCAGTGAAAAGACCATTATCCATAATTTTTTTCAGAATAAGATTCTGATCTTCTTTGGCAAACACAGTTACTCAATGTATTTGTTGCATATGACTTTTGCGCTCATTCTCCTGGATTTCTTCTGGAAGGATGGATACAGAGGCTGGCAGATATATGTTATTTATATCGCCTCTGTCTTTGGCAGTACGATTTTGGTTTCCTTTTTGACATGGCATCTTTTTGAGAAGCACATGCTCGATCTTAAAAAATATTTTGAGTATGAATGATCGGCTCTTGTTTGTAAGAAGAGAAATGTTCGGCGTGAAAAGACAGCCTTGATTTTTTAGGGGCTGTCTTTTTTTCTAGTTGCCGATAAAGTCTAATGTTTTCAGTAATTCTGTTGTGTCTTTTAGGATGATATCAGCGCCCATTTTTTGCAGTTCAGACTCTTCTCCGAATCCGCATAAAACTCCCGCTGTTTGTGCTCCAGCGGATTTTCCCGCGCGTATATCCACGGTGGTATCGCCGATCATGAGACAGTTTTCAGGAGCGATGTTCATTTTTTTCGCAGCCAGCAGGATTGGGTCAGGATAAGGCTTGGTGTGCGGGGCGGATAAACCTGTGATAACTGCATCGAAATATTTCACAAGGTTATATTGTTCAAGAAAAGCCATTGTGCCGCCTTCATCCCGCGCGCTGACCACTGACATGGGATATCGACCGTGAAGCTGTCTGAGCATTTCGTCCACGCCGGGTACGAGTAGAAATTTTTTTGAAGATTGTCTGCGGTGGGTGGATAGCCAGTTAATAACTGCGATCATTTCATCGTCAATTCCGAGCGTATCTGCGAGGCCGAGCAGCGCGTTGCCCGGGGCTTCAACCCACATGATAAGACGGCGCGCGGTGTGGTCTGGATTCTTAAAGAGGAAACGCGGAAAAAAAGGTGAGATTTTCTGCGTGTACAGATCATCGGTATCGCTCAGGGTGCCATCCACATCGAAACACAGGGCTTTGATGCGTGTTAAGTCAAGTGACATGGCGCAATTGTACCAAAGGGGCTATACTTTGAATTATTTTGTTCAAATTTTAAAAAATCATGATTAAATATGCCCATGTCTGAAGACCGCACCCGATCCCTGCTTGAACTATTGATCAACGTCAGCCGCGAAGTTGCCACTGCGTTGGATCTTCGCACGGTTTTACAACGCCTGCTGTTTGCCTCCATTCAACATGTGGGCGGCGAGCGCGGCAGTATCGTGGTGATGGACGATGCGGGTAAGCCCGTGGATGCAACCATTGTTTATGGAAAACAATTCCATGAGCATACCACTCAACAATTGCGTGATACGGTGGAGCGCGGACTTGCTGGCTGGGTGGTGCAGCATCGCAAACCTGTGTTTGTACCTGATACCAGCAAGGATGAACGTTGGCTGCGCCGGGCGGATGATTCCATCACCAAAAGCGGCGCGAAGTCTGCGCTGTGTGTACCCTTGATGGCGCGTGAACGGTTGGTGGGGGTCTTGACGCTTGTTCATTCTGTGCCGAATGCCTTTACCGAGGAACATTTGGAATTGATGCGTGCCATTGCCGATCAGGCGAGCGTGGCCGTTTTGAATGCGCGTTTGTATACCGAGAGTCAGCGGACGGCGCGTGTCATGTCTGCACTGGCAGAGGGTGCGGCTGCGATTAATACTTCGCTCGAAATGCCTGATGTCTGGCGGCGTATTCTTAATCAAACCATGCAGGCTTTACAGGTTGAAACTGTGGCGCTGGCATTGATCGATAACGCAAGTAATGATCTGGTCTTTAACGCGGCGGCAGGACATAACTCGGGGAATATTCCCGGCAGACATGTTCCCGGCGGACAGGGGTTGGCGGGCTTGGTGGTACGTGATGGGCACGGGTTGGTGGTGCCAAACGTCAGCCTGGATCCTCGTTATAGTGAAGCGGACAGGTTCGGGGGAATCGAGATGCGTTCCATCGCCATCGCTCCGATCCAATCTCAGGGTAAGGTCATCGGTGTGTTGCAGGCGGTGAATCCGATCTCCGGTTCTTTCGATCCGGATGCACTTTTGGTGATGACAGGGCTGGGAAGCCTTGCTGGAACGACGATTCAGAATGCTCAATTTTTTGAGCGTTTGCAAAAAGCACATCAGCGGTATCGTGAATTATTTGAAGACAGCGTGGACCCGATTCTGATCACAGATTGGGAAGGCAGAGTGTTGGAAGCGAACCGGCAGGCGGTGATTTTGAGCGGGTATAGCAACGAACAACTGCATTCAATGAGCATCGACCAGTTGCACGAAGTCAAGTGGAATAAGACCGGCTTGAACTTTGAAACATTGAGACGCGATGATGAATGTAATTACGAGTCTGTTTTGCACCAGCAGAATGGCGGAACCTCTCCCATTGAAGTTCACGCGCATCGCGTGGAGTTTGAAGAGACCGACTCTGTGCAATGGATCTTGCGTGATATTACCGAAAGAAAAGAACTCGACGATTTGCGCGATGACATGATCGCGATGATCTATCATGATCTGCGCTCGCCGCTGGGGAATATCGTCTCCAGCCTTGAGATGCTGGGCGGCATGGTTCATGAAGATGAAACGATCCGCTCCATGTTGAGCATTGCCACAAATTCAACTGCGCGCATTCAGCGTCTGGTCAATTCGTTGCTTGATATTAATCGGCTTGAGTCAGGGAAAGAGATCGTGGATCAGGCTGCGGTGGATCCGCTGGCGTTGATTCGTGAAGCGATCCGTGATGTGGAGCCGGCGTTAAACGGACGACAGCAGCATATTGAAAATAAATCCACGCTCGTGCTTCCGTTGATCTGGGTGGATGTGGATATGGCGCATCGCATATTGATCAATCTGCTGGAGAACGCGATCAAATTTACTCCGGTGCAGGGACGGCTGGAGATTGGTGCGCAAACTACAGATGGTTTATTTGTTAAGTTCTGGGTGCGAGATAACGGCCCCGGAATTCCCCTTGCAGACCGTGAGCGTATCTTTGATAAATTCACCCGTTTGCGCGGCAAGGAACGTCCCGGCGGATTGGGCGTTGGGCTGGCTTTTTGCCGCCTTGCGGTGCTGGGACACGGCGGTGAGATTTGGGTCGAGAGTGAATTGAATCAGGGAACTACATTCTGGTTAACCCTGCCTGTTGCGCAAAAGAAAGCCACAGGTCAACTCAAGCGCCAGACCGGCAGATTAACTCTCAAGCCGAGTGAATAATTATTATAGCGATTTTCATCAAGCGGCAAAAAATTAGATCATTACTGCTTGATGTTTACTGTATATATCGAGTACCGCATAAACCGCCAAAATTCCCCGGGAAAATTTACGAGTTAAAGATCAATATTCCAGTTTTGGTTTTTATGCAGCAAACACCAGAAACATATCATTTTTCATGTCCAGGAGCAGTATGCAGGAAATAACAAAAAACATTCAGATCGAAGACCAATTCCCCGGTGTAACTTTGGGGGTGATCGTCACTCAGCGTGGACTGATTCAGATCGATGCGCCGCCCTCTCCAGAAGATGCGCGTTCATGGCGTGCCGCGTTGATGAATCTTGGCGGCGGTATGGAACGTGCACTCGTCAATCTCGATGCGCATCCAGACCGCACACTTGGCGCGCGCGCCATGGATTGCACCGTGATCGCGCACGAAAAAACCGCCGACACTTTCCGCACCCGTCCCAGCACATTTAAAGCACAGGGCGAAGAAACAGGTTCAGATTGGGAATCAATTTCCGGCCTGGGCAGTGTGCGCTGGTCTCCTCCTGAAATTTCCTTCTCAGATCAAATGAATTTATATTGGAGCGATTCGCCTGTGATCCTTGAGCATCACGCCGGCCCGACCAATGGCTCCATTTGGGTGCGCCTTCCTGAAGAAAAGATCGTATTCGTAGGCGACGCCGTATTAAAAAATCAACCGCCCTTTCTTGCAGGCTCAAATCTTTCAGCCTGGCTTTCTGCGCTCGATCTTTTGCTCAGTGCCGAATATAAAGGTTACACGATCATTAGCAGCCGCGGCGGTGTGGTGACAGCCAACATCGTTAAGACTCAGCATGATTTTTTGAAACATGTCCACGATAAGTTGGATAAAGTCACGACGAAAAAACCGAATCCAGCGGCGACCGAGAAACTGGTCACTACGTTATTGACATGGTTCAAAGCCCCGGCAGCGCGCCAGAAACAATTCGCCCAGCGCCTGCGCTATGGCTTGCTGCATTACAACGTGCGCCAGAATCATTCGCCCAGCCAGACAAGCGAGGATTAAATGAACGTGCTTCAACCCATTCTTGAGTTGACGCGCGGCCATGTCGTGGAATCAACGCACTTTGGTTCCATCGCCATTGTGGATTCAAACGGTAAACTCCTGCATTCCTATGGCGACCCTTATGGGGTCGCCTTTTTGCGTTCATCTGCCAAGCCGTTCCAGGCGCTGCCCTTTGTAGAGCGCGGCGGCGTGGAGCATTTTAATTTCACCCAAAGCGAACTTTCCCTCGCTTGTTCTTCACATGAGACCGCCCAGATCCATCTGGATACGGTTAAAGCCATGCAGGAAAAAGTTGGCATTCAGGAAAGTGACCTGCAATGCGGCGCGCATTTGCCCGGCGACGCATCCAAGCTGCGCATGGTCATTCAGCAAAATATAACGCCCACGCCAAATTTCAATAACTGTTCCGGCAAACATACCGCCATGTTGGCACACGCAAAAATGCGCGGCCTGCCGCTGGATAATTACCTTGATCTTTCCCACCCCGTTCAAAAAGATATTCTCGCCACTTTCTCTGAAATGTGCGGAGTTGAAAAAGATAAAGTGGAGCTTGGTGTCGATGGCTGTTCAGCGCCGAATTTTGCCGTGCCGCTCTTAAATGCAGCATTGGGTATGGCGCGTCTGTGTGATCCGCGTGGATTAAGTGAATCGCGCGCAGCGGCCTGCCGCAAGATCACATCTGCCATGATCGCACATCCTGAAATGATCAGCAATGATGGCGAATTTGATTGTGAGTTGATGAAAGTTGGTGCGGGCAAGATCGTCACCAAACGCGGCGCTGAAGGCTTTCAGATCATCGGCTTAATGCCGGGGGTATGCGGCGAGAACGGCGTGGGCATTGCCTTTAAAGTAACCGACGGTGACGCAGCCCGCATGAATGACGAGTTGGAATCCGTGCCGCGCGTACGCCCCGCCGTCACCCTTGAAATTCTGCGTCAACTAAAAGCCTTAAACGAAACACAACTGCAATCACTCGCGGCATTTGGCCCAACCAAACAACTTAAGAATCACAGCGGCTATGTGACCGGCAAGTCGCAGCCTGTTTTTAAACTGGTGTAGATTTTCCTCAAAATCAATTTAGTTATTTTTTTTCGCCCAGTTAATTCAACTGGGCGAAATTGATATTAGCGGTATTCTGAGATCAAAAAACAGCTTGCATTTGATGAAGTCTGTTGTGGTTATTGGGAATACGCTACAATGGGCAAATAAAATATTATGAAAAACCTAAAAGAACGCGCGATCAAAATTCATGAAACATTGCTTGAGGCCTTCGGCGAACCCATCTGGCGTACTCCGCTGCCTGCCATTGATGAACTCGTTTCAACCATCCTTTCGCAAAACACAAATGACGTCAACCGTGACCGTGGATTTGATGCCCTGCGTGCGAAATTCCCAAGCTGGGAAGCAGTGCGTGATGCCAAAGCCGAAGATGTGATGGATGCGATTCGTCCCGCCGGACTTGCGAATCAAAAAGGTCCGCGCATACAACAAGTGCTGCGAGCCATCACCGAAGAACGCGGCGTGCTTGATCTGGAGTTTTTAGCAGAATTGCCTGTCGAAGAAGCGCGCGCCTGGCTGACAAAATTTAACGGCGTTGGTCCCAAGACCGCCGCCATTGTTTTATGCTTTTCACTCAATATGCCCGCCTTCCCCGTAGATACGCACATCTACCGCGTCAGCGGACGCATCGGCCTGCGCCCCGAAAAAATGAATGTAGAACAGGCGCACCCATATCTTGAATCCATCTTCCCGCCTGAAACCTATTACGCCGCGCACTTAAACATCATCCGCCTCGGGCGTGAGATCTGCGGCGCGCGCAAACCAAATTGCCCGCAATGTCCGATCATTAAGTTGTGTGAGTATATAAAGAAAAATGACGAAGTGAATGATGATGATGATGATGCACTGTGAGTAACTTGTCTTACATATTTCAATCCCGAAGGGATGAAAGAATTATAGAAAATAGTATGTGTGTTTTCAAATCCCGAAGGGATGACATACGACCACGGAAAATTACAGGTAGATAAAAATGGATATCCCCCCCGTTAGCAAGTCTTTGGAAGAACTTGGTGTTCCGCATAAAATATTTAGGCATGAAAACCCTGTCCATTCGTTTGAGCAGGCGGCGAGTGATCGAGGTCAGCGGGCTTCGCAAATCGTGCGCAGTATTTTGTTTCGAATTGCAGAAGATGAATTTATAATGGTTCTGGTGGCTGGGCCTGCCCAAATTTCATGGAAGCTGCTGCGCAAACATCTTGGCCGTTCACGAATTACGATGGCAACGGAAGATGAAGTGTTGGCGGTGACGGGATATCGCATCGGGACGGTGGGGCCGTTCGGATTGCTGAATCCGCTTACGGTTAAGCTTGATGCGAGCGTGATGCGGGAGGAGGAAGTGTCCATTGGGTCGGGGATGCGGAATACGGCGGTCATTCTCAAGAGCGCGGATCTACATCACGCTTTGAACAATGCGGAAGTGGTGTCTTTGACTGAAAATTAACTCTGGAGTCCAACAGCTTGCTGTTGGGGTTTGCAAATTACCTTATGGAGAATCCCATGCAAAACTTTAAACAACGTACGCTTAATTTTTTAGAAATCGAGTGGGCAACTTATATTGAACGCTTTAACCGTCTGCCTGTGGATGTGGGTCAAAAGCGCGTGAATGGACAGGGCTACGAGCGGTTTCGCGACATGCTGGCGCATATTTTGTGCTGGTGGGAAGAGGCCATGCCCGTCATTCTTGCGATTGCGGAAGAGCGCGAATATGAACGCAAGAAATATGATTTTGATGTATTCAATGCAGCGGCCATTGAAAAATATAAAGATTGGGATGAGACGGAGTTCCTGTCCCATTTTGAGAAAACGCGTCAGAAAGCCGCGGCAGATTTACGGTCTATGAATGAAGCGGCGTGGGAGAATCGGCGGGTGCGGGGCTGGGTCAATGGGGTATTTATCCACCATGCGCGCGAGCATCTCGTTGCGTTGAGCCGCTTTTTGACTCTGGATACCCTGGAGAATGAATGGAGTACATATATTGAGGATTTCTCCAGTGTTGAAGATAAGAATGCTTTTTTGAAAAAACAGGGCGTGGAGAATTTCCGTGAAATTTTGGGCCATGTAGTTGAGTGGTGGGGAATGGGCGCTCGTATTATTGAAGGGATCATGAGTGATCCGCATTTCAAATGGGAAGATGTAAACACGGATGCATTCAATGCAGATGTGATCGCGAAGTATGCAAAACTTTCTGATGAAGAAGTGCAAAAGCAGTTTGAAATGAAAAGACAGGATATGGTCCGGCTCGTGCAGGGACTGCCTGATGATGCCTTTTCAAACCGCGATATTGAAGAGTGGCTCGCTGCGGACATGGTTGAGCATTTTGATGAGCACGCTGTTAACGGATAGTGTATGGAATATATTGTTTATCTCGCGCTGGGCACGAACATGGGAAACCGTCTTTCCAATTTGAAGACGGCTGTTGATAATCTCACACCGCAAATGAGCGTGAAGAAAAGATCGCATATCTATGAAACCCCGCCCTGGGGCTTTACCGATCAGGCTGCGTTTTTAAATCAAGTGGTGCAGGTTGAAACCTATCTCAAGCCTGAGGCGCTGCTGGCGCATTTGAAGCGATTGGAATCCGCGCTCGGGCGTGTGCCTACTTTTCAAAACGGACCGCGCCTGATCGATATTGATATTCTGTTTTTTGATGATGTGATTATCGACACGCCGCCGCTCGTGATTCCGCACCCACGCTTGCAGGAGCGCGCCTTTGTGCTTGTCCCTCTCGCAGAGATTGCGCCTGATCTTGTTCATCCGATTTTTCACAAAACTGTAATTGAGTTGTTAGCCGGTGTGGATCAAAGTGAAATAAAATTAGTTAAATAAAAGCTTTTGAATTTTCATAAAGACCAAACAAGGAGTTTCACCCATGGATATTGAAGTTATACACCGCCCGTCCTACTCACTCGCGATTGCGAAGTTGACACCCAATGAACGTATCCGCGCGGAAGCAGGCGCGATGGTCAGCATGTCTGGCGGTGTGCAGATCGAAACCAAAGCCGAAGGCGGATTGCTTAAGTCGCTCGGACGTTCCGTGCTCGGCGGCGAATCATTCTTTCAGAACTTCTTTGTTGCGCCCGCCACTGGCGGAGAAATAACACTCGCCCCCGAATTGCCCGGTGATATTATCGTGATCGAAATGAGCGGCGAGAAGTTGATGGTGCAGTCTGGTTCCTACATGGCTTCTGAGTCAACGGTTGAATTGAGCACCAAACTCAGTGTTAAGGCTTTGATGTCGGCTGAAGGGGTTGCCATGTTGGAAGCCACAGGCACCGGCACCCTGCTTGTTTCATCCTACGGCGCGATCTACGAGAAAACGCTCACAGCTGGTGAAAAATATGTTGTAGATACTTCCCATCTGGTCGCGTTTGATGGCTCGATGAGCGTGCAGCCCAAACCGATTGGCGGATTAAAATCCACGTTGTTCAGCGGCGAAGGTTTCGTGATCGAGTTGACCGGGCCCGGCAAGATCTATATTCAAACCCGCTCGCCGCAGGCTTTGATCAACTGGATCATTCCGCAATTACCCAAACCCCCATCAACCAACCGATAAATTGTCATTGGCTTGTATACCGCACCCGGTCACAAATTGCGCTTTTTTAGAAGTTGGAAAGCGCAATTTGTGACCGTGGGTATTATATAATAGATGCAGGGCGAACTTTCGCCCTGCATTTTCTTTTATATCCTGTGCATGGAGAATTATGAAAATTGTCCGTTATCAAATCAATGGCGACGCAGTCAAATACGGCTGGATGTTGGATGACAAAATCGGCGAAATTCAAGGTGACATTTTCGGCGAATACCGCAGGCGTGAAGCCAAAACACCCATCGCAGAAATAAAACTCGCTGCGCCCTGTCTGCCAACCAAGATCTTATGCGTGGGACGCAATTATGTGGATCACGCCCGCGAACTTGGCAACGAAGTGCCCAAAGTGCCGCTTATTTTTTTGAAGCCGTCTTCTTCGATCATTTCAAACGGCGAAAATATTATTTTGCCGCCGCAGTCGAATCAGGTCGAGCATGAAGCGGAGTTGGTCGTGGTCATTGGCAAACGCGGACGAAACATCACACCTGAAACCGCCAAGGAATATATTTTCGGTTACACCATCGGCAACGACATCACCGCGCGCGACCTGCAAAAAGCAGACGGCCAATGGACACGCGCCAAAGGCTTCGATACATTTTGCTCCTTCGGCCCGTGGATCGATACCGAGTTCGATGCGTCTGATGCGGTGGTCACCTGCCGCGTAAATGGACAAATGCGACAGATGGCATCCACACGCGACATGGTTTTCAATGTCAGTACATTGATCGCTTATATTTCATCCGTCATGACGCTCGAACCCGGCGATATTATTTTCACCGGCACACCCGCCGGCGTGGGCGAGTTAAAGAACGGCGATATCGTGGATGTTGAAATTGAAGGGTTGGGAAAGTTAAGCAACCCGGTGAAAGTATAAAAATAAATCCACATCCTGAGCGGAGCCGCATGATCTTGTTTTTTTATGCGGCGCAGTCGAAGGACAAGTTTTATTTTTATAAAAACATCCTTCATTCCTCGAAATAAACTCATCATTCCGCTTAGGATGCAATCAGGAGATTCTTCCATGACAACTAATGAATTTGAAACCTTCCTCAAACAATATCCCACCTATGAAAAAACCGAATCGATCGATGCGCTGCGCAAAAAAGATTACTCGCGCCTTGATCGCGGCGAACATATTTATCTTGATTACACCGGCGGCGGTATTTATGCCGAATCGCAAATCCAAAAGCATCATCAACTTTTACACGAAAATGTTTTTGGCAACCCGCACTCATCCAACCCGACTTCACTCGCAGCCACCGAAGTGGTTGAAAGCGCGCGCGAATATATTCTAAAATTTTTCAACGCCGACCCGGATGAATATCTTGCCATCTTCACCGCCAATGCCAGCGGCGCGTTAAAACTGATCGGCGAATCCTATCCATTTTCAAATGGGCGTTACCTGTTAACTTTTGACAATCACAATTCTGTAAATGGGATTCGGGAATTTGCCCACGCCCGCGGCGCAGATGTGACCTACATCCCGGTCATCCTCCCGGACATGAGCGTTGACGCATCTCACCTTAACCTTGAGCTGGCTCAGCCTTCGAAGAGCGGACATAACCTTTTTGCATTCCCCGCCCAGTCAAACTTCTCCTCGGTCAAACATCCGCTGGAGTGGATCGAGCAAGCTCACGCCCACGGCTGGGACGTGTTACTCGATGCCGCCGCCTATGTCCCCACCAACAAACTGGACTTGAGCCAAGTCAAACCTGATTTTGTACCCGTCTCATTTTATAAAATATTCGGCTACCCAACCGGACTCGGCGCATTGATCGCGCGTAAATCCGCGCTGGCAAAATTGCATCGTCCCTGGTTCGCAGGCGGCACGATCACAGTCGCATCGGTGCAGGGCGATAAATATTATCTCGCTGACGGCGCCGCCGCCTTTGAAGACGGCACACTTGATTATCTCAACATCCCCGCCATTGAGATCGGGCTCAAGCATATTGAATCGATTGGTTATGATGTCATTAGTGAACGTGTAAAAACGCTCACTGGCTGGCTGCTCCAAAATCTGACACAAATGAAACACAGCACAGGCGAGCCGTTGGTGCGTTTGTTCGGCCCCAACTCTACAGAAGGACGAGGCGGCGCGGTGACTGTCAATTTTTACGATAAAAACGGCAAAGCTTTTGACCATCGTTTTATTGAAAGCGAAGCCAATAAAGTTAACATCTCACTCCGCACTGGCTGCTTCTGCAACCCCGGCGCAGGCGAAATCGCTTTAGGCATCTCGCGTGTTGAACTTGATGTCTGCTTCACCAAACCCGGCAACGAAGACCGCTTCACCATCGACGACTTCCGTTTGTGCATTGACGGAAAGTCCTCGGGCGCGGTGCGCATTTCGGTGGGTATGGTTACGAATTTTAATGATGTGCAGTCATTTTTATTATTTGCAAAGGGATTGCTTTCAGAGCCACCATTAGCCACAAAAAAAACGGGGAGAAAAAACACCCGAGGCCACACACCCTTTTCAACAACACCAACGGGCGGGCCAAAAAGGACGGGGGCCGGGGCGGGCGCCGCCCGGCCCCAGCCCCCGCCCGGCGGGCCGCCCCCCCGCCCCGCGGGGGCCCCGGCGCCCCCGGGGGTGGGCGGGGGGCGGCCGGGGGGGGGGGGCGGGCGCCGGCGCCGGGGACGGGGGGGGGGGGGGGGGGGCGCCGGGGCGCCGCCGCGCCGGCGCCCCCGGCCGAGGAAGAAAACCCGGCCGGCCAACCCGGGCGCCGGGCAGGGGGGGGGAAGGAAAGGCGACCAGGCCCCACCCCGGAGGGGGCGCCGCCGCGGGGACGCCCCGGGCGGGGCCGCCCGGGGGGCGCCCCCGGCGGCGCACCCGCGGCGGGGCCGCGCCGCGGGGCGGCCGCCCCCCCCCCCCGCCCGGCCGCCCCGGGCCCGCCCCCCCCCCCCCCCACGCCGCAAGAAAGGCGGAAGGGGGGGGAAGAGGGGGGGGCCCCCCCGGCGCCCCCGGGGGCCGGGGGGCCCCCCCCCCCGCCCCCCGCAACGGCGGGACGGCGGGAGGGGCGGGGGACCGGCAGCGGGGCCCCGCGAGGCCGCCCAGGCGCACGCGGGCCGGGGGCGCCCGGGCCGGGGGCCCGGGGGCGGGCGGGGCAGGGGCGCCGCGGGGGGGGGGGGCCCCCCGGGGGGCCGGGGCCGGGGGGGGGCGGCCCCGGCGGGCGCCGGCCGGCCCGCCGGGGGCCGCCCGGGGCGGGGGAGGGGGGGGGGGCAAAGTTGGGAGGAAGTAGGGGGTTATCCGAAAAATTAGGGTTTTTCTCTTGCTTTGGGTTGGGAGGTTTTTTTAAAAAAGGGGGGGAGGGGGGAAAAAAAGGGGGGGGGGCCAGAAAAAAGTTGGGTTGTTTTTTTGGGCCGGGGCCGGGGGGAAAAAAGGGGGGGATTCCCCGGAAAAGGGGGGGGTAAATTAGAGGGGGAAAGAAGGGTTAGAAGAGGGGGAAAAGGGAAGTTGTGGGGGGGGGGGAGGTCCCGTTTTTGGGCGGGGGCGGGGCTGGGGGGGGGGGGAAAGAAGGGGAGAGCAAAGGGGGGGGGGGGGAGGGGCCCGGGCCGGCCCCGGCCCCGGGAAGGGGGGGGGAAAAATGAACGGACAAACCCGCTCCAATATCAAACCCGGAATTACGGTATTGATCGTCTTGAAACAGGATCAGCGCACAGGGAAGTTGACCCGGGGCATTGTCAAGGATATTCTCACCAGCTCGCCCAATCATCCGCACGGCATCAAAGTCCGCCTGGTGGATGGGCAGGTGGGGCGTGTAAAAGAGATCGTGGAATTGTCATCATAGTGTAATCTCAAACAGTGAGTCTCTTGGGGCAGGAAGGGATAAAATGAAAGCAAACATACACTCTTTCCTGTTTTCACTTGGTTGTATACAAAGGGAGTCACGCAGCACATGAACGCGCTCTTTTCGGCATATTTTGTTTTACTTCTTATCCCGCCTCTGATCACGTCCACGCTGGCTGTTTATGCCTGGCGGCATCGTGCTGTGCAGGGCGCAAAGGCTTTTACTGCGTTGATCTTTGTCATTACCTGGTGGGGCGTAGGGCAGGTTGTGTTGTATCTCGTTGGGGATCATATTACCCCTGCAACCTGGGCGATGAAGTTCTTGTTGCTTGTCATTAACTTTTTAGGCCCTGTACTGCTTATTTTTGTTTTGCAATATACCCAGCGTGAAAGGTGGCTGACTCGCACCCTGATTTGGGTTTTGTTTCTCCCTGAGCTTATTTTTACGATAATTCTTTTCACGAATGAATTGCATCATTTGTACTGGACGCGCATTTATGTTGATAGAACTCTGCCGAATGCGCTGGTGGTTTTTGAGTTTGGCACGATCAATTGGGCGAGCCTGATCTACTCCTATCTTTTGATTGGAATCAGCATGGCGCTGATCGTCCATTGGGCGTTGAGCAATTCGGCAAAGCTTTATCGTCAGCAGGCCTGGGCATTATTGATCAGCGTTGTTGCGCCTCTGGCGGCGAGCGTTTCCTATATTTTAGGGTTTATAAAGATCGACCCGACCCACTTTGCTTTTTCCGTCAGTGGGCTGGCGTTGGGCTGGTCTCTATTCCGCTTTCAGTTCCTTAATTTAATGTCCATCGCGCGTGAGGTGGTGATCGAAGGCATGAGCGATAGTATTTTAGTGCTTGATGCGCAGGAACGTATTACAGATATGAACCCGGCAGCGGAACGCCTGTTTGGTTTTTCAGCTTCTCAGGCGGTTGGGCGCGCGGTAGGAGATGTGCTGGCTCAGTGGCCGCATTTGGTGGAGCGTTACCGCGATACACGTAATGCATTGGAAGAGATCACAGTTGGTGAAGATGATCTTCAAGATTGGTATGAAATGCGTATTTCACAATTACATGATCGGCGTGGACAGTTTGTCGGTCGTGTCGTGGTGCTGCGTAATATCACCGCGCAAAAGCTGGCTGAAAAAGTGCTTGCCATCGCCCGCGATCAGGCGCTTGAAAGCAGCCGCGCCAAAAGTCATTTGCTTGCCAAGGTAAGCCACGAATTGCGCACACCATTGGGCGGGATCGTGGGTTTTGCTGAATTGCTTTATGATGATACATTCGGTTCGCTGGGTGAAAGACAAAAACATGCCACAGCGCAAATCATAGAGAGCGCGCATTATTTGACCGATATGGTGAATGAACTGCTTGACGAGGCAAAGGTCGAATCCAATACGATCCAGCTGCGATTGAGCCGCTTCCTGTTTAGCGATATGTTTGAAAAAGTTAATGCAAACATGGAGGTGCTGGCAAACAAAAAGGGACTATCGATCATCACCTACATTGCCCTTGATCTGCCTGAGACCTTTATCGGCGATGAACAACGTTTGCGGCAGGTATTGACCAATCTGATCGGCAATGCCATTAAATTTACAGATCAGGGCGAAGTCCGCCTGAATTTCTTTAAGCCCGATCCGGAGCATTGGGTCATGCAGGTTGGGGATACCGGCATCGGCATTCCCGAGGATGCCCGGGCTTATATCTTCGATCCTTTCCGTCAGGTGGATGCTTCACTGGCGAGCGATCATGGCGGTACGGGATTGGGCTTATCCATTGCCAGACAATTGGTGGAATTAATGGGTGGACAGATCACCCTCGAAAGTGAAGTTGGGCAGGGAAGTACGTTCACTGTGCTGCTGCCAATCATTGAAAATCAGGAGAAAATTTCATGACAAAACCATTAGCTTTGGTCATCGAAGATAACGACAAACTTAGCCAGATATTTTCTTTAACCCTGCAAACAGAGTTTGAAATTGAGGCAATTACAGATGGAAAGGCTGCCCTGAAACGACTGGGTGAGATCGTACCGGATTTGATCATTTTGGATCTGCATTTGCCCAATGTTTCAGGGCATGAATTGCTTAAGTATGTGAGAGCCGATGCGCGCATGGCAAAAACGCGCGTCATTCTAACCACCGCGGATGAACGCCAATCGGAGGCTTTGCAGGACCTGGCAGACATCGTCCTCTTGAAACCGATCAGCCCCGTGCAATTGCGTGAACTGGCAACGAGGATGAAGGATAATCCGCGTGCGTAAGAAATAATTGAGTGGGGGTTTCCAAATAGCATGACACAACCTTATCTTAATTACGATGTAATTTCAAATGACTACGATCAGCGCTACCCGTCCTCCCAACATTGGGAGCGCGGGGATGCACTGCTTAATCTTGTCCGTCAGATCAAGGCAAAAACCATTCTGGAGGTGGGAAGCGGTACAGGCTTTTGGTTGAACCTGCTGCATCAGGTGACACCTCAACTCTACGGCATGGATTTTTCAGCGGGGATGATCGCCCGGGCTCGCAATCAACCTGCGCCTCTCAAGTTAACTCGCGGCACAGCGACTCAACTCCCGTATCAAACTGCGACCTTTGACCTGCTCTACTGCGTGGACGCGATTCACCACTTTGAAGATCATGCCGCGTTCATTCGCGAAGCCTTCCGCGTATTGAAGCCGGGCGGTACATTGGCGCTCATCGGCCACGATCCGCACAGTGCCGATGGCAGTTGGTATATCTATGATTATTTTGAAACCGTTTACGAGACCGATCTTCTGCGTTACCCATCCGGCAGCGCGCTTAGGGCTGTGATGAAACAGGCGGGGTTTCAGGACGTTCAACAACAGAATGTGGAACATGTTTTGAATATTCATACCGGGGAAGATGTTCTGAATGAACCTTTTCTTAAACAGAGCGCCACATCTCAACTGGCTTTGCTGGACGAGGATGTGTATCAGGCCGGCATTGAAAAAATAAAAGCAGATTTAAAGAGAGCGCAGGGATGCGGTGAACAGATCGTCTTTAAGTCCGATTTTTGGGTCAGGATGTTTTCAGGAATAAAAGCATAAACATGTTTGCGAACTGCATCAGCGGCAGATAAACTTCCCGAATGACGGAAGCAGGCATGGGCGCGGAAAGAAGCGCGAGTCTGCAGGTGGGCCCGTCCGAATTTAAATCATTCATTTGCCCGGCTGATAAGGTCGGGCAAATTCTTTTTCGCGTGCTATACTCGCGTCTAATAATTTCACTTTATACACCGGGTAGATATGAAAAAAATATATATATTCCTAGCCATTGCGATTATTGTTTCTTCATGCAGTAAAAAGCCTGACGTCATTCCTGCGACCTTTACGCCGCTGCCGGTCAATACGCCAATCGTTAGACCAACCGACAGGCCTCTGCCTACAGTTACTCCTGTTTGTATTTCCTCCGAGCCGGTGCAAAAAGATATTGACCGCGCACTTTCTTATACAGAAGGTGTTTTTGATGAATTGGAATGGGAACAAAGTTACGCGATTGCAGAGAATCGTGTTTCGGTGACCTGGCTGAATAATCCGGAAGGCGCGATTGTTTATCTTGAGGCGCTGATCTTTCCATGTGGTTATGAAGAGCCTGATCTGAATCGATATTACAGCGATGAAAATTGGAAAGCCATTTTTCAAAATTACGAGAGCTATAATCTCATTGATGAATGTAAAACCGATGATGGCTTGCGATTGTATGAATTCGAGGCGCAAAATTTTGGCTTTGAATATGGTATTAAATACTGGGTTGAGAGTGATACAGATACACGTGTGATATCCACCATGGTTGTTTTTCCGCTTGATTCTGAATCGCTAATGGATGAGTATTCATCCATGCTTTTTCCAGATTACATGGTCTGTCCATAATCAACCAGATCTTAAGCGGACGTTTAATAAGCCGTTTTTTTGACCACAACACTTGTACCGCGCTGCGGTTGGTGCAGGTGAGACTCAAAAAAATTAGTGTCTTGGCGCCTTTGTGGCTTAGTGGTGAAGTTACTAAACAGTCTCTTGGGTCTATCTTTCTAAAAAGGAATCTATCATGACTTCTCGTTATGACATCTTATTTCAACCGATCAAAATAGGACCAGTCACCGCTCCGAATCGTTTTTATCAGGTGCCGCACTGCAACGGATTTGGCCATCGGATGCCGCAAGGCATGGCCGCCATGCGCGGCATGAAAGCCGAAGGCGGCTGGGGCGTGGTCTGCACCGAAGAGACAGAGATCCACTACACCAGCGATCTTTCGCCCTTCATCGAAGGACGCATCTGGAGCGATGACGATATTCCCGCATGGCAATTGATGACCGAAGCCGTACACAAACACGGCGCGCTGGCCGGCATTGAATTAACCTATAACGGATATGACGCCGCAAATCTATATTCACGCGCCGCGCCTTTTGCCCCCCGTTCGCAGGGACTTGTCGGCGGCAGCGGCTATGAACCCGGTCAATCACGCGCCGCAACAAAAGATGACCTCAAGCAGATCCGCAAGTGGCATCGTAACGCAGCAGTCCGCGCCAAACGGGCGGGATTCAATATCATCTATTGTTATGCCGCGCATAACCTGTCACTGGCCTTTCATCTGCTTTCAAAAGATAACGACCGTGCCGATGAATATGGCGGCTCGCTTGAAAACCGCACACGCTTTTTGCGTGAACTGATCGAAGACACAAAAGAAGCTGTGGGCGATACCTGCGCTGTGGCTGTCCGCTTTGCGGTGGATGAATTACTCGGCAAAGATGGAATGCAGTTTGACGGCGAAGGTCACGACATCGTCGCCATGCTCGCCGAACTTCCCGATCTGTGGGATGTTAACGTCAGCAACTGGTCGAACGATTCAACAACATCGCGTTTTGAAAAAGAAGGCAATCAGGAAAAATATATTTCCTTCGTTAAGAAACTCACCACCAAACCGGTCGTCGGCGTTGGCCGTTACACATCGCCTGATTCAATGGTCTCGGCCATCGAGCGCGGCATCATGGACTTGATCGGCGCGGCACGCCCGAGCATTGCCGATCCATTTTTGCCAAACAAAATCAAAGAAGGCCGCAACGAAGATATCCGCGAATGCATTGGCTGTAATATTTGCGTCACTGGCGATACGCGCTTCGTTCCCATCCGCTGCACACAAAACCCAACCATGGGCGAAGAATGGCGGCGCAGTTGGCACCCTGAGATCATCGCGCCCAAAAAATCAGATGATGAAATTCTGATCGTCGGCGCCGGCCCTGCCGGGTTGGAAGCCGCGCGCGCACTCGGTCAACGCGGATATCATGTTGTGCTAACCGATGCAAAACGCGAAGCCGGCGGACGTGTGACTCTCGAATCCGCGTTGCCAAATTTAAGCGAATGGCGGCGCGTCATCGACTGGCGCATCACACAGATCGAAAAAATTCCAAACATTTTCTTTTATCGCTCCAGCCCGATGACCGCCAAAGACATCCTCGAAACCGAAGCGCCGCATGTCATCATCGCCACCGGCTCCACCTGGCGCCGCGATGGTGTCGGGCGCAACATTTCACGTCCCGTGCCGGGCAGTGCAAAAATTTTCACACCCGATGATCTGATGGACCCCAACAGCTTGCTGTTGGACAACTGGCGGCAAGCCGCCCGCCCTCAAAAAATTCTGATCTACGATGACGACCACTACTACATGGGCGGCGTCCTCGCCGAACTGCTCGCGCAAAACAATTGCGAAGTTACATTGATAACGCCCGCTCCCACCATTTCCTATTGGACTCAATTCACGCTTGAGCAGGAACGCATCCTCAAGCGGCTGCACAACCTGAAAGTGACTCTCCTTGCGGATCACATCATCGCATCTCACACCCCGACAACTGCCACAGTCACGAACGTCATCACCTCCGCTGAGTCAACTCTCGACTGCGACGCCATCGTCATGGTCACCGATAGAATCCCCAACGACGCGCTGTATCACGAACTGAAACCCGCGCTGGCTGAAGGTAAACTTAAATCCCTGCGCCTGATCGGCGATGCCGAAGCGCCAAACATCATCGCGCAAGCCATCTTCAATGGTCATCTCGCCGCGCGCGAATTTGACGAAATGATCAACCCGGATGAAACGCCATTCAAAGTGGAACGCATTAAGTTTTAAATCGATTGTGAGGAATATTCCAATGAACAAGTTTTATGTTTTGGCTTTCGTTCTTTTTTTGAGCGCTTGTAGTGCCCAACTTTCCGCGTTACAACCGGGGAGCGGCTGCGATTCTTTTCAGCCAGCACAGGCCGATATTGAATATGTGCTGAACTTTGGAAAGGAATTATTCTCAGAAACAGACTGGCAGCGCAGTTATACGGTGGAAGAATTTAAAGCCTATGTATCATGGACGCACAGAAGCGTTTCCGCAATTTCAGATGTCTCGATCCTGTTGTTTTGTGATGAAGGCGGCACACAGGACATTGGCTGGTATTTTAATGATGACAGCGTGCAGACCATGTTCACGGAATATGATCAATCTCTGCTTGTAAAATCCTGCGCTAAAGACGATTTCCTGCTTTACGAGTTTGAAGCCATTGAAGAGAATATAAAATATGACATTCGATTTTGGGCGCAGACCTTGAACAAATCACGGGTGTTGACCATGATGCTCGTCTTTCCCAGGGATGAAAGCAATATGCTTGAGCAATATGGCCAGCAATTTTTTCCGGAATTATCTTCATGTCCATAGACCGGATCAATAATTTTTATAGTGTGGTTATGGAATGGTTCAGGGAATGACATCATCAAAACGAATTCTCGTCACTGGAGCAACCGGCTACATTGCCAGTAGATTAATTCCGCAGTTATTGGAACGAGGGTATCCGGTCTGCGCCCTTGCAAGACAACCTCAGCGCCTTAAAAGTCGCCGCTGGTTTTCGCAGGTGGAGATGACCGAAGGCGATGTGATGAAGCCGGCTACGCTTAAACCTGCCCTCGAAGGCGTACACACCGCCTATTACCTGATCCACAACATGTCCAGCGGACATGGCTATACAGAGCGCGAATTGGACGCCGCCCGAAATTTTGTACAAGCTGCCGAAGCCGCCGGAGTGAGTCACATTATTTATCTCGGCGGCCTCGCAGACGAAGAACAGCACATCGCGCCGCACATGCGCTCACGAATTGAAACAGGCGCAACTCTGCGGCAGGGAAGTGTGCCCGTCACTGAATTTCGCGCGGGCGTAGTGGTTGGCTCCGGCAGCATCTCCTTTGAGATGATCCGCTTTATGACCGAGTTGTTCCCGGTTATCCCAGCGCCAGTCTGGGTCAAGAGTAAGTCACAGCCGATTGCGACTCAAAACGTGATCGATTATCTGCTGGCCGCGTTGAACAACCATAATGGACAGGGTCAGGTCTTCGAGATCGGCGGCCCCGATATTTCAACTTACAAAGATCTCATGCTGCATTACGCACGCATTCGCGGACATAAACGCAGTTTCTTTCTCCTGCCGTATGTTCCCGTTTGGTTCATGGCTTTCGGCATTGGCCTCACCACGCCGGTACCGCGTCCGATCGCGTATGCGCTCGTGGGCGGGTTATCGAGTGACAGCGTGGTGATGCACGATACCGCGCGCAAGATCTATCCCGAAGTGAATCTCGTCGATTTTGAATCAGCTACAAAGGAAGCCCTGACTCGTTTACATCCGCTTTAAGATCGAACGCGTTTGGGAGTCAGAATCAGACTCCGACTTCGGAAGTCTGCCAGAGCACAAGCTAAACGATCAAGTTGTTAAAAAGACTTCCGAAGTCTTTTTAACACTCAAACATGAAGGCTTTTTTATCGATCATCGCGAGACACAAATAAATGCCGACATCAAAAAAGTTTTCGATGTAATTACAAACATGGGCAACAAAAAAAACTGGCCTTACGCAAACTGGTTATGGAAACTGCGCGGCTTTTTTGGCATTAGAAAATTTAGTCCCAATGCCGGCTATGATTATTATCAAGTGGATGTGATCGAGCCTGAGAAATTACTTCTTTTGCATTCACAGCTCAAAGCTCCCGGCGAAGGCTGGATGGAATGGCGCGTGGAAAAACGCGCGCAAGGCACGCGATTAATGCAAACGGTTTACTTCACTCCGCATGGTCTGGGTGGTTTTTTATATTGGATCCTGTTCCATCCTGTTCACACTTTTGTCTTTCGTGGACTGATAAAAAAAATCGCGGCGCACTCAGTGGTAAAATAAAAAATAGTAATAACGGTCAGCAAGCGGCGAAGCCGGTGGAATTCCGGCACTGTCGCGCAACTGTGAAGTTAGTTAAGTAAACTAACCAAGTCAGGTCGCCCGCTCTGGTCGGTTCGCCACACTCTCGCAAAAGGAGGTGGATGACGGCTTGCACGGATTGCCTCTCCCCCTCCCCAGTCATCGGCTGGGGATTTTGATTCTTGTTTGGCTGCTTGTAAAACCCTAAAGGTCTTTTTTAGACATCGGGTTTTATGAAAGCAGAGGAGACCTTTAGGGTTTCCTTGTTTAGTAAATAATTTTTTTATACAAAACTGGAGATGTAAAATGTTTCGCAAAACTTTACTTTTGACTTTATTGCTGGCGCTCTTGATTGCAGGATGCGCCCCCGCTGCCGAAGCCCCTATTTCAGCGGCGATCACACTCACAGATGGGCTGGGCAGGCCTGTCGTTATGAATGGCGCGGCGCAACGCATCATCTCATTGGCTCCATCCAATACAGAAATTCTCTTTGCAGTTGGTGCAGGCGCCCAGGTTATCGGCCGTGATGCCTATAGCGACTATCCGGCTGAGGCTCTGGATGTTGCTGATATTGGCGATACCTATGCAGGCTTAAACACCGAGTTGATCGTTTCCTTAAAGCCTGATCTAATTCTCGCCGCGGAGATCAACACAGCCGAACAGGTGAAAGCGCTCGAAGATTTGGGGTTGACCGTTTATTATTTGAAGAACCCAAACACGTTGGAAGAAATGTATACCAACCTTGAGATCGTAGCCCAGTTGACCGGACAGGACCCAACCAAGTTGACCGATTCACTTAAGGCCCGCGTCGCCGCAGTGGATGAAAAGATATTGCCGCTTAGTTCTCGCATTAGTGTCTTCTATGAATTGGATGGCACCGATCCGGCCAAACCATATACAGCAGGCAGCGGCACATTTATCAACTTATTAATTGAGCGTGCCGGCGGCTATAACATTGCATCAGACATTGAAGGCTATCCCCAATTAAGTTTGGAGCAGGTGGTTGCCGCTGACCCGATGTTTATTGTCCTTGGCGATTCTGCTTTTGGTGTCACAGCGGAAGCGGTTGCTGCCCGCCCCGGCTGGGAAAATCTGAGCGCCGTAAAGAGCGGACAGGTTTTGCCCTTCGACGACAATTTACTCAGCCGCCCCGGCCCGCGTTTGGTGGATGGTTTGGAAGCGCTGGCGAAGTTGTTGAGACCCGGTCTTTTTGAGTAAATAAGTTACAAGTCCACAAGTAAACACGGATACATCTGTGTCCTTGTGGACTTGTTTGCCCGCCTACATTCCCATGCGCCGTTCACCTTATCTTTCCTCTTTCCTCTTTCTTCTCATCACCCTGCTTCTCAGCCTGGCGGTTGGTTCCATTTTTATTCCGCCGGCTGAATTGTGGCGCGCATTAACTGGATCAACCACCAGCGAAACTTTTCGGACGATTGTGTGGGATATCCGCCTGCCGCGCACGGTCTTGATCGCATTGGTAGGGGCGGCATTATCAGGCAGCGGCGCAGCATATCAGGGACTGTTTCGTAATCCGCTGGCTGACCCGTATTTGATCGGCGTGGCTTCGGGGGCAGGATTGGGCGCGGTGCTGGCAATGTCTATCCAGTGGCCGTATACAGCACTCGGGCTTTTGGCTGTGCCGCTGGCTGCATTCATCGCCAGTTTGTTGACGGTCTATCTGGTTTATTTGTTTGCGAATGTGGGCGGCACTGTGCCAACTACCAGTTTAATTTTGGCGGGCGTGGCTTTTTCATCCTTCGCAACCTCGTTGACATCTTTCCTCATGCTGCGTTCCACGGGCGAATTGCGCCGCGCCATTGGCTGGCTGTTGGGAGGGGTAAGTCTGCTCGGCTGGGATGTGACTCTGGCGCTGGTCCCTTATTTGTTGATCGGTCTAACGACGCTGGTCTTAAACGGGTACGCGTTAAATCTTTTACAGTTTGGCGATGACCAGGCGCTGCAAATGGGATTAAATGTGCGCCGTGCAAAATTTATCATTATCGTCGCGGCGTCACTGGTGACGGCTGCGGCGGTTTCATTTGCGGGCATCATCGGCTTTGTGGGTTTGATCGTTCCGCATGTTGTCCGCATCTGGTGGGGCGTAGATTATCGCCGCATTATTCCGCTGAGTATTATTGGCGGTGCGGGCGCCTTATTACTGGCAGATATTCTGGCGCGCATTGTGCTTGCGCCGCAGGAATTGCCGCTGGGGATTGTGACTGCTTTGGCGGGCGCTCCATTTTTTCTATGGGTCTTACGAAAGGCAAAAAATCAAGGAATTTGGTGAAATCATTATGAATAAGAATACCAAAAAAGGATTACTGATCGTCAATACTGGCGACGGCAAAGGCAAATCAACGGCCGCGTTTGGCATGGTGCTGCGCGCCTGGGGACGTAACTTTCGAATATGCGTCATTCAATTCATCAAAGCAGAAACCGGTCAATGGGGCGAGATCAAAGCCGCAAAAAAGCTCGGCATCGAATGGCACGCCACAGGCGATGGCTTCACATGGACATCCAAAGATATGAATGAAACCATTGCGCGGGCCCGTCACGGCTGGGAGATTGCGAAGGAAAAGATATCCAGCGGAAACTATGACTTGATCGTGCTGGATGAATTTACCTACACCATGACCTATAACTGGCTCGACACAGATGAAGTGATGGACTGGCTGCGAATCAACCGCCCCTCAGACCTGCATCTTGTCATAACGGGCAGATCTGCCCCGCAAGTATTGATCGACGCCGCCGACCTTGTCAGTGAGATGAAGCCGATCAAACATCCTTACGATCAAGGCATCGTGGCACAAGCTGGTGTGGAGTTTTAACTTTATGGAGTCGGACAGCTTGCTGTCCGTGTTTTATATCCATCAGCAATCTGTCCGACTCCAAAATTTTTACGGAAAAAAAATAATGTCTATCAGATCAACAATCTTTGAAATAAAACCTCTCGATGAAACCGCCATGCAATCGGCGCGTGAGCGTCAAAATGTATTGACCAAGCCCGCGGGCAGTTTGGGGCGGTTGGAAGAATTAACTATTCAGCTCGCTGGTATTACAGGAAAATCAATGCCTGTAATAAAGGACAAGGTCATCATCACGATGGCTGGCGATCATGGGGTGGTTGCCGAAGGAGTCAGCGCATATCCGCAGGAGGTGACTCCGCAGATGGTGTTAAATTTTTTGGCGGGCGGCGCGGCGATCAATGTGCTGGCGCGTCATGTAGGTGCACGAGTGGTGATCGTGGATATGGGTGTTGCAAATGAAATCCCCACCGCAGATAAAAAACTGATTCGGCGCAGAGTCAGCCTGGGGACGAAGATCTGGCTACAGGTCCAGCGATGACGCGCGAACAGGCGCAAGAATCAATTCAAAGTGGAATCGAAATCGCTTTGGCAGAAATATCTAAAGGCGCAGACATCCTCGGTACAGGTGACATGGGCATTGGCAATACAACTCCATCTGCGGCGATCGCGTGTGTGTTGATGAATCAATCGCCTGAAAAAATTGCAGGGCGTGGCACAGGCGTGGATGATGAAGGACTTAAACGAAAAATTTCTGCAATTGAGCGCGGTTTGCAAATTAATAATCCAAACGCAAATGATGGGCTGGATGTGCTGACAAAAGTTGGCGGCTTTGAAATTGGCGGGCTGGCAGGCGTGATGATCGGCGCGGCCTCAAAGCAAGTGCCTGTCATGGTTGACGGATTTATATCAACAGCCGCAGCCATGATCGCGGTTTCACTCGCGCCGCAATGCAAAGATTATTTAATTTCTGCACATCGTTCTAAAGAACATGGTCATGGGTTAATGCTTGAATGGCTGGGTTTGAAACCTTTGCTTGATCTTGATCTGCGTCTCGGTGAAGGCACAGGCGCCGCGCTTGGAATTTCAATGGCCGAAGCCGCCTGCAAAATTTTGTCTGAGATGGCAACCTTCGGCGAAGCGGGTGTAAGCGAGAAGGATTCTTAACGATGGGTCTTAAAGCTTTCCTTTGTGAAACTTTGTGACCCTTTGTGGTAAAAAGGTTTTTATGATTTCAATTATCGCCGCATTTCAATTTCTCACGATCTTCCCCACACTCATCAAGCGCATGTTCACATCACAAGAGATGGGACGCGCGGTGGGATGGTTTCCGCTGGTAGGTGTTGTACTCGGATTCATTTTATTTGGCGTAAATTCCTCTGCGCGTTTGATCTTTCCGCAAACCGTCGCCGCCGCGCTGACAATATCCGCATGGATCGCGCTCACCCGTTTCTTTCACCTCGACGGTTTCATGGATACACTGGATGGACTCTTCGGCGGCTGGACCCCCGAACGCAGACTCGAAATCATGAAGGATTCACGCATGGGCGCCTTTGGGACGATCGGCGGCATACTGGTTTTGCTGACTCAATACGCGGCTCTTTCTTCAATCTCGAACCTGTTCGCTGCTCTTTTGCTTGCCACTACGCTGGGACGTTGGGCTTCACCGCTGGTCATCTACGCCTTCCCCTATGCGCGTGAAGATGGACTTGGAATCGAAATGAAAAGAAACGTTGGCATGAAAGAAACCATACTCGCCACATTGATCACAGGTCTTACTGCTTGGTTCACCTTCGGCTGGCTGGGATTCGCTCTCATGCTCGGCGCGGCGATTATTGCGATCCTCATTTCTCTATACACCCTGCGCCTAATTCCAGGCCTGACAGGCGACATCTACGGCACCGTCACAACAACTATTGAAACTTTGGTTTTGGTTTTTTTCACTTCATCCTTCATCCTTTAGCCT